>CALVLK010000005.1 GCA_944337235.1 uncultured Clostridia bacterium
CTTCCCTTGGGACAGCCCGCTTATATTATCACTTCTCCCCCCACTTGTCAATCGTTTTTCATCCCTTTTTTCTCTCTTCTATATTTTTTTTCGGGCGCTGCCGCGCTTGCCCCGCGACAAAATTTGTGCTATAATACGGTTATTCCAAAGACGGAGGCATCTTAATGCGAAACTTCTTCCGCATCTTTTTCTGCATCCTCTCCTGCCTGTGCGTTGCGGCAGCCTTTCCTGTGGGGGCGCTGTGCCCGCTGCCCTACCTGCTCATTCCCATCGGGGCCGCCGCGCTCTTTGCACTGCTTATGATGCTGTGCAAGAACGGTATCCGCAGGAAACCCGCGCCGAAGCCGGACTTCATGCGCTCGGACGAAGAGAACCGCCGCTTAAACGAACAACATACGGACCAGTGAAAGATGCCCGAAGGGGGCCCATCTGCTGTACCAAGACGGCGTCATTTTTTTACAAAATAGCGAAAATCAGTTTCTGTTTGAAATAAAACTGATATAATTTAATTATGTTGTCGCCGCATGTCTGCGACGACAAAAGGAGGTCCGTAATGAAAGAGCTGCGCAAAGCGATCGATGATCTGCCTCTGATCGTAAAGATCATCCTGGCACTACCCTGTATCGACGGAATCATTTGGGGCATTTACCGAATCTGCCGCGGCGATATCGCAAACATTATCCTCGGTATTGTGTGGATTTTCTTCGGGAGCACGGTCGGCTGGATTCTTGACATCGTCTTCCTTGCCCTCAGCAAACCGGTCTTTGAACTCACCGATGAGACCATCAACAAGATCAAAAACCTTGCAGGCGAGAATGACAAAAGCGACGATAAGAAAGATAACGAAAACGGCAAGAATTAGCATTGTGCAACACAAATCCGCCCGGCATCGGGCGGATTTGTGTTATTTAGCGCCTACGATTCCTCTATCGAAGGCAAGGGTGTATCCCGATGCGGACGCGCCTCAGATGCGGTTGGTGCTGTTGAGCATGAGCGCCATGCCGCTCGTCGTACCCATTGCGGTCACGGTGAGCCCCGCGGCATTCTGTCCGTCCAGCCACGCAGGCATGACGACGCCGCGGTATAACTCTCCCTCCAATTCAATATCGATATAGTGCGTTCCGTACATGCGCCACTCGCCGCCGAAATCGCCCGAAACGGAGCCGTCCGAACGCAGCACGACGCGCCTGGGTTTGACCTCGTCGGCACCCTGCATGAAGCGGACGACCTCGAACTTGCCCGCCGTGATGTTGAGCAGGCTGTCCTCGGTGACGTCCTGGATCTCCTCCCCCGCATAGCGGTTGGCGTTCATGACGGGCCAGCCGTCCGCATTGAAGGTGTACTGCCCCAGATAGAGATAGTGGAAGTTGTTGGAGCGGCTCATGCCCTTTTCAATGAAATAATTGGTGCGGCAATGATAGGCGATGAGGTTGACGCCTTCCTTCGTCACGAACATATCGTTATGTCCGGGGCAGAAGAAGTCGGGCGAGCCCTCCCAACGGAAGGAGCCGAGCATCTTGTTGCCCGTTCCGATGTCTGTAGAGCAGACGAGGCGGTTGCCGTTGACGTCGAGATAGGGCCCCTCCGGCCGCTCGCTCCTGCCGCAGCGCATATTATAGACGGAGGACAGAGAGCCGTACGAGCACATGAGATAGTAGTAATTCTTCTTGACCCACTTGTCCCCCTCGAGCACGTCGACGCCCTCGTGATAGCGGATGACCCCGCCCTCGAGCGAGCCGCAGGCGAGATTGACGCCGTAATAGTCGGCAAAGGAGCAGCGCTTCTCCGCCCAGTCGGCATAGGTGCGCCCGTCCTTGCGCAGCCCCGTCTGCGGGTCGAGTTCGATGAGATACAGCCCCAGGCCGAAGGAGCCGTAGACGAGGAAACTTCTGCCCTCGGCAGAGAAAAACTGCGGGTCGATGGCGTTGGGCGTGCGCCAGCCGGCGGGGGACTGCAAAAGAAGGCCCGCATAGGTGAAGCCGCCCTCGGGCGAGTCGGATTTTGCAAGCCCGATGCAGGACTTGGAACCGCCGAAATAGCCCGTCAGGCTGAAGTACAGCCAGAACTTTCCGTCTGCACCGCGCACGCAATGCGGCGCCCAGAAGGACATTGTTCCGTCCTTGCGGGTACAGATGCCGTAGCCGACCTCCTTGGAAGAGGTCACGCACCAATTGAAGGCGGGCTGAAAGCTGCCCCGTCCCTTCTGATAGCGGGCGGGATCGCCGAGTTTGAGCGCGGAGCCGATGTATTCAAAGTGCATGAGATCGCTGCTCTTGCGGATCTGATAGCCGCCCGGCGCACCGAAGGTATCGGTGGAATAGGCGTAATAATTGCCCTCCCATTCCAAAAGAGAAGGATCGTGCGCACAGCCTTCCTGCCAGGTCATATAGTCGGGCGAGCGCATCTGGAGTTTGTTGAAGTGCGGATTCTTCGGATAACGTAATGCCATGGTGTTCCCCCCGGGGCGACCGCCCCTGATCGTAATTGTGCTGTCGTTACCTCTATTATAACCCCGTGCCCCGCTTTTTTCAAGGGGCAAACGAATTTTTTTTGAAAAAATTCCGCCGTTCCTGTGAAATGGTGGAATTTCCTTGTCGGCATTGACATATCTGATGTTTTATGATACAATGAAGGTGGTATAAATCTATAACCGAAAATTTTTTATGAGGTGAATCACATGATCCAATATTCCTTAAAGGGTCTGACCGCCGAGGAGCTCTCGTTCAAGGTCAACCCGATCAAGGCGGCGCCCGACACCAGGTTCGAGATCAAGCCCATGTTCTCGCGCCAGATCCGCCAGGCCAACGAAAACCCCAAGATCAACATCGTCATCCTTGAATGCAAGATCGAGAGCACGGAGGAGTCGCCCAAGCCCTTCAACCTGCACGTGCGCTTCATGGGCGTGTTCGAGGTGAACAATATGCAGACGGACGAGGATAAGCGCATCTTTGCCATCAACGCGACGGAGACCATGTTCCCCTATCTGCGGGCAGCCGTGACCAATCTGACGGCGGACGCGCTCATCAATCCGCTCACCCTGCCCGTCGTCTCGGGCGCGACGCTCTTCCCCGAGGACAGGGGGCCCAACCAGTACACACTCAACTTCGACCCCACCGTCGTCAACTGACCTCTCTCCCGAACGCAGCTGCGTTCGGGTTTTTTATTGCAGCTGCGAAAGGATCTCCATAAAGAAGCCGAGCACGGCGCCCCACTTCTCATCCCGCCCCTCCCGCTCGTTGAGGAACTCGTGGCGGGAATTTTCAAACAACACGCACCGCACATTGCGCACGCCCGCCTTGCCGCGATAAAAGCGCTCGAGCTTGCGCACCCCCTTGCCCATGTTGCCCACGGCGTCCTGCGCGCCCGAAACGAGCAGAATGGGAAGGTCCTTTCTCAGCCCCTTGCGGTATTTATGCGTATAAAGCCTGCGCAGCCCGCGGAAAAAATCGGCATAGAAGCGGTTGGAACAGGTGAAGCCGCAGAGCGGGTCGCGCGCGTAGCCGCGGTTGTTCTTTGCGTCGCAGCTCAGCCACTGCCCGTCCTCGAATTTTTTGGCATACACGCCGAAGGAGAGTTTTTCGATGAGCTTTGCGGGTTTCTGTTCCCCGAACAGGCAGCCCAGCCCCGCGACGAGCGAGCCGAGGTAGACCTCGAAATCCTTTTTATAGGCGCTGCCCGCAATGACGGCACCGTCCAGCTTGTCGCCGTATGTTCCGATATAGCTCTGCGCGAGGAAGGAGCCGTAAGAAAATCCGAACAGAAAATAGGGCAGCCCCGCATAGCGCTTCTGATAGCAGTCGGTGATCTCCGCCATGTCGTCTACGGTGTCGCGAAACATATCGCCCTTGCAGTAACCAAGGGATTCGGGATCCGTTCTGCCGTGCCCGCGGTGGTCGTCTGCCACCACGAGAAAGCCGCAGCCGTTCAGATAGCGGGCAAACGCATCGTAGCGGGCGGCGTGCTCCGCCATGCCGTGGGCGATCTGCACGATCGCCCTGGGGTTTTCCGTCGTCCATTCATGGACATAGATCGTCTTTCCGTCACGCGCCTGAAATTGCATGAGGGCCTCCCAAGATGTATCTGCTGCCATTATAGCACCATTCGGCAAAAATCTCAAGGGGCGGCATGGGATTTGCTGTAAAAAAGCCCAAAAAGCCACCTGTATTTTTTGCTTGCATATGATGCGCTCCGCTGGTACAATCGAGAAAAACCATCCAAAGGAGGCACTTATGAAACACAAAGCAAAATGGTCGGCGATCGCGCTTGCGCTGCTTCTGCTGCTTGCCCCCGTCGGCTGCAGCGCCGAACAGATGGAAGAGGCGGATACCCCGGTCGCAGAGCTGCCCACTCCCGCTCTGCCCGAAGAGGAGCCCGCAGGCGATCCCGACGAGGCACCGGCCACACCCGAAGAGACGCCCGAGGAACCCTCGCAGCCCGAGGAGCCCGCAGAAGAACAGCCCGAGGAACCCGAAGCAAAGGACGTGCCCTATATCCGCGTCGTCTGCGACGCCGTCAATGTGCGCGCGGGCATGAGCATGCAGTCCTCCGTGCTGGGCAAGGCAAAGCTCGGCACCATGCTCACGCTGGTCAGGAAACAGGGGAACTGGTACGAGACGATCTATCGCGGCAGGCGCGCCTATGTGAGCGCGGACGCGCGCTATACGAGCACCTTCACCATGACGGCAGCCGAGGCTAAGATCGAGCAGGTCATCTCGGAGGGCGTTGCGCTGATGGGGACCCCCTATGTGTACGGCGCCATCCGCCTGCACGACGGAAAGGGCTTTTTCCTGGACGGATTCAGCGTACAGGCATTTGACTGCTCGTCGCTCATGCAATATATCTTCTATGAGGGGGCGGGGCTTCTGCTCGACGTGACGACGCGCACGCAGGTCAAACAGGGCGAAGCCGTCTCGCGGGCAGAGGTGGAGCGCGGCGATCTGCTGTTCTACACCAACGCCTCGCGCAAGCACCTCTCCGGCGTGGAGCGCATCGGGCACGTCGCGCTCTACCTCGGCGACAACTATATCCTGCACACGGCGAGCGACTATGCGGTGATCGAACCCATCTCCGCGACCCGTGAGAGCTATTTCATTACGGCGAGAAGATTCCTTTAACGCTTGCCTTTTGCCGGGGCGCCTGCTATAATGGGCATATGATCCACAGCGATTTGCACACCCATACCACATTCTCCCACGACGGCAGGTCGACGGCGACCGAGATGGCGGCGCAGGCGTTCGCGCTCGGGCTGACGCACTACGGGTTTTCAGAACATTTCGACTACGACTACCCCGAACACGATCTGCGCATCGACGGCGTGCCCCCCGCAGAGATCGACGCGGCGGCGTACTTCGCCGCAGCGCGCCGCCTTCAGCGGGAATATGCCCCGCGCGGCATGCAGCTTTTGGTCGGCTGCGAATGCGGCTTCGACCCGTCGCCGCGCTGCAATGCGCGCTACCGCGCCATGATCGAGCGCTTTTGCCCCGACTATGTCATCAACAGCGTGCACACGGTCGCGGGCAAGGAGGCGTACTTCGCCGAATATTTTCAGGGAAAGACGAAGGAAGAGGCATATGCCTCCTATCTTTCCGCCGTGCGCGCAAGCCTGGACGCCGCCTACCCCTACGATATCGTGGCGCACATCGGCTATGCCTCGCGCAATGCGCCGTATGAAGACAGGAAGCTGCGCTACCGCGACTATGCCGCACGCTACGACGACATCCTGCGCACCATCGTCGAACGGGGAAAGATCCTCGAGGTGAACAGCTCCTCCCGCGGGGCGGGCAGCGAATTTCTGCCCGACGCGGACGTGCTTGCGCGCTACTTTGAACTGGGCGGCAGACTGATCAGCTTTGCCTCGGACGCGCACGAGATCTCGCGCATCGGCGACAAACGCGCGATGGCAGAAAAACTTCTTCTTGAGATCGGCTTTACCGACATCGCCGTCCCCTGCCGCGGAAAGATCACTTTGCTTCCGCTTGCGGACTGACCCGCTGCACGAATATGCGCCCTGCCGCCAATCGCGGCAGGGCGCATTATGCTGTCTGTGAATTTTTTTGCTACGGCTGTTCTTTGACGTACCCCGCCTGCACGAGCTGCTCGGCAAGGACGGCAAGCTGCGCGGGGGAAAGCGTTTCGCCGCGCACCCCCTCGGCAACGTCGGCGGCGGCAAGCAGCGCGCGGGCGGCGGGGCGCGAGATCTTCAGCATGGCGATGAGGTTGTTCTCCAGCGTCTTGCGACGGGAGAGGAAGGCGCAGCGCACCGCCATGCGGTATGCCGCATCGCTGCAGACGGGAAACCCGCCCCGCGTAAAGTCCATATGCACGACGGCGGAGTCGACGTTGGGCCGCGGAGTGAACATCGTGCGCGGCACCGTACGCGTGATGCGGCAGCTCCCGCGCCGTGCGATAGCGGCCGTGACCGCGCCGTAGTCGGCGGTGCCCGCCTGCGCGCAGAAGCGGCGCGCTACCTCCTCCTGCACCATGACGGTCATGCCGTCGCAGCATTTCCCCTCTTCGACAAAGCGCATGATGATGGGCGTGGTGACGTAATAGGGCAGATTGGCGACGACGAGGTACCGCCCCAGCGACCGCTCGAGCGCGGGAAGATCCTCGCGCGCAAAGTCGCGGAACACGACCTCGACGTTCCCGCATCCCTCCAGCGTCTCCGCCAGAACGGCCTGCAGCGAACGGTCGATCTCGTACGACACCACGCGCGCGGCGCGGCGGGAGAGCGCGCGCGTGAGCGCGCCCGCGCCCGTACCGATCTCGAGCACGGTCTTTGACCCGTCGACGCCCGCGTCTGAGACGATGGCCTCGAGCAGGTTGCGGTCGGTGATAAAATTCTGCCCGTATTGTTTTTTGAAGGCAAAGCCATGGCGGCGCAGCGTATCGTTGAGCGTTTCCATAATCTTCCTCGCATGCGCGCGGAATGCCCGCGCATACTGTATGTGCAGGGATCCCTGCTTCACAAAAGAGCAAAGAGGGGCGGTCGGGATGCGTACATCCCCGCCGCCCCTCAGGTTTTTTATCCGTTATGTATCATCTCGCGGACGTACAGCGGGATGCCGATCTCTTCGGCGATCGCGCGGCAGCGGGCAACGGCCCCGGCGCCGATGCAGTCCACCAACGAAAAGCGACAGGCGACACCCTCCTCCCTGAGCGCACGCGCAAAGGCGAGCACCTCGCCGAACGCATGCCGGAAATGCGGACGGCAGAGGGCGTCGTAGCGCTCCTCGGTACTCTCGTTGAGCGAAATATTTACCATATCGAGCGCTCCTTTCAGAAGGGGCGCAATATTTTTGCCCTGAATGACGTTTCCGTGCCCGTTGGTGTTCAGGCGCGTTCTGCCGCCGCCCGCATGGACATAGGCGCAGATCTCGAGCATGGCGTCCAGGCGGAAGGTGGGCTCGCCATAGCCGCAGAACACGACCTCGGCATAGCGTTTGGGGTCGCCGATCTCGGCGATGACCTGCGCCGCGTTGGGTTCGCCGCCCTGCAGCCAGAGCGAGTAACCCTCATATTGCGCGCTCTGATCGCGCACGCAGAAGGTGCAGCGGTTGGTGCAGCGGTTGGTGAGATTGATATAGAGCTGATCGCCGATGCAATAGGTATAGGTATCTTTCATAGCAGTTTTGGAAAGAGCCTTGCGGCGTTCGACGCGACCTGCTCCTCTAAAAGGGAGACGTCCGTCTGACGGATCCCGGCAAGGCGCGCCAGGATGACGGGGATGTTGGCGGGCGAATTTTTCTGCCCGCGAAAGGGGGAGAGATAGGGCGAATCCGTTTCGGTGAGCAGGCGGTCGGCGGGGCAATATGCCGCGCTCTCGACGACGCGCCGCGCATTCCTGAAGCACACCGTGCCGCCGAAGGAAAAATACGCCCCAAGGGCGAGAAAGTCGTCCATCATCTCCCGCCCGTGCGCATAGCAGTGCAGCAAAAAGCCGTGCTGCAGCAGCGCGGCATGTTCGCGCAGCATGGCGAGCATATCCGCCGCGCAGTCGCGGGAATGGATCTGCACGGGAAGGGAGAGCGCATGCGCAAGCTCCAGCTGCGCCGAAAATGCGCGCTGTTGGGCGCCCCTGTCATACCCCTCGTAGTGGTAGTCCAGCCCGATCTCGCCGATGGCGACGCACGTTTTCTCCCGTGCGAGCAATGCGATCTGCGCGAGCGTATCCTTGGAAAACCCCTCGAGTTCGGAGGGATGAACGCCCGCCGCAAAATACGCGCCCGCATGCGACAGGGCAAAGTCGCGGTGCTGTTCGCTGTGCGCGACGGTGTCGCCCGCAAGGATCACGCGGGTCACGCCCGCAGCCAGGATGCGCTCCCACTCCGCGGGGAAGGAGTACCCCTCTTCGGCAAAGTGCGCGTGAACGTCGATCATCGGATCTTCGCCCCGCTCTCCACGAGCTTTTCGGGACTGATGAGGGAGAGGTTGCCCGCCGCGTCCTCGGCGCAGAGGATCATGCCCTCGGACCTGACGCCGCACAACCTGACGGGCTTTAAGTTGGTCACGAGTACCACCCTTTTCCCCACCATCTCCTCCGGCGTGTAATATTTTGCGATGCCCGAGACGACAGAGCGCACCTCGTCGCCCACCTTCACCGTCTCGTGCAGCAGTTTTTCCGACTTCTTCACCCGCTCGCAGGCGATGACCTCGCCCACGCGCAGTTCGATCTTCGCAAAGTCGTCGATCGTGATCTCGGGCAGGCGCTCCGCCTCGGCCCCCTCAGTTGCTTCCGCGGGGGCGGGAGAAGCGGCGGGAGCGGCGGGGGCAGCGTCAGGCGCGTTCTCGCGCTCGTATTCCTCGCGCTGCGCCCGTTGGATCGCCTCTACCTTGGGGGCAACCTCCTTCCAGTCGAAGCGGGCAAACAGCGGCTCGTCCGCGGGGGCAATGGCGCCGCCGCTCGGATAGGCGCCGAACAAGTCGCATTCCTCCAACGATTTTAAGGGAGCGTTCAGATAGGAAGCGATCTTCTCCGCCGTCCGGGGCAGGAAGGGATAGAGCAGGCTTGCGCCCGTCAAAATGCTCTCGGTCAGGTTATACAGCACGGTCGCAAGACGGTCCTGTTTGGTCTCGTCCTTGCCAAGCACCCAGGGCATGGTCTCGTCAATGTATTTATTGGCGCGGCGGAAGATGGCGAACAGCTCGTTCAAAGCGTCTGCAATGCGGTACTCCTCCATGCAGCGCTCCACCTTGGCGCGCGCGCCCGTGACGACCGCCTTTAAGTCCTCGTCAACTGCCTCCTGCGCGCCCGCGTCCTTCACGACGCCGCCGAAGTACTTGCGCGTCATGGCAAGCGTGCGCCGCACCAGGTTGCCCAGCGTGTTGGCAAGGTCGGAATTGACCCGCTCGCACATCAGCTCCCAGGTGATCGTTCCGTCGCCCTCGTAGGGCATCTCGTGCAGCACGAAATAGCGCACGGCGTCTGCGCCGAACACCGACGCAAGATCGTCGGCATAGATGACGTTGCCGCGCGATTTGCTCATCTTTTCGCCCCCCTGCAGCAGCCAGGGGTGCGCGAAGATATGCTCGGGCAGCGGCTCGCCCAGCGCCATCAGAAAGATGGGCCAGTAGATGGTATGGAAGCGCGCGATGTCCTTGCCGATGACATGCAGCTTTTCTGCCTTCCGCCAGAATTCGTCGTAGAGGGGGGCGCTGTTGCCGTCGGGATCGTACCCCAGCCCCGAGATATAGTTGGTGAGCGCGTCCAGCCAGACATAGACGACGTGCTTTTCGTCGAAATCGACGGGGATGCCCCACTTGAAGGTGGAGCGCGACACGCATAGATCCTGCAGGCCCTTCTTTAAGAAGTTATTCATCATCTCGTTCTTGCGCGAGACGGGGCGGATGAAGTCGGGGTGCGACTCGATGTGCGCGATCAGCCGGTCGGCATATTTGCCCATGCGGAAGAAGTATGCCTCCTCCTTGGCGCGTCTGACCTCGCGGCCGCAGTCGGGGCACTTGCCGTCGACGAGTTGGCTCTCCGTCCAGAAGCTCTCGCACGGGGTGCAATACCAGCCCTCGTACTCGCCCTTGTAGATATCGCCCTGCTCGTAGAACTTGCGGAAGATCTTCTGCACCGTCTTTACATGGTCCTCGTCCGTCGTGCGGATGAATTTGTCGTAGGAGGTGCCCACGCCGTCCCATACGGCGCGGATGGTCCCCGCCACGCCGTCGACATATTCCTTGGGGGTGACGTGCGCCGCCTTCGCCTTCTCCTCGATCTTCTGCCCATGCTCGTCCGTGCCCGTCTGAAAGCGCACGTTGTAGCCCTGCATGCGCTTGAAGCGGACGATGGCGTCCGTCAGGATCGCCTCGTACGTGTTGCCGATGTGCGGCTTGCCCGAGGTATAGGCGATCGCCGTGGTTACATAATAGTTGCCCTTCATATTGCCTCCCGTTGCAAAGATCGCAGCGTAATTTCCAATGCTTCGTGCAGTATTATACACGTTTTTTTCGCGCTTGTAAACTGATTTGACGCCCGCACGCAGCGCCTTGGCCGCAAGTCCCCTGCCCCGCGCGCTGTCAACCGTTTGAAGAAAATGCGGCAAGCGCTGCGCCCCATAGGGCGCAGACGGAGGCATAACCTGTCCCCCGGGGCGCATAAAATGATGCGTGAATGCCGTATTCCCCGTCATATTCCTTGCCGCGGCACTGCTGTGCCTGATCCGCGACCCCGCGCTCTTTCTGCCCGCGCTGTTGGAGGGAGGGCAGAAGGCCGCCGTGCTCTCACTCTCTCTCCTCGCATCTTACTGTGTGTGGCTCGGGTTTTTTCAAGTGCTCGAAGAGAGCGGTCTGGAACGGGGCCTCGGGCGGCTGATGCGGCGCCCGCTTGCGCGCCTCCTCGGCACACGGGACGAAAAGAGCCTGAGCGCCGCCGCGAGAAATCTGACCGCCAACCTGTTGGGGCTGCCCGGGGCGTCGGCCCCCGCCGCCATCGAGGCGACGCAGCGGATGATGCAGACGGGCAACCGAAGGGCGGCGCATCTGCTATTCGTGCTCAACTGCGCAGGATTGCAGCTGCTGCCCACGACCGTGATCGCCCTGCGCACGGCGGCGGGGGCGGCCTCCCCCGCAGACATCGCCCTGCCAACCCTGCTCTCCTCGCTGTGCTGCGCGGCGGTCGGCGTGCTGATCGTCGCCCCGGGGGCGCGCAAATCATGAGCGCCGCCCTCCTTCTGCCCCTTTTATTTTTATGCGTGTTCGCGGTGGCGCTCTTTCGCCGCGTGAAGATATACGACTGCTTTGTCGCGGGGGCAAAGCGTGCGGTCCCGCTGCTCGTATCCCTCTTCCCCTATCTTGCCGCCGTGCTCATGCTGGCGGAACTGTTCGAGTGCAGCGGTCTTGCCGCCCTCGCGGCGCGCGCCCTTGCCCCGCTCCTCTCCGCGATCGGCATTCCTACGGAGATCGCGCCGCTCCTGCTCATCAAGCCATTTTCCGGAAGCGGGTCTCTCGCCCTTCTTTCGCGCATCCTCTCCGAATACGGCGCAGACAGCTATATCGCCCGCTGCGCCTGCGTCTGCTACGGCGCAAGCGATACCGTATTTTACCTTTCCGCCATATACTTTGCGGGCACGCAACGCAAGGGGCTGCTCCTTCCCGTTGCCGCCGCCCTGGCAGGGCAATTTACTGCGACGGTCGTGGGGTGCCTGCTCTGTAAATGGCTGTAACGGGGCAATTCGGGGCAATTTGTTTGAAAAATACAACGAACAAATGGGATTCTGTCCTGAATGATCATTGTTTGTTTGAAAGAAAAAGAAAAAATTTTTCCGACTTTTTTCGGGAAAATGTTTTACTTTTCGACAGGGACAGGGTATAATAGGCCCGTAAATTGAATGAGCGATGTGGTTGCCCGTTCAATTTCTGAAACAGCTCATAATTTTCCCCCTTATCATATGGAAACCCCTCGGGACGCGAGTCTCGGGGGGTTTTCATGTCTGATCGGAAGATGTGCCGCAGTTACTGTTGTTCTGCGGGCGGCGCCTGCGCAGGCTGCGCGCGGTCGGCACGCTCGGCATATACGAGCACAATGGAATAGATGAGCCCGGGGCCGAAGTTGAAGAAATGGCAGTCGAGGATGCTGGTCAGAATCAGCGCAAGCACGATAAAGAAGCAGAACAGCTTGAACAGCGACGGCTGGCGGAAGAACACGATCAGCGTCTGCGCGCGGTGCAGAAGATACATTAGGAACGCGAACAGACCGCCTGAGGCGAGCAGCTGCACATAGGTATTGTGGTAGCGGGGCGGCAGGAAGGCGTCTGAGGGGAGATTGCCCCAGCGGAACGCATCGCACTTGTAAAACCCGACGCCGAAGAAGGGATGCGACAGGAACTGCTCCCAGCCCTTGCTGTAGATCTCGAATCGGCCGTTGTCGTCGAAGCGGATCATGGAAGAGAAGAGGTTGCGCAGCTGTTCCCAGCAGATGAGCGCCCCCGCAAGGCAGAGTGCAAATGCGACGCCGCAGACCGCCCAATGCCCGCGCCGCTCGGCAGGCTGACAGCGGACGAGGGTGAAGATGAGGCATGCGGCAAACACGATGCCGCCGAAGAGCAGCGCGCCGCGGCTCTGTGTGAGCACGACGCCGCCGAACAGGGCGATGCCCCAGAGCGTGAACAGACAGCCGCGCCGACGGGTCACGGCAAAATAGAAGGGCGCGGGCAGGCACATGGAGAGCACGCCCCCCACATTGTTGTACATGCCCCAGCCCGTGATGAGGAGTCCGCGGTCGACCGTCTCGCCCGAAGAGATCCCGGCATGAAAGTACATGCCCACTGCCTCGAGCGCAACCACGCAGCCGAGCGCAAGCATGCTGCGGAAGATGAGATCCTTTGCCGCACGATCCCATGCGATCGTATAATAGAAGTAGAAATAGAATACGCAGAGCGCGCAGATCTCGGCAAAGCCGAAGAACGCCGTCCTGCCGCCGTATTCCCCGCTGAATGCCCCGCCAAGCACATAGCTCAGCCCGAGCAGCAGGAAGCCGATCGTGAGCGCGGGCATCCCCTTAAGCCTCGGCTGTGTACACAGGCTGTAAACAAGCCGCGCGACAAGAAAGACTACCGCCACCGCCAGAATGGCGATGAACTGGGTGCGAAAAGCAGGCGAATAGAATACCGACGAGGTCGGATATACGGCAGGATTGTTCTGCGGCGACACGGTGACATACGCCAACAGCACGATGGGCACGATGGGAGAGGTGTCCTCGCCAAAGAGAAGCGCGGCAACGCCGAGCAGCAGGAAGCAGTAGTACACTGCAAGCTCCCACCCGAACAGTCCCGCGCAGGCAGTGAGAACAGCGAGAATGATGAGATAGGCGTTGGAACGGAAAAATTCCGTCAGCGCCCCGATCCACGCATATTCCCTCAGTTTTGGAAAGATCGCCGTAATCACACTATGAGTATACCCCATTTCACAACAAATGGCAAGGGATTTTGCAAAACTTATACGTTCTTGTCGGAAATTCCCTCCCGCCGCAATGCGCACTCAAAGATCGAGCACTTCGCGGTAGATCTCATTCTTTGCTACGCCGCGGTCGCGGGCGGTGCGCTTGACCGCCTCCTTTTTATCCAGCCCCTCGCGCAGATAGGATAGGACGTGATCGCGCACGGAGAGCGCGCTCCAGTCGCGCTCCCGTTCGAGCGCGCCGCCGACGACGAGCACATATTCCCCCCGCTTTTCCCCGGGAAGCCCCTCTGCCAGCGTAAAGGGGATGCTCTCCTCGTGCAGCTTTGTGATCTCGCGCACGGCGCAGGCGGGGCGATCGCCCCACGCGGCATACAGCGCGGCGACATCTTCGTCGACGTCCTGCGGGGCGGAGTGGATGAGAAGCGTTTCGCGGATATTTTCGTACCGTGCGAGCAGCGCGCGGCGCTCGGCGGCGCGGCGGGGCAGAAAGCCGACAAAGAGAAAGCGGTCGGCGGGCAGCGCAGAGAGCACGAGCGCGCTCAACGCCGCATTGGCCCCGGGGAGCACGGTGTACGGCTCGCCCGCCTCGCGCAGGACGCGGCAGACGACATTGCCGGGATCGGAGATGACGGGCATGCCCGCGTCCGAGACGACGCACACCGCCTTACCCTCCCGTGCGGCAGACAGGATCTTTTCCGCCGCCTCGCGCTCGTTGAACTTGTGGCAGGCAAAAAGCGGCTTGCGGATCTCGTACGCCGAAAGCAGTTTGATCGTATGGCGGGTGTCCTCGCAAAAGATGATATCCGCCGCCCGAAGCGCCTCGAGCGCGCGCAGCGTGATATCCTTTAAGTTCCCGATGGGCGTTGCAACAAAGCTGATCATAATGCCTCCTTGGGCGATTTCTGATTGACGAGGGTGGGCAGAATGTCCAGCCCGGGCCTTCCGCCCTTGACCGCCATGACGAGCACGGCGTACGGCTTTGCCCCCTCTCTGCCCGCCACGAACTGCATGCGCTTGGGCTCGAGCGCGCAGGCGCGAAGGTGATAACAGATCTCTGCAAGGCGGTCGGCGCGGTGGATGAGCGCAAACCTGCCGCCGTATTTCAGGCAGCGGCGCGCCGCCAGGCACAGCTCCTCCAGCGTGAGCGTGATCTCCTTTTTGCAGCGCGCCTTGTTTTCGTCGGCATTTTCAAAGCCGCCGCGCGCATAGGGCGGGTTGCAGAGGATGAGCGAGAACGCCTCGTTATAGCTGCCGCCGATCTCCTGCAGGGCGACGTTCTCGACAAAAAATTTCCCCTCCAGCCCGTTGAGCGCGATCGTCCTCTCGCTCATGCGCGCAAGCTCCTCTTGCAACTCAAAGAGCACGACACGGCTGACATTCGCATTCTCTGCATAGAAGTGAAGCCCCACGATGCCGCTGCCCGCGCAAAAATCCGCCACGGCCTCGCCGCGGACGGCGCGCACAAAGCGGCTGAGCAGCACGGAGTCTGACGTGAAGCGATACAGTTCGGTATCCTGGATGATGCGGTAATTTCCGATGCCGAGCGATTCTATGACCTGCATGACCCCTCCTGAGATGACAGAAAGGAGCGCGTTGCCGCGCTCCTTTCATGATGCGTTTTGATTATTCCGCGACGATTGCTCCGGTGGGGCAGCCATCCTCGCAAGCTCCGCAATCGACGCAGACATCGGGATCGACGACGTAGGTCGAATCGCCGGGGGCAATCGCCCCGACGGGGCAGGTATCTGCGCAAGCGCCGCAGGATACGCACTCGCTGGTGATCTTATGAGCCATATCGACACCTCCATATAAATCTTAATGATATTATATCACAATCCCGCCCGCGCGTAAAGTGTTTCGCCGTTTATTTTTTTGCTTCGGCGGAATTTTTCTCTTCCTCCTGCTCCGGCTCCGCCTTATCGGCGGCGCGTTTGAAAGTGAGGTCGGAGACGGGAAAATCGCGATAGACCATGACGCCGTCCTTTTCGATCTTGACGCGCACGATCATGTTGAGCATGTTCGTCGACACGACCGTGCCCTTCCCTTCGGGCGTGCCCACGGAGGAGCCGAGCTTGGGCATCTTCTTGAACACCCCCGCATAGTACTCGTTCTCGTAGGAGAGGCAGCACATCAGCCGCCCGCACAGCCCGCTGATCTTGCCCGGATTGAGCGAGAGCCCCTGGTTCTTCGCCATCTTGATGCTCACCTTGCGGAAATCGGGCATACAGCTTGCGCAGCAGCATACCCTGCCGCAGGGCGCAATGCCGCCGATGAGCCGCGTTTCGTCGCGCACGCCCACCTGCCTGAGCTCGATGCGGATATGGAACACCGCCGCGAGATCCTTGACGAGCTCGCGGAAGTCCACCCGCCCCTCCGAGGAGAAGTAAAAGATGACCTTGCTGCCGTCGAAGGTGAACTCACAGTCGATGAGCTTCATCTGAAGATTGCGGTTTCTGATCTTCTCCTTGCAGATCGCCATCGCCTCGGGACGGCGCGCCTCGGCGCGTTCGAGCGCCTCCATATCGCGCTGTGTGGCAATGCGCAGCACGGGCTTGAGGGGGGCGACGATCTCGTCCGTCTCCTTTTCCGGGTTGACGACGATGGCGTACTCGATGCCGCGGGCGGTATCGACGATGACGCTCTGCCCCTCTTCCAGCTTCAGATTGCCCGCACTGAAATAGTAGGGCTTGCAGCTGTTTTTGTATTTTACAACGACCACTTTTGCCATAATATTATGACCTCCTTTTGAGGGTACGGTATCCCCCGTTCCGCCGACGGTATCCCGTCGGCCCGATTATTCCTGTTGCAGCTCCGCCGCGAGCGCCAGAAGGCTCTGCCCGAAGTTGGCGTTGAACTGAATGCGCCGTTCCTCCGTGCGCACGCGCTCCAGCGCGCGCAGGATGACTTCCGACGGATAGCGCGCCGCAAGGGCCCGCACCCCCTTGCGCAGCACGTGGCGCTCCTGCCCCTCGCGGAAGAAGAGCATGTCGCGCAGGACGAGCGCAAGCGCGGCATAGAAAGTGCGCTTGTCGGGGTAGTCGCTCAGGGAGCGGCAGAACGCCGCCCTGTCCTCGGCAGAGAGGAATTGCTCGGCGAGCCGGAATGCCTCGCCGCCGCCTGCGAGCACCTCCTGTGCGGCGGTGAAGATGCCCCCGCTGACCACAGCCGCCTCGCGGCATGCCTGCCCGCCCCGCTCGGGGTGCATGCGCAGGAGCGCCGCCGCGATCGCCTCGTCCGGAAAGGGCGGCAGCGTATAGCACTTGGCGCGCGAACGCACGGTGGGCAGCACGGCATATTCGTTGCCCGTGCCGAGGAGAAAATATACCCCGCGCGGCGGCTCTTCGAGCAGCTTCAGAAGTTTATTCTGCACGACGGCGGAGGCGTCCTCGAAGCGATCGAGTACGAACAGCTTTTTCTCCCCTTCAACGGGGGAGAGCAGACACTCCTCGCCGATGCGCGCGCAGTCCTCGCTCGTGATCTTTTTGCCCTCGGCGGGGAAAAACAGGCAGTCGGAGAACTGCTCCCGCTCGATCAGGTCCGCCTCGCGGCTGCCCTCCCCGGCGCCGAACAGCGCCTTTGCGCACTCGCGCAGGAGCGGCCGCAGACATGCGGCGTCGGGAAAGATGACGAGGACCGTCTGCGCCTGGTCGCGCGACATATCGCGATATACCGTTGTCGTATGCAGAAGTTGTTTCATACGTCCTCCCGATAGACGAGCATACACCCGTCCTCCAGGCCGAAGGTGCCGAAGGCTGCAAGCAGCCTGTCCCGCGCGGATGCGCTCACCCGCTCCCCGCGGCGCACAAGGGGGATGCAGGGGGGAAAGATGCCGCACTCCCGCGCACATATCCTGCCCGCCGCCCCTTTGAGCGGCACGAGTTCTGTCTCCCGCTCCGCCATGCTGCAGACGGGAAGCTCCCCTTGGGGAACGGGCGCACGGGGCAGCCCGCGCACCAACCGCTCCAGCCGTTTCAGTTCGCTGCGGCGGGTACAGGGGGAGAGATAGAACATGAGATAATTTCCGTCGTTGAATTCCGGATATACGCCGTGCTTCTCCAGGAACCGTTCGGCCTCTGCCGCACGGTCGCCGAAGGGCAGGACGATCTTGCTCCAATCGTGGTTTGCAAGCGCGCCCATCCGCTTCGCACATGCGCGCGCCATGAGCTCCAGCACCTCGTTGCGCGGATAGCGCACGGCATATTCCACGCTCGCCATGATGGGGTAGGAGGGCGACGTGGTGCGCAGCATGCGCACCGCACCGCCGAGGCGGTCCTGCCAGGCGCCCCGCGCCGAGACGACCGCCCCCTGCGTGAGCGCAGGCAGGGACTTGTGCACGCCGTCCACCCACATATCCGCGAATCTCCCCGCATAGAGGGGGGTAAAGTGCAGATGCGCCCCGTGCGCGCCGTCGATGATGAGCGGTTTGCCCGCCCGATCGCAGAGGGCGCGCGCCGCATTCAGATCGGGCACAAAGCCGTAATAGTCGGGAGAGGTGAGCAGCAGCGCGTCCGCCCCGTCGAGCGCCGCAGCCATCTCCTCTTCGGAGGGCTGCAGGGGGATCCCCCGCCGCACGGGGGGAACAAATTCCGCGCCGGAGAGCCCCGCGATGAGGCACCCCTCCTTGACGCTCTTATGAGAAAAGGCGGAAAAGGCTACCGAATGCGCCCCCGCCGCCCGCAATGCAAACATCATGGCATGCACGCCGCAGGTGCTGCCGTCCGTAAGGATATAACTTGCATCCGCCCCGAGTATGGCGGCGATGTCCCGCTCGGCACGCGCAATGACGCCCGTGGGCGAGAGCAGATTGTCGGAATAGGGCAGCTCGGTGATGTCCGCCCCCTGCCGCTTGTGCCCCGGCGTGTGAAAGGAGATATGCCGCGGCTGCGTGCGCAGCATCTGCGCGATGAGGCATTGCCGCAGCGTGCGCCCCTTCATAGACGGTACTCTCTGACGAGGTAGGCGAGGAAGCTCACCGTCTCGTACCGGAGGTCGTTGCTGCGGTCGCTGAGCAAATCGGTGTTGAAGAGGATGAGGCTGATCTCGCTTGCAGACTGGCGCACTTCGCCCGTCTCCTCGTTCTCCTCCTCATAATAATACAGATCTTTGAGGTTGCCGAGCGCCCCGAGCGCGACGCCGCAGTTATAGGTACCCGCCTCGACATAGGACTCCTCGTCGGCGTCCTCCTTGGCGATCGTGATGGTGGAATAGCTGAGCAGCTCCTCCTCGAACGCCTGCATCACATACAGATAGTCCTCGCGCAGCGTGCGCAGCCGCTCCTTCTCCTCCTCGACGCCCGCCGCGCGGGCCTCCTCCGAACGGAAGCGGTTGTCGCCGTCGTTGCGGGCATGGAACGCCGCCTCTGCGGCGGCCTCGTCCAGTGCGGCGGAGAGATCTTCGCCGAAAAAGCGCGCCAGATAGGTGCGGCAGTCTGCAAGATAGACGTCCATCTCCAGAAAGCCATGCTTGTCCTCGTAGCGGTGATTGACCCCGACGAGCATATGCACGGCGTCGTACCCCAGCGACTCCGGATCGTTGAGATGGGAGACAAACATGACGGTGCGCGCAGGGTTGGTGAGACGGGTGGAGTACATGGCCCCGGCGTACATGCCCGAGAACATGGAGCCCGTCGCGGAGGCCGTGATCGTCTCTGCCGACGTATCAAGAATGTCGTACGAGAGCGCTTCGGAAAGATCGTCCTCCAATGTAGCCGTCCGCGTGCCCGAAACGAGCTCATATGCGTACACGGTAAAGATCTGTGTGTCGGCGGGCATCGTACGGATGGAGGTGAATATGATGCAGATCGCCACCACCGCCGCTGCGGCGCAGGCGAGCATCTTCAGCCAATCGTACGAAATGAGATTGCCAAGCCTTGTTTTGGTGATTCTTGCGTCCAAAAGTTCTCCTCCGGAGAAGGAATTGCTCCTATCTCTTTGGTTTCATCGTGGGGAAGAGCAGCACGTCGCGGATGCTCGGGCTGTCGGTGAGCAGCATGACGAGGCGGTCGACGCCGAAGCCCAGCCCGCCCGTGGGGGGCATGCCGTGCTCGAGCGCGTCCAGAAAGTCCTCGTCTACCTGCGCGTTCATGCCGAGGGCGCGCTTGCGCTCCGCCTGTTCGGTCATGCGGCGGCGCTGATCGATGGGATCGTTCAGCTCGGAGAAGGCATTGCCCATCTCCGTGCCGTTGATGAAATATTCAAACCGTTCGGTCATCGTGGGATCCTCCGGCTTGCGCTTTGCGAGCGGAGAGATCTCCACGGGATAGTCGTAGATAAAGGTGGGCTGGATGAGCTTGTCCTCGACATAGGCGTCGAAGAACTCGGCAAGGATATGGCCCTTGCTGTCCTTGCCCGCCTCAAGCTCAATGTGATGCTCCGCCGCGAGCGCACGCGCCTCCTCGTCCGAAGCGACGGCGGAAAAGTCCACGCCGGAATATTTTTTCACCGCCTCGGTCATCGTCATGCGTTCCCAGTGCGAGAGGTCGATGATCTGCCCCTGATAGCTGATCTGCAGCGTGCCGCACACCTCGCTTGCGATGTGCTTGTACATGCCCTCGATGAAGTCCATCATATAGCGGTAATCGACGTATGCCTGATACATCTCTACCGTGGTGAACTCGGGGTTGTGCGAGGCGTCCATGCCCTCGTTGCGGAAAATGCGCCCCACCTCGTACACGCGCTCGTATCCGCCCACGATGAGGCGCTTCAAGTACAGCTCCGTCTCGATGCGCAGATACATATCGATGTCGAGCGCGTTGTGATGCGTCTTGAACGGGCGGGCGTCCGCGCCGATCTCAAGCGGAAGCAGAATAGGGGTATCCACCTCCATATACCCGTGCGCGTCGAGATAGCCGCGGATGGCCGAGATGATGCCCGCGCGGCGGCGGAAGGTCTCGCGCACGTCCTCGTTCATGATGAGGTCGATGTGGCGCAGGCGGTACTTCATGTCGACGTTCTGCAGCCCGTTGTGCTTTTCGGGCAGCGGTTTGAGCGCCTTGGAGAGCAGTACGAGCTCGCGGGCGTGCACGCTCACCTCGCCCGTCTGCGTGCGGAACACATACCCCTTGACGCCGACGATGTCGCCGATATCGAAGTCCTTTTTGTAGGACATATACACGTCTTCGCCCACGTCCTGGCGGGTGATATAGACCTGGATGAGCCCGTCGCGGTCGAGGATATGCGAAAAAGACGCCTTGCCCATGATGCGGCGCGACATGAGCCGGCCCGCAACGCAGACGTCCTTCCCCTCGTACGACGCGAACTGCTCCTTGATCTGCGCGGAGTGCGCGTCCTGATCGTACCTGGTGATCTCGTAGGGATTCTTCCCCTCCGCCATGAGCTTTGCAAGCTTTTCGCGGCGGATCCTCGCCTGTTCGGCGAGCGCCTCCTCTTCGGAGACATTCATGTTCTTCTCTTCCATTCGCTCTCTCTTTGTCTTGTTCTGTGCGGCTTCGGCCGCGCGCGCTCAGCCGATCTGAAGGATCTTGAGCTTATATTCGCCGTCGGGCGCCTTGACCGAGACGGTATCGCCCTTCTTTCTGCCCAGAAGCGCCGCCCCGACGGGGGACTCGTTGGAAATGATATTTTTCATGGGATCCACTTCCGTCGTGCCCATGATGGAATAGGTGATATCCTCGTCGAAGTCGAAGTCGTGCACGGTCACGCTCGAGCCGATATGCACGGAGGTGTTGTCGTCGTTTTCCTCGATGATGACCGCGTTTTTGACCTTATAGTCAAGCTCCGCGATCTCGCCCTCGTTTGCCGCCTGCTCGTTGCGCGCGGCGTCATACTCCGCGTTTTCGGAGAGGTCGCCGTGGCTGCGCGCTTCGGCGATGCGCTCTACGATCTCCGCACGTTTGGTCGTCTGAAGGTACTCAAGCTGCTTCTTCGCCGCCTCATAGCCTTCCTGCGTCATATAAAACTTGTCTGCCATCTTTGAATAACCCTCTTTTTTGCGCAGATGCGCAGTATCATGATTTCAACGAAAGACACCGTGATCCCCCCGTACGGGGAATCACGGTCATCGTCTTTCTTTGCAGTATTATAACCATTTCCGCCCTGCTTGTCAATCACTTCTCGTGCGCATTGCCATATTTTTCATTCTTTTTTACGAAAGCGCCGTACGAAAGGCGGCGCGCGTGCAAAACATTTGCCTTTTTATGGAAAATGCTTATAATAGAGGATATGTTTCACATCTGGGCAAAAGTGTACATCGACGATCACATCGAAAAACAATGCGTCTACCGCCGCGAGGAGGCGTTCACCTATTCGGCCTTCTTTACCTATCTGGCGGAGATCTGCGACGAGCTGGACATCCCCACGCCCGTCCTCGTCAAGGCGCACCTCTTCCGCTATGCAAAGTTCAACCATGTCGTGTTCCGCGCGAGCGATTTTATGGAGGAGATCCCCTTCACCCGGCTGGTGCTGGAAAATATTTTATAGGCCGACGGGCTAAGAGAGCGCATCGGCGGGGCGGAAGGCGACGAGCCAGAAGGCGAGCCAAAGCCCCGAGACGGCGACGGCGGCGTGCAATGTGCGCAGCGCGCGTTCGCTGCCCGCGCACAGCAAAAAGAGCACGTCGATCCCCCCAAGGGCATAGACGACGGAGCAGAGTGCAAACAGGATGAGGATCCCCGAACAGATGAGCGTGGTGAGCTTCATACCCATACTATGTGCAGTACCGCCGAAATCACGCAAAATAACTTGCCTTTTGCGGGGAGCTTTGCTATAATGAACGGCGTGGCAGAGGACTGCCGCCCAGCAAATTCACGGGAGAGAATGTTATGAAGTACGACGTCATCATCATCGGCGCGGGCCCCGGCGGGATCTTTTCCGCCTACGAGCTCATCAAGATCGATCAGGGGCTGCGCATCGCCGTATTCGAGGCGGGTCACCCGCTTGACAGGCGCCGCTGCCCCATCGACGGCATCAAGGTAAAATCCTGCATCAACTGCAGCTGCTGCTCGATCATGAGCGGCTTCGGCGGCGCGGGCGCCTTCTCCGACGGGAAATACAACATCACCAACGACTTCGGCGGCACGCTCTACGAGCACATCGGCAAGAAAGAGGCGCTGCTGCTCATGCACTATGTCGACGAGATCAACATGGCGCACGGCGGCGCGGGGACCAAGCTCTATTCGACGGCGGGCTCCGCCTTCAAGACGGAGTGCATTCGCAACGGGCTGCATCTGCTCGACGCCTCCGTCCGCCATCTGGGCACGGACATCAACTACGTCGTGCTCGAAAACCTCTATCAGTACTTAAAAGACAGGGTAGATTTTTATTTCGACACCCCGGTGGAGCGCATCGAGATCGCAGACGGCGAATACCGCGCGATCTGCAGACAGGGCGAATTTTCCGCCAAGGAGTGCGTCATCTCGGTGGGCAGGAGCGGCAGCAAGTGGATGGAAAACGTCTGCCGCGAGCTGGGCATCGGCACCAGGAGCAACCGCGTGGACATCGGCGTGCGCGTTGAACTGCCCGCAGAGGTCTTTTCGCACATCACCGACGAACTGTACGAGAGCAAGATCGTCTACCGCACGGAAAAATACGGCGACCGCGTGCGCACCTTCTGCATGAACCCGCGCGGCGCCGTCGTCAACGAGAACACCAACGGCATCATCACCGTCAACGGGCACAGCTATGAGGACCCCGCACGGCAGACGAACAACACCAACTTTGCGCTGCTCGTCTCCAAACATTTCTCCGAGCCGTTCAAGGACTCCAACGGATACGGCGAGTCCATTGCACGGCTGAGCAATATGCTGGGCGGGGGCGTGCTGATGCAGCGCTTCGGCGATCTCATCCGCGGGCAGCGCTCCACCCCAGACCGCATCAAAGATTCCTTCCTCGTGCCCACGCTGGACGCAACGCCGGGCGATCTGAGCCTGGTTCTGCCCAAGCGCATCCTCGACGGGATCATCGAAATGCTGTATGCGCTCGACAAGGTGGCGCCGGGCACGGCGAACAACGACACCATGCTCTACGGCGTCGAGGTCAAGTTCTATAATATGGAGGTGGACGTGGACGAACACCTCGAGACGAAATATCCCGGCCTGTACGTCATCGGCGACGGCAGCGGGATCACGCATTCCCTCTCGCATGCCTCGGCGAGCGGCATCTATGTGGCGCGCCGGATTGCATTGAAGGAGTGTGCGGCGCGCTGACCTTTCGGCCCGCACAGGCGGGCCGTTTTTTGAGGCGGCTTTTTCCGCGCGGGGAAATTAAACTTGCGCGGATTTGATTTTATGACTTCTACGGGAGATCCCCGCAGAGATATTGGACAATCTATTTTACCAAAGGAGGACAAACAGATGAAAAGGAAAGCTCTTGTGTTTGCACTGGGAGCGATCATGTGCGCGGGCTGCGTTGCGGCGCTCACGGCATGTAATGGACCATCCGCCTACGACGTTGCCGTCGATCACGGATTTATCGGGTCGGAGGAGACCTGGCTGAACAGCCTGAACGGCGACGACGGACTTTCGGCTTACGAACAGGCCGTGGCGGAGGGCTTTGAGGGAACTTTGGAGGAATGGCTGCTCTCGCTCAACGGCGCAGACGGCGCCGACGGGAAATCCGCCTACGAGCTCGCCGTTGAGAACGGCTATGAGGGCACGCTGAACGAGTGGATCCTCTCGCTCAACGGCGCAGACGGAAAATCTGCCTACGAACTCGCCGTGGAGAACGGCTACGAGGGCACGGAGGAGGACTGGATAGACAGCCTGAACGGCACAGACGGAAAGTCTGCCTACGACCTGGCGGTAGAGAACGGTTTTTCCGGCACGCTGCAGGAGTGGCTGGACAGTCTGGAGGGCGAGGACGGTATCGGATTCAACAGCGCGGAGATCTCCTCTGAAGGTCCCTTTACCGGACACCTGATGTTATATTATAGCAACGGCCAGTATATCGACTGTGGTCTGATCAAACAGGTATCAGGAATGAGGATCGATGAAAGTACCGGGCACCTGATCCTTACATATAACAACAATGAAACGCTCGACCTTGGCCTGATCAAGCAAGTGACAGATGTCTACCTCGGCGAGGACGGACACCTGTATATCGCCTACAACGACGGCGAGGTGGATGACCTCGGCTGGGTGTACGACCCCATCAGCGAGGAATATACCAGCGGACTGTTCTATCAGAAGGTGAAGGCCGAAGACGGCACGGAGAGCTATTGGGTGCGCGACCTCGGCTCGGCGTCGGACTCGGACATCGTCATTCCCACGAGCTACCGCGGTCTGCCCGTGACGGGCATCGCCCCGAACGCCTTTGCGAACTATCCGCTGATCACGAGCGTGAGCTCCTCCACCGTGACGTCGATCTCCGAAAACGCCTTCGTCGGCTGCACGGGCATGACGAGCGCCACCTTCACCGCGGCTTCCGTCACCGTCGAGAACGGCGCATTCGAGGGCTGCACCGCGCTGACAAGTTTTTCCGCAGCGGCAACGACGGTCGGCGACAACGTATTCAAAGACTGCACTGCGCTGACTTCGGCGCAGATCGGAAACGCGGCTGCGATCGGAGCGAGTGCGTTTGAGGGCTGCTCCGCCCTGACGGCGATCATCGCCAACCAGGCGACGGAGATCGGCGACAGCGCCTTCAAGGGCTGCAGCGCGCTTTTCGGCGTCATGATCAACGCCGCAGTCACCATAGGGGCGAGCGCATTTGAGGGCTGCTCCTCCCTGGCAAACATTGCGCTGCCCGGCACCCTGACGACCCTGGGCGGCAGCGCCTTCAAGGATTGCGTCGCTTTGGGGACGATCTCCCTGCCCGCAGGCCTGACCGAAGTGAGCGAAAACCTCTTCTCCGGCTGCGCTGCGTTGCAGAGTGTGACGCTTTCCGAAGGCATTGTAGTCATCGGCGCGCGCGCCTTTGAAAACTGCTCTTCTCTTGCAAGCATTACCATTCCCGCAAGCGTCACGGAGATCCGGGAAAATGCCTTCGCCGGCTGTACGGGGCTTACCAGCGCCACCTTTATGGTAACGAGCGGATGGACGGCCGGAGGCCTCGATATATCAAGCTTCCTTTCTCAGCCCCAATCAGCCGCCTTGTATCTTCTCATGTCCACAAACACCATCTGGACGCGTCAACCGCAAGAGGCAACCGAATAAACGATCTGTGCTTCCCCGCTGCGGCGGGGAAGTTTTTTTATGAAAAAATATACGTTTGATATTTAAAATTACTTGACCGTCCCCCTTCGGCGTTGTATGATAGTGGGCACGGAAGGTTTTCGGAGAACACTTCCGAATAAAAAAACCGAGGTAATTGCATATGAAACAAATCTTTACCACCAAGCGCATCTGCCGCGCGGGCCTGATTGCCGCGCTGTATGTTGCGCTTACTTGCGCCTTTGGGCAGATCAGCTATATCGGCATCTTTCAGTTCCGCCCTGCCGAGGCGCTGTGCCTGACCGCCCTCTTCTATGTGGAGGCGATCCCCGCCCTGTATATCGGCTGTATGCTCGCCAACGTATTTTCGCTGTACGGCGCGCCCGATATCTTTCTCGGGTCGCTGGTCACGCTCGTCGCCGCCCTGCTCACCTATCTCATCGGACGGCTCATCCGCGAAGAGGGGGCAAGGCTGCCCGCACACATCGGCCGCGTTGCGCTCGGGGGACTCTTCCCCGTCGTTCTGAATGCGGCGATCATCCCCATCGTCATCGTGTACATCGGCGGATTCATCGAGGGATTTGCGACGGCGCAGGCGGCATATTGGTGGAATTGCATCTCGCTGCTCGTTTCGCAGTCCGTATGGATCTGGGGCCTGGGCACCCCGCTGTATGCCTTCATCACCCGCATGAGAAAGTCGGGCAAGACAGTCTTTCTGGACGCGCGCAAACCCGCCGCGGCCGCAGCCGGGAAAGAGTGAACGCTGCGATCTGACTTAACGGAAAAAGCCTTTCGGCCCGCATCGGGCGCGAAAGGCTTTTTTATGATATTTGGCAATACGACGCGCAGCGCTCTGGGCTGCAAAACTTCTCACCAATCCTGCTTTTTGAGCGATTTATCCTTGATATCGTCGTAAAATTCAAAGTATTGCGCCTTCCACGCCGCGGGCGAGAGGGGCTGCTCCTCCTCGGCGGCATAGGCAAGATATTCGCGCAATTCGTCCGGCGTGAAGTCGGAAAGGGAGATCTCCCCGTCGTACCGCGAAAAAAGGCGCATCAGATCAAGTTGCGACATAGTCCTCCTCCGTAAAGAAATGTGCAATGCGGGCAAACAACGCATCGTCCGTTTCGGAGAGCGCGATCCGCTCCGCCCTGTCGATGGGGGCGTAAAATTCCTTCTCCTTCTCGCGGCTGAGCCCGAGCGCAAACCTGCCCGCAAGCGCACGGTAGCGCGCGTCGTACACCTCGTTCTCCGCGCAGGCGCGTTCGCTCAGCCAGGCGTTGAGGTGCTTGCGCCCCGGAATGAGCGCATAGGTCACCCGCGCGGGCGCAAACCGCTTGCGCACGCCGTAGATGCCCGCCCGTTCGCTGTCGATCACCTCGTCGTGTTCGGCGTGCAGAATGAGGAAGCGCACGTCCTCGGCAAGGCGCATACCCTTCTCTGCCGTGCGGTACATGCCCGTTCCGTAGCGCGTGAACTGCACCATGCACATGGGCAGATAGAAGAGTCTGCCAAGCGCGCGCGAGGCGGAGGCGCACCCTTCGAGAAGCATTCTGCAGGGGGCGTTGAAGCCGGACAGCGAACAGACCGCCCGCACGCGCGGGTGCTGCCCCAGGCAGAACACCGCACATACCGCATAGCCGCCCCAGCTGTGGCCGTACAGATAGATGGGGAGCGACTCAAACTGCGGCTGCGCCTCTGCCCAACGGAGCACGCGGTCGAGATCGATCGCAGACTGCGGCAGACCGCGTTGTGACCTTCCGTACGAGGCGCCGCTGCCCGTTGCGTCATACAGCAGTACGCGGAAGCCCTGTTTCACAAAGGCGAGCGCCTCGGCGAAATATCCCTCGGCGCGGTCGCGGATGCCGTGCGAGATCACGACGAGCCCGCGCGTATTTCCGCGCCCGAGCAGATAGGCGGCAAGCCACCGCCTGCGCGCATATTCGACGACAAATTTCTGCACGGAGATCTCGGGATGATCGGAAAAGAGCACACGCCGCGAATAGCGGTGATTCACCCTGCCGTACATGATCCCGAAGCCGAATCCCACGCCCAGCGTGGTCAGAAGAAATCCTAAGACGAACAGCGCCGCGATCGCGACCGCCGTCCACATGAGTATGGCCTGCCAAAGTTCCATATCCGCCCCCGCCGTCAACACCCTGTTGACAAGGTTCTCCACATATCAACATTCCGATGTTGATAACTCCGCCACAAAGCGATTCTGCGCCGCGTCGTAGCGATATCCCGCCGCCTTCAGGCGGGCAAACAGTTCCTCGCGATCCCATTCGCGCGCCTCGCAGAACTGCTCGACGCTGTCAAATTCATCGCGCAGCGCGGTGTTTGCGACGCTCAGCAAGATGGCGTCGTCCTGCGGCATTTGCATCATCTTCCTCCCCTCTGCCCGCCGAACGGGCGGACAGACTTCCTTTTTGCATGGATAACACCTTACATTATACCACAGAATGTGTTAAATTTGCGAACATCCGCCCATAATTTCTGAAATGATATTGACATTCCTCATCTAATATTTTATAATTATAGAAAATACAAACGAGGGAACGGTCTTGGACGAGAATCGCAAGCTGGAAGACGAGCTGATCGACGCATGGGTGCTTTTGACAAGTACGCTGAAAAATACCCGCCTGACGAACGGAATGATCTACAACGAAGCGATCATCATGCTCTTTGCCTACCGCAAATACCGCACGGACGGCGAAGAGGCCATCTCCTTCCGCGAAATCGCCGACAAGACAAAGATGGCAAAGTCGCTCGTCAACCGGACGATCGACGCCCTCGTCGGGAAAAACCTGCTGGAACGCGTGGCGGGACAGGACAGGCGCACAACCTATGTTCGGCCCGTTGCGAAAAATCTTTCCGTATTCCTCAACGTGCACAGACAGTCGCTGGCGCTTGCCCATACGATCGTCGGCATCATCGGGGAAGAGGATGCCGAGGCGTTCGTGCGGCTCTCGCAGAAGATCGTCGACGCAAAGCCGCTGAGCGACTGAATACCGCATCGCACAATACAAATAAATAGCAAATCGGCGCCCGCATCAATGCGGGCGCCGTTCTTTTCTCACTCAGATCACTGCCAATCGCAGACATTGACCCACTGCGCAAGGAATTCTGCCTCTTCGGGCTTCTTCTTGACGGACTGCGAAGCGGCGACGATGGGCAGGATGCGCTGCACATACTGAATGGCCGTATCCGTCTTGGCGCAGAACAGTTTGAGATATTTTTCTGCGATCTCATCCTGTTTATGCAGCTTGAACAGCAGGTAGGTGCGGGCGGCGTCTGCAGAGCCGTTGCCCTGGGTGGCATGCGCCCAGTCGATGATATAGGGCGTGCCGTCGGGCGTGATGATGATATTGCTGGGCTGGAAGTCGCCGTGGCACAACTTGGTGTGGCGGGGCAGCCCGTCGAGCCGGACGTGCAGATCGTAGCGCACGGTGGCGGGGAAGCTGCTTGCCGAGATCTTGGCGTGCATCTTGTCGCGCAGATGCCCCAGAAGCGGCACCTTCTCTTTGCTCATCTGCACCTGCAGGTCGACGAAAAATTCGAGGTATTCATCCGTCTTTTCGGGGTGCTTCTGCATGAGCGCCTCAAGCGTTTCGCCCTCGATGTACTCCCAGGTGAGCGACCAATTCCCTTCGATGACCTGAACGCCCAGGATCTTGGGGATGTTGAGCGAAGTTTCCTCCACGCGCGCCTGATTGAGGGCCTCGTTGAGAATGTTCGCCTTGGAATAGCTCTGGTCAAAGGACTTGACGAGGCGATCGCCGTCGCGGTAGACCTTTTTGCCCACACCCGTGTAAATAAGTTCCATAATTATCCTCCTTAAAAGCGGGTAATTTGCCCGCAAATTTTTCTGTATCCGTCCGCACGGCGCAGCCGCAGGGCAGAGGCGCCGCCGGAAGCAAATTCATTATAGCGCAACTTTGCGCAAATTGCAATCCCCTTTTGCAAAAAATATCCCCGTTTTATGCAAGAAAACCGCCCGAAGGCGGTTTTGCTCAGTCGTCCGTCGCATCGTCCATCACAAGGCGGATACATTCCAGGCGCTCCTGCAGCTCGAGCACGCGCCTGCCCTCCTCCGTGGAGGAGAGTTTTTCGTTGCTGCGGCAATACTGCGCCGCAAGGAACCACTTGCGGATGAAGGGCAGCGATGAGAGGAGCAGAACGAGCGCAAGCGCCCCGAATACCGCCGTAAAGATGACGGGCAGCGCAGAGCGCGTCTGCACGATATAGCTTGCCGCCACCCCGGCGCCCGCCGCCAGAAGCAGCGCAATGACGCAGAGCAGCAGCGCACGGAAGCGATAATAGCGCCTGTTTTCCGCAAAAGCCCCGCGCCGTTTTTCCTGCGCCGCCGTGACGCGATTCAACAACGGAACGAGCTCCTCGCGGCACGCGGCGCGCTCCGCCTCCAGCCGCGGCCCGACCTGCTCACGGATGAGCTGACGGACTTCGGGTGTCTCGTCGGCGGCATTTTCGGCATAGCGCCGCTGCAAAAAGATATCGACGTCGGAGAAGTTGTCCGTACGGGCGATCCAGATGCCCCGCCTTGCCGCGACGCACTCGGGATCGTAGGTGAGCGCCTGCACATAGCATGTCTCTGCCTGCACGTTGTCCTTTTCGGCGAGCGCGGCGTCGCCTGCGGCGAGCAACTTATCGCGCTCTGCGCGCGCCTGCGCCGCTTCGCGCTCGCGCTGCTCCAGCGCCTGCTGCAGCTGCGTGGGCGTGAGACCGACGAGATCTTCGTCGTACTCCTCTTCGGGCAGGTCGAGCAGCACCTCCTCTTCGGAAGCCGCCGCCTCCGTTCCGTCCTCGACGGCGTCGTGAACGCCGCCCGCCGCCGTGCGGGTGACCCTGATCTTTCTGCCCTCTTCATGATCGATGATACGTTCTTCCATAATTTCCTCTTTATAAGCTATCTTTTGCCGTAGGGATACGGTCTATTCCTCTTCGCCGAGTACGAACGGGTTGCGCCAGAATCCCGCCCCCTGCGCCTCCGCGGGCAGAACGGAGGCAAGCGTCATGGCGCGGCAGGGCCCCCGATAGCGGCTGCGCGCCCAATCGCACAGCTCGCGCGTTTCAAACAGCGCAAACACCGCGCTGCCCGAGCCCGTCATGCTGCAGCCGAGTGGGGAAAAGGACGCAAGCGCCTGCGCTGCCCCCGCCACCGCGGAATTGAGCGTACACGCGGCGGGAAAGAGCGCATTGCGCATACACGCCGCCCCCTCCGCCGTGCGCCCCTGCAGCAGATGATCGAGCACCTGCTGCGTACATATGTCTTGATTTTGCGGCAACGTATCGTACAATCTGTAACACTCCGTCGTGGAGACCCCGTGCGGCGGTACCAGAACGAGAAAGAAAAGCCGCGGGCAGGAGGGGAATTGCGTCACCTGCTCGCCCCTGCCCTGCATGCGCGCAAAGCCGCCCTCGAGCAGATAGCCCGTATCGCTGCCCGTCTCGTCGGCGAGCTGTTTTAAGGCAGCCCTGTCCCTGATCGCATACAGCCGCGCCATGGCATTGAGAACGCCCGCGGCGTCGGCAGAGGAGCCGCCCATGCCCGCGCCGATGGGGATATTTTTATATACCGTGATGTCAGCGCCCGTCGTCTGAAACTGCGCGACGAAGCGCTCGCCCGCACGCTGTGCATGGTTCTCTTCGGGCGGAATGCTTTCGCTGCCCAACCCATGCATGGCGACGGAGACGAGCGCGTCTCTGCGTTTTTTTACGACGATCCTGTCAAAGAGATCCACGGTGACGGCGAGCGAATCGAGCATATGATATCCGCCGCTGCGCCCCGTGATATCCAGCGTCAGGTTGAGCTTGGCATAGGCATTGAGCCGAACGATGTCCATTTGCCCTATTGTAACACATCTCCGCCCGTTTTGCAATGCAAATGCCCGAATTGCTAAAAATTTTAACTCTTTTTCACATCGGGCGCCTGCGAGAGCGCCTTTTTGCGATAGACGATGACGCGCTGTCCCTCACGGATGGGGAATTCCAGATCGGGGTTGTTTTCGCACACCTCCTCGGGCGATTTGCGCAGGCGGCGCGCCAGCTCCCACAGTCCGTCGCCCGCCCGCGGCACATAGATGCTGATCGCGCAGTCGTTCTCGGGCAGGCATTCCCCCTCCTGTACGCCCGCGAGCCAGCGCACCCTGCCATTGTGCACGGGCACCACGGTCAGTTTGAGCGTCGCCTCGGCGTCGACGCTGCCCTCCTGCCGCTGCCTTGCCGACATGCCGCAGGACATTGCCGAAAGAATGACCTCCCCCTCGACGGGAAGCGGGAGCGAGAAGGGAAGGCTGAGCTCCACGCCCCGCCGCGCACCGTCCGCCCCCTGCACGAGCAGCGTCGCCGTGATCGCGCCCTCGGCGCGCACGCCGTTTTCGTCCGCCGTGCGGACCGCCTCCGCCCGCTGCAGAATGACCGCCTGAAAGCTGTCGGAAAAGTCCACCGGGGCAGAGAGTGCCGCGCGGCCCGAAACGCGCTCGGTGATGAGCGCGCGCTCGCCCACCTCCTCTGTGCTGCATTCCGCATAGCTGAGCTTTACCTCGTGCGTCACGGAGAATGCGTCGCTCACGGCGTCGAGCTGCACCGTCTCCCACACATAGCCCTCGGCATGCAGGGCGCACTCGGCAAAGATGCGGCATTTTTTGTCCTCCTCGTCCGACTCGGCGCGCAGCGTAACGTCCTTCACGTTCACCCGCGCGTCGCCGCGGCAATCGGGCGTCGCCTCGCAGGGCAGCTCTGCCCGAAAGGGGATGAGCCGTTCGAAGGAGACGAGCGAATTGTCCGCGCGCAGCGCAAGGATGCCCAGATTGACCTCGCCCTCGACGGCGAGCGCGCCGTGCAGCGCCGCAACGCGCGTGACACATACCCGCTCGCTGTGCAGCAGGATATCGGCGACGGCCTCTGTTTCGAACAGATCGTCCGTCTCGAGATCGCCCGCGCACAGGCGGCAGACGGAGCAGGCGACGCGTTCGCGGCGGCAGACGAGGTCGCCGCCCACCACATATTCCGCCTTCGTATCCCCATAGAGGGAGATCTCGGCGACGATGGCGGCGGAGGCATAGATCCCCGCCCCCTCCCGCCGCACGGAGGTGTTTTCGGCATAGGCGTAGACGCGCGCCGTCTGCCCCGGCCTGCACGCGCCGCCCTTGGCGCGCGCGGCAAACTCTACCCCGCGCTCTGCACGACAGATGCGGCGGTCGCCGTCCTCATAGACGAGGGTAAAGCGCACGCGCCCCTCGTAGCGCACCTCGCCCTCCGTCACCTCCGCGCCGGACAAAAAGATCTCGGCATGTACGGCGAGCACGCTCTCCACATCGCCGCCGAATCTGCACTCTACGGCAGTGCGGTCACTCATCTGCCCCTGTCTGCCGTAGCCGTGAAAGGTCTCCGTCTGTACGTTCATAGTCTCCCCCTCGCTTGATTTCTTCCCCTCATTGTATGCGCGCTTTCGGCCGCGTATGCGGCACATTCGCAAAAAATGGGTATCAGAATGCCCCAAAATGGGCATACTGAAAGCGTGATCAAGGCAAATAACAACATTGCCGCAGTCAAGCGGCAGATCGCGGCGTGCCTCAAAAAACAGGTGAACGTGACCCTTCACCTCGGGCGCAACCGCACGCTCCGCTTTTCGGGCGAGCTTTCGGCGCTGTATCCGGCGCTGTTCACCGTCCGCCCCGACGACGCGGGCTTTCTGGGCAAAACGTCTTACTCCTATTCGGACGTGCTGTGCGGCACCGTACGCATCCAGCCCGTGGAACAGACGGGCTCATCATGATAAAAGGGACTGTCGCAGCAAAGCGACAGTCCCTTTTTTTGTACGATCGTATTAAAGTTCGTAGTGCAGGGGGTTGGTGAGGTAGTGGATCTCGTCCAGCTCGTCCGCCGTGATATAGCCCGCGGGCGCGTTGATGAGCGAGGGGATGCGGTTGACGATGGTCGCGCAGGTGTGCTCGACGGTGGCGGGCTTGACCACATGGAACTCGGTGTTCGGCTCGCCCGTGATCTGCCAGTCGCACATATCCCCGTCGTCGGGGCCATATACCTTGCCGATCGTCTCCTCTTCGATGGTGATGCCCTGGTAGGTCTCGATGGTGACGACGGCGGACATGCCGATGCACTTGCCGGCGGGGATGCTTCTGCCCAGCGTTTCGCTGTACACGTCCTCCTCGGCGGTGTAGGGCACGTTCTCCTGCTTGATGGAGCGGATGGTCAGCCCCAGCTTGTTGCAGATCGCCTCGGCGGCGTTCCACGCATAGGAGGGAACGACCTCTTCGGGGTGGGCGATGGTCTTTTCAAACTCCTCCACCGTGAGATCGCAGCCGTGCGCCTCTGCAAGTGCCAGACCGTACTCGTCGACGTTGTAGCTGTAGGCGCCCTTGATCTTGGTGATCGTGTGGCAGCCGCCCGCCACGAGCGCGACCATGTTGATCCAGAAGATGTCCTGCATGCCGCTGCCCGTCACCGTGCAGCCGTATTCCTTGGCGAGCGCGTCGAGCTTGTTGGTGAGCGCGGCGGACGTCGTCCAGGGATAGATCGCCTCCTCGCAGGTGGTGATCACGTTGATGCCGCGGCGCACGCATCTTTCCACATGCTCGTAGATGTCGCCCAAAAAGCTGAACAGCGTGACGATGGCGACGTCTGCGTCGCACTCGTCGAGCACCTTGTCGGCATCTGCCGAGATCTTTACGCCCGTCTTTAAGCCGAGCTCCGCATAGTCGCCCACGTCCATGCCCACGATCTCGGGGTTGACGTCGATGGCGCCCACGATCTCGGCGCCCTTCTCATGCAGATAGCGCAAGATATACTTCGACATCTTGCCGCAGCCGTACTGTACTACTCTGATCCGTTTCATAAATCTTCTCCTTATCATATTTTCGCCTTGCGGCGAACGGATTTCATTTCTATTATAGCCGATTTCGGCCCGTTGTCAATCGGGCCGGGCAAAATTTTATAAAAAATTAACACCACCGTCACAACGGCGCGCAGACCGCTTCCGCCCGCCCGATCAGATCCGGTCAGTCCTTCTTGTCGCCGTCCTGCCCATCTTTTCTGTGCTTCTTTTTTTCGCTCAGGCGCCGCATCCCCTCCTGTGCAAACGGAACGGAATCCGGGCTGATGCGCGAACGCAGATGAGGGAATGCCCTTAAAATGCGCTTGGGCATCTTTGCCACGATGGCATCGACGCGCGCGTTCCACTCCTCGCGCAGGCGTTCGCTGCGTGCGCCGACCGACTGCTTCAGTGCATCGTAACGCGTATCGATCGCCTCTTTGGCGCCGCGTACCGCCTCGTTCGCCACCAGCACGGCGGCAGCGACGTGTTCGCCCACAAAGTTCGAGCCGGCGCGCAATTTCTCCGCCGCCTCGTCGATCTCCTTCAGCTTGCGGTTGAGTTTGAGCACCTGCAGCACGGTGATGACGAGGTCGGCAAGCAGTGCAGCGAGCAGAAGCCCCACGACGACGCTTGCGGCGGGATCGTGCAGCAGCTCTGCAAGAAAGCGCACGGCGGGGTGGACGACGGCGATGACGAACACGACCGCGAGCCCCCACAGAAGGGAAAATTCCAGGCAGATATACCCCTTGAAGTTACATTTTCGGTCAGAATAGTCCCACCAGCGGGCATGAAAGCATACCTCGAGCAGCCAGCCCGTGATCAGCTCGATGAGCGTGGGCAGCGCAACGCCCACCAGAAAGACAAGCCAAAGTTTTTCGACATGTTCCCCGAGCAGCAACAGAATAACCACGACGCCCACACCGTAGATGGGGCATAGCGGCCCGTTCAGAAAGCCGCGGTTGACAAACTTCCCCTGCGTGATGGCGTGAAAGGCGACCTCGACCACCCAGCCGAGAAAGGCGTAGATCAGGAAATAGGCGAACAGCTCGTACAGCGAGAGCGTACCGACCATGACAGACTGCATAGGCACCCCGAAAGAGAGATCTTGCCGCTATTATATAATACAAGCCCCGCCTTGTCAAGCGGGACAGCAAAAGGGCGGCTGCAAGCAGCCGCCCTTTTGATCATTCTTCCTCGCGAGCGTTTTTCGCCTCGCTCTCCGAAAGCTCCTCCTGCACGTCTGCAGCCGTCTCCTCCGGCTTCTCCACCTCAGCCTCCTCGTCGCGGTCGGTGACGGCAACGGTGGCAACCACGCCGCCGCGCAGACTCATCAGCCGCACGCCGCGCGTGTTCCTGCCGATGCGCGAGATGCTGTCGCCGTGCATGCGGATGACGATGCCCTGATCGGACACGAGCATGACGTCGAGGTCGTCCCGCACGAGCTTCATGCCCACGAGCAGGCCCGTCTTTTCGTTGAACACACCCGCCTTGATGCCCTTGCCGCCGCGCGTCTGCACGCGGTACTCCTCGGGGTCGGTGCGTTTGCCGTAGCCCTGTTCAGACACGGTGAGTATGTCGAACCCCTCGCGCAGCACGAGCATATCGACCACACTGTCGCCCTCGTCCAGAGAGATGGCGCGCACGCCCGTGGTATCGCGGCCCATCGGGCGCACGTCGCTCTCGTGGAAGCGGATGCACTTGCCCGACCTGCTCGCCACAATGATATCGTCTTCGCCGCCCGCGAACTGCACGGAGATGAGCTCGTCGCCCTCCAGAATGCGGATGGCGATCTTGCCGCTGCGCAGGATGTGCTCGAACTCGCTCGTCGCTGTCTTCTTGATGATGCCGTTGCGCGTCGCCATGGCGAGGTATCCGCTGCCGTTCTCGTACACGGGCAGCATCGCCGCGACCTTTTCGCCTGCGGCAAGGGGCAGAATGTTGATGATCGCCCTGCCGCGCGCCGTCTTGTTTGCCTCGGGGATCTCGTACCCCTTTATGGAGTACACCTTGCCGAAATTGGTGAAGAAGAGGATGGGAATATGAGTGGAGCAGACGAACACATCCTCGACAAAGTCGTCCTCTTTGGGCTTGTGACCCGTGACCCCCACGCCGCCGCGGTTCTGCGCGCGGTATTCGGCAGCGGGGAAACGCTTGATGTAGCCGCCGTGCGTCATGGAGATGACGACGTCCTCCTCGTCGATGAGGTCCTCGTCCTCGATGGCGCCGTAGTCGACGGAGATCTCCGTCTTGCGCGGCGAGGGATATTTCTCTTTGATCGCAACGAGGTCGGCGCGGATGATGGCGTACACGCGGCTCTCGTTGGCAAGTATATCCTTCAGATCGGCGATGGTGGCGTGCAGCGCGGCGAGCTCGTCCTGCAGCTTTTCCACCTCGAGCGAGGTGAGCCGCTGCAGGCGCATCTCCAGAATGGCGATCGCCTGCTTTTCGCTGAGTTCGAAGGCAGCGAGCAGCTTTTCGATGGCATCTGCACGGTCGCGCGAGCCCTTGATGATGGCGATCACCTCGTCGATATTCGCGAGCGCCAGGACCAGGCCTTCGATGATGTGCGCGCGCTCCTCTGCCCGCGCAAGCTCGAAGCGCGTACGGCGGGTGATGACCTCCTTCTGATGCGCCAGATAGTTGGTGAGGATCTCGCGCAAGTTGAGCACCCGCGGCTCTGTGCCGTTCTCAATGAGGGCGAGCATGATGATGCCGTCAGACACCTGCAGGTTGGTATGTTTATACAGGGCGTTGAGCACGACCTGCGCATTCGCGTCGCGCTTGCAGTCGATGACGATGCGCATACCCTCTCTGCCCGATTCGTCGCGGATATCGGCGATGCCCTCGAGCCGCTTGTCCTTAACGAGGTCTGCGATCGTCTTGACGAGCAACGCTTTGTTGACCTGATAGGGGATCTCCGTGACGACGATGCGGCTGCGCGCGTTTGCGCCCGCGCCGACCTCCTCGATCTCGCACTTGGAGCGGATGATGATATTCCCCTGCCCCGTGCGATATGCCTTGCGGATGCCCCCTCTGCCCATGATGACGCCGCCCGTGGGGAAGTCGGGCGCGGGGATATAGTCCATGAGTTCATCTACGGTGATATCGGGGTTGTCGATGAGCGCCACCGTGCCGTCGATGACCTCCGCAAGGTTGTGGGGCGGGATGTTGGTCGCCATGCCCACGGCGATGCCGTCGGACCCGTTGACAAGCAGGTTCGGATAGCGCGCGGGGAGCACGGCGGGCTCCATCTCGTTGCCGTCGAAGTTGGGGAAGAAATCCACCGTCTCCTTGTCGAGGTCGCGCAGCATTTCGGCGGCGAGCTTGGAGAGCCGCGCCTCGGTATAACGCATGGCGGCGGCGCCGTCGCCGTCCACCGAGCCAAAGTTCCCGTGCCCGTCCACGAGCGGGAAGTTGATGGAGAAATCCTGCGCAAGGCGCACAAGCGCGTCATACACCGAGCTGTCGCCATGCGGGTGAAATTTACCCAGGACATCGCCGACGATACGCGCGCATTTGCGGTAGTCTTTGTCGTTATACAGCCCCATCTCGTGCATGGAATACAGAATGCGGCGATGCACGGGCTTGAGCCCGTCGCGCACGTCGGGTATGGCGCGCGATTTGTTGACCGCCATTGCATATGCGATGAAGGAACGCTTGAGCTCGTCGTCCACCTCGACGTCGAGAACTTTGGTCATTGCAAGCGTCTTTTTGAACTCCTCTGTCAGATCGGGGCTCGTATCTTTCTTTGCCATGTTGTGCTCCTTGTTGAAATGTTCGTTGCGCGCACGGCGCAAATGCTGTTATACGTCGAGATCCTTTACGAGCGTTGCGTTCTCTTCGATGAACTTGCGGCGCAGCGCGGGGCTTTCACCCATGAGGATGGAGAACATCTTATCCGCCTCGACCGCGTCTTTGATGCTCACCTTGACGAGCGTGCGCGTGGCGGGGTTCATGGTCGTATCCCAGAGCTGTTCCGTGCTCATCTCACCCAGCCCCTTGTAGCGCTGATAGCTCACCTTGTTATTGTTGAGCGCATCGTAGGCGGTCTTTTCCTCCTCGGAATAGAGGTAGACGTCCTCCTTGCCCTTGACGCTCGCCTTGTACAGGGGCGGCATGGCGGAATAGACGTGCCCGTGCTCGATGAGCGGGCGCATATAGCGGAAGAGGAAGGTGAGCAGAAGGATGCGGATGTGCGCGCCGTCGACGTCGGCATCCGTCATGGAGATGATGCGGTCGTAGCGCAGCTTGCTCTCGTCGAAGTCGTCTAAGATGCCGCAGCCGAACGCGGTGATCATCGCCTTGATCTCGGCATTTTCGAGCACGCGGTTGAGCCGCACCTTTTCGACGTTGAGGATCTTGCCGCGCAGGGGCAGGATCGCCTGGAATCTTCTGTCTCTGCCCGACTTCGCCGTGCCGCCTGCCGAATCGCCCTCGACGATATAGATCTCGCACAGCTCGGGGCGGCGGTCGGAGCAGTCGGCAAGTTTTCCGGGCAGGGCATTCGTTTCGAGCAGGCCCTTCCTGCGGGTGAGTTCGCGCGCCGAACGGGCGGCGTCGCGCGCCTTCTGCGCCGTGATGCAGCGCAGGACGAGCTCGCGCGCCTCGGCGGGATGCTCCTCGATATAGGTGCCGAAGCGGTCGGTGACGCACTTGTTGACGAACCCGCGCACAAAGCTGTTGTTCAGCTTATCCTTCGTCTGCGATTCGAACTGGGCGTCCTCCAGCTTGACGGAGACGACCGCGGTGATGCCCTCGCGCACGTCCTCGCCCGTGAGCCGGTCGTTCTCTTTGAGGATATTCAACCGGTGCCCCGCGTCGTTGATGACCTTGGTGAGCGCCAGCTTCAGCCCCTCGACGTGCGTGCCGCCGTCGATGGTGTTCACGTTGTTGGCGTAGGAATAGATGACCTCGTTGTAGCTCTCGTTGTATTGCAGCGCGATCTCGCAGACCGTGGTGCCCTCGCTCACCTCGAAGTAGAGGGGCTCGGAAAAGAGCGTCTCGTTGCCGCGGTTGAGCTCCTCCACAAGCTCGCGGATGCCCCCTTCGTACAGGAACACGTCGCTGCGCTCCTTGCCCGCCCTGCGGTCGGTGAGGGTGATCTTGAGCCCCTTGTTCAGGAAGGCAAGCTCCTTTAAGCGCGCCTTGAGCGTCTCGTAGCGGAAGATGATGCTCTCGAAAATTTCGGCGTCGGGGAAGAAGGTCACCTTGGTGCCCGTCTTTTCCGTGTCGCCCACGATGGCGAGCGCGCGCTGGGGCACGCCGCGGTTGTAGACCTGCCGGTAGACGTGACCGTTCTGGTACACCTCCGCCTCCAGCCATTCGCTGAGGGCGTTCACCGCCTTGACGCCCACGCCGTGCAGCCCGCTCGAGACCTTGTAGCCGGAATCTCCGCCGAACTTGCCGCCCGCGTTCACCTTGGTAAAGACGACCTCTACGGTAGAGATGCCCTCTTTGGGGTGGATCTCGGTGGGGATGCCCCTGCCGTTGTCCTCGACGGTGCAGGAGCCGTCTGCATTGATGGTCACCTCGATGTGCGTGCAGTAGCCCGCCAGCGCCTCGTCGATGGAATTGTCCACGACCTCGCTGACGAGGTGATGCAGCCCGCGCTCGTCGGTGGAGCTGATATACATGCCGGGGCGCTTGCGGATATGTTCCAGCCCGTCGAGCACCTGGATCTGTTCGGCGCCGTATGCGCCTTCGACTTTTTCTGACATAGGATCCTCCTTTCTGAGGGTATTCCGCCCCGCACGGGGCGCCGCCTTGCGCGCACGCGCGTGCGCGCGACAAGTATAATTCCCTCTCATTGTATCATAAAAACAAAAAAAAGTACAGCGTTTCCGCCATACTTTGCCCCGTTTTATTGCAAAAGCCGTAAAAAAGCGTGTACATTTGCCCCATGCGCCCCTTTGCGGTATGTTCCATGGGGGGGGATATCACGACCGCGCCCCTGCCCCGCACGGGGGGAATTGCGCGCCGATACGCCCGCCCCTGCCGACGCCGCCCGCCGTATGAACCGTGCGCATCCGCTTGACATTCGGCATTGACTGTGCTATCCTATAGATATAAATTTATTCAGGAGGAACCATGATGCCGAAGATATCTTTCGTGGGCGTGCTTGCCGCCCTTCTCGCCCTTTCAACGGTCGGCTTTTCCGCCTGCTCCCCGCAAGAGCTGCCCGAATCATCGCAATCGCAGACGCAGACGTCCCCCGAGTCACCCCAGGCGCCTCAAACGCCTCAGACGCCCGACGAAAATGCCTCGGGCGTGATCATAGGGACCCCCATCGAGATCCCCGCCGAGAAGGAGCGCGAGATCATTTTGGCATGGCTGGACGAATACCCCAAAGACGATCTCTCGGAGGACGATCTGTCCCTCGACGTGCGCGGCGTGTTCGGCGACACCTATGTATATTATCTGTGCGGGCCGTTCGGCGCATCGGACGTGATCACGAAGGCGCTTGTGGGCAACGTGCTGTTTGAATACCCCTCGTCGCTCACCCTCGACGTCTACTGTAACGGCGATTTCTATTCCCTGGGAGCGGCATACGGGCAGGGACTGCTCGACCGCGACGATTTGCTTACGCTGCAAAAGAACTATAACAACGGCTGGTATTGGTCCATGTCGCAGACGATCAAAGGGGACTACGCCCGCGAGTACGACGATGTGAAGATCGAGGAGCTGTCGCTGCGCGTCTACTATCTGTGCGGTCTCAATGATGCCGTGCTGTTCGTGGACGGCGGCGGCGACTACCCGGCCGTGGAAACGCAGCAGGAAGTGGACGGCGTATTATTTGAATACCCCACCGCGCAGCAGCTGCTGTACTACGGGGCATACAGCGAAGAGAAGGACAGCATGTTCTGCGACTTAAACACCGCCTTTGCGCGGGGCTTGCTGAATCATGCCAACCTGCTTGCCATTCTCTCCAACTACGAAGACGGGGTGACGATCGCGATCCCCTGACCGATCTGACAAAAAACGGGGTCCTTCTCTCTGCGGAAGGACCCCGTTTTTTTATGCGTTTTATTCTTCCTGAAAGATCTCCGCGGCGAGGGCGCGCAGCGCCTCGGGCGTGGTTACGGCAAACAGCCGCCGCCTGTACTCCGTCGCGCCGCGCAGCCCCTTGCAATAGAACGCCGCCATCTTGCGCATGAACACGACGGCAAAGCGCGGCCCGTAGAGGGAGAGCGTCCGCTCGAACTGTTCAAAAAACACCGTGCGCATGGAGGGCGCCTCACGCCCCGGGATATCGCAGAAGATCTGCGGACGGTAGAGCGCGGCACGGGCGATCATGACGCCGTCTGCCCCCGTGCGTTCAAGCATTTTATCCATGTCCGCCCTGTTCCACACGCCCCCGTTCGCGATGACGGGGATGCGCACCGCCCGCTTTGCCGCGGCGATCTGGTCATAGTCCGGCTCCCCCGCATAGATCATGTCGCGCGTTCTGCCGTGCACGGTGATCATGCAGGCGCCCGCATCCTCGCACATGCGGGCGATCCCGGCGGCGTTTTTATGCGCACCGTCTACGCCGATGCGGATCTTCACGGAGATCCGCCTGCTCGTCTGCGCGCAGGCGGAGATGACGCGCGCCGCGAGCGGAAGATTTTCCAGAAGCGCGCTGCCGTCGCCGTTCTTGACGATCTTGGGCATGGGGCAGCCCATATTGATGTCGATCAGATCGTAGCCCGCGAGCGCCTCGCTCTCGCAGGCGGCGCGCATGATGGCGGGGTCGCTGCCGAAGATCTGCGCCGCGCGGGGATGTTCCCCCTCGTGATAGAGCAGCAACTTCGTCTCTTCGCTGCCGTACATCAGCCCCTTGGCGCTCACCATCTCGGTAAACGTGAGCGCGGCGCCAAGCTCAGCGCATAGTTTGCGGAAGGGATAGTTGGTGTACCCCGCCAGGGGCGCCAGCAGCACGTTGCTGTGCAGGGGCAGCCCCGCGATCTCAAGCGCGTGTATCATCTTCCGCCCTCTGCATATAGGCCGCCCGCTCCTCGGGCGAGAGCGCGTTCACGTCCTTTCCGTCGGCGCGCACGCGCCCCTCAAACGCCGTATAGCGCGCCTGTACGGTCTTGACAAAGTCCAAAAGCGCCTGTTCGCAGTCGCCGCCCGCCTTATAGCCCAACAGAGCCGCCGTGTACAGGAAACGCCCGAGCGCGGCGGGGACGTCCTGCGCCGCAGAGAGCGCGTCGAGCGCAGCGCGCACCTCCTGCTCCGCCTCTTCCCGCGTGCGCTTCCAGCCCCCCTTTTCGCAGCGCTTGGCGATCTTCTGCGCGCGCAAAAGCGCGGGGAAAACCTCTGGCACGTCGTTGACGGCGTCGGAGAAGGTGTTCTGATGCTTTTCCGTCATCTTGTTCTTCTCCCAGACGGAGAGCGCCCCGTCCGCGCCCGCCGCGCTGTCCTGCCCGAATACGTGCGTGTGGCGGGAGATGAGCTTGTCACACAGCATGGTGAGCATGTCGCCCGTGGTAAAGTTGCCCGCGTCCTCCTCGATGAGCGTGTGGAAGAGCGCCTGCATGAGGACGTCGCCCGCCTCTTCGCAGATCTTGTCCGCATCCTTCAGATCGATGGCGTCGACAAGTTCATATGCCTCTTCGATGGCGTTGATGCGGATGGACTCGTGCGTCTGCACGCGGTCCCACGGGCAGCCGTCCGGCGCGCGCAGGCGGCGCAGCACGGCGACAACGTCGTCGAATGTAAACCGCTTCTTTTCAAGCAGATCCTCGGCGGGGAGCACGAGCGCCGTATCGCCCGCATACCGCGCCTGCCTGTCCGCCTCGAAGAGGGGGATGGAGAGGAGCTTCCCCTCTGTAAAGAAGTATGCGGGGGCGTCGTCGCCGAACCGCTCGGCAAGGGCGAGCTTGATATCCCCCGCCAGCATGCGGTCGTCAAGGTCGTATACCACGAGAGGACGGGAGAGGGGCAGCCCCGCCGCCTCGTAGGCGGAGACCGCCGTATAGCCCCCGATCAGTCCCGCCGCCGCGGCTGCGGCGGCCGCCTTTCCGACACCCTCGATAACTGCAACGCCGCCGCGCGCCATGAGAAGCCCCGCCGCGCGGTCCTCGCTCACGGCGCCCTCCACGCAGTAGCATACGTCGCCTGCGGCGGCGCGCTTTTTTACCTCGGCGGCAAGGTTTTTTGCAAGCGTATCGAAATTTCTGCTGCGCTCGTAGATGAAGTCGAGCGTTTCATAGGCGATCCCCTCCTCTGTAAGCGTCTGAGCCGCAGGAGATTCGTTGCGTACCAATACGGTCTGCGCCGACCGCAGCGCCCGGCACGCGCGCAGGGAGAGATCTCCCCGCTGTGTTCCCAATCCGATGATCGTGATCATGACAAGCCCTCTTGTGTTTGCGTTTCTTGCCACAAGTATACACGAAATCCAGCAAAAAGGCAACCAGATAGCAGCCGTCAAGCGCAATGACGGCGCCGCAGACGGAGCGCGCGGGCACGAGCAGCAGCTGCAATGCAAATTTCACCACGACCGCCGCGCACATGGCCGCCGCCGCACGGCGCGCCCGCCCCATGCCCGCAAGGCAGGAGGCGAGCGTCTCCACCCCCGCAAGCAATGCCGAGGAGATTGCCCCCGTGCGCAGCATGAGGATGAGCAGGGCGCGCTCCCCCTGCGCAAGCGACGGACAGAGCAGATCTGTCACAAGGGGCGCGAACAGCAGCAGCCCCAGCGCGCAGGGCGCCGCGAGCAGCATGGTGACGCCGAGCGCAAACATCGCATATTCCCGCCCCCTATGCTGCGGCCGTGCGCCGAGCATGGGGACGGCCGCCGTTGCCAGCCCGCTGCAGCCCGCGGCGGGGAGCCCGAGAATGGTGAGCGCACTCCCCGCAAACAGCCCGTATGCCGCCACCGCGGCGCTCCCTCCCCCCAGAAGCCGCACGAGGACAAAGCTGTCTGCCAGCCCCGAAAGGGGCAACACGAGCGCCGACGCCATGACGGGCGAGACCTCCCGCCAGAGCCGCCCGCGCCGCAGCGGAAACGCAGGCAGTCGGGGGCAACGAAAGTATCCGGGCAGGAGCATGGCAAGGGTGACCGCCTCAGAGAGCGTGACGCTCAAGAGGGCGCGCACCGCGGCGTCGGCGGGGGACGCCGCGCCAGGCAGGAGCACAAGGCAGCCCAGCGTCTTGACGAGCTGCTCCATGACCTCGGAGAAGGCGGTGGGGAGCATCTCTCCCCTGCCCTGAAAGAACCCGCGCAGCAGCGAGAGGGGCACGACAAAGAGCAGCGCGGGCGCCAGCGCGCAAAAACAGGGCACGAGCGCGGGCATGGCATGCATGCGGCTGACGGGGAGAGACAACAGCGCCATTGCCAGGGCCGCGGCAACTGCGGCGGGCAGAAAGAGGGAGAACGCCGACCGCATGATGCCTGCCTCCCGCCCTGCACCCCGCCCCGCGATGAGGCGGGCGAGCGCCGCCGGGACCCCGGACGAGGTGAGCGCCAAAAGCAGCACAAAGGGCGGATAGGACAGCTGATACAGCCCCGCGCCATACCCGCCCAGCTCGGCGGCGAGCGCAAGGCGGTGCCAGATCCCGATCGCCTTGGCGACCAGCCCGCCCAATGAGAGGACCGCCGCATTTTTCAGAAATTTTTTCTGCCCCGTCATATGTACGATCGTGTGGGGAAAGCCGCGAGCATACTTTTGATCGGATTCGCATTGCTCCCTTACACGATACAAAAATTGCGGTACGCCCCTGCAAGCCGGTTGACTTTTTTGCCGCAACGTGCTATCACATTGCCCGGGGGGGATTTCCCCGACAAGATCTTACAAAAGACGGAAGAGAATATGCTCGACATCATTGTAAAAGTCCTGCTCATCATGCTTGTGCTGCTGGCGTTTGCGCTGCCCGGGTTCATTCTGCGCAAAAAAGAGCTGGTGCGCGCGGACAGCCTGTACTCCATCTCGAATATCCTGCTGTGCTTTGCCCAGCCCATGCTCATCATTCAGGCATTTGCCATCGACCCCATCGCCCCCAACAGAACTACCCTTCTGAACTTTCTATGGGTGTTCCTCTTCTCGCTTGCGGCGATTTTGATCGCCTTTGCCCTCTCGCGCCTGATCTTTCATTTTATGAAGGGAGAATCGCGCAGACGGCGCGACGTGCTCGTATTTATAGGGACCTTTTCAAATTGCAGCTTTGTGGGCATCCCCTTCATCTCCATGTTCACCGACGGCGACAGCGAGGCCATGATGTATATCACCATCTTCACGGCGGCGTTCAACCTGCTCCTGTGGACGCTCGGCGCCTATCTGATGACGCAGGACAAACGGCAGATCTCCCTCAAAAAGGCTTTCCTGAACCCATGCACCGTCGGAACGGTCATCGGGCTGGTGCTCTTTCTCTTCCCCCAAATCAACATCTTTGAAATGGAGAGCGTGGAGGAGCTGCGCCAGATCGTCACCTATGCGGGGAGCATGACGGCGCCCCTCTCCATGATCGTCGTGGGCGTGCGCGCCGCCGAACTCTCCCCCAAAGTTCTGTTCTGCGACCGCGGCATCTATCTTGCCGCCTTCGTGCGGCTTGTCCTCTCTGCCCTTGCCGCCTTTTTGATCATTCTGCCCTTCCGCCTTGCGGGCATGTTTGCGCAGTCGCCCTATGTGCTCCTTGCCCCCGTGATCGCCATGGCGATGCCGCCCGCGGCAAGCGTGGTCGCCTTTGCCGAAAAGCTGGACGGGGAGCGGGAACTCTCCGCCGCGGCATACATCACGGGAACGCTCCTCTCCGTCGTCACGCTGCCCGTCGCGATGACGCTGCTCTCGCTATAACAAAGGCATATGGCATGAAATTCCCGATACGTATGGGCAAAATGCGCTCTTGCCGCAGCGCAGAGCCCTATTCGAACTGATTGGCGATGATGTCTGAGGTGAGGCGCGCAAGTTTGACGGCGTCCGCCTGCATGATCGCCCCTTCGTCGGTGGAAAGCAGCACGACCGCACCCAGGCAGTCGCCGCCTGCCACGACGGGTACGATGAGCTGCGCCGTGACCGTAAGCGGACTGTCGGAGGTGATGGGCAGGATGTCGCCGCCCTCCGCCTTGTTGGCAAGATAGCTCCTGCGCGAGAGCATGACCTCGCTCATCCGCTCGGAGACGGGCTTGCCCGTCAACAGCTTTTTGCCCTGCCCGCTCGCATGCAGCACGCCGTCGGTATCGCAGATGACGGCAAGATAGCCGCTCTGCTCGCTCAGCGATTTTGCCGTGCCGCGCGCAAACTGTTCGATCGAGGCGATGGGTGAATACTTTTTGAGCATAAGCTCGTCGCGCTCGGTGAACAATTCGAGGGGGTCGCCCTCGCGGATGCGCAGCGTGCGCCGTATCTCCTTCGGGATCACGACGCGCCCAAGTTCGTCGATCCTTCTTACAATACCCGTTGCTTTCATATAAAAACATCCTCCGTATATCGTCAATATGCGGAGGATGTAACTTTTTATACGGTTTTTGCGGAAATCGCCGCAGGCGGCGACAGGACGCCCCGCTCAGCGCCGGAAATATTCTTTGGCGAGCGCCGCAAAGGCAGGCAGGCTGCGCTCGATCGTCTCGCGCGAGACGCAATACGAGATGCGCACATACCCCTCCACACCGAAGCTGTCTGAGGGGACGAGCAGGAGCTCGTACCGCTTTGCGCGCTCACAAAATGCGGCAGCGTCGCCGCCCGGCGCGCGCATGAAGAGGTAGAACGCCCCCTCGGGCATGACGCAGGAGAACCCCGCCCGCGTCAGACCGGCATACAGGATATCGCGGTTGCCGCGGTAGACGGCGACGTCGCTCGATTTGCCGAGGTTTGCCGCGATCACGCGCTGGAAAAGCGCAGGCGCGCACACAAAGCCGTGGAATCTGCCCGCGCCGCACACGGCGGCAAACAGCTGCTCTGCATCTTTGCAGCGCGCGCTGACGGCGACATAGCCGATGCGCTCGCCCGGGAGAGAGAGCGACTTCGAGAAGGAGTAGCAGATGATGGTGTCGTCGTAAAAGTTGGCAACGTAGGGCACGTCGCAGTCATACACCAGCTCGCGGTAGGGCTCGTCGGAGATGAGGAAGACGGGCGCGCCGCGCTCTGCGCTCTTGCGCCGCAAGAGATCTGCCAGCGCGGAGAGCTCCTCCGCGGAATACACCGCCCCCGACGGATTGTTGGGGGAGTTGATGACCACCGCCTTGGTCCTGGGGCCGATCGCCGCGTCGAGGGAGGCCATGTCGAGGTGGAAATCCTCCCCCGCATATGCCGTGCGCACGATCCCGCCCGCCGCGCGGATGAATACGGCGTACTCGGGGAAATAGGGCGCCACGACGACAAACTCGTCCCCCTCCTCGGCAAGCGCCGAGAAGGAGATGATGAGCGACGCCGCCGCCCCGCAGGTCATGTAGATGAGGTCGCTGCGCATGGGCGCACCGAATGTGCGGACAAGATAGTCCGCCACGGCGGAGCGCACCTCGGCAAGCCCCGCCGCCGAGGTATAGCCGTGCAGCTTTTCCGGCGGCATCTCGTCGATGAGCCGTTTCAGCTCCTGCGTGACGCTTTCGGGCGCGGGGACATTGGGGTTTCCGATGGAAAAATCGAACACATTCTCCCGCCCAATCTGCGCCGCACGTGCGTTGCCGTATTCAAAGATCTCGCGGATGACGGAGCGCTCTGAACCAAGTTTTATCATCTGTGCATTGTACATAGCTTCTCCCGTAAGCGACGCTTCGTTCGCTCTGCCAAAATTCATTGCTTTGCGGGCAGCATCCGTTTGAGGAACTGCCCCGTATAGCTCCTGTCGCAGGCGGCGACCTCTTCGGGCGTGCCCGTCGTGACGATCGTGCCGCCGCCGTCGCCCCCCTCCGGGCCGAGATCGATGATGTAATCGGCGATCTTGACGACGTCGAGGTTATGTTCGATGACGAGCACGGTATTTCCCCCCTCGCGCAGGCGCAGGAGGATATGCACAAGCTTTTCCACGTCGTAGCTGTGCAGCCCCGTTGTCGGCTCGTCGAGGATATAGAACGTCTTGCCCGTGGAGCGGCGCGAAAGCTCGGTGGCAAGTTTTACGCGCTGCGCCTCGCCGCCCGAGAGCGTCGTAGAGCTCTGCCCCAGCTTGATATAGCCCAGCCCCACTTCGTTGAGGGTGCGGATCTTGTTGTAGATGGAGGGCACGGGGCGGAAAAATTCGCATGCCTCCTCCACCGTCATTTCGAGCACGTCTGAGATGGTCTTGCCCTTATAGTGCACCTCGAGCGTCTCGCGGTTGTAGCGCTTTCCGCCGCACACCTCGCACGGGACATACACATCGGGCAGGAAGTGCATCTCGATCTTCATGATGCCGTCGCCCGCGCAGTTTTCGCAGCGGCCGCCTGCAACGTTAAAGGAGAACCGCCCCGCCTTGAAGCCGAGTGCCTTGGCGTCGGGGGTGGCGGCGAACAGCTCGCGGATGGCGGTGAACACCCCCGTATAGGTGGCGGGGTTGGAGCGCGGCGTTCTGCCGATGGGGGACTGATCGATCGCAATGACCTTGTCGAAGTACTCGATCCCCTCCGCCTTGCCGCACTTGCCCGCGGGCAGGCGGGCGCCGCCCAGAGCATTCGAGAGCAGCGGCAGGATGACCTCGTTGACGAGAGAGGACTTGCCCGAGCCGCTCACGCCCGTCACCGCCGTGACGAGCCCCACGGGGATCTCCGCCGTAATGCCCTTGAGGTTGTTCTGCCTGCAATCGTACACGCGCAGCCACCTGCCGTCGGGCGCCTTGCGCGCCGCGGGCACTTCGATGCGCCGCCGCCCCGCCAGAAAATCGCCCGTGATGGAACGGGGCTCCGCCTCGAGATCGGCAACGCTGCCGCAGGCAACGATCTCCCCGCCGTGCACGCCCGCAAGCGGACCGACGTCCACAAGATAATCCGCCGCGCGCATGGTGTCCTCGTCGTGTTCGACGACGATGAGCGTATTGCCCAGATCGCGCAGATCTTTCAGCGACGCGAGCAGCTTTTCGTTGTCGCGCTGGTGCAGCCCGATGCTCGGCTCGTCGAGGATATACAATACGCCCGAGAGCGCGCTGCCGATCTGTGTGGCAAGGCGGATGCGCTGGCTCTCGCCGCCCGAGAGGGTGGCGGCGCTGCGCGAAAGGGTGAGATAATCCAGCCCCACGCCCACCAGGAAGTTGATGCGGTTTTTGATCTCCTTTAAGATGACGTCGGCAATGGCGTGCTGCGTGGGCGTGAGCGCGAGCTCGTCCATAAAGCGATAGAGCGCGGAGACGGGCATATCGCACACTTCGGCGATGTTCTTCCCGCCCACGGTGACGGCGAGCGCCTCCTTTTTCAGCCGCTTGCCGCCGCAGTCGGGGCAGGGACTGGTGCGCATATAGCGCTCGATGTCCCACTTGACCCCGTCCGAAGACGTCTGCGTGTACCGCCGCTGCAGGCTGTTGACAAAGCCCTCCCAGCTCATTTTATAGCTGCCCGCAAAGGAATGCGTATGGTAGCGCATGTCGATCTTCTCGCCGCCGTTGCCGTACATGATGATGTCGTAGGCGCGCTTGGGCAGATCCTTGACGGGCACGTCGAGCGAAAAGCCGTAATGCTCGGCAAGCGCCGTGATGTACATCATGTTGGTGGAATTGCTGTCGAGCATCCACCCGCCCGCATGGACTGCGCCCTCGCGCAGCGTCTTGGTCTTGTCCGGGCAGAGCAGGTCGGGATCTACCGCCTGCTGATACCCCAGCCCCGAGCAGGTGGGGCATGCCCCCCATACCGTATTGAAGGAGAAGAGGCGCGGCTCGATCTCCTCGATGGAGATGCCGCAGTCGGGGCAGGCATAGCGCGAGGAATACAGCGTCTCCGCGCCGTCCTGCTCGATGACGACAAGCCCGTCCGCGAGTCTGAGCGCCCCCTCCAGGCTGCCCGTCAGGCGGGAGAGGATGCCCTCCTTGACGACAAGGCGGTCGATGACCACACTGATGTTGTGCTTGATGTTCTTTTCCAGGCGGATCTCCTCCTGCAGGTCGTAGAGGATGCCGTCGATCTTGACGCGGCCGTAGCCGCTCTTGCGCCATGCAGCAAGCTCCTTGGCATATTCGCCCTTTCTGCCGCGCACGACGGGCGCCTCCACCAGGATGCGGCTGCCCGCGGGCAGCTCCATGACGCGGTCGGCGATCTCGTCCACCGTCTGGCGGCGGATCTCCCTGCCGCATTTGGGGCAGTGGGGGACGCCGACGCGCGCAAAGAGCAGGCGCAGATAGTCGTAGATCTCCGTCACCGTGCCGACGGTGGAGCGGGGGTTGTGCGAAGTCGTCTTCTGATCGATGGAGATGGCGGGCGAAAGCCCGTCGATGGACTCGACGTCCGGTTTTTCCATCATGCCCAAAAATTGCCGCGCGTAGGACGAGAGGCTCTCCATATAGCGGCGCTGCCCCTCGGCAAAGATGGTATCGAAGGCGAGCGTGCTCTTGCCCGAGCCGCTTACGCCCGTAAAGACGGTGAGCGTACCGCGCGGAATGTGTACGTCCACATTTTTTAAGTTATTTTCCTTTGCTCCTTTGACAAAGATCTCCTCTTTCATACCTTGATCCTGTACCAATCCTCATGACTGACTGTAAATTCAAACGCGCGCAGAAGGGAGGCAGCCTCCGCCTCGTGCGCCGCGATGTAGGCGTATGCGCGTTCCGCACCCAGACGCCTGCCCTCGAGCAGCAGCTTTGCAAGCACACGGCTGCCCCAGTGGCTACGGCGATAGTCGGGGTGCACGAACAGATCGAAGACGCCGAGCAGCCTGCCGTCGCGCACGCCCATGCCCACGGCGACGGGGACGTCCCCCGCAAACGCCGCCACATAGACGCAGGCGCCGCGGATGCGCGCAAACGAGCGCAACGTGCCCCGTTCCCCCGTGACCGTACGATAGCAGCGCACCCATTCGGAGAGGGAGAGGCATTCCGCCCCGCTCTCCGGCAGGTCGTAAATGGGGGCGGTCATGCAGCGCACGCCCTCCTCCATGGCATAGCCGCTGCGCGAGAGCACCTCGTCCAGCGCCCCGTCGAGGGGGGTGAGGTGAAAGCGCGTGGGCTTATTTTCGCTGCCGTAACACATCTCGCACATGAAGAGCTTGCCCGTAATCTCCATGCGCGAGGGCAAAAAGGCGCGCACGCTGTTGAGCGCGCGGCTGTCGCAGTCGTCGTAGCGCAGCGCCCAGCCGTCGTACAGCTCCTCCCGCCGCGGCGGGAGCGCGCGGGCGCATGCCTCCTCCGTCTCCAGAATGTGCGCGATGCGGCGCACCGCCCTGTCCGCCGACCGCCAGCCGTTGGCGCCGAAATATACCTCATCGGCGCGCACGCGGTTGTGTTTGCCACCAAAGAGCACCGCCGCCACACCCCGCCGCTGTGCGTCGAGGCATTTATCGACGTTGTCGTCTACCAGTACGGCGATATCGTGCGCGGCACAGTATTCCCCCTTGTCTTCGACCTCGGCGACGATGCGGTCGTACGGGATGCCCCGCTTTTCCAGCCAGTCGCGGGAGATCTTTTCGGGATTGGGGAACCAGACGCGTTGGCGGGCAGTCAGAATGACGATCTCGTGCCCCGCCTGCCGCCATGCGGAAAGCGTCTCCGCAGCGCCCGGCCGTGCCGCTGCGTCGGTAAAAGCGACCAGGCCGCCCTCCTGCAAGAACTGCGTCACGTCGTCAAACGTCCAGTCGAGCACGTCGACAAAGGCGTTGGCGTGCTCGTCCTTGCACACAAAGGGAAGCTGCTTGCGCTGCACATACGCGCTCGCGTATTTGTATCGCTCGACGACATTGAGCGTATCGTCGATGTCAACGGCAATTCTCATCGTCCTCTCCTGTCTTTCTTTTGTATGCGCGCTCAGGAGCGCAGGCGGCGTTTGAGTTCGGCGATCGTCTCGCGGATCTCGATGGCGCGCTCAAAGTCGAGCTGTGCCGACGCCACCTTCATGAGCGCCTTGAGCTTTTCGATCTCTTCGGGGATATCCTTATTTTTGATCTCGGCGGTGCGCGACGCCTTGCCCGTGATGCTGAGCGTGGAGGATACCTCCTTGATGACCGTCCTGGGCACGATGCCGTGCGCACGGTTGTATGCGTCCTGTACGGCGCGGCGGCGCTCCGTCTCGCCGATGGCGCGCTGCATGCTGCCCGTCATCTCATCTGCATACATGATCACCCTGCCCTCCGCATTGCGGGCGGCGCGCCCGATGGTCTGCACGAGCGAGGTCTCGCTGCGCAGAAAACCCTCCTTGTCCGCATCGAGAATGGCGACCAGGCGCACCTCGGGCAGGTCGAGCCCCTCGCGCAGCAGGTTGATGCCGCAGAGCACGTCGAACTCCCCCGAACGCAGCCCGTTGATGATGTCGATGCGCTCGAGCGTGTCGATATCCGAGTGCATATAGCGGACCTTGACGTTGTTCTCTTTGAGGTAATCGGTCAACGATTCCGCCATACGTTTGGTCAAAGTTGTTACAAGGACCCTGCCCCCCTCCTTGACGACGGTGTTGATCTCGGAGAGGAGATCGTCGATCTGCCCCTTGGTGGGGCGCACGCTGACGGGGGGATCGAGCAGACCCGTGGGGCGGATGAGCTGCTCCACGACCTGCCCCGCCTGTTCCAGTTCGTAGGGGGCGGGCGTGGCGGAGACGCATATGAGCTGCGGCACGCGCTCGTCGAACTCCTCGAAGGTGAGCGGGCGGTTGTCGTATGCCGAGCGCATACGGAACCCGTAGTTGACAAGGTTGGTCTTGCGGGCGAGATCGCCGTGATACATGGCGCGGATCTGCGGAATGGTCATGTGGCTCTCGTCGATGAACACGAGGAAATTTTTGGGGAAATAATCGAGCAGCGTAAACGACGGCTCGCCCGGGCTTCTGCCGTCGAAATAGCGCGAATAGTTCTCCACGCCCGAGCAATAGCCGATCTCGCGCAGCATTTCAAGGTCGTGTTCGGTGCGCTGGGAGAGGCGCTGCGCCTCGAGCAGTTTGCCCGCGTCCTCAAACGCCTTCACCTCGCCTTTCAGATCCTCTTCGATCATGGCGAGCGCGTGATTTAATCGCTCCGTGCCCACGGCATAGTGGCTGGCGGGGAAGATGACGGCGTGTTTGAGCTGCGATATGACCTTGCCCGTGACGACGTCCTCCTCGCCGAGCGTATCGATCTCGTCGCCGAAAAATTCCACGCGGATGGCGACCTCCGAATTGGACGCGGGGAAGATCTCCACCACGTCGCCGCGCACGCGGAAGGTGGAGCGCTTAAAGTCGACGTCGTTGCGCGCATAGTGGATCTCGACGAGGCGGCGCAAGAGTTCATCGCGGTCGAGCTGCTGCCCGGGGCGCAGCGAAATGCCCATGCGGAAGAACTCCTCGGGCGCACCCAGGCCATAGATGCAGGACACGGAAGAGACGACGATGACGTCGTCGCGCTCGCCCAGCGAACAGGTCGCGGCGTTGCGCAGCTTGTCGATCTCGTCGTTCATGGAGAGATCCTTTTCGATGTAGGTATCGGTGGAGGGAATGTAGCTCTCAGGCTGATAGTAGTCGTAGTATGAGACGAAATATTCCACCCGATTCTCGGGGAAGAAGGCGCGGAACTCGTTGCAAAGCTGCGCCGCGAGCGTCTTGTTGTGCGCGATGACCAGGGTGGGACGGCCGACATTCTGTATGACGTTTGCCATCGTAAACGTCTTGCCGCTGCCCGTGACGCCGAGCAGGACCTGCGTACGAATGCCGTCTAAGATCCCCTCCGTAAGTTTTTGGATCGCCTGGGGCTGGTCGCCCGTGGGCGCGAACGGGGCATGCAGTTTGAACTCATGATGCTCCATGGCATCCTCCCATACAAAAAGATACAAACATACGTTTGTATCATGTTACCCCTTTTTTCCGCAGATGTCAAGGGAAAATGGCTTTCAGGAAAAAATAAGTTTGAGCAGCCACCCGACGAGAAAGGTGACAACGGCGCTTGCGCCCGCGAGGAGCAGGCGGAACCATACCGTTCGGGTGCGCCGCCGCCTTTCGCGCGGATAGGCGAGCCCTTCCCGGGTGAAGTGGATGACATAGGCGCGCTCCCCCTTGCGTTCGGACGGGGTATAGTCGAGAAACCCCTCCGCACCCAGGGCGTTCAGCTGATCGTCGAGGCCTTCGCGCAACGCGGGCTGCAGATCGGCGGGGGAGAGCAGAAAGCGTTCCCGCCCGCCCGAAAGGCGCAACAGCGCACGCATGAGGCTGCCGCGGGAGAGATTCATGCGCCCCCCTTTCCGCCCCACAGCAACAGGAACAGCCCGAGGGCGAGCAGAGTGGCAAGAAACGCCCCCGAAAAGGCGGCCGCAAACAGGGCGGCGAGGCGGCGGCGTGCATTGCGGCGGGCACGCACGAAGGCGCGCGCCCTGTCCTCGGCATAATGCCTGCCCGGGGCAAGCAGCCTCAAACAGTACACCCCGTCCTCTGCATATCTGACGTCGATATATCCCTGCGCATGCAGCCGCGACATGAGCGCCGCGAGCGGCTCGTGCAGTGCCGCGGAGGCGTGCAGAAGCTCCGCCTCTTCGATGATCTGATATCCGTCGCCGCATATGGTATTCAACGCGCGCAAGAGCGCGCCCGTATCTCCCTCCGCCATACACCTCTCCGCTTTGCAGTATGTGTACGGGCGGAAAAAGTTTGCGTTATCTGTTGTAATTGTCTTTGAGCGAGACGATCTCCGAAAGGCAGAGCTTGTCCCCCTCGCGGCAGGTCTTGTAATAGCCCGTGCGCATGAGCTGGAAGGCAGTCCCCTCCTCCACCTCGAAAAGATAGGGCTCTGCCTTGCCCATAAAGATGCGCTCGCTCTCGCGGTTCATGCGCTCGGAAAAGTCCTGCCCCGCATAATCTGCGTCGCGCAGAAGGGGGCCGTACTGTTTGATGACGGCGTCGACGCAGCAGGCGGCGTTCACCCACTGGATGACGCCCTTCGCCTTGACGCCGCTCGTATCGGCGCCGCTGCGCGAGTCGGGCAGATAGGTGGCGCGCACTTCGACCACGTTGCCCTGCTCGTCGGTGATCGCCTCGTCGCAGCGCACGATATAGGCATTTTTCAGGCGGACGTAGCCGCCGATCTTGCCGCGGTAGTATTTGGGGGGCGGATCGAGCGAGAAGTCCGAGCGCTCGATGTACAGCTCCCTGCCAAAGGTCACCTTGCGGGTCCCGGCGTCCTCCACCGTCTGATTGATGTCAAAATCCACTTCCTCGCTGCCCTCGTAGTTGGTGATGACAAGGCGGATGGGATCGACGATCGCCATGGCGCGGGGGGCGCGGACGTTCAGCCAGTCGCGCACGACGGCGTCGAAATAGCTGATCTCGCACTCGGAATTGGCCTTGGAGACGCCGATCCTTGCGCAGAAGTCGCGGATGGCGCCGGCGGGGATGCCGCGGTTGCGCAGCCCGGTGAGCGTGGGCATGCGGGGGTCGTCCCAGCCGTGGACGGAGCCGTCCTCGACGAGCTTTTTCAGGTAGCGCTTGCTCATGACGAGGTTGGTCACGCTCAGCCGCGCAAACTCGATCTGGCGGGGCTTGGGCGAAAACCCGAGCGAGATGCCCACCCAGTCGTAGAGGGGGCGATGGTCTTCAAACTCGAGCGTGCACAGCGAATGGGTCACGCCCTGCAGATAGTCGCAGATGGGATGCGCATAGTCGTACATGGGGTAGATGCACCACTTGTCCCCCGTGCGGTGATGCGAGGCGTGCAGAATGCGGTAGATGACGGGGTCGCGCATGTTCACGTTGGGCGAACTCATGTCGATCTTGGCGCGCAGGCAGCGTTCGCCGTCGGCATATTTGCCGTCGCGCATCTCGCGGAAGAGGCGCAGATTTTCCTCCGGCGTGCGGTTGCGGTAGGGGCTCTCCTGCCCCGGCTCGGTGAGAGTACCGCGGGTGAGGCGGATTTCCTCTGCCGAAAGGTCGCACACGAACGCCTTGCCCTCGCGGATGAGGCGCTCGGCATAGTCATAGATGATATCGAAGAAGTCCGAGGCATACACCTCCTTCTCCCAATGGTAGCCCAGCCAGCGGATATCGGCGCGGATGGCGTCGACAAATTCCGTCTTTTCCTTGGAGGGGTTGGTGTCGTCGAAGAAAAGATTGCACTTGCCGTGATATTTTTCCGCCGTGCCGAAGTTGACGAACATGCTCTTGGCGTGCCCGATGTGCAGATATCCGTTCGGTTCGGGCGGAAAGCGCGTCTGGATCGCCGTGACCCTGCCCGCGGCGAGGTCGTCGTCGATGATCTGTTCGATGAAATTTGATGCTTCTGCCATATCCTTTCACTCCTTGTCTGCGCGGGGGCGCCGCGCGTTCCCCCGCCTGCGCCCGCAGGGCGGCTGCATTCATTTGGCATATAGTATAGCATAATTGCGAAAAAAATGGTACTCTTTCGCACGGGGTTTTGCAAAAAACGCCCTCTTTTTTGCGCTTGCGCGCGAATTACCTGACGAACGCAATGCTTTTTACCGCACGAGCTCTCCTTCGGGCAGGTTCGACTCTTTGGTCACGACCTTTACGGCAATTTCTTTTACGATCATTTCCTTCTTCCAAAACGGATCTGTCTGTCGAGGTCGGGATGATATTGCGTCCGTCCTGAGGATAATATACTGCCGATTGCGGCTGTGGTCCCATGTGGGCGCCCTGTTGCCCGCCGCCAAAATTCTTTTAATGGCCTCAAAATCGACCTTGCCATTCTTCTGTAATTTACCGCCTCAAAGAATTCCATTGTCTGATTCTCCTGTTTTTTCCAGGTTGTTTTTCTTTGCCACGCGGAAGGTCAGTTCCGTCATGGTTATCATCAGAACCACAAATACGGCGAGATATATGGGCATGATCTCAAAGCCGAGCAATCTTCCGAGCAGCCCGAACAGCGGCGGAATGAAGGTGGTGCCCACATAGGCGCTTGCCATCTGTATGCCGATGATCGAGCCTGAATTTTCCGCGCCGAAATTTTTCGGAGTGGAATGAATGATACAGGGATATATGGGCGCACAGCCGAACCCGATTACGACAAAACCTATCATGGCAACGACCGCGGGTGCGGGAATCAACAGCGTGACGATTCCGCAGGTGAGAATGACCGTTCCGATGATAATCATTTTTCTGTCGCCGAGCTTGTCCGTAATAAACCCGCTTAAAAATCTTCCCACCGTCATCCCGATATAAAAGAGGGAGGCGAGCTGCGCCGCCTGCTCTGCCGATACTCCTTTTACCGCAACAAAATAGGTGCTCGCCCAATTCATGGCCGTGGCTTCAGCGGCGCAGTAGGCAAAAAAGCCGATCAGAAGGAACGGAACGCCCCTTATTTTCAATGCGCCAAGCAGCCCGAAATGTTTTTGCGGCGTTATCTCTGCCCTTTTATTGACCTTCCATACCGGCAGCGTGACAAGGAGCAGAAGCGCAATGCCCAGCTGGATATAGCCGACGATCCGATATCCGTCGTGCCATGTTGAGTTTGTCAGCGCATAGCTCATAACGAACGGGCTTACAATGGTGCCAACGCCCCAAAGACAGTGCAGCCAGCTCATGTGTCTGGCTTTGTAATGGAGCGCGACATAGTTGTTTAACGCGGCATCGACCGCGCCCGCCCCCAGTCCGTACGGAACGGCGAAGACAATGAGCATCCAGAATTTGGTCGCAAACGAAAAACCGAACAGGGCAACCGCAGTCAACAGCACGCTTACAACAGTTACGATCCGCGTGCCGAATTTTTGCGTAAGCTTGTCGGATATAAAACTTGAAACGATCGTGCCAACCGATATCACCATGGATACGATGCCCATATATGACACCGGCACATTCAGATCGGTATGTATCGTAGGCCAGCCCGAACCGAGCAGCGAATCGGGCAGGCCGAGACTGATAAATGCGAGGTATATGAGTGCGAGTAAAAGCGAATACATGGTCCTTTCCTCCGTTTTGCAAATCAGGCAAGGTGCGAAAATTGCCTTTCCATATTTTCGGTCAGCCTTGCAGTGAGATCGATAAGTTCGGTCAGCTTTTCAAGTCCGAGTTCCGCCATTGCAAGGTTTTCCGCTTCGGCGGCGGGAGGGATAATGGATGCGGCATATTCTTTTCCAGCTTTGGTCAAGCGGATACGCTTGTTGCGTCTGTCTTCGGCAACTTCTTCCAAAATTACATAGCCCTTCTTCCGGAATCTGGCAACCAGAGAATATCCAGAATGAACAGCTCGTTCGTCGTCAGATTTTGCTGCCTTGCGCATCTGTGATAATCGGCGTATTGCCTGTCGCGCGATCTGCAATAGGCGTTCACAAGCTCGTTGATCCTGCCCTCCGCAATATCATCCTCCGGTATTGCTCCAATATCATACGAATTATAGCATGCCGTCCCTGTATTTGCAACTGATTGATAGGGCGGAGGTTATCCAATCAAAATGAAACTTCGATATCCTCCTCTGTGTAGCTGCAATTTTTAGCGCGAAAGGTATTTTCTTTGCAATATCGATTGACAAACGGGCGCTAAAACGGCTATACTATTTAGCGTTATCGCAACAAATTCGATAAAAAATCGCCGCATTCTGCGGCTTTTGGGAGCAAATATGGCAAAGAGAGCGGTCACGATGGACAAGCTGGTGGCGCTGTGCAAGAACCGGGGGATCATCTTCCCCGGGAGCGAGATCTACGGCGGCATGGGCAACACCTGGGACTACGGCCCCGTGGGCGTAGAGATCAAAAACAACATCAAGCGCGCCTGGTGGAAGCGCTTTGTGCAGGAGAGCGAAAACAGCTACGGCGTCGACGCTGCCATCCTGATGAATTCGCGCGTGTGGGAGGCAAGCGGGCACACCACTTCCTTCAACGACCCCAAGATGGACTGCAAGGAGTGCAAGAGCCGCCACCGCGCCGACACGCTGATCGAGGCGCACAGCAAGGGCAAGGTCAACCCCGATACCATGACCAATGAAGAGATGGAGGCGTACATCAACGAACACCACGTCTGCTGCCCCATCTGCGGCAAGTTCAACTGGACGGGGATCCGCACCTTCAACCTCATGTTCGAGACCTCGCGCGGGGTGACGGACGAAAATCAGAGCAAGATCTACCTCCGCCCCGAGACGGCGCAGGGCGAATTTGTCAACTTTCTCAATGTGCAGCGCTCCACGCGCGCCAAGGTGCCCTTTGGCATCGCGCAGATCGGCAAGGCATTCCGCAACGAGATCACGCCCGGGAACTTCATCTTCCGCACCATCGAATTTGAACAGATGGAGCATCAGTGGTTCTGCAAGGAGGGCACCGACCTCGACTATTATGCCGAATACAAACAGCGCGCATGGCAATTTTTGGTCGACCTCGGCTTTGACGAGGCGCACCTGCGCTTCCACGACCACGACAAACTTGCCCACTACGCCCGCGCCGCCTGCGATATTCAATATGAATACCCCATGGGCTGGAGCGAGCTCAACGGCATTCACAACCGCACCGACTACGACCTGAGCCGGCATCAGGAATATTCGGGCAAGAGCCTGACCTATGTCGATCCCGTCAGCGGGGAGCGCTATATTCCCTACGTCATCGAGTACTCCATCGGCGCAGACAGGCTGATGCTTGCCGTGCTCTCCGAAGCGTACGATGAAGAGACGCTGGAAAACGGCGAAACGCGCGTGGTGTTGCACCTGCACCCCGCCCTTGCCGCCTATAAGGCAGCCGTTCTGCCGTTGCAGAAGAATCTTGCCCCGCAGGCAAAGGAGATCCTTGCAACGCTCAAAAAGATACTTCCCGTCACCTATGACGAGGCGGGCTCCATCGGCAAGCGCTACCGCCGCCAGGACGAGATCGGCACCCCCTTCTGCATCACGGTGGACTTTGACACCCTGCAGGACGGCACGGTAACCGTGCGCGAGCGCGACAGCATGCAGCAGATCCGCCTGCCCGCCGCCGAGCTTTCCGCCTATCTGCTGGAAAAGACGGCATTCTGATCAAAATAATTTGAAGGGACCGCCGCAGCGGTCCCTTTTTTGTGCCTTGATATGAAATGGCGCCCTGCGCCGCCTATACAAAGCAACAATCCCTCAGATTTGCTTCGGGCACCATTCTCGCGCGGTAGAACCCGCGCTCGGTCGGGAAATTTCTCGTACCATGAGAAATTTCCAAGCTCGCAAGCAGCGAAAGCCACACCGTGGCTTTCGCAGAAGATGCTTGCTCGCCCCTTTATTCCTCAGATTCCTTACTCCAGATGGTAATATTTCCGTTGGCGTCGTAGTGCCAATAGTTGCCAAGGTAGGCGGTGCCGTCCTCGTTGAGCGCAGGCTCGCCTTCGGAGTAGTAATATCGCGACCGGCTCAGCAGACCATAGTTATCCTCGTCGATCGCGATCTCGTTCCACTGCGCCTCGGATCCGCCATAATATACTGCTTCAACCCCGGTACTATATCTGCCAATTACAGCGTCGCCGATCTCCTTTACCGAGGCAGGGATATAGAGCTCCGTAAGGCGGGTTCTATATAGCGCTTGTGCCCCAAGGACCTCCAGCCCGTCGGGCAGGGCGATCGACTGAAACGGACAGTAACCAAATCCCCAAGCTTCGATCACCTTCAGCCCCGCCGGCAATGTGACCTCCGTCAATTCACACTCGAAGAAAGCCATTTCCCCGATCTCTGTGACAGAATCCGGAATGTCGATCGCCTCCAATGCAGTACAGGTATGGAACATTGAATCGGGGATCGTTTCGATCCCCTCCGGCAGAACGACCTCCGTCAGCGAGGAACAGCAGAAAAAGATATATCCACCCAAAAGCTTTGCGTCCTGCGGAAGCGTCACCGAAACAAGCTGCTCGTTCGCATAAAAGGCGCCGCCCGCAATATACCGGTAGCGATCGGGTACGACCAATTCTGTATCGTCACCATAATAGGCATAGAGCAGCCCCTCACACAATTCGACGTAGTCGCCCTGCTCCGCCATAAGATCGGCAAGCCACCCGGTCTCATCAAATACCTTCCAGCCCATCTGCTCCGGAATGCCCAGGAATTCGACCTCTTTGAGCTCTGTACAGTTACAAAAGGCGTATTCTCCGATCGCGGAGATGCTCGCCGGGAGCACAAGGGGGCTGTTCAGGCTTCGACAGTCAGTGAACGCCGTGCAGCCGATCACCTCGAGGCTGGCGGGAAGGGCAACTGTGGTCAAATTGATGCATCGGTTAAAGCAAGCCTCTTCGAGCACGATCACAGAATCGGGAATGACCACCTCTTCCAGGGCAATACAGCAGGCAAAGGCGCTCGAGCCGATCTCCTCCAGCTGCGCCGGCAGCCGAACGCTTGTGGTGACCGTGTTGCAATATGCGCCCGTTTCTATGTTTTCAAAAAGCGTATCTATACAAAAGGCATAGTCTGCAATGCGCTTTACGGGCAGGCCGTTGTATTCGTCGGGGATCACCACCCGCCCCTCCAGCCCGGAAAAGCCGCTGTACTTGCCGCCCCGGCGCGACACCTCGTAGCCGCTGCCGTCGTCGAGCAGGGTATAGGAGAGGGCGGCGGTGGGCGTCTCGCCCAGGTAGGTAAACTCTGCCCACGCCGAGGCGGCATAGCTGTCGTTCCCCTCGGCGCGCACGCGCGCCTCCACCGTGACCGTCATATCCCAGTCTGCCACCTCGAAATCGAGAAAGCGCGTCTGAAGCTGATCGCCGTTGACCTCAAGCGTGTACAATTCGGCATTTTCAACCTCGTCCCATAGGAGAACGCCGTCTTCCATGCGGAAATTTTCAGGAGAGGAGAGCTGTTGTTGCACCGGCGTATTTTCTATCGGCGCAGGCGGCTCTTCGGCAGGCTCTGCACACCCCGCCGCAACACCAAGGCACGCCGCCCCCACCGCCGCAAGCAGGAGGATTCCGATAATACGTCCTTTTTTTAAATGTCTCATAATGCCTCTCCTTCTTTTGAAAAAATGATCTTATTCCTCAGATTCCTTACTCCAGATGGTAATATTTCCGTTGGCGTCGTAGTGCCAATAGTTGCCGAGGTAGGCGGTGCCGTCTTCGTTGAGCGCAGGCTCGCCTTCGCAATAGTAATATACCGTGGCGGTGCAGAGCACATAGTGGGCCATTTTGCCCGGGCGAAGATTGAGGGCTTCCCACTGTGCTTCCGTGCCGCCGTAATATACTGTAATTGCACTCGGCCCATAGCTGAAGGGCGTAGTGCCAATTTCCGTAACAGAAGCGGGAATATATACACTACGGATCGCGGTTTTATAAAATGCGTTATTCCCAATTTCTACAAGCGTATCGGGCAAATCGATCTCGTTCAGTGCGGAACAAAGGATAAAAGCACAAACACCGATCTCCGTCAGCCCTTCAGGAAAAATAACACTCTCCAAAGCCGAGCAATTCGAAAAGGTTTGTGCGGGTACAACTTTCATGTCAGCGGGCAGCCGTACCCTGCGCAGGGCAGTACAGCCCGAGAATACATTGCGCCCCATCTCGATTCCATCGTCTATATACACCTCTGTAAGCCGATATTTTGCAGCCTGCTCGTTATCATATACAGCGAAGGCGTAATCGACAATATATTCAATGGGCGCAGCAATGTGCAATTTATAGTTTTCAGGCGCTACCCCCTTGTACCCATATAATATTTTGTTGTTTATTACGATCAGCCCGTCATCCAGATCATTATACCAGGCGGTTCGGCTAAACACCCCACCGCCCAACTTTTCCAAACCGGACGAAAAGGTGATATCCTTCAGCAATCTGCATGCATCAAAAGCGGCTTCGCCAATTTGCGTAACGCTGTCCGGAATGATGATCTCTGTAAACTGGTTGCCAATGACAAGGCATGTGTCTGCGTCATAGCAATAACATTGCGAATTAAATGCGCGGTATTCTATGCGCTCAAGGCCTTCGGGCAACGCGATCTCCTCCAGTGCGCATCTTAAAAAACATTGCGACGGGATCGATTTTAGGCCCTGCGGCAGCGTGACGCGGCGCAGATGCGTACAATCTGCAAATGCTCCCTCGCCAATAACGGTAACGCTGTCCGGAATGACGACTTCTTCTATGCGCACCATGGCAGAGAACGCGCGCTCGCCGATGCGCTCTAACTGCGCGGGCAGTTCAATGCCCGTGGTGATCGTATTACAGAGATATTCCGTACATGCATTGGGGAAATTTGCTACTCCGTCCTGAATTTCGGTATTGTAAAATGCAAAGTCGGCGATCTCCTTTACGGGCAACCCCCTGAAAGTGTCGGGCAGGTCGACAAAGCCCTCCATATTGCCCATCTCCTCTGCTACCCCACCCGAAAGGGAGTAACCGGAACCATCTTCGAGCAAGGTATAGTGAAATCCCCGCTCATCATACGAAAGAGCAATTGTCTCTGCGGGATCTTTTGCAGGCTCTTCCTCGGCGTCGACGCGACTCGGCATGATCCAAACAAAGGAATATTCCGTCCATTCAGAGTCTGTATAGGCGACACCATCGCCGCGCGCAAGCAGTTCAAGGGAGTAAAGTCCCGTTTCCGCCAGAAGAGAAAGATCAAAAGAGTTGGATTCAACATCATAACTGTCGTATTCAAAAAATAAAAGATATCCGCTCGCATGCTCCACCTCGTCCCAGACGAGGGCGCCATCTTCTTTGCGAAGGTTTTTCGGCGTTTCAAGTTGGATCAGCCCCTGCGCCTCGTTCGTGATCGGTTTGCTTTCCGCCTCCGGCGGAACAGCCTCTTCGCATGCCGCCGTCATACAGGAACCTGCGACCAGCATTGCCGCAAGCAGAAGGGTGACCAAGCGCGGCATATTTATTTTTTTTGATCTATAACGCAACATGCATGCTCCTCCCGTTATAAGCTATAGAGAATTCCCAATAATTCAAGCAGGGCAGTATCTTCTTCGCAGTCATAATCGCCGCATACCTCCTCTTCTGTATAGACAGAAAGTCCGCTGTCAGAAAAAGTATAGGGTTCCGCCTCCAGAAGATAGACGGGAAAGTTCTCCTCCCCTATGGTTTCTTGAGCGGGATCTAAAAAGTTGTAGAACGGCGAGGATAAATGATTAAACCCGATTGCAACCCTTGCCGAGGAGTCTAAGACATCGGCATAAGTAGACATGGAAACCCAACTTTCGTTCAAATTGTTATGATCGAGTAAATTGGTGTATAAATCTGAAGTCTCTCGCGTCCAAAGCTTTGTATTTGCCCCCATGAGCGCATCTATGATCTCTTCATACGTAATCGTGTCATAGTCTGCAGCATCTTGATCAAAGAGATATGGTTTGATCGACTCTAAGAAAATGCGGAAGAAGGGGTACCTTGCGCAGAGCTCTAAAGCATCTGCAAAATAGCAGTTCAGGGGCACAAGGTTCTCGTCGAAAAAGAACCACAGATCTTCGGGATAGACAAATTCCGGCTCTTCGGTAGCCGTTTCACTTTCGCTGTCTTCGGCAGGAATATTATTGGAGAAAAAATTCTGCAGCGAAGCGCCCATAAAGTTTTTCAGCCTGATATAATCGTCCTGAACAAAATAGTCCACTTTGGACATAAAGGATTGACTGCTGAACTCTGAAAGGGGCGTACCCGACACAAAAATGGTCGTGCAATTCTGATTGCTCAACTTGGTAAAGAGCGTGGTCAGGTCGTTGGGGTCGGGTTTGAAAGATTTGATATCGATAACCACAATACAGTTGTTTCCAAATCCGTTGAAGTAATTACTGTTGACCAATTCCGTAAAATCATGCTCTGAATCTGTTTCGGTCAGATACTGATGATCATATACATAGCCATATCCATTTTGTTCAACCCCCTCCATTTCCTCGAAGGTCATTAGGGGGTAATAGTCGCTGAAATAGTACAGTGTATTGTCTTCGCCGTTGTACTCGGAAGACAGTGCCGAAGCCTTTTGGGCGGGCGCAGCCCCAAAGGACAGTACGATCGCGATCAGCATAATCAGCGCTGCCGCGATACCCAAGCGTGCTCTTGCGGTTCCCTTCATCATCAATTCTCCTTTTTTGGTTGTGGCTAAAAGCCACAACCAAGTTATATTTTTATCCTATCACAAATCTTTGTACATGTCAACAGATTTCTGCCATTTTTTTTTGATTTTTTGCTTTTCATTTTTGCAACAATATTTCCTTTTATGACAAATATTATGCGTAACTATTCATAAAGTGTGACATATCGGCTTGAAATTCGTCAGATCAACGTTTTTTTTGTATTTATTTGCATAAAATATATCGCGATAAAATTACAAGCATCATTGTTCTGAACGCAAGAAACAAGAATTTTTTATTTGCTAAACGCAAACCTTTCCTATAATATGCACAAGAAAGCGCATATATTCAACTTGCAAAGGCAATGCTGTTTTTTGTCGGGCGAAAAGACCCTGCCGCGCATATACTCCGCGGCAGCGCAGCGGCGGCCATTGTCATAAAAAGATATGATATTCTGCCGCAAAAACATTGACAACGCATGAACAAGGTTCTATAATAGAACAGGAAGCGGAACTCCGCTGTGGAGCAACTATGTCGGTTATCTGGCTGATCCTGATCTTATACGGCGCGCTGAGCGTGCTGTTTGCCATTCTATACATCCCCAAGCTGATGCAGACGCTGTGGGCGTTTTACCGCATCCCGAAAAAGCCCGTCACAAAGAAGCGGCGCATCTCCGTCGTCATCCCCGCGCGGGGGGAAAGCCGCGTGATCGGCGATCTTTTGCACTCGCTCGCCGTACAGGATTACGACCGCGCGCTGTTTGCGGTCAATATCATTGTAAAGGACACGGACGACCCCACCGTCGACATTGCGACGAAGGCAGGGGCGCGGGTGTTCGTCGTGCCAGACCAGGACTGCAAGGGCGCGGCGCTGGACGGATACTTCCACGCCATTACCGAGGAAGAGCGCGACTCGTTTGCCGCATTCGTCATCGTCGACGCCGACGCGGTGCTCTCGCCCGACTATCTGAGCGAGCTGAACAACGCGCTGGAATATGACAAGCAGATCGTCGTCACGCGCAAGCGCGTAAAAAATTATTTGGGCGACAGAAAGGCGCGCTCGATGTTCTGCACCTGCTCCTCGCTCAACTATCCCGTGTTGGACGACCTCGGCAATATCTTCCGCACGGAGAAGGGGCTGCCGCTCAACCTGTGCGGGCAGGGGCTGATGGTGCGCACGGACGTCATCCGCACGATCGGCGGGTGGCCGTACCGCACCCTCACCGAGGACTACGAGATGAAGAAGGACGGCATCGTGCGCGGCTTTACCATGATGTACTACCCCTATGCCGTGATCTACACGGAGGAGGTCATCCGCCACAAGGACTGCTGGTCGCGCCGCATGCGCTGGGTGATCGGGTATTCTCAGAGCGACAAGAAGTACAACAAGCTGATCCGCGAAAAATTCAAGCGGGAGCGCCCCTCCTTTCTGCTCTGGTACGAAACATTCTTTTCACTTGCGCCCATCATCGGGTTTATCGTGACGACCATTGTGACGGCGCTCGCGGGCGCGGGGCTGAGCATCGCCTATGCCGTTATAGGCAGCCCGCTGTGGCTAAACGCGCTGCTGCTCCTCACCCTGATGCCCCTTGGCATCATGTACCTTTTGGAGCTTATCTACTGCCTGATCACTATGATCTGCTACCGCGACGCCCTTGCCGGGCTGAGCGCGGGCGAATGGCTTGCAGCCTGGCTGTTTTCGCCCATCTTCATGTTCGAGTACTTCCCCATCTTCATTCAGGGGCAGATCTGCATTGCGTCCAAGCGCAAGGTGGGCTGGCAGCATACGGCGCGCGTCGAATATAAAAACGGCGCCATTCTGCTGGGCAGCAGGTATCTGGAGCGGCTGCGCCGCTACACGCAGAGACAGCGCGACAAGTATCTCGCCAAAAAACAGAACCGGCAAAAAAAATGACTGTAAATACAAATCCCCGTCCGCCGATCGGCGGACGGGGATTTTACTATGTTGCATTACTCTTTTGCGCTCTTTTCGCCGCGTACGGCGGGAAGGTAGACGAGCGGCCTGGAATAGACGCGCTCGTAACAGTCCTGCCAGGCACGCTCGGCGGCGAGGCGCATGCGCTCCATCACCTGCCGGCGCGGCCCCTCTTCGGGGTAGACGGCGGGAAGAATGTGGATGCGCAGTTTGCGGATATGCCCGCGGCGACTGAGATCGAAGGTGCAGAACAGGGGCAGCACGGGCACGCCATAGCGCACGGCGTAGTGGAAGGCGCCGTCCTTCATGGGGCGCGGCTTGGAATAGTTGATCCACATGGCCTGCTCTGCGTAGAAATTGATGATCTTGCCCGCTTCGAGCAGCCGCTGCATCTCGGCATTCAGGTTGCGCAGCGCCGCCAGATTGGGGGAAAAGGGCAACACCCCGCCGGCACGCAATACTGCGCCCACAATGCCGCGCTTGTTGTTCCCGGGCGCGACGGTATGATAGGAGCGGTAATGCCCCACCGCCGCCCGCACGAACAGCGTATCGAGAAAGGAAAAATGGTTGGTGACGCAGATCGCGCCGCGCCCTTTGAGCGGCTTGAGATTTTCCTTCCCCTCGACGCGCGCACCGTAGGCGATACGAAGCAGGAGCGGCCCCGCCGCGGCGAGAATAGTGCGGATCGCCGCCGCGCCAATCTTGTGAAGTTTGCCGCCGCGGTAATCGTAGTTCTCGTCCGGCACGCTCCAGTTGTCGCCGAACGGGATATAGTCAAAATCAAACCGACGATGCGCCTCGAGGACGTCGTGTATGCCCTCTCGGCGCGCTCTTTTGCTTCTTTTTTGCATTTGCATCGCCCTCACAATAAATATTGTATCGCAATTTGTGGCGTTTGTCAATGCAAAGAAGCAAAATGTCATATCAATTTGTGACGAATCTTTCAGCCATGCCGCGGCGCGGGAGCTGCATACAGGTCAAACTCGCCGTCGATATCGAACGTGGCGTTCGCGTCGAACGCGGCGAGCTTGGAGATGGATACCTCATACGCCGTCATGGTGACCGTCTCCGTCTCGGAGAGCCGCTTCTGATATTCCCTGCTCTGGATCCTGCCCGAGAGCGCGATGCGGTCGCCCACCTTTAGGTTCTGCACAAAGCGGGCGTTTCTGCCCCAGGCGATGCAGGGGATGTAGTCTGACTTGTTATAGGCGCGGTTGACCGCGACAAGCAGATCGGCGATCTCGCGGTTGAAGGGGGTAGTGCGGTAGACGGGCGGCTTGCACAGGTACCCCGACAGCACGATACTGTTCGGATTGCGCGACGGCGCGCTGTCGACGATCTCGCGCACGAACACCGTGAGCATGAGCCGCGATCTGCCGTTTTCCAGCTTGTTGTAGCTGCGGAATTGCCCCAGGGCGCAGATGGTGCTGCCCACGCGCAGATCGTTTTCATGGATCAGCCGCTCTGAAATGGTGACGGGCAGCATATCTGCCTGGCCGGAGAGCCGCATGACCCTGACGAAAAGTTCGTAAAATCCCTCGCCGTACACCTCGTGCGAAAAGGTCGCCTCGGTCGCGATTTCACCCATGAAGTACACTCTGTTGTTCTTTTCTGTGTTGTAATCCATATCGTAAACGTACCTCCGTCAAGTATTTCCGCGTAAAGGGCAGCTATGTGGCAAGAAGCTGCCTGCCTGTGGGATCGATGGTGTAATTCTCACGGTAGATAAGTTCGCCGACGGGCACAAAAGTGAAGCCCCGCGCAAGCAGACTGTCAAGAAGAATGGGCAACGCCTCCGCCGTATGCAGCCCGTTGTTGTGGCACAGGATGATAGAGCCGCTCTTGACGCGCGGCAGCACGCGATCTGCGATCTCGGCGGCGGAGAGATCCTTCCAGTCGAGGGAGTCTACATCCCACTGAATGGCATACATGCCGAGCGACTGCGCGGTGTCGATGACGGTATCGTCGTAGTCGCCGTAGGGGGGACGGAAGAGGGTGACGGCCTTGCCCGTGATCTGCGTGATCGCCTGGGCAGAGCTCTTCAGCTCGCCGCGGATCTCCTCTTCGGACTGTTTGCTCATATACGAATGCGTTGCGCTGTGCGTGCCGAGTTCCATGCCCGCGGCGTCGATGCTGCGCACGCAGTCGGGATATTTCTCCGTCCAGAACTGCACGGCAAAGAAGGTCGCGCGCACGCCGCGCTGCGAAAGCGTATCGAGCAGCGACTGCGTATATTCCGTGCCCCAGGCGCAGTCGAAGGTGATGGCTATGGCGTTATCCTCCCGCCCCACCGAATAGATGGGCAGCGAGCGCCGTCCGCTCCAATATACCTCCTGCGCCTGCGCGCTCCCGGCGGCAAACGCCGCAAGCACGACGGCGGCGATCATGACAACCGCCAACAGCAGCACCCTGAGCCTGAGCACGACCACCTTCATTCCCTTAACCCTCTATATGTTATCATATCCGCATGGGAGAAAATCGAAGAATTTTTCGCTTTCGCGTCTGATTTTGTCGATTTATCCTGTCCGCCGCGGATATTCTATTCATATGCCCGTCCCACCGCAACTATGCCCGCCGCAGCAAAAAAAGGACGCCTGCCGCATGCAAGCGCCCTTCGCGATACTATTTTAAATTTTGCCATGAAAAATTTTTAACGGATCAGCTCAGTTATACCCATTGCCAGGACCAGGCCGTGGGAACCCCGTCTACATAGTGCCAGAAATTACCGATCTCCGTCGGCTGTGTTTCGCTGTAAAAAAAGACCTTAGAATCAATATCATCCTCGACGCAGGAGACACTGTTCCATTGTGCACTATTTCCGCAATAAAAGATCTTTTCCAATGCGTCGCAGCCAGAAAAAGCGCTCATTCCGATCTCTTGCAGGGATGCGGGCATGACAATGGACTCCATAGCGGTGCAATTTTCGAAAGCTTGCGCATAGACATACTGTATCCCCTCCGGCAATGCAATGCTGCGCAAATTCCGGCAACCATAGAACGCCGCTCCGGCAATTGCTATTACAGATCGTCCAAGATGAGTCGGGGCCACTGTCATTTGCGACGCAGTTCGATCCAGCGGGCTAAAGACAGAACAATTTCCATCCCGCCGAATATAATAGAGCATAAGCTCATTGGTGACGTCTGCCGATTCTGTGCCAATCGTGCCCGCCTTAATAATGCTGCCATCTCGATACAACAACAAAAGCTCGTTTTGCAGGTTGATAGCAAACCCCTGAATGGTATTCTGCCCCACCTGTGTCTGAAGTCCGTCGATCTGTCCAAAGGAAAGCGTTGTCCCTGTTGTATCGGAGATAAACAGCTCACCATCTCCAACCAAAACATGAAGAATGGTGCGCAATTCTGCCTCCGCTTCTATGGGAAGATCCACACGTACTTCACCGACATCCGCAGAGATTCCATCTGCCTTTGCCTTAAGCCTTCCGATCCCATTGATATATAGATCGGTAAAAGTTGTATTATCTAAATTGCTTAAAAACTGCGCCAAAGTATATGCATGACCCAGCGCGACCGATCGTTCATAAATTTCATCGATCGAATAGAACAGCGCGACATCGATCGTTTCGGTATCGGGTTCCTCATCCGGCGTTTCGATTTCAGAATCACCGTTCTGCGAAATCCCACACCGCAGACAGACGCCGTTTTGCCAGTTATGCCCCAAGGGCTCCGTCTCTATATAGTTCTTTTGACCGCATTCTGCGCATGTCTGCTCGATGACGCCTCGTCCCTCACATGACGGCTCCACAATCGTGTAATTGAGAAAATCATGAACGTGTTGCGGCTCTGTTGTACAGCCGCATAGGGCTATGAGCGCAGCAATTCCGCATGACAGTATCCCGAGAAGCTTTTTCATATGATCCTCCATAATTAGCCCCAAGGGGCTATTTTTCTGCATTATACTCCTATGGTGCTAAAATGTCGACGGTTTATCTCTATCTGGAGGGTCGTTGAAGATGCAAATTCTGGTGAAAGAGCGTATTCGGGAGCTGATGAAGGAGAACGGTCTGAATCAGGTCCGCCTTGCGGAAGAGGCGGGAATGAAGCAGAATACCATCAGCGCATGGCTTTTGGGCAAGAAGGAGCCGTGCATTCAAAGCCTTTGGCTGCTTGCCGATTATTTTCATGTGTCGATCGACTATTTGGTCGGAAGAACAGATATTGAGTAAATTTTTCAAACCAAAAGAAGCGCTTCCGTTGCCCCTGTGTGGCAACGGAAGCGCCGATCAATATTGTAGATCTGTATCAGTGGGTCCTGCTAAATTCCCCAAGCAATTTTAAGCGATCCTGATTTCCGAAACAGAAATGACGTTCATGGTGACGTCTTCCATAGAGAGTGCCGTCTCGTAGACGCCGTCCGGCACCTTGATGTAACGCTGTATGGGCGTGCCGCCGCCGATCGCCGTGGAGATGAGGATATAGCCCAGCCAATGATACTCCCACGTGATCGTGAAACTGACGGGCGACGCATCGCTGCCCCAATCCGAACCCGTGCTCGTGCCCGAATAGTAAACTTCCCAATCGGTCGCGGCATTCAAAAACTCTTCTGTGGATGCAAAATTGTATTCGACCGCATCGCTACCCCACGGATGAAGCGACCAGCCGCAGTTATTCCATGCTGTGTCTGCACCCATGACCCAGGTATCCTGACGGGCAAGGAAGAGATTTTCGTCTTGCCTGATCCCAAGAAACGGCGTATCCCATGTATCGGTGCCCGTCGTATAGGCGGTGCCGCTGATGGAGATGAACTGTCCCTTTTCGATGCTGCCGTACGTCATATAGTTGCTGCCGTCGGATGCCATACAAGCCCGCGCATCCGCGCTGATCACAGGTGTCGTCCCCCAGGCCGTGACAGAGATGCTGTCCTCAAGCGCCCACGTTCCGCGCTGCACGCCGTCAATGGAACAGGTGCAGACGCCGTCAACGGGATCCCCCCAGGCGTGATCGAGCGTAACGTAATATGATGTACTGCACTGCACGCCGTATGCGCTGCCCTGCACAGTGATCGGGTACGCCCCGCGTGCCGCGTCATAATTCCCCGCGGCGATCGCTGCGAATGCTGCGTCCATCGACTCGGCGTCGACTGAGATCTCCTCTGCCGTCAATGCGCGCGTTTCTCCTGCGGCGCCGTCCGTTTCAAAATGTCCGATGACGCGGAAAGAGTCGCCCGTCGTGAACGCTGCGTCCGCCTCTGTAAACTCTGTCTTTTGCCCCTCGACCGTGATAGAGCGCAACGTCATCATGCCGCCGCTTTCCGTTCGCCCGCAGCGCATGCAGACGCCGTCTTCCCAGTCATGCCCCAGGGGCGGAACTTCCTCGGTGACAATTTCACCGCATTCCGAACAGACACGCTCAACAGTTCCCCCTTCCTCACACGTCGGCTCTTCGATATAGCTGTCGGAAAAACTGTGAACATGCCCCCCGTTACAGCCGCAAAGCGCCATGGTAAGCGCGAGACAGCAGGACAACAATGCTAATCTTTTTTTCATATTGACCTCCCGATCGGCCCGATAGGACGATGTATCTACATCATACTCCGCTTGCACGAAATTGTCAATACCTTATTCCAAATTTTTTGTTTTACCAAAATATATTTCGCCACCTTATAAGCGCCCGCTTCTCCGCAATACAGAAAAACCCGCCCGAAGGCGGTTTTTATTTGCGCTTGTCGGGCGCGGGCGGTTTGCCGAAGGGGTTCTTGCGCGCGACGCTTGTGATCGTGATAAGATACACGTTTTGCGCGCCCGCGCGCAGCAGCACGGTGGCAAGCTCGCTGCCCGTAGCGCCCGTGGTCAGCGTGTCGTCTGCGATGAGAATGTTTCTGTCGCGCACTCCCTTGCGGTCGTGAACATGAAAGCAGCCGCGCAGATTCTCCTCCCGCTCGCGGCGGCTGAGCGTCTTCTGCTCCTGCGTGTCGCGCGGTTTATCGACGGGCTGAATGAAGGGCAGGCCGCTACGCTCGGCGAGGGCGCGTGCAAAGAGCTCGGACTGATTGTACCCCCGACGGCGACGGGCGCGCTTGGTCATCGGCACGCACGTGATGCAATCCGCCATGGGAAACTCCTCCTGGACAAGGGGCAGAGCGAGCTCTGCGCAGGTATATGCCAGATATTTTGCGCCGTTCTTGAACTGATGCACAAGCTGTGCGGCGCGCCCCTCATGCAGCAATACCGAACGCGCCTTGGCAACGGCGAGCGGCTTTTGCTTGCATTCGAGGCAGGTGCCCGGCTCGCGCACCTTTCTGCCGCAAAAGGGGCAGACGATCCCGTCGTTTTTGGGCAGACTCTCCCTGCACGACGCGCAGACGCGCTCGTTGGCGAACACCTCGCGGTCGCAGAGGTCGCAGGTAAAATTGTGCGTTACGTCGTACGAGCGGAGGGCGGCGCGCAGCCGCTCTGCCCAGCCTCTGAGATCGGGTTTTTTCATGGGTAGAAAAGCACGGGCGGACAGTCGCCGCTGCCCGCCCGCAGAAGGGCGATAAGGATCAGAAATCGTCCTCGTCGTCCTCGTCATCGTCGTCATCGTCGCCGAGCGAATAGATCTCGTCGCCCGTGACATAGTCGAGGTCGTCCTCGTCGTCCATGGGCGTGACTTCCTCCTCTTCCTCCTCTTCCAGCTCGTCTTCGAACTCGCCTTCAAGCGCTTCGTCCAGCTCACTCGTATCCTCGACGGCCTCGTCGTCATCGAGGTATTCGCGCCACTCGTCGTCATCTTCGTCGTCGGTGGGTTCGTCCTCGAGCTCCATCTTCTTGCGGCATTCCTCGCACATCTTTTCGCCTGCGCGCATCATATTTTCACCGCAGACCGGGCAGAGTTCGGTGGGAAGCTCGGCAGCCTCCTCCTCTTCGATCTCCTCTGCGTCCGTGCGGATGCCCTTCATCTCTTTCATGCAGACGTCGCAATACTCCTGCTTTTCCGCATCGATATAGTTCAATTCGCAACGCGGGCATTTGATATAGCGGACCATAGTTTCCTCCCTGTTTAGCCGATTCGGCACCGCCGATATGCAAACGGCTTGTAAATTATATTCGTTCTCATGGAATTTGTAAACTGTTTTGCCCCGCCTTTTGCAAAAAAACTGTCTTGCAGAGAAATTTTTTTGGCGCAGGGCAGAAATTTTGTCGCACACACCGCCATGCCGCCCCAAAAATTCGCCGATAACAGAAAAGGGACCCCTTTCGGGATCCCCTCTTGGTTTCGTTTATTCACCGTCCGGCGTCTCGTCGGAAGCGGGTGCTTCGGTCTCCTCGGAAGCAGGTGTCTCGTCGGAAGCGGTCGCTTCAGCCTCCTCAGCGGGCTCTTCTTCGGAAGCAGGTGCTTCGTTCTCTTCAGCCCCGGCGTTCTCGCCCTCGTGCTCGATCGCCATATCCGAGTAGACGTCGACATCTCTGTCGTCCGTCGTGTCGACGTAGAGCAGCTCGCTCTCGTCGCGCTGCAGGCGGCGCTTGCGGGCGCGCAGTACCAGGAATACCGCCACGCCGATGCCGATCACGACGACGGCGCAGCCGACGCCGATCAGCCACCATGCCCAGGTGGGAAGGCCCTCGTCCTCCTCCGTGACGGAGTAGTAACGCAGGAAGGTCTGCCAATAGCTTTCAAGCGCCTCGTGATCGCTGTCGTTCATCTCGCCGATGCGCGTCACGAAATAGGAATAGGTGCGATAGGAGTCCCCGTTTTCGTCGACAAACTCCGCCGCGTCGCCCGTCCCCTCGACATAGGCGCGGAACAGCTCCTGCTCGTCCTCGCCGTAGAGGTGGGTGTTCTGCCTGCCGTTTTCCACAGCGAAGGCGATGTTCTTGGCAAACAGCGTGCTGTCGTATTCCACATAGCCGTCCGCATTCAGCGTATAATCCTCGCTGTTGTAGTAGAACTGTGCGTCCTTGCCCATGTAGAAGTAATATTCAATCGCATTGGAGAGGTTTGCAAAATCGTCGTCGTCAAGCTGCGCCAGGTAGCCGTCATCGCCCACGATCTCTTCATAGCGCTCGTTGCGGTCTGCGAGATCGGCATTGTTCATGAGCGCGCCGTCCGCATCCGTGAGCGGAATGCAGGAGATATAGTTGTACGACGTTTCGCTGTACGCCCGGGTATCGGCAAAGAACACATAGCCGTCCACCACTTCGTAATTGTACCAGTCGCTCGCGTGCTCCGCATCGAACAGCGTCACGGGGCGATAGGGCTTGTTTTCGTCGTAATTGAGCAGCTTGTAGTCCTCTTCCGTTCCGTTGTACACGGCGCGGGCGATGGTGTTGCCCGTGGTGCCAGCCATCGTATAATAGACGTAGTCGTATGTGTTATCGGAGCTGTTGTCGAGGTACATCAGCGTCGCACCGCTGACGTCGCGCGCCACAAGCAGCGTATCCGCCACGCCCGTTCCGTCGTCGCGGACATCCGCACGGAAGAGATTGGAACCGTCAATATACAGATAGTGATGCGTGTCGTTTTCGATATAGAAGAGTGCGGAAGTGCTTGCGTATGTCGTATTCTGTGCGACTGCATCAAGCGAAGCGTTGCCCGAAATAGAGTTCCAGCCGCTGCCGAGGTTGCTCTCGCCGAGGTAGTACAGCCAGCCCGTCTCCCCCGTCGTGCTCGTTGCGGCAAGATCGGTCCGGGTGAAGTAGATGCCGTCGTTGGCATATGCCTGCAGCGTGTAGGCGTAACCCGCATAGGAGGCGGGCGTTACCCCCTCGGTGAGGTCGTGCGTGAACTGCGTGGGCGAATCCTGATAGAGGGCGCCGATGCCGTCGAGCACGATCGTTCCGAGGTTGGTGTACGGCGCTACGCCGTCGTTTGCCTCGAGATATTCCTCGCTGTAGGTGTATTCGTAGGGCGCCTCGGTCACGTCTGCGCGCACGCTGTAGATCTGATTGTAGCTGCGCTCGAGCGCGCCGTCGTTGTCGATGTCCACGGTGACGCCCATGGTGTAATAGATCGTGGGGTTGGTCTTGTCGGTGCTGTCGAGCACATACTCGCCGACGTCCGCCGCGAGCAGCGTATCCGCCCCCGTCTCGACGTTGTAAGAGTGAATGTCCGATCCGGAGATATATACGAGATAGACGCCGTTCTCCGTTTCGACATAGCGGTAGATCGTGGCGTTGTCCTCGACGTTGAAATAGTCGCGGATATCAGAGCCGTCCAGCCGCGCGCTCTTGAAGCTGAGGTAGGTATTTTCGATCTCGCCGGAGGTGCTCCTGACGTTGTTGGGCGTTGCATAATACACTCTTTCGCCGTACAGGAAAATACCTGCGGTATAGTCGGCGGCGACCATGAGCGAAGGAATGACGGTCTCTGCCGTGTTGTTCCCCAGCGCGAGATCACTCTTGGCGATGCGCATCAGCGCGCCCTTGACGGGCGTACCGTAGGTGTTGTCGGAGGTGTACGTATCGACGCCGTTGATGAAATAGAAGTAATTTCCCTTCTCTACGACAAATCCGCCGTTTGAACTTACCTCGCCCGAAATATCCCCCGAGAGCGGAGTGAACGAAGTGGTGCAGGCGGGCAGCGCAAACACGCTCACCGACAATGCGGCAGCCGCCAGTAAAGTCAATAATTTCTTGGGCATTTTACGCATAAGATATTTCCCTTCATCTGAAATGAACGTGCGCGGCACCCGTACGGATGCAGACACGCCGTTCTAACGATACGCTATCAATTATATACTAAATCATGGGTTTTGGCAATCAAAAACCCATGAAGAAGTGACTTTTCTTTGAGAAAATTTGCATCCGGAGAGGCAATCTATGGAAAAATTCGGCATTTTTGAACTGCTCGACGCCCTGAGCGCACTCACGGCGCCCGGCGCGCGGGAACAGGAGGAAAAACAGCCCGATCCCGCGCCGCAGCCCGCACCTGCACCCGCACCCGCGCCCAACGCCAACCGCGACGCGCTCGACGCCTTCCTGCGCCGCCACGAGGATATCCGGCGGCGCACCGACGGGCGGTAAGGATCAGACGTCTGAGACGGCAAACCCGCGCGCACGCAGCCAGTTTACGGCAAGCGGCACCCAGACGGCAAGGTGCGAAATGCCGGCAAGCCGCTCCGCGCGGTCCGTTTCGGCGCTGACCACGCTCACCCCGTGCCAGCCGCGCTCGAAGATGTGCAGCTCGAACGGCACGCCCGCGCGGCGGTATGCGCCCGCGAGCAGCATGGAGTTTTCCACCGCGACGGCGTTGTCCTCGCCCGTGTGCCAGATGAAGGCGGGGGCGCTGTTGCGGTCGACGCAGCGCTCCAGGCTGAGCGCCTCCCGCAGCGTGCGGTCTCTGCCCGAGATCTCCTGCATGGACTCCTCGTTGGCGATGCCGTCCTGCGCCGTCACGACGGGGTAGGAGAGAATGACGGCGTCGGGAAAATTTTTGCCCTCGCCCAGCCGTTCGCGGATGAGCGCCTCGCCGCAGTGCACGGCGAGCATGCCGCAGAGATGCCCGCCCGCGGAAAATCCGATCGCCGCCACGCGGTCGGGATCGGCGCCGTACTCCTCGGCATGCGCGCGGATATAGCGCATCGCCATCGCCCCTTCCAGAAGCGGCACGGGGTACGCCGTCTTGACGGTGTATTCAAGCACGAACGCAACAAACCCCATGGACAGGAAGCGCAGCGCCACGGGCTCTTTTTCGCGCTCGGACGTCATCTGATAGCCGCCGCCCGGCAGAATGAGAATGGCGGGGCGGCGCTTGGGGTCAAGATCCCCCCTCAGCTGCGGCGCATAGATCCGCAGCGTTCCCGCATGCCCCTTGGGTGCGGCGCAGGCGGGGAATGATTCGTACAGGTCAATTTCGCGATAGAACATATTGTTTCCTCCCGGTTGAAATAAAACCCCGGCTGCATGCGCGGCCGGGGGATTTTTTGTTATCTCTTGGAGAACTGAGGCGCTCTGCGTGCTTTTTTGAGACCGTATTTCTTTCTCTCTTTCACGCGCGGATCCCTGGTGAGGAAGCCTGCCTTCTTGAGTGCGGGGCGCGTTTCGGGCTCAGACACGAGCAGTGCCCGCGCAATGCCCAGGCGGATCGCACCTGCCTGACCGGTATGCCCGCCGCCGATGACGTTGACGAACACATCGTACTTGTTCTCGGCGCCGACTTCCTTGAGCGGCTGATAGATGACGTATTGATCGGTGCCCATGGGGAAATAATCCTCAAGCGAGCGATCGTTGACGATGATGGTGCCGGTGCCCGAAGGTACGAGACGAACGCGGGCGATCGCTTTCTTTCTGCGGCCGGTACCCCAATACTGCAATTTCTTCTTCAATGCTACTTTCGCCATGTTCTTACCTCACTCAGAAAAGTTTCAGCTCTTCGGGCTGCTGTGCTGCGTGGTTGTGCTCTGCTCCCTTAAAGACCTTGAGCTTTTTGATCATCTGTCTGCCGAGGGAATTCTTCGGAAGCATGCCCCTGACCGCTTCGTAGACGGCAAGATCGCTCTTTTCCGCCATGAGCTTTCCGTAAGAGGTCTCTTTCAGCCCCCCGATATACCCGGTGTGATAGCGGTAAAATTTATCTTCGAGCTTTTTGCCCGTAAGAACGACCTTATCCGTATTGATGACAATGACATAATCGCCTGTATCGACGTTGGGGGTGAAGGTGGGTTTGTTCTTCCCGCGCAGGATCGCCGCGACTTTGGAAGCGAGCCTTCCCAGAGGGATACCCGCACCATCGACAACGTACCACTTTCTCTCAACCGTCTGAGCATTTGCCATATAGGTTTTCATATTTGTGTACTCCTTCCATACTTGCCTGATGATATGCTGATCGTTGCCGAAAGGTTGAACGGAGCCCTGTGGAACGATTTACCCCTTCATTATAGGCGAACATTTTTGTTCCGTCAAGCTGTTTTGAGTTGAGATTTTAAGATTTTTTTCCGAAATCCTAAAAATTTTTCCCCGTTTTTTCGCCCCCGCACGCCCTTTTTCAGCCGATGGGGTCAAGTTTTTTTACGACGCGCGCAGGATTGCCCACGGCGACGCTGTCAGAAGGGATGTCGTGCACGACCACGCTGCCCCCGCCGATGACGACGTTGCTGCCGATCGTCACGCCCGGCATCACCTTTACGCCGCCGCCGAACCAGACCTCGCTGCCCACCGTGATGGGCCGCCCCACCTCTACCCCCGCGGCGCGCAGCTTGGCATCAAGGGGATGGTTGACGGAATAAAACCCGCACTGCGGCGCGATGAACACATTGTCGCCGAAGGTGATGGGCGCGCAATCCAGAAAGACGCAGTCGTAATTGGCAAAGAAGTTGTCGCCCGCGTGCATATTGAAGCCGTAGTCGATGCGGACGTTCTTTTCCACGACGGGATTTTTGCCGAGCGAGCCGAACAGCTCGCGCAGGATGCGCGTGCGGCGCTCCGTCTCTCGGCGCCCCGTCTCGTTGTATTCGTCGCACAGCTCCACGGCGCGCACGTGCGCGGCGAACACCTCGGGGTCGGAATAATCGTACAGCATTCCCGCCTTCATCTTCTCTAATTCTGTCATTGGTATCTTCTCCGTATGATATGCCCCCGGCGGCGGCTTTTTTCTTTATGCTCCGCGCCGCGGGAAATTTTTACTCCAGGACCGCCTTGATCCTTCTGACGCCCGCCGAGGAGGACTGTTCCTTGACGATCTTAAAATGCCCCAGCTCGCCCGTGCGCGCAACGTGGGGGCCGCCGCACATCTCCTTGGAGAAGTCGCCGATGGAATAGGTCTTGACGACGTCGCCGTATTGGCTGTCGAACACGCCGACGAAGTGCTCCGCGCGTGCCTCGTCGAGGCTCATCTCGCGATAGACGACGGGGATATCCTCGGCGATCTTTTCGTTGACGAGCGCTTCGACGGCTTTGATCTCCTCGGGGGTCATGGCACGCTCGAAATTGAAGTCGAAGCGCATGCGCTCGTCGTTGATGTTGCTGCCCTTCTGGTTGCAGTCGGGCGAGAGCACCTGTTTGAGCGCGGCGTTGAGCAGGTGCGTCGCCGTATGGTATCTGGTCGCCATCTGCGAATGGCTCTCCAGTCCGCCCTTGGCCTCGCCCGCATGCACGTCGCCGCGGCTCTTCTCCTGATGCTCTTTGAACGCTGCGTCAAATCCCGCGCGGTCGACGCTCAGGCCGCGCTCCGCCGCCATCTCCTCGGTCAGCTCGAGCGGGAAACCGTATGTGTCGTACAGGCGGAACGCCTGCTTCCCGCCGATGCAGGTCTCGGGTACGAACGCGGGGTCCTTCTCCTTCATGAATGTGTTCTTGCGGGCGATGCCGTTGACGCATTTTTCAAACTCCGTCATGCCCTTTTCGAGCATGGTCTCGAAGCGTGCCGCCTCCTTGCCGATCTCCTCGAGGATATACGCCTTCTTTTCGATGAGAAGGGGATATGCCTCGCCGTACACCTCGTCGATGAACACCTCTGCGACGGCGCGCATGGAGGACGCCGGCTCGATGCCCAGCTGGCGGCAATAGCGGATGGCGCGGCGCATCAGGCGGCGCAAAATGTATCCCGCGCCCGTATTGGAGGGCAGGATGCCGTTGACATCTCCGATGAGCATGACCGTCGTACGCGTATGATCGGCGATAATGCGCATTGCCCTGCGCACGCCCTCCTCCGCGTCATACGCCCTGCCCGTGAGCGCCTCGAGCTTTGCGATTGCCCCCGAGAAGAGGTCGGTCTTGTAGCCGTCGTGCAGCCCGTTCAGAAAGAGCAGCATGCGGTCCAGCCCGAACCCTGTGTCGACGTTTTTGTGTTCGAGCGGCTCGTACCCCGTCTCCGTCTTGCGGTACTGCATGTAGACGTCGTTGCCGATCTCGACGTAATCGTCGGGGAATACGGACGCCTCCGCCGCGGGATCGATGGGGTAGAACCACTCGTTATCCGGCCCGCAGGGGGTGCCGACGGTGCCCTCGAGCTCCCACCAGTTGTCCGACTTGGGCAGGTAGAAGATATGCTCGGGGCGGATGCCGAGCGCCGCAAGCAGCCCCGCCGTCTCCTCGTCGCGGGGGGCGCTCTCGTTGCCCTCGAATACGGTGGAGCAGAGCTTGTCCTTATCGAGGCCGAACACCTCTGTCAGGAGCTCGAACGTCCAGGCGGTCTTTTCCTTCTTGAAATAGTCGCCCAGCGACCAGTTGCCCATCATCTCGAAGAAGGTGAAGTGCGAGGCATCGCCCACGCTTTCAATGTCCACCGTGCGCACGCAGCCCTGCACGTTGCACAGCCGCTTCTTGCCCGAGGGGTGCGGGGCGCCCAAGAGATAGGGCATGAGCGGCTGCATGCCCGCCACGTTGAACATGACCCCCGTGGAGCCGTCGCCGATGAGCGACACCGCGCCGATATCGAGATGCCCTTTGCTCTCGTAGAAGGAGAGCCATTTTTGTCTGAGTTCTTTGGATGTAATCTTCATGATAATTTCTCCCGTTTTGTCCGAGTTCCTATATTTTTTCCAGCGTATAGCCCTCTTTGCTGTCCTTTACGGCATAGCCCATGCCCTTGAGTGTTTCGCGCAGCTCGTCTGACTTCGCCCAGTCCTTCGCCGCACGGGCGGCACGGCGCTCCTCTGCGACGGCACGCACTTCCTCGGGAATGTCCTCGTCCGCATTTTTATCGTACGTCGCAAGATATTCGTGCGCGTCGCGCTTGAAGATGCCGAGCAGCGCATACGTCTTTCTGATCTGATTGGTCATGCGCCGCGCCCCGGGATCGTTTGCCTCGATGCGGCGGGCGACCTCTTTGAAGTAGCCGAACAGGTCGGAGAGGGCGAGCGCGGTATTGAAGTCGTCGCTCATCGCCTCGTCAAAGCGGCGGTCGATCTGCTCTTCGCCCCCCTCCTCGGCGGGGAACATCTCCTCGGCGCGGGCGATCAGGCGGTAGAAGCGCACGAGGTGCGCCTCGGCGTCGGGGAAGAGATTGTCTGTAATGTTGATGTCGCCGCGGTATCCGTAGGAAAGCAGCGCAAACTTGATCGCCTCGTTGGAATATTTTGCAAGGAGATCTTCCAGCAGCAGGCTGTTGCCCAGCGATTTGCTCATCTTCTGCCCGTTCACCTTGATCAGCCCGTTGTGCGTCCAGTATTTGGCGAACTGTTTGCCCGTGAGCGACTCCGTCTGCGCGATCTCGTTCTCGTGATGCGGGAAGATGAGGTCTCTGCCGCCGCCGTGGATGTCGATCTGATCGCCGAAGGCGACGCGATTCATCGCCGAGCACTCGATGTGCCAGCCCGGCCTGCCCTTGCCCCAGGGGGAATCCCAGGAGATCTCGCCCTCCTTCGCCGCCTTCCACAGCGCAAAGTCATAGGGGTGGCGCTTGCAGTCGTCATTTTCCACGCGCACGCCGTCGAGCGAATCCTCCTTGTCTCTGCCCGAGAGCTGCCCGTAGGCGGGGAAGGTATCCACATCGAAGTACACGTCGCCGTTGTCGGCGGCATAGGCATGTCCGCTCGCCACGAGCCGGCTGACAAAATCGATGATGGCGCCCATGTTCTCCGTCGCCTTCAGCCAGAGCGTCGGGTCGTCGATGTCCATTTTTCGCATAACGTCGTTGATTTTTTCGATCATCATGGCGGCATATCGGTCTGCGGGGATGCCCGTCTCCTTCGCGCGCGCGATGATCTTGTCGTCGACGTCGGTATAGTTGCGGGCATACGTCACCGCATAGCCCTGCTTTTCGAGAAATTTGCGAAAGATATCGTAGAGCAGCGCCTGAAAGCCATGCCCCACATGCGCCTCGCCCGACACGGTGATGCCGCAGGCGTACATCTTCACCTTGCCCGCCTCGAGCGGGACAAACGTCTCTTTTCTTCTCGTCAGCGAATTGTAAATTTTCATATCTGTTCTTCCCTTCGGGCGGCGCTCTATGCGTCCCCCTGCGTCTGATCCTCCGCGCTTTCTGCGGAAACGACCGCTTTTTTATGTAACGCTGTGTCAAATTCGTGACGCAGCGTCTGCAACTCCTCTTCCAGCTCGAACACGCGCTCGCGCAGGAAACACACCTCGCTCAGAATCGGATCGCCCTTTTCGGGCAGAAGATCCTGCTTCTGTCCGCAGATACGCACGACCCGCCCGGGCACGCCCACCACGGTGGCATGCGGCGGGACCTCCTTCAGGACGACCGCCCCCGCGCCGATCTTGGCGCCCTCGCCCACTGTAAAGCCGCCCAGGACCTTTGCGCCGCTCGAGATGGTGGCGTTGCGCCGTATCGTCGGGTGCCGCTTGCCCACCTGCTTGCCCGTGCCGCCCAAAGTGACGCCCTGGTAGATGACGACGCCCTCCTCCACCTCTGCCGTCTCGCCGATGACGACGCCCGCGCCGTGATCGATGAACACGCCGGGTGCGATCTTGGCGGCGGGGTGGATCTCGATGCCGGTCAGAAATTTGGCAAACTGCGACGCCATGCGCGCCAGCAGTTTGAGGTGCATGCGGTACAGGCGATTGGCAAAGCGATGCCACGAGAGCGCATGCACGCCCGAATAGGTCAGCCAGATCTCGAACTTGTTGCGTGCGGCGGGGTCGTTCGCCTTCGCCGCGGCGATATCCTTTCTCAGTCTTGCAAAAAACATAGCACCCCCAAAAGAGACAAAAGGACGCCCCTTATTCTCATAAAGGCGTCCTTGGTTACGCGGTTCCACTCTACTTCGGGAATGCCCTGCCCTGCGGGCGGCATCCCCCTCTTATGCCCGATAACGGCGGGCAGCCGCGGACATTGCTCCGGCCTCAGGCGGAAGGGGCGCACCTTCACCGTCTGCCGCAGAGGCGCTTTCAGCCGCGACGCCCTTCTCTTTTCTGCGGTAAAAAACGGATACTCTTCCCTTTCCTCGGCAATCGTATTTTTGTTTTTTGTATTGTAGCATAGCGAAGTCGGCGCTGTCAAGCGATTTTGCGCCCTATCAGCACCCCTCTTTGATGCACATGCCCGTAATGGCATACTCGCGCAGACATTCATTGCGCAGCACGGGCGAATAGACGCGCTGCCGCAGCAGAAAATCCACGACGACGTCGCGTACGTTCTTGCGGTCGAGCGCAAAGCCGCGCGCATCGAGCAGCAGCTCTGCGTCCTGAACGCTCATGCGGCATACGAGCGCAAGGGCGAGAATCGTGCCCTTTTCGGGATAATACTGCCCCTTGACGATTCCCTTCCACACCTCGGGCTGCAGCGAAAGTTTCTGCCCCGCGCTCTCCGCCGTTTCGCTGCAGCGGGCAAGGACCTGGGGCAGAAGGTGCGCAAAACTGTCCCGCCGGAAGCGATCTCTGAATCGGCGAAAGGGGGAGACCGGCGCAAAGCTGAAGGAAAACCATGTATCCGCCAGCCCGCGTTTGAGCGCGGCAAGCACGCCCTCCGGATCGGACTGATGGCAGATGAGCATGACGCTTTCCGGCCGCTGCACCATGTTGCCGTCTTTGCCCAGGACGATGCGATCGGGCGCCTTATACCCCTCGACCGCGCCAAGATGGGTGAAGTCGGAATAATTTTCCATGAAAAACTCGTCGAGCGCGCGAATGTGCTGCTGCATGGCCCGCCTCACTCCTCGCGGCCGATGATGTCGAGGATCTCCGAAAGGCGATCGAGATCGTCGCGCGAATAGTAATCGATATAGATGCGGCCCTTCTTGTCCGTGCCGATGAGCGAGACCTTGGTGTGGAACGTCTCGCGCATACGTTCGACGAGGTGCGAAAGCTCGGCGCTCATCTGCGTCGTCTTCTGCTCCTTTTCGCGGGAGAGGACCTCGGGCGGGTTGAGCCACTGCTTCACCGCACGCTCCGTCTCGCGCACCGACCAGCCCTCTTTGACACACTTCTCCGCAAGCGCGCCCTGCGCCTCTTGCGGAACGGGCACAAACGCGCGCGCATGGCCGGAGGTGAGCTTGCCCTCCCGCACGAGCGAGATGACCTCCTCCGAAAGCGTGAGCAGGCGCAGCGTATTGGCGATCGCCGGGCGCGATTTGCCCAGGCGCTCGGCAAGCACCTCCTGCGTGAGGTGAAATTCCTCCATCAGCTTCTTCATGCCGTACGCGGCTTCAATGGGGTTGAGATCCTCGCGCTGCAGATTTTCGATGAGCGAGACCTCCTGGATCTCGCGCTCGTCATATTCCTTGACGACGGCGGGAATGGTCGTAAGCCCCGCCTCTTTGGCGGCGCGGTAACGGCGCTCGCCCGCGATGATCATAAAGCTCCCGTCGGGATTGCGGTTGACGACGATGGGAGAGATGACGCCGTGCTCGCGGATGGACTGCGTCAGATCGCGCAGCGCGCCCTCCTCGAACACCTTGCGCGGCTGATCGGGATTGGGAAAGATGTCGTCGAGCGGAAGTTCGCTCACGCCGTGTACGGCGGAGCCGTCCTGCGCGTTCTCGTACGCCTCTTCCGTGTCGCTGAACAGGGCGGAAAGCCCTCTGCCTAAACCTTTCGCCATATTTTATGCCCCCTTTCCCTCGGTTTTTTTCAAAAATTCTTCTGTAAGTGCGGCGTATGCGCGCGCACCCGCACAGCGCGGATCATGCAGCACGATGGGCTTGCCGTGGCTGGGCGCCTCGGACAGGCGGATGTTGCGCGGGATGATGATCTCGTACAGCTTCTTCGTAAAATATCTTTTGATCTCGGCGGCGATCTGCTTGCTGATGAGCGATCTGCCGTCATACATGGTGATGACGACGCCCTCGACCTTGAGCGTCTTGTTCAGATGCTGCCGCACCAGCGTGATCGTGTTCATCAGCTGGCTCAGCCCCTCCAGCGCGTAATATTCGCTCTGAATGGGGATGATGACGGAATCCGCCGCGGCAAGCGCATTGATGGTGATCAGCCCGAGCGAAGGCGGGCAGTCGATGAGGATATAGTCATATTCCCCCTTGACCTTATCAATGGCGCCGCGCAGCACGCGCTCGCGGCTCTTCTGATATACAAGCTCCACCTCGGCGCCCGCAAGGTCGATGTTTGCAGGCAAAAGAAAGAGATTGTCCATCATGGTGGGCAGCACGTTGTCTTTCACCGCCTCGCCGCCGATGAGCACATTGTAGACGGACTTTTTCAGCTCGCTCTTGGCAAAGCCCAGCCCCGTCGTCGCATTGCCCTGCGGATCGACGTCGGCAAGGAGCACCCGTTTGCCCGCCTTGGCAAGGTAGGCAGCCATATTGACGCAGGTCGTCGTCTTGCCGACGCCGCCCTTCTGATTGGAAAAGGATATGATCTTACCCATATACTATCACCCGTTCTTCTTATTCTCTCCGCTCTCTTCCGCAGCGGCAGGCGTTCCCTTATTCTCGTGGAAGGGATCGTCGGGCGCCGCCTTGTCGTGTTCTTCCATATACTTGAGCACATCCTGCCAGCTTGCGCCCTTCATGAGCATATCGACCTCTTCGGTATAGATGGTCTCCCGCTCGACGAGCACGCGCGCCATGTTGTCGAGGACGGGTCTGTGTTCAGTGAGAAGTTCGCGGGCACGGTCGTATGCCTCGGTGATGATGCGCTTGACCTCGCTGTCGATGACAGCGGCAGTCTCCTCGCTGTACGTTGTGCGCTCTTCAAAGTCGCGGCCCAGGAATACGGGACCGTCGCTCGAATAGGCAATGGGCCCGAGTTTTTCGCTCATGCCCCACTCTGTGACCATCTTCCTTGCGATCTGCGTCGCGCGGGAGATATCGCTTGTTGCGCCGGCGCAGAAATCGTGGATGACGATCTCCTCCGCAACACGCCCGCCTAGCAGGATACAGAGCTCGCCCTTGAGCTGTTTGACCGTATCTCTGCGGTTGTCGGTGTTGGGGCGGGAGAGCGTGTACCCTGCCGCCGCGCCGCGCGGGATGATCGAAACCTCCTGCACGTTCTCCTCGCTCGAGCAGAGCTTGGTCAGAATGGCATGCCCCGATTCGTGATAGGCCGTGTTCTTCTTGTCTGCCTCGGTCACGACGCGGCTCTTCTTCTGCGGCCCCATGATGACCTTGTTGATGCCCTCATAAAGCTCGAGATTGCCGATGAGGTGCTTCCCGGCACGCGCCGCAAGGATCGCCGCCTCGTTCAAAAGATTTGCAAGGTCTGCGCCCGAGAAGCCGCTCGTCATGCGGGCGATTGTTTTGAAATTAACATCCGGAGCGAGCGGCTTATTTCTTGCATGCACCTTCAGGATCTGTTCACGGCCCTTAACATCAGGCATGTTGACATAGATCTGTCTGTCGAATCTGCCCGGACGAAGCAGAGCATCGTCCAGGATATCGGCACGGTTGGTCGCCGCCATCACGATGACCCCTTCGTTTGTCTCAAAACCGTCCATCTGAACGAGGATCTGGTTGAGGGTCTGTTCCCGCTCATCATGTCCACCGCCCAGGCCCGCTCCACGCTGACGGCCGACGGCATCGATCTCGTCGATAAAAATAATGCAGGGCTGATTGCGTTTTGCCAGGTCAAACAGGTCACGCACACGCGAGGCACCCACACCGACATACATCTCAACGAAGTCGGAGCCGCTGACCGAGAAGAAGGGAACCCCTGCCTCCCCCGCGACCGCCTTGGCAAAGAGGGTCTTACCCGTTCCGGGAGGGCCGACGAGCAGCACGCCCTTGGGAATCTTCGCCCCGAGATCGGCAAACTTCTTCGGGGTCTTTAAGAACTCAACAACCTCGGCAAGTTCTTCTTTCTCCTCTTCGGCCCCGGCGACGTCGGAAAATCTAACTTTAATATTCGTAGATACCCTCGCCTTGGTCTTGCCGAAGTTCATCACCTTGCCGCCACCGCCTGCCGTTGCACGCATCACCATGATGATCGCAACGATGCCGATCGCAAGCATGCCGAAGTAAAGAATGTTGCTCCACCCCGCCCCCGCATTGGGATTGGTATAGTCGTAATCTTCCAGCGAGCCGTTCGCCATCCATTCGTCCACAACGATGGTCTGAAGGGCTTCTGCATCGTACAGGCTTACGAAGTTTGCCCAACAGGAATAGTTGGTGTCGTTTACTTCGTTGTAGCCATAGACGATGTATCCGTCAATGACGACCTTCTTGATCGTACCCGTTCTGCCTTCTTCCGTGGTCGCATCTTCATCGCCGAGGATCCGCTCCTGAAACTCTGCAGCAGAGATCTGCCTGCTGTTTCTGCTGATCGTCGTCATCATGAAATATATTCCAACTGCGAGCACACCAACCAGAATGAATGCGATCACAAACTTGACTGTCTTACTCAATGCTGTCTCCTTTTAGATTTTCTCACACACTCATTGTGTGCGGTTTGCGAATGATATTGTATCATATTGCAGAAGGATTTGCAAGCATTTATGGGAAATTCTCCCTACTTTTCAAAAATTACACCCACTTTTCGTCTTTGCATTGGTTTTTATAGGAAAACAGCAGCGTTTTCTTACTGCACCACACCCTTTTTGCTTCAAAAGTGTTTCATGTGAAACACACAGAGGATTTTCCCGCAAAAAACGGTGTTCCACGTGAAACATTGTACGCAAAAAGGCATCCGCAGTGCGGATGCCTTTTATGATGTGATGAAATTGTACTGTCAGACAACAAGCCCCTCTGTGAGATCGAAAAACCACTGTCCGGACACGGCGTAGCTTGTGGCTGCAACAAACCAATCAGATACAAATATCTTGCCAATGATCGGGCTGGATGCAATGTAGCTGTGCAACGACTCGAACGGAAGATACTGGCAGATGAGAAGCAAAACAAAGAGCACAAGTACCGCTTCCAACAGTCCGAAGATCCCGCCGAGCAGACGATTGACGATGCGAAGCGGCGAAAATTTTTCGATGAGCTCGGTCGAGATACGCGAAAGCAGCCAAAAGCCCAGGCGAACAAGCACAAACAACAACACAAAGGAAATCAAAACTGAAATCCAGTTTGCAAGAGAAGCACCGAGCATTTGCGCCACTGTCGTTCCTGCGGAAATAACTGCGCCGTCTGAAAAATTCAGATCAATGATGAGCCTGGAGAAAAATCCGACCCCGAGCGACGAAAGCGTGTCGCTCAGCTCCGCCCCCGTAATATCGGAAGCAAGGGCGTTAAAGTATGGCTCTTTATCGGCAAATCCGTTCGCAATGCCGTTTGCGATCGCGGAAGTCATGCCAAAGGCACTCTCCAAAAAGTTTCTGAACGAAACGCAGAAGAAAACTGCAAAGATGATGGAAAAAACTGTGCCGGCAATTTTACAGACCGACTTGATGAAGCCCTGATTGGATCCGAGTGCAATGCCGCAAATCAAAATTGCAAGGGCGATCACATCAAGAATCCATGCGCTTGAAGCAAGCAAAGATGTTTGCATAATATCCTCCTAATTGAATTTGGGATCCTCGCCCTGTGTACTCCAATTATACCACATTTTTCCGTTTTTGTCCCTGATTTTTAGAAGAAAAGAATAAAGTGTTACATTTTCGGAAATAATACGGCGGACAAGAGGGGGGACCATGGAATATTGTTTTCATAGCTGCAATACGATTGCAAGAGAGGGACTGACAGCCGTACTGAAACGATTTTTGCCGCAGGGGCAAATGCCCGTTGTCGTATGTATCGGGAGCGATCTGGTCGCGGGCGACAGCCTGGGCCCTTTGACGGGTACGATGCTCTGCCGCAAAGCGCAACAGAACAGATGTTTTATATATGGTACGCTTCACACACCGATCACGGCAAAGGAGGCAAACTATATGCCGGACTTTTTGCAAAAGACACATCCGCACATTCCCGTGATCGCGATCGACGCTGCCGTGGGGCCGCGCGAGGAGATCGGACTGATCAAAATCAGCAATACGCCGCTCATGCCAGGCGCAGGCGCAAACAAAAAATTAAAACCGATCGGTCAGATCTCTATCTTAGGCATCGTCGCAGAAAAGACGGCGTTCTCCATTACAAAACTAAATTACACGCGGCTGAACACGATCTATCATATGGCGGAGCTCATTACAACAGGCATTTTACAATTTCTTGATTATAAACAAATGTTCGTATTTGATACTCGCTCCATATCAAATAAATGAACATGGTTTGCGAAAAAATGTTAATTTCAAACAAAAATAAAACAGGGTGTAAAATGTCTGCAAAAATTTGACGAATGGAGAAAAATAGGATAAAATATAAAAAAACAAAAGGAGTAAAAGATTATGATCAAGAAGACCAAGACCAAGGTTTTTGATACCGATACCGCATCCGTCCTCAAAAAGGCGACCTACGGAGAATTCGGCGATCCCGCCGGCTATGAGGAAACGCTGTACCAGACCCCCGAAGGCGACTATTTCATGTACACGAACGGCGGTCCAGAATCCCCTTACAAGGGCGAAAAGATCGCGTCCGTCTGCAAGGCAAAGGCGCTTGAGATGCTCAAATAACGGCAAGAACATTACTCCCCGGGAAAGTTCCCGGGGATATTTTATACGCAAATATACATCTTTGCCGCGTACATTCCGCCGGCAGGAGAGGAGAAAAAGAGGAGGGCTTATTTTATCAGGCCTTCCTCTTTTGCAGATCTTATTATAAATTATTCGTCCTTCTGTTCCTGGGTGGTCTCACCGTCGGCATTTTCGTCGCGCGAGTTCCCGAGATAGGTGCCGAAGAAGCCGGAAAAGCTTCCCTTCTTATAGCCGCTCTGCGTTCTTCCGAGCGTCGTTCCCGAGCTCTGCGGCGTACTCTCCTTGGGCAGTTCGCGCTTGGGGTAGATCTTTCTGCCGTCGCGGTCATAGCCATTGTTGTCCGTTCTTCTTTCGCGGTAGCGATCCTTTCCGCCCCGTCCGCCGCGGTTCCTGTCGAACGTACGCATATTCTTTGGAATGATGACGACGAATCTTGCCGGCTCTTTTCCCTCGCTCTTGGTGGTGACGTTTTCATCGTCAACGAGTGCGGCATGGATGATGCGGCGCTCGTACGGGTTCATCGGTTCAAGGCGTACGCGCTTTCCAAGCCGGACTGCCTTTGCCGCCATCTTTGCGGCGACGCGTCTGAGCGTCTCCTCCCGCTCTTCACGGTAATTCCCGCAATCGACGACCACACGCTTGTAGTCCGTTCTGCCCGTATTGGCAACGGCGCCGGCGAGGATCTGAACGGCGTCGATAAATTCGCCGCGGCGCCCGATCACGCTCTTTGCCGAGGCGGTCGTCAGCTCAATGACGATGCGCTCGCCCTCTTCGGTGAGCGTCACGACGACATCCTGCCCGACGCGTTCGAACAATCCCTCGAGAAAGCGCACGGCGCGCTCCCCGTCTGTCAGCCGCTCCACGCGCTTGATCGATACCTGTGCGGGCGCGGCGCCGATCCCGAACAGTCCGCCCTTCTTCCCTTCGTCAAGCACAACGATCTCGGCGTCCTCGCGGTTGAGCCCCATTTCGGCAAGGCCCGCAGCGATCGCCTCCTCTGCTGTTTTTCCTGTAAAAACTTTTTCCATAACCGTTCTCCTATTGAGAAATTACTTTCCGCCCTTTTTGTTTTTATTTTTCTTTTCTTCTTTATTTTTCTCCATCCAGTCGTAGGTGCGCGTGTACTTGGCGCGGATCGCCTCCTCCTCGCGTTTGTTGAAGATCCTGCCCAAAACAAGATTCGAGATGAGCGTAACAAGAATGGATATGATGCTACTCACGGCAATATAGATGGAGAATGCCGCCGTCCACATGAAGCCCGTAATGGCATAGATGAGCGGCATGATGATGAGCATCATCTTCTGCATCCTGTTGCCCTGTCCGTCGACGGTGGAATACTGGTTGCTCTCCTTCGAGCTCTTCATCGCAATGAACTGCGAAAGCACCATAAGTCCGATCGTGAGCACGATCATGATATAGTAGCCGTTCGGCGTCTCCTTCTCCTCCTGCAGGTGCGCCGTGAGAAGGTCATACTCGCTCTGCGAGAACACCTCTGTAATGCTGCGCTCCTCTTCTCCCCAGGCGTCCATGCGGATACCGTCGGAGAAGGACTGCGTAAATGCGGAATATTCCTGAATCGGGTGGGCATAGGAGACGTCCGGATACCACACGTTTTTGATCCAGAGGAAGCTGGGGCTGTTCTCCGAACGGAAGTGATTTGCAGCGGCCTCCGCCCCCAACTCCTCGAAATAGCTGCGGCAGGCGTCTCCGACCGATTCGCCCGCAGCGACATATTCGTCGAGCGCTGCCTTCAGCGCCGCATCCTGCTGATTATAATACATCTTATCGACGTCGATGCGGTATTCCCGCGTCACCGTCGTGTCGTCGAGCGAATAGCTGTAATAGATATAGGCGTCTTCGCGCGCCGAGCGCACCTCCATGCGCGTGGCGCTTCCGCTGACCGTCACGGTATAGGTGATATCGCCGATGACATGGGGCTCGGAATAGTCCCAGTCGATGACGGGCCGCCCGTCGTCTGCAGCGCCTTCGCGGTCGAGGCGGTACTCCTGGCCGTTCACCGAGCCGTCGACGGTATATTTCATGACGGCGGCATTGTAGGCGTGCGCCATCCCCTCGTACATTTCGAGGTTGGCATACTGCGAATAGCTCTGAAACGCCGCAACGGCGACAAAAAGTATAACGATCGAGATGATCATGGGAAGGCAGGCGCCCAACATGCCGGCACCGTTCTTCTTCTGGATCTCCATCATCTTCTGGTTGTACATCTTGCTGTCGTTGCGGTACTGCTGCTGCAGGCGCTCCATCTCTTCCTTGCGTTCGCGCATCATCAGCGTCTGCTTGCGCATCTTAAAGCGCTGATAGACGTCGAACGGGGTCGTGATCGCCTTGAGAATGAGCGTAAAGACAATGACGCCGACACCAACGATGCCGACTCCCTCTACGATGACTTTGACAAATTGTCCCAGCCAGTTGAGGTCGATATAGAACCCCTCCTGCAGGAATTGAAAAATGACCGATGTCGCGTTCATAGGCAAATTTGTTTGGCGCGGCTATAAGAGCCACTTCTTTTTATATGGAAGCTCGGGCGCGGGGTCGATCCCGCCCTTCGAAAGGGGATTGCACCGCAGAATGCGCCATGCCCCGAGCAAAATGCCGATCACTGCCCCGAAGTTGTTGATACACCGCTTGGTATATTCCGAACAGGTCGGCTGATACAGACAGGTGTGACGGGAGAGATGCCTCTGATAAAAACAGATCATCCTGATGCACAGCCCCTTGATATAGGGGCGGAATACCCATTTTCTGAGCAGCTGACAATTGTCGCGCAGCACGCGTTTCCCGTCAATTTGCAAGCAGGTGTTCCCGCTTTGCAATTTTTTCGATGTCCCGTACAAAGGCATGATAGGAATACTCCTCTGCCTGTCTTGGAATGAGAAGGTAACAGCCTGTAACAAGCATCTGCGCGCGCGCAGAAAATGCCGCCCGCAGCAGTCGCTTGATGCGGTTGCGCTGAACGCTCTTGCCGTATTTTTTTCCCACACACACCGCCATGCGGATGTGATCGGCGGGGATATATACAAAGGTGAGCACACTTCCGTGCGCCCGCTTGCCCTGTTTGAAGACGGCAGAGATCTCCTTTCTCTTTTTTAGGCGCTTATAGATCATCCCTCGCTCATGCAGAGAGATGCTTTCTGCCCTTGTTTCTCCTTCTCTTCAGAACCTTTCTGCCGCCCGCGCTCTGCATTCTCTTGCGGAAGCCGTGCACCTTGCTTCTCTGTCTCTTCTTGGGTTGATAAGTTCTCTTCATAACCTATAATTCTCCGAATGTTTTTGTTTGATTATAGAAAATTTCCGCGCTTTCGTCAAGCGATTCTTACGCGTTTCTGACGGGTAAAATCAAATACAGGCTGTCTTTCTCGCGCTCATTTTGTACAATAAAGGGGGAATACGGGCCGTTCAGGTCTATTTCTACGCGCTCCTCCTCGAGCGCGCCCAGTGCGTCGAGCAGATATTTTGCGTTCATCGATATGGTGAGGTCGCGCCCCGTATGTTCCACGGTAAAACTTTCCGATACGTTGCCTGCCTCCGACACAGAGGAGACGTTCATTCCGTCGCCCGTCAGCGTGATCGTGATGAGGTTGTTCTTGTCTCCACGGATGAGGATGGCGGCCCGCTGCACGCTCTTGATCAGTTCCTCGCGCGAAAGGATCACCCTGGTTTCAAACGTCTTTGAAATGACGCTCTCCTTGCGGATGAAGTCGCCCTGATACAGGCGGGAGAGAATGGTCTTCCCCTCCGTCTCCGCGCGCATCATGCCCCCTTCCGTATAGATGGTGAGCTTCTCTTCGTCGTCACTCAAAGAGCGGGCGATCTCGTTGAGCGTGCGCGCCGGACAGATGATGTTCATCTCGCCCGTCTTTGAAACGATCTCTTCGCTCGCAAGCGCCAGGCGGTAGCCGTCAAGCGCCGTCATCTCCAGCTTGTCCTTCCATTCGAGCAGGCAGCCCTTCAGAATGGGGCGGGAATCGTCCTGCGCACAGCAGAACACCGTTTTGGCGACGCCGCGCTTGAATGCCTTCTTGTCGATGACAAAGCTGTTTTCCGAGATATCGAGGTTGATCTTGGGGAATGCCTCCGCACTCATCGTCTGAATGCGTGTGCCCGAATCGGCGTATCTGATCTCCATGCCGCCCTCCACCGTCTCAAGCGTGAGCTCGCAGTCGGTCAGTTTGCCGATAAAGTCTGCAAACAGTTTCCCGGGAACGCAGATCTCGCCCTCCTCGAACACTTCGGCACTGATCTGATTGCGGATGGTCAGCTCGCCGTCCGTCGCAAGCAGCGTCACGACGTCGTTGCCCGCCGAAAGTTTGATGCACTCCATGACGGGCATCGTAGTCCGCACCGCGCATGCCTTGCTCGCCTTTACGACCGCATCCGAAAGTGTAAGTCCGTCGCAGATGAATTTCATAATGTACAGCCCCCTTCTTGTTATGATGGTAATATAAAATAAGAATATTTAATAATAGTAATAATAGGCGGTGTAGAAATGTGGAATTTTCCGCTTGTCCCCTATATTATACCCCATAAGAGGGAAAAAAGCAAACAATTTCCGGCTTTTTCGGGCAGGAACCTCGCAAAAGCAAGGTGGAGAGGGGGCGGGAATTCGCGTGGAAATCTTTTTACAGGGGGTGGAAAGAGGAAAGCATTCCACGGGGCGGAAGGGGGATATTTTCAATGACAAAGTCAACAGGAAAAGATATGCGCATTTATTCCAAAATCTTCGGATTAAACAGGAAAATTCTACAGAGAAACTGACATTGTGGAAAACCTCTTCCACAATTTTACAGCCGCATTTGGAAAAGCAATCTGTAAAATTTCGTGCGGGAGCATTGAAATCAGGGGAAGGATATGATATAATGTTCCCATGAAGCAGATCGATCTGAAAGAGAGTATGGAAAAATTGCAGGCAAACGCGCAGGCCTTTGCCCGCTTTCGTGCGCTTCTTCTGGAATATAACGCAAAGTTCAACCTTACCGCGATCACGGGCGAAGAGGAAGTGACGTATAAACACTTTTTGGACAGCGTCGCCGGCGAAGGGTGGTTCAAAGAGGGGGCAAAGGTGTGCGAGATCGGCTCGGGCGCGGGGTTCCCCTCCATTCCGCTTAAGATCGTGCGCCCCGATCTCTCGTTTACGCTCATCGAGAGCAGGGAGAAGAAGTGCAGCTTTCTGCGCATTGCGGCGGAAGAGCTTGCGCTCTCCGATATCACAGTGCTCTGCACGCGCGCCGAAGAGGGAGCGCGCCGCGCCGATCTGCGCGAAAAGTTCGACGTCGTGTGCGCCCGCGCCGTTGCGGAGATGAACACGCTTGCAGAATATTGCCTGCCCTTTGTGCGCGTGGGCGGGTATATGATCGCCTATAAGGGCAAGGCGGAGGGGGAGCTGCAGCGGGCAAAGCGCGCCATTGCGCTGCTTGGCGGCGAAACGGAGGAGGCGGTATCCTATTCCCTTCCCAAAGGATACGGCGAACGTATGCTCATTGCCGTAAAAAAGGTGAAGAGAACGCCCGAAAAATATCCGCGCGGGCAGGGAAAAGAGCGAGGTGATCCGCTTTGACCGGGGAGAGAGGACCGACCGCCTGCGCGCTGACGGGGCACAGGGACCTTCCCGCCGCATTCGATCGCGAGGCGCTCAGATATGAGCTGCAGCAGCTCATCCGTGCGGGGGTGAATACCTTCTTCTGCGGCATGGCGCGCGGGTTCGATTACGAGGCGCTCGTCTCGCTCGTCTCGCTGAAGGAGCGCTATCCTATCCGCATTGTCGCCTGCCCCGCATACCGCGGCATGGTCTGGCGGCATCCGCTTAGCATCCGCGATCGCTATCTTGCGCTGCAGGCCGCCTGCGACGAGGAGGATGTGCGCTTTGAGGCGTACACCTATGGCTGTTACCATGCGCGGGATAGGCTGATCGTCGACCGTGCAGATATGCTGTTTGCCTACTGCCTGCGCAATACGGGCGGCACGGCGTACACCGTGCGCTATGCGATGGAGCAGAACAAAGTGCTCAAATTCTTCGGCGCCCTGTCCGACGTGCCCGAGGAGTTTCGTTTGAATTGTTAAAGCAGCGTTGATATTATATATAGCGGTATCACTTGCCGCGAAAATCAAGGAGGAATTTTATCATGTTGGAATGGTACGCGTCGCTGAGCGTGCTCGAGGAGGTCTTTTTCTGGATCGCTGTAGTCGCGTCGCTTGCACTCGTCGTACAGCTCATCCTGCTGCTCGTCTCCTTCGGCGGAGGCGGCCTTGGCGATACCGATCTCGATCTGGACGGCGATATCGGCACGGACAGCGGGCTTGCGCTCTTTTCCGTCAAGAGCATCACGGCGTTCTTTGCGCTGGGCGGCTGGTGCGGCTTTGCCGCGGCGGGTTTTCTGCCCGGGAACAACTGGGCGCCCATCCTCATCTTTTTTGTGACGGGCGCGCTTGCGCTGCTTGCCGTGGCGTTCGCGCTGCGCGGCATCTCTAAGCTGCAATGCGCGGGCAATGTAGACAATGCAAAACTCGAGGGCATGATTGCGACCGTGTATGTGTCCATACCCGGGGCGCGCTCGGGGCGCGGAAAGGTCACGCTCACCGCCCAGGGCAGGTATATGGAGCTTGACGCCGTCACCGACGAGCCCGAGCGCATCGCCGTGGACGAACAGGTCACGATCCTGTCGTACAGCGACGATTTTGCCGTCGTCGGCCGCAAACAATCATTTCAGGAACATCCGCATACCGCGGAAAATAATGGATAAGGAGAGAAAAATATGACCCCTGCAGTTGTAGCAATCATTGTCGTTGTCGTACTCATTGCATTGCTCATACTCATTACGATCGCCGTGCGGTACAAGACCTGCCCGCCCGACAAGATCATGATCATCTACGGTAAGATCAACCCCAACCCCGACGGCACATACCGTTCGGCAAAGTGTATCCACGGCGGTGCGGCGTTCGTTCTGCCCTTCTTTCAGAAATATACTTTCATGGATCTGACCCCGCTTTCTATCTCGGTCGATCTCAAAAGCGCGCTGAGCAAGCAGAACATCCGCATCGACGTCCCCTGTATCTTCACGGTGGGCATCTCCACCGACACGGGCATCATGCAGAACGCTGCGGAGCGGCTGAGGATGCTCACCCTTGCGCAGATCTCCGATCTCGCACGCGACATCATCTTCGGTCAGCTGCGTCTTGTCATCGCCACGATGAACATCGAAGAGATCAACGCCGACCGCGATAAATTTCTCGACGCGATCTCGCGCAATGTCGAAGGCGAGTTGAAGAAAGTGGGTCTTCGGCTCATCAACGTGAACGTGACGGATATCTCCGATGAATCCGGCTATATCATTGCGCTGGGCAAAGAGGCGGCGGCAAAGGCGATCAACGATGCAAAGATCTCCGTCGCCGAAGAGGACAAGAAGGGCTCGATCGGTGAAGCAAATGCCAAAATGGAGCAGCGCATTCAGGTCGCCAAGGCAGAGTCCGCCGCCATCGACGGCGAAAACCAGGCCAAGGCAGAGATCGCCCGCTCGCAGGCAATGCTGCGCGAGAAGGAGGCGGAGGCATTGAAGCTCGCCGTCACGGCAGAGAAGGTGCAGGCGGCGCAGGCGCTCGAAGAGAGCTATGCCGCCGAAGAGAAGGCGGAAGTTTCGCGTGCCGCAAGAGAGAAGGCCACCAAAGAGGCAGACGTCATCGTCGCCGCCGACATCGAAAAGCGCAAGCTCGAGATCGAGGCAGAGGCGGTCGCCGAACAGATTCGCCGCAAGGCACAGGGCGAGGCAGACGCGATCTTCGCCAAAATGGACGCCGAGGCGCGCGGTCTGCGCGAAAAGCTCACCAAACAGGCAGAAGGTATGGACGCGCTCGTCAGGAGCGCTGGCACCTCCGACGAGGCGGTGCGCCTGCTCATTGCCGACAAGCTCGAAACCATCGTCGCCGAACAGGTCAAGGCGATCTCCGGCGTCAAGATCGACAAGGTCACCGTATGGGACGGCGGAAACAATGCCGACGGCAAGAGCTCGACGGCAAACTTCCTCTCCGGGCTGCTCAAATCCCTTCCTCCGCTCGAGGATCTCTATCAGATGGCGGGGCTCTCCCTGCCCAAGATCGTCTCGCCGCAAAAGGCAGAGGAGACCGAGGCGTCTTCCGGCGAGGAGGCATAACAATCCGTTTTTTTGGCGGGAGCGCAATGCTCCCGCTTTTTTATATATAAAATTTTTATTGAAATTTCGTTTTGCTATTGACAGTCAGGGGGAGAGTAGTATAATATAGTTATCAAGAGGGGCCGCTGCAAAGAAAAGGGGAAAATCCAATGGAGAACGGATCGGGCACAACAGAACCGCATGTTTTGTTGTGCCCTTTTGTAAAAATGGTTTTTTGGGGGTGAAATATGCAAACGATCACTAAATTTTTTACCTGCGTCGTCGCGGCGGCAGCATTGGTGTCCGTGGGGCTGAATAACGGTTGCACGGCAAGCATGTATTCAGAGGAGCAGCACATACAAAGGATTAGGGAGCGTGCCGAGGAGCGATTTCTGGGCGAGGAGAGCGAGTACACGGGATTAGAGGTATATCCTGTCTACAACGAGCAGGATGAACTCAAGTATGCTCTCATAGAATTGGAGTCGCAGGGATTCACCTATGTGTATATCAGCGACAGCGAAACCCCGTGGTCGAGTATGTATTCAACGAGCTCACATGGGTCAGAGAGCTGGATGCCCTATCGCGTGAAAGACGGGCTGGTAGAGAACATAGAAGATGCAGAGGGCAACCTGATTACCCAGGCCATAAACCGGGCGTATTATCGTGATGAAAATGGAGATGTGATCATCTATCATCAAAGTCACTTTAAGGCGGCGGGGATCGAAAATGAACGCCGATATCTGTTATTGATCGAGCCGACGGTGGATCTGGGATATACAAGCGGCCTGATCCCCGCAGTAAAACGCGGAGAACAGTATCTCGATCTGGTGGACGGTACATTGATCGACTATACGCCGGGCATGTCGGCGCCGTATGCAATTGCAGATATTGCATTTATCAATAATTCGGGTTTTGATTTATAAGAAGAGCGTGCCCGTCAAAATGAAGTAAAAGGGAGATTTGTACCGTTTTATATATGGAGGGAAAATAAGATGAAAAAAATTATTCCAATGTTTTTGTTTGTTGTGGCGCTGTGTGCGGCTCTGTCGGCATGCAGTTCTGTCAATGAGCTTGGACTTCGTGAAGCAAACGACGGCGACATGATCTCGTTCGATTTGTGGGGAAATACGGGCAATATCTCTACCGTCGAGGTCAACAAGATCACTCTGACGGGGGAAGACGGCTCAGAGTTTGTCTGTTCTGTTCGTTCGGGCGACGTGCAAGAAGAGGGGCAATTTTTGTTGGATACGCATACAGGCGGCACGACCGTGACCGTACCGAGCGGGTCAACGATTTATTGGTCCTGCCGCAATTATGATGAGGGCGGCATGAGCGTTGCGCGGGGGGAACAGATCTGGCTTGAATTCATCAATCAAAAAAACTCTCATATTGTCGGCTATGCCGTTGTCAGAGTAGATAAGATCGCAGAATATCACTACGAGCCGACGATCGTCAGGGCGGTGACCTTCCCGCAGGTGGACGGGGCATATCAGTCGGTCACCATGGAACAGGTCGCTCGGCTGATCGGCAGCGCCGTGGAAGAATAAGCAAGGCAGCATATCTTTTTTGTATATGTCGCAGCAAAGGCGATCAATCGGGAGAGTAATCATGAAAAAGGCAATCAGAAAATCATTTATCTTAATGGCGGGGGTAATGTTATGTTGCGGAATGGCGGGGTGCACGCCGGAACAGCGATATTCCGTGTCGGTCGGGCACTTTTATTCCCTGGAAGAGGCGTATGAAAACGGCTGGCTGACGCAGGACGATCTGAACAATATCGCGTATTATTATCATACGCGCCACGGAGAGACGGAGCACGTCGACGAGTCGTTTGCGCCAACCCCCAAAACGCCCGAGACTTTGAGCGAAGACACACAAAACAAGATCAAACGGACGTATCTGGATGAAGTGGCAATGGCGCCCGACGGGACGTTTGACCAGATTGAGATCCGTCAGTATTATGGCACATACAATGGGTGCGTTGTGGTCGGCATGCAATCAGACTATGTTCTGATTGATCCGTTATTGTATCCGGAGCATACGATCGGCGAAGTGGTTTTTTATGATTATGTTCCGTCGGCAATCGACGTTTGGCGCGGGGCAGAAAACAATGAAACGGGAGAGTAATTATGAAAAAGGCAATCAAAAATTTATCTATTGTATTTTCGGCAATCGCGCTTTGCTGCGGAATGGCTGGGTGTGCGCCGCGGGCGTCCGGTACGTTTTATTCGTTGAAAGAGGCATACGAGGCGGGTTATCTGAAGTATGACGATGTTATGAGCATCGCCTATTATCAAAACGGCGGAAGGCACCATAACGAATCGGTCATGGACGAGGACT
>CALVLK010000006.1 GCA_944337235.1 uncultured Clostridia bacterium
CTCGATCTCCTTCCAGCCGCCGATGTACTTTTCGATGAGCACCTGCGTGATGGGCGAGAGCATGAGCCCGTTGTGCGCGATGAGCGAGAGTTCCTCGCTGTCATACGCCACGCCGCCGCCCGCGCCGCCCAGGGTAAATGCTGGCCGCACGATGACGGGATACCCGAGTTTTTCGGCAATGGCAAGGCACTCCTCCACCGTATAGGCGATGTCCGACGGAACGACGGGCTGACCGATCTTCTGCATCGTCTCCTTGAACAGCTCTCTGTCCTCCGCCCGGTCGATGGCGTCGAGCTTGGTGCCGATGAGCTTGACCCCCCACTGATCGAGAAAACCCGATTTGGCGAGTTTGCAGCCGAGCGTGAGCCCCGTCTGCCCGCCCAGCGAGGCGAGCAGGCTGTCCGGTCGCTCCTTGATGATGATGCGCTTGAGCGTATCTTCGGTGAGCGGCTCCAGATAGATCTCGTCGGCGAGCATCTTGTCCGTCATGATGGTCGCGGGGTTGGAATTGCAGAGCACGACGTTCATGCCCGCATCCTTGAGCACGCGGCACGCCTGCGCCCCGGCATAGTCGAATTCGGCGGCCTGACCGATGACGATCGGCCCCGAGCCGATCACGAGCACCTTTTTGATATCGCTTCTTTTGGGCATATCACATCTCCTTTTTCATGCGTGCAAGAAATTGATCGAACAGGAAGTTGGCGTCGTGCGGGCCCGCACACGCCTCGGGGTGGAACTGTACGGTGGCGGCGTTGAGTTCGGGGTAGTCCACCCCCTCGCAGGTGCCGTCGTTGCCGTTGATAAAGCTGAGCGTGCCGTTTTTGAGCGAGTCGGACACGACCTCGTATCCATGGTTCTGCGACGAGATGAACACCCGCCCCGTGGCAAGCTGCTTGACGGGCTGATTGGTGCCGCGGTGGCCGTACTTCATCTTGCGCGTTCTGCCGCCCATGGCGAGCGCGAACAGCTGATGCCCCAGGCAGATGCCGAAGATGGGCTTTCTGCCCGCAAGCTTTCTGATATTTTCGATAATCTCCGTATTCTCGGCGGGGTCGCCCGGCCCGTTCGTGAGCATGATGCCGTCGGGATCGAGCGCAAGCGCCTCCTCTGCGGGGAAGTCGGCGGGAACGACGGTCACGCGGCAGTTTCTTCGCACCAGCTCGCGCGCGATGTTGTCCTTGGCGCCAAAGTCATACAGCACCACGGAATAGCTGCCCCCCTCGCCGAGCACATGCGGCTGCGTGCAGGATACCGCCTTCACGGCGCCCTGTACGCGGTAGGCCTTCAGCGCCTGCATGTCCGTGAACGGGCGGAAGGTGATGGCGGCGTTCATCACGCCCGCCTCACGCACCGTGCGCGTCAGCTCACGCGTGTCCACGCCATAGACGGCGGGGATGTTCTGCGCCTTCAGATAATCCTCGATCCTCCCCTCGCAGCGGAAGTTGCTCGGCTCGTCGCACTTTTCGCGCACGATATAGCCCGTCACCCAGCTTCTTGCACTCTCGAAGTCGGGCGTCACGCCGTAGTTGCCGATGAGCGGAAAGGTCTGCGTGACGATCTGCCCGTAATAGCTCGGGTCGGTGAGCGTTTCGATGTAACCCGTCATGCCCGTGGTGAACACGAGCTCGCCGATCACCTCGCGCTCGGCGCCGAAGGAGATGCCCTCGAACACCCTGCCGTTCTCCAATGTGATATATGCCTTCTTCATGGTCGTATCTCCGCTCACTTCAGCAGTTTGCAAAGCACCGCCTTCTGGGCATGCAGGCGATTTTCCGCCTCTTCAAAGATCTCGTCCGCATGCGCCTCGAACACGTCGGCAGTGATCTCCTCCCCGCGGTGCGCGGGCAGGCAGTGCAGCACTATGGCGTCCGGCTTTGCAACGCGCATGAGCGATTCGTTGATCTGATACCCCGCAAAGGCACGGCTGCGCGCTGCACGCTCCTCCTCCTGCCCCATGCTCGCCCATACGTCGGTATAGAGCACGTCGGCGTCGCGCGCCGCCTCTGCGACGTCCTCGGTGATGAGGAAGGAGCCGTTCTCCTTCGCCCACGCCATGAGCGCGGCGTCCGGCTCGAAGCCCTTGGGGCAGGCGATGGCAAAGGACATGCCCGTCTTGATCGCGCCCACCATGAGGCTGTTTGCCATGTTGTTGCCGTCGCCCACAAAGCACATTTTCAGCCCCTTGAAGCTGCCCTTGCGCTCGCGGATGGTCATAAGATCGGCAAGGACCTGGCAGGGGTGGCAATAGTCCGTCAGTCCGTTGATGACGGGGATGCTGCCGTAGCGCGCAAGGTCCTCCACCTCCTGCTGGGCGAAGGTGCGGATCATGATGCCGTCGAGATAGCGCGACAATACGCGCGCCGTGTCCTCGACGGGCTCGCCGCGCCCGATCTGCAGGTCGCGGTTGGAGAGAAAGAGCGCATACCCGCCCAGCTCGTACATGCCCACCTCGAAGGAGACGCGCGTGCGGGTGGAGGATTTCTGGAAGATCATGCCCAGCTTTTTGCCTGCGAGCACGTCGCTGCGCTTTCCGTTCTTGCGCTCGAACTTGAGCTGATCGGCAAGATTGAGCACGGAGAGGATCTCCTCCCGCGTCAGGTCCATAAGTTTCAATAAGTGCTTCATGCCAGTACCTCTCTTAATATCGTAAGACCTTCATCCATTTCCCGTTTGGTGATGCTCAGCGGGGGCAACAGCCGCACATAGCCGTGCGCCGTGAGCACGAGCAGCCCGCGCCGCAGGCACTCCCCCGCCACGGCGGAGGCGTCCTTGTCCGTGCGCAGCCCGATCATCATGCCCAGCCCCGTCACCGCCTGCACGCCGTCGAATCCCCTGAGTTTGGCGCGCAGATATTCGCTCTTCGCCTGTACCTCGAGCAGCATGTCGCCGTTCAGCCGCGAGATGACGCTGTATGCGCCCGCGCAACTGACGGGGTTCCCCCCGAAGGTGGAGCCGTGCGTGCCCGGGGTATAGACGTGCTCCGTCTTTTCAAAGAACAGGCACGCGCCCAAAGGAAGTCCGCCCGCGATCCCCTTGGAGAGGGTGACGATATCGGGCGAGATCCCGTACTGTTCATAGGCGCAGAAGGTGCCCGTTCTTCCCATGCCGCACTGCACCTCGTCGCAGATGAGCAAGATGTCCCGCGCGCGGCAGAAGTCGCCCAGTGCGGCGACAAAGTTCTTATCGAGCGCCCTGACGCCCCCTTCGCCCTGCACGCACTCGATCATGATCGCGCAGGTGCTCTCGTCGGCGACGCGGCGCATGTCCTGCATGTTCGCCTCCGCATAGTCCACCTCCGGCACGAAGGGTCCGAAGTCGCGGTGAAACTCCTCCTGCCCCGTCGCCGTGAGCGTGAACAGCGTGCGCCCGTGAAAGCTCCCCTTGAGCGTGACGATCTTCGCCCTGCCCGCACCGTAGCGGTCAGAGGAATACTTGCGCGCCGCCTTGAGCGCGCACTCGTTCGCCTCCGCGCCCGAGTTGCCGAAAAAGACCCGCCTGGCGCCCGTGCGTTCGCACAGAAGCTGCATGAGCTTTGCCTGCGGCTCGCTGTAATAGAGGTTGCTCGTGTGCTGGATGCAGTTGAGCTGCTCCACGACCGCCTGCTTCCATTCCTCGTCGTTGACGCCGAAGATATTCACGCCGATCCCCGCGCCGAAATCGATATATGTCCTGCCCTCGCTGTCGGTGAGCGTCGCCCCCTTGCCGCCCGCAAGCGCAATGGGGAAGCGGGCGAACGTCTCTGCGCCGTATGCCGCGTCCAGGCGTCTGATCTCTTCAAAATTCATGGTTATCTCCTTGTGCGGCGCTGCCGCGGTAAAAAAGACGATTGATCGCTCAGTCGCCTTTCACAAACATCGTTCCCATTCCCTCGTCCGAGAGCAGTTCGAGGATCAGGGAATGCTTGACCCTTCCGTCCGTGATGAATACCCTGCCCACGCCGCGGCGGATCGCCTCGTGGCAGCAATGCACCTTGGGGATCATGCCGCCCTGGATGACACCCTCCTTGATGAGGGCGGGGATGTCGGAAACGAACACCTTTCGGATGAGGCTGTCGGGATCGTTGCGGTCGCGCAGCAGCCCGCGGATGTCCGTCATGAGGATGAGGCTCTCCGCCTGCAGCGCCCCCGCAATGGCAGAGGCCGCCGTATCGGCGTTGACGTTGTAGATATTGCCTGTGTTGTCAAACCCGACCGAAGAGACGACGGGAAGATACCCCTTTTCGAGCAGGTCGAGCACGACGCCCGTATCCACCCTGGTGATCTTGCCCACAAAGCCGAGATCTTCGCTCTCCTTCTCGCACCACAACAATTCGCCGTCGATGCCGCAGATGCCCACGGACCTGGCGCCAAGCGCGTTCAGCCGATGCACGAGCTCCTTGTTCACCTTCCCCGCGAGCACCATGCGCACGACCTCCGCCGTCTCCTCATCGGTATAGCGCAGTCCGTTGACAAAGCGCGAGGGAATGCCCATGCGCGCAAGCGTCTGATTGATCTCCGGTCCGCCGCCGTGCACAAGCACGACGCGGATGCCGACAAAGCGCAGCAGCGCCAGATCGCGCATGACGAGCTGTTTGAGCGTATCGTCGATCATGGCGTTCCCGCCGTATTTGATGACGAGAATCTTACCCTGATATTTTGTGATATAGGGCATTGCTTCGAGCAATACCTCTGCCTGTTCCTCTTTTCCGATCACGTCCGATAATCTCCGTTGATTTTGACATAGTCATAGGTGAGGTCGCACCCCCACGCCGTCGCCTCTTCGGCGCCGCCGTTGAGCCTTACGTCGATCACGATCTCCTTTTCCGTAAGCACGCGCTTTGCAAACTCCTCCGAAAAGGCCACGGCGCTCCCCTGCCGGTAGGCGGGCAGCGTTCCCGCCGCCGAGATGAAGTCCACGTCGATCGCCTGCGGATCGAGATCGGCGCCCGAATAGCCGAGCGCGCACATCACCCTGCCGCCGTTGGCGTCCGCGCCGAAGATCATCGCCTTGACCAGGTTGGAATTGACGACGGACTTTGCCGCAAGGCGGGCGTCGCGCTTGCTTTTGGCGCCGTGCACGCGGCACTCGATGAGGTGCGTCGCTCCCTCGCCGTCGGCGGCGAGCTTTTTGCACATCGCCATCGTCACGGCGTGCAGCGCCGCCTGAAAGATCTCAAACGATCCCCCCTCCTCTTCGATAGGAGCGTTGCCCGCAAGCCCGCTTGCCATGATGCAGAGGGTGTCGTTGGTGGAGGTATCCCTGTCCACCGAGAGCATATTCATGGAATCTTTCACGTCCTCCGAGATCGCCTTCTGCAGCATGGGTGCGGAGATGGCGCAGTCGGTGGTGATGAACATGAGCATGGTCGCCATGTTCGGGCAGATCATGCCAACGCCCTTTGCAATGGCGCCGATGCGGCACTCCGTATCGCCGATCATGAAGGAATAGGCGATCTCCTTGCGGACGAGGTCGGTCGTCATGATCGCCTCGGCGGCCGCACTGCTCCCCTCTGCGGAGGAGGAGAGCCCCTCCGAAAGTTCCTGCATGCCCGCGGCAATGGGATCGATCGAGAGCGTCTGCCCGATGACCCCCGTGCTTGCGACGACGACGTCCTCCGCCTTCACCCCCGTATAGCGGGCGGCGAGAACGCACATCTCCTCCGCGATCTCCACGCCGTTGGCGTTGCAGGTGTTGGCGTTGCCGCTGTTCACGATCACAGCCTGTGCAATGCCGTCTTTTACATGTTCCCGCGTGACGAGAATAGGCGCGCCCTTGACGAGATTGGTCGTGTAGACGCAAGCCGTATTGCAGGGGACCTTGGCAAGAATGAGTGCAAGATCCCGTTTTACTTTATTTTTGCGGATGCCGCAGTGGATGCCGTTTGCCGAAAATCCCCTTGCCGCGCACACGCCGCCTTGAATTTCATTGAGTGTCATAGATCAAACCTTTTTGTTGTTTTACAGAGAGTATCCTTCGTCCAGCCCGAGCGCGATGTTCATGTTCTGCACGGCGGCGCCGCTTGCGCCCTTGCCGAGATTGTCCAGCCGCGCCGTGAGCAGCAGTCGCTCCTCGTTGCCGTTGACAAAGATCTCCAGCATGTTCGTACCGTTGCACGCGTTCGCCGCCAGATAGCCGCTCTCCTCCCGTGCAAGGCGGACAAATTTACAGCCCGCATAGTGCTCCTTATACAGCTCCTCCAGCCCCTTCACGCCGAGCGGCGCCTTCATGAGGTCGGAAAAGAGCGGAACGCTCACGCTCATGCCGCAGGCGTAGTCGCAGATATAGGGATCGAAGACGGGCGTCCGCGTGAGCGCGCACACCTTCTGCATCTCGGGCAGGTGCTTGTGCGTCTGCGAAAGCGCGTACAGCCGCGGCGTGTCGAGCGCGGGATCGCGCACGGGCGCCTCGTACTCAGCAATGCCTTTCTTTCCCGCGCCGGTATAGCCGCTGACGGCATGGCAGACGAGGGGGTAGTCCGCCGCCACGACGCCGTGTCTTATAAGCGGATACACGAGCGCGATGAACCCGCTCGCATAGCAGCCGGGGTTGGCGATGCGTTTCGCAGCGGCGATCGCCGCGCGATGCTCCTTGGAGAGCTCGGGAAAGCCGTACGCCCAGCCCTCCGCCGTGCGATGCGCCGTAGAGGCATCGATCACGATCGTATGCTCGTTTTCCACGAGCGCCGCGGCCTCGCGGGCGACGTCGTCGGGCAGGCACAGAAAGACGACGTCGGACGCGTTCATCGCCGCTTTCCGCACGGCGACATCCTTGCGTAAATCCTCGGAAAGCGAGACGATGCTCAGATCGTCCCGCTTTTCCAGCCGTTCGTATATCTTCAGACCGGTCGTTCCCGCCCGTCCGTCAATGAATACCTTTGTCATTTACGCGCCTTGTCGAGCATCGCCTTCACCTTGATGGGCAGCCCGAAGAGGTTGATGAAGCCCTCGGCGTCCTTCTGCGAATATGCCCCGCCGTCGTCGGAGAAGGTTGCAATGTTCTCGCTGTACAGCGAATAGGGAGAGGTGATGCCTGCGCTCGTGACGTTGCCCTTGTAGATGCGCAGCTTGACCTCGCCCGTCACGCGCTCCTGCGTCTTTGTGACAAAGGCGGAGAGCGCCTCTCTGAGGGGGGTGAACCACTGCCCGTCGTACACCAGCTCGCCGAATTTGAGCGCGACGAGCTGCTTGTAGTGCTGCGTCGCCTTGTCCAGCGTGATCGTCTCGAGCAGGCGGTGCGCCTCATACAGAATGGTGCCGCCCGGGGTCTCGTACACGCCGCGCGACTTCATGCCGACAAGGCGGTTTTCCACAAGGTCGGCAAGTCCCACGCCGTTTTCGCCGCCCACGCGGTTGAGCGTTTCGATGATCTCCACCGCGCCCATCATTTTGCCGTCAATGGCGGTGGGGATGCCCTTTTCAAAGCGGATGCTCAGGTATGTGGGGCGGTCGGGCGCTTGAACGGGCGAGACGCCCATCTCCAGGAAGCCCTCCTTTTCGTACTGCGGCTCGTTGGCGGGATCTTCAAGATCCAGCCCCTCGTGCGAGAGGTGCCACAGGTTCTTGTCCTTGGAATAGTTGGTCTCGCGGCTGATCTTCAGGGGGATGTTGTGCGCCTCGGCGTATTCGATCTCCTCCTCGCGGCTCTTGATGTCCCAGATGCGCCAGGGCGCGATGATGGTCATTTCGGGGGCGAACGCCTTGATGGTCAGTTCAAAGCGGACCTGATCGTTCCCCTTCCCCGTACAGCCGTGGCAGATGGCGTCGGCGCCCTCCTTCTTGGCGATCTCCACGATCGCCTTTGCGATGACGGGGCGCGCAAACGACGTTCCGAGCAGATATTTATCCTCGTACACCGCCCCCGCCTGCATGGTGGGGAAGATGTAGTCCTCTACAAATTCCTTCTTCAGATCGAGCACATAGAGCTTGCTTGCGCCCGTCTTTTTTGCCTTTTCCTCGAGGCCGTCGAGCTCGGTCCCCTGCCCCACGTCTCCCGATACGGCAATGACCTCGCAGTTGTCGTAATGCTCCTTCAGCCACGGGATGATGATGGAGGTATCCAACCCGCCCGAATATGCCAGAACGACCTTTTTGATCTTCTTTGTCATGATCCTTTCTCCTGTATGTCTTTTCTGTATATGATATCGACTCTATTATATCCGACGCCGCCCCAACCGTCAAGCGATTCTCGCCGTCACGGCTCCTCAACTTCATCCATGTCGGGATAAAAACGGGCGATCTCCTCGCGCGAGAACTGTTCGTCGCTGTAACGGGAGAAGGGCGCATGCTTCCAGAAAATGAAGCTGTCGCGCGAATCCTGCGTCTGAAAGGTACAGATATAGCGGCTGCGCTTGGCGCGGACCCGAATGCATCCTCGTTTGACGTCGTAGGTGAACGTCTTGCGCTTGGTGATGAGGTGCACCACCTTGTCCGTCACCTCGATGCCGAGCACGGTGCCCATCGACACCTGCAGCGAGTAAAAGCCGTAGAACACGAGATACCCCAGCGCAATGGCGGCGCACAACAGCGCAAAGAGAACGCGGTAGCTCCCGACGGAATTCACCGCGTACACGAGCAGGACCATGAGCACGGGAAAACAGATCACGGCGAGCGCGATAAGCAGTTTCCTCATGATATTGACATATTTCTGCGGCCCCGCCTTGACGCGCGGCGGCAGCTTGTTCTTCTTCATTGCGCCCTCTCCTCATCGAACCGGATCACGCACTGCGAAAGAAGCACGTCGCCGTCGACGGCATGCAGAATGCTCTCCCCCGCCCCGTCCTTGCGCAGCAGCGTAAGCTCCTGCGGCGGCTTTGCCTGCTTGTCGTAGGCGATGCAGAAACTCTTTACCCGGCGCGCGGCAAGCTCCTCCATCGAGAAGCAATCGAAAAAGAAGTCGGCATACCGCGTGTTGTTGGCGTGCAGATAATGGTCGCAATGAGAGGGCAGCACGCGCATGCGCCCTGCCTCAAAAAATCCCTCCGTCCGCGGGATGCGCCACTGCGCCTGTACGCTCTTTTCTGGGTTATAGGGGCAGCGTTCGTGGATCTCGCCGAGCGCGGAGGGCGAGAGCAGGCGGAAGGTGTTCAGATCGACGAGCGCCCACCGCGACGCAAGCGCCGCCACGACCTCTTCCCCGCATTTGATGCGATAGTCGCGCTCGAAAAAGGCAAGGCGGGGCGGCAGCGGCCACGTCTCCACGCAGACGCGCTCGCCCGCGTGCACGGGACGGGCGATCTCGCAATAACTCGCTACGATGATGAACCCCATATCTCTGGGGCGAAGCGCGTCGTACCCGAAGCCGAGCTCGTCCGCACTCGTTCCCGCCGCCTCCTGTGCATAGGAGAGCAGCGCCGAGGGCTTCAGTTCATCCTTGAAGTCCAGCTCCGTCCAGCGCACATCAAAAAACCGTCTGTGACAATATTCCATACGGCTTTTATTCTATCATATGTACATGGAAAAGTCAAGGCAAATGCAAAGATTTGCCCCGCCCGTACAAGAAAGCCTCATGCCCCTGCAGAGGAGGAGAGAAAGCCGAGCGCGCCGCGGCAGACCGCGTCTGCAATCGCCTCGCGGTAATCCTGCGACAGCAGCAGCGCCTCGTCCTCCTCGTTGGACAAAAACCCGCATTCCACGATGACGGAGGGATAGTCGCTGCAATTTAGGATATAGTAATCCCCCGCAAGCGGCTGAGAGGCACGCACGCTCTCGGGCATCTCATTGAGCGCCGACTGGATCATGCAGGCAAGCGTATGCGAGGGGGCGCTGTCTGCGCGGAAGAACACCTGCCCGCCCCGCCGCGCGGCGACGGGGAAATAATTCTGGTGCACCGAGAGCACCATCGCGGGATTGCTCTTGTCGATGATCTCGGCGCGCTTTTGCATATCGCGCCGTTTGTAGCCGCTCGTTGCCGCCCCGTACAGGCCCGCCTCCGTCTGCCGCGTCATGACCACGCGGAATCCCGCGTCCTCGAACCGTTCCTGCAGCAGCCGCGCAATGGCGAGGTTGATCTCGCTCTCCTTGGTCCCCGTCACGCGCCCCACCACGCCGCCGTCGATGCCGCCGTGCCCCGCGTCGATCACCACCGTCAGCCGCTGCGCCTCGGCAGCCGTCTTGTTGAGCGCAAAAAAACACATTGCAAATGTGAGTGCAACGATCAGGGCGAGCGCCGCGCCCGCCCATGCCATCCAATGCCGAAAGAGCCGCTTCATCGCTTATTTTTATGAGCCCCGCGCGCAAAATATGTCCGCCCTCACGATGGCGGGGCGCCGATCCCGCAGTGCCCCGCACCATGGCAGACAAAAACGGAGGGCCGCGTTGCAGCCCTCCGTCTCTGTCCTGTTTCAGCTTCTTGTCTCAGTTTTTCGCGCGAATATACTCGTCCATCGCCTTGGCGGCAGCTTTGCCCGCGCCCATGGCGAGGATGACGGTAGCGGCGCCCGTGACGGCGTCGCCGCCCGCATAGACGCCTTCGAGCGACGTCTTGCCCGTCTCGTCGGCGATGATCTCGCCGCGCGGCTTGGTCTCGAGCCCCGCCGTCGTCTTTTTGAGCAGCGGGTTGGGCGACGTGCCGAGCGCCATGATGACGCAGTCGACGTCCATTTCAAACTCGCTGCCCTTCTTTTCGATGGGGCGGCGCCTGCCCGAAGCGTCGGGCTCGCCCAGCTCCATCTCGATGCAGCGCAGGCCCACCACGTTGTCGTCGGCATCCGTCAGGATGGCGACGGGGTTGGTCAGCAGGCGGAAGATGATCTCCTCCTCCTTGGCGTGCTCGATCTCCTCGCGGCGGGCGGGAAGTTCGGCGTCTGAACGGCGATAGACGATATACACCGTCTCCGCGCCCAGGCGCTTTGCCGTACGGGCAGCGTCCATTGCCACGTTGCCGCCGCCCACGACCGCCACCTTCTTCGCATGGAAGTACGGCGTTTCGCTGTCCGACTCGTACGCCTTCATCAGGTTGCTGCGCGTGAGATACTCGTTGGCGGAGAACACGCCCTTCGCTCCCTCGCCGGGGATGCCCATGAAGCGGGGAAGCCCCGCGCCCGTTCCGAGGAAGATCGCCTCGAAGCCGTATTTTGTCTTGAGCTCTTCGATGGTGAACACCCTGCCCACCACCATATTCGTCTCCACCTTCACGCCGAGGGCCTTGAGGTTGTCCACCTCCTTTTCCACGATCGCCTTGGGCAGACGGAATTCGGGGATGCCGTACACGAGCACGCCGCCCGCAAGGTGCAGCGCCTCGAACACGGTCACCTCATAGCCGAGCTTGGCAAGGTCGCCCGCGCAGGTCAGCCCTGCGGGACCGGAGCCGACGACGGCCACCTTGTGTCCGTTGGATTGCGGCTTCTGCGGCATCTGCGTGCTGTTTACGTTGTGATAGTCAGAGACGAAGCGCTCCAGTCTGCCGATGCCGACGGGCTCGCCCTTGATGCCGCGCGTGCACTTGCCCTCGCACTGCGTCTCCTGCGGGCACACTCTGCCGCATACGGCGGGCAGCGACGAGGTCTTTGCGATCGTCTGATACGCCTCTTCAAATTTCCCCTCGGCGACGAGCGCGATAAATTCGGGGATCATGACGTTGACGGGGCAGCCCGCCACGCAGGGGCGGTTCTTGCAGTTGAGGCAGCGCTTTGCCTCGTCAACGGCGGTCTCGGCGGAGTAGCCGAGCGCCACCTCGGAAAAGTTCTTGTTTCTGACGAGCGGGTCCTGGGTGGGCATCTCGTTCTTTTTGGGATTCATATTGAACTTGGGCATATCATTTGACCTCCTTCTTGAAGAGATTGCAGTGCTTCTCGCGCGCCTTCTGCTCAAATTCCTGATAGGTGCGCGAACGTTTCATCGCCTCGTCGAAGTCGATGAGGTGCGCGTCGAAATCGGGCCCGTCCACGCAGGCAAACTTCATCTGCCCGCCCACGGTCACACGGCAGCAGCCGCACATGCCCGTGCCGTCGATCATGATGGGGTTCATGCTGGCGATCGTCTTGATGTTGTAGGGTTTGGTCGCCGCGGCGACAAACTTCATCATGATGAGCGGTCCGATCGTGATGACTTCATCGAACGTCTCCCCCGCTTCAAGCAGGCGGTTGAGCGGCACGCAGACATTGCCCTTTTCGCCGTAGCTGCCGTCGTCCGTCATCATGAACATCCTGTCGGAGCATGCCTTGAACTCGTCTTCGAGAATGACGAGATCCTTGTTGCGGAACCCGACGATGGAGGTGACTTCGCACCCCAGTTCATGCAGGCTGCGCGCCACAGGCCATGCGATGGCGCAGCCGACGCCGCCGCCCACGACCGCGACCTTCTTCAGCCCTTCGACATGGGTGGGCGTGCCGAGCGGGCCGACGAAATCGGCGATGTACTCCCCCTCTTCCTTTTCGTTCAGGGTCATGGTGGCCCCGCCAACGATCTGGAAAATGATCGTTACGGCGCCCGTCTCCTTGTTGCAGCCCGCAACGGTGAGCGGAATGCGCTCGCCCCGCTCGTCTGCACGCAGGATGATAAACTGCCCCGCAAGCGCCTTGGCGGCGACAAAGGGCGCCTCGATCTCCATGAGCGTAACGGTGGGATTGAGTTTTTTCTTTTTCAAAATACGATACATAAACAATCTCCCTTCTGCAATCGATTTTGATCTGCATCGTAACCATTATAAACGCATCAGTCCCGCTTGTCAAGTATGATTTTCTAAATTCCGATGGCAAAGCCTGCGCTTTTTTCCTTGACCTTTCCGATACGATTTGTTATAATTTGTTCGTTCACTTGTTGAACACAAAAATTTAATTTTCGGGGAGTATCTTATGGCAAACGTAAAGATCGTCACCGATTCAAACAGCGGCATCACGCAGCGGGAGGCGGAGGAACTGGGAATCTCCGTTCTGCCCATGCCCTTTCTGATCGGCGACCGGGAGTACTTTGAAGACATCAATCTGTCTCAGGAACAATTCTATGAATTTTTAGAGACCAGCGACAGCGTATCCACCTCGCAGCCCTCCGTGGGGAGCGTAACCGAACTGTGGGACAGCCTTCTCAAAGACGGCAGCGAGATTGTGCACATTCCCATGTCGAGCGGACTTTCCGAGTCCTGCCACACGGCGCAGAGCCTTGCGCGCGAGTACGGCGGAAGAGTGGTCGTGGTGGATAACCAGCGCATCAGCATCACGCAGAAGCAGAGCGTGCTCGACGCGATCGTCCTGCGCGAACGCGGCATGAATGCCAAAGAGATCGCGGACGAGCTGACAAAGACCAAGTTCGACAGCAGCATCTATATCACGCTCGATACGCTCAAATACCTCAAACGCGGCGGCAGGCTCACCCCTGCGGCGGCGCTCATCGGTTCCATCCTGCGCATCAAGCCCGTCCTGCAGATCCAGGGCGAAAAACTCGACGCATTCCGCAAGGTCCCCACGCTGAAAAAGGCAAAGGAGACAATGATCGAGGCGCTGCGCCACGACCTGGCCACCCGCTTTCAGGACTTCGCAGCCAGGGGCGAAATGCGCATCGGCGTCGCGCATACCAAGAACGAGGCGGAGGCGAACCTGTTTGCAGAGGAACTGCGGGCGGCATTCCCCACCGTGCCCATCAACTACATCGATCCGCTCTCGCTGAGCGTCTCCTGCCACATCGGCCCCGGCTCGCTCGCCTGCGGCCTCATGCGCGTGATCGTCTGATCACAGCGCGCAAAACGCAAAAAAATTTGCCTCCGGAAATTTCCGGAGGCTTTTTGTTTTGAACGCCTAACAGTAGGACGCCAGAAGCTCATAGAGCGTCTGATAGTATTCGCCGAGATAGGTGCGCGCGAGCGTATCCATCGCATACGCCTGCAGGCGCGCCGTGGCGTCGCTTGTGACGTTCATGTAGTACTCCCGCACGGCGAGAAAGCGCTGCGGATAGCTGAGCTGATAGTTGGGATTCTCCGGATAGCGGTACACGCCGCTCTCATTCCCCTGCGTGAGCGAATTGTCATAGGCGATCTGGTAGAGCAGATCCTCCTTCACGACGTCGATCTCCGCCTGCGCGTCGACGTCGATCTTATCCGCCTGCGCCTCGTATGCCGAGGAGCGGACGGCGTTGCGCGCAAGCAGCGATAAAAAGAGCTCCTGCTTCTGCTCCGCTGCGGCGGCGAGAATGGCGTTCTTCCGCACCTGCGCGGCGTTCACCATGGCGAGCTGTACGCCCGTGAGGTCGGCGTACGCGTCGTCCGTCAGGTCAATGATGTCGATCACCATGTGCGTCTTTCCTCCCGGATGCCGAGTACGATCTTACAGATCCTTGCATCCTCCGAAAACGTACGGATGCGCAGGCAAAAGCTGTTGCCCCTGACGGGGTGTGCGAGCGCGATGCGCTCGCCCGCCCTGCCCGAGGCCGCACATGCCGAATGCGGCTCCGCGCTCACCTCTACACGGAAGACGCCCGCGCCCTCCACCGTCACGCTGTCCACAAACTTCTGTGCGTCGGAGAGGCTGAACATCGAGCGCTCGCAGAGGAGCAGGCACTCTCTGCCGCCGAAGGGCATCCCGCGCGCCGTCAGCTGCAGCAGCCTGCCCTCCACCACGCAGAACACGTCGCCGTCCGCGGCGATATGCTCCGCGGGAATGCGGATGAAATGCCCGCAGGCGTCCGCCGCATCGACGCACCAAATGCACCGTTCCCCGCTCTTGAGCTCGGCAAGGCAGAAATATCTCCCGCCACAGCAGGCGCTCTCCGTCGCCTGCATGGGGCGCACCAAAGAGGCGCCGCTGCGCCCGATCTCCTTTACCCTGCTGCCGTTGAAGGAGCAGACGCCGCGCTCGGTGAGAAAGAGGATCTCGTCGCCGCACACGCGCACGGAGCCGCGCACCATCCTGCCGCAGGAAAAGGGGATCGCCTCCGCCTGAAAATCGAGCACGTCGCCGCGGGCGAACAGGCGGGTGATGCTGCGTTCGCGGAAGAGATAGAGATCGTCCCGATAGGAGAGCATCGCATGGATATCTCCCCCCTCAGGCAGCTCCAATGTTCCCGCCTGCTGCAGTGATTGCGTCCAGTCTGCGGGATCGAGGGGCGCGGAATAGTACACCGTGCGCCCCTTTGCCGCAAAGATGCGCTCGTAGTGGACGGCGGCGCAGCTTCCCCCCTCCAGATCCGTTGCGACCGCGCCCGCGGTATTCAGCTCATAGAGGACGCTCTCCGTCAGCGCGAACAGCCGCCTTTGCCCGCTCTCCGCGTCGAAGAAGCCAAGCACGCATGCGGGCGCCGCAGCCAGGGGATAGCTCTCCCCCTCCTGCGTCTGAAGCGCCCCGTCCTCATACAGAAACAGTCCGCCGTCGTGCCCGCCCTGCGCATACAGCGCCGCCGTACAGGCGCCCAGGTCCTCGTGCCCCTCCGCGCAGACGAGGGCGTCCCCCGCCCGCTTGAGGTGCAGCGCAAAGGCGCTCAATGCGCCGTTTCCCTCGGAAAAGAGCTCCACGCTCCGCCGCACCGTGCGCCGCGTAAAGGCGGGAAGGACGGGCTGTTTGTCCCCCGTCATCTCCACCTCCTCGGCCGCATGGCGAGCCTTCTGCGCACGACGTTGGCAGAGAGCAGCGCGTCGCGGTATTTTTTGTCCCACATGGCCGCCTCCGAATACATGCCGCAAGCCGTGCAGAATTCCGCCGCCATGCCAAAGGCGATCAGCCTGGGCGAGATGCGCCCATGCAGGGCGATGTCGTCCTCCCACCCTTTCTCGGCGGGAGAATAGCTGTACAGCACGCGCACCTCGTCATGGGGGCGCGAAAGCGTGATGCCTTCGTCATCGCACACATAGCGGACGGGCACCCCCGCGGCGGTCACGCGGTGGATGCGCACGGGCGCCTCGGAAAAGGCGGAAAAGAGCACGCGGTCCCCGTTCGGCGCGAACGCCTCCTCCCGCCGGAGCGGAAAGTAGTCGAGCGCGATCTCATTTTCCACCAGATTATAACATCGCATGAGCGCGGCGAGCTCGCCCGCGGGCGCGTCGGCAACGTCGTCTGCCGCGCAGATAAGGTCCTCTCTGCCAAGGCATTCCGCCGCGCGCTTTACCATATCCCTGACCTTCATTTCCGCTCCCCTCTGCCCTCAGGCCTCGGTGATACCCGTGAGCACCGCCTGTCCGCAGGGGCGGTAGCACATGAGCTCGGCATATTTCACGAGCGTCGCCGTATAGACTGGCTTGCCCGCGACCTGCTTTAAAATGCCGCCGTCCTCGCTCTCCAGCCACTGCCAGTCGCACAGCTGATGCAGGGCGAAGTCGTCCGTATTGAGCAGATACATCGTGCCCGCGGGGCAGAACCGGTCTGTTACGACGGGAATGCCCCCGAAGCTGATGGCACGGAATCCGCCCTCCAGCTCCATGGGACTGACGGTGCGAAGGTCGGAGAGCGTCGAAAAGAGCGCTCTGCGCACGCCGCTCGAGCAGACGATGAAGTTGATCTTACCGCCCGCGCTCTCCTCGACCGCGTCGATCGCCTTCTGAATGGCCCCCTCGGTCAGCGCGCCCACCGAACTCACCGAATAGGGGTTCAGCCAGGGATTGTCCGCACGGGAGAGCGAGTACAGCGTGGCCGAGGAGGAAAAGATCTGCCCCAGCCCCGTGATCTCCAGCCCGTAGGAGTTCTGCACATACAGCGCGTCCCCCGTCTTGGGCGTGCCCGCCGAGAGCGTGATCTGCCTGTTCGATCTGTCCACCGCCGTGATCACGGCGCCGCCATACGACTTGGTCGCATTCGTATAGAGGTCGACCACCATGCCCTCGGCAAGGTTTTTCACGCTGTCCGCCGTCACCGTATCCGCCTCGCTGTCCACGGTGAGCGTTGCAAGCTTGCCCGTGCCGTCGCCGAAGAGCATTCTTCCGAAGTTGTACGAGGAGCTTTTCACAAGCCCCTCCATCTCGTCGTTGAGCAGATCGACGAAGGCGCCCTCGTTGCTCGCGGAGGCGCGGATCGCCTTATCGGAAATTTCGATGGTGCCGTAGAGGTTTTTGAGCGAAGACACCATCTGTGCATAGCGATTTCCCCCCGCCGTGGGCAGGGTGCCCTCCTCCGTTCCGGCGCCCACGCCGCCGTTGACGCCCACGCGCACCGCCTTGCGCACGTCCTTGCCCCATACGTCCGCCGTCGTCTTCCGGATGACGGAAAGCAGCGGATTTGCGGTCTTGTCGAGCGCATCGCTCACTGCATCCAGATAGTAAGATTTGAGTACGCTGTCTGCCGTCTGTGTCGTTACCATAACATGATCTCCTTTCTGTCTTTATTTCTTTGATTTGAGATACCCGAGCGCAAGCGCCCCCGCTTCGCGCAGAGAACGCGCCCGCTGCGGCGGTGCGCTGACCCCCGTTCCGGTGCGGGTCATGAGCGGAACGGAAAACGAGGCCTCTTCCGCCTGCCGCTGTTCCGCTCTGTCCGCCGCCTGCTCCGCCGCGCGCTCCAGCTCCTTCAGCCGCTGGCTGCGGCGGGTAAATTCCGCCTCCAGCGCGCGGTATGCCTGCGCGAGGGCTTCCACGCTGTCAAACTTTTCGGGAAGCGCGTCCTGCGCCTTCTCCGTGTGTCCGTTCTCCTCTTGCATCTATGCTCCTTTGCGGCGATGGCTCTCGAGGTGGCGCATGATCCTCGCCTTCGTCGCGCTGTCCTCCTCCCCGCCCGAAAGCAGGGCACGGGTGTGCTCGGTGATGTGCAGCTCGTGGTCGTCGTACACGTCCGCCTCCACCTCGCGCTGCGCCAGCAACACATTTTCCCGCTCTGCCTTGCGGATGTGCAGGGCAGAGACGTCGCGGGCGTTTTCAAACGATCCGCAGCCGAGTGCGTCGAGCACCTTGTGGCGCGTCGCGTCCGAAAGCGACCCGTCTGCCTCCTTCAGCAGTCCGAGCGACAGCAGCGAGAGGATCTCCTCCTTCACGTCCTCGGCGGTGCGCTCATAGCCCGCCTCGAAGACGACGTCGTCCGCCGAAATGTCGCTCTCGTTGAAGTAGTACAGCTCGGTATGCCCGCCCGTTCCCGTCATGCGCAGCAGGCGGGAAGCGGAAGAGAACTGCTTGTAAAGGTGCAGGATCTGCCTGCCGATCTGCCGCACGGCGCGCTCCACGCTCTCTACGCTCGTCCGCATGCGATTGGTGTCCTGCTCCAGAATGAGCTGCAATCCCGTCGCGGACGTCACGCTGTAGCGCATGGAGGAGTCGCGCGTGATCTCGCTGATCCCCGATACAAGCGTAAACTCATTGGAGATGCGCTCCTCTTCCTCTGCAAATTCCGCAGGGAGGGATCCGCAGTCGAGCATCGCGGGCGCGGACGAGCCCTGCCTGTACACGAGCACGCGCCCGGGGTACAGCCCGTCCTCCGACAGCTCCTCTGCGTCCAGGGAGCCGTCCTCCACCGTGATTACGCCCATGGCGATGCGGTTGAGGAATTCGTGTTTGCGATTCCGCACCGCATTGTAGGCGCGCTGCAGCGGGATGAGGCGGTCGACGACGGCTCCCCCGAAGAACTGACCCGCGCGCTGCAGACAGGTTTGACGGACGAAAGGCAGCACGCGCTCCCCCCGTTCTCCGTTCCTGTAGGGCAGGTCGCCCTCGTAGAGCAGCGTATCCCCCGCTGCGATCTCCAACCGTCCCGCGGGATATCTCCCGTTGGGGCGGGTATACCGTTCAATGAGGATCTCCATATTCTCCCCCGTCTCGGGGCGCTCCCCGTCCGAAGAACAGGGGGAGGCAAGCGCGATCGAGGCGATCTCCCGCCCCGGAAGCTGCACGCCGAAGCGCTCATAGATCTCGGAGACGGGCACCGCCTTTGCATGGATGAGGCTTCGGACCTCCTCCATCGTCTCGGCGGAGAGGGAGTCGGGGTAGATCTCGAAGGGCGAGAGCGCCACCACGCTCACATCGCCCTCGCGGACGGCGCGCCCCCGCTCGTCCGTTCCCACCACCGCGCCCTCGGCGCTGCTCCAGACGACCTTGTAGAACGCCGTGCCGCACGTCTCCGACCAGAGCGTCGCCCGCGCGATGACGTCGTCGAGATCGGTCCGTTCCCTGACCGCCTGCAAGATCCCGCTGCACAGCCGCGCCGTCTTGACGTCCGCCTCGGAATCGGAGGCGGCCTGTACCCGCAGTTTGGGGCGGATCTTGGCAAGGCGCGCCAGGCGCGATTCGACGACGGGCGCGATATGATTGAATGCGCGCCGCGCCTGCCAGTAGAAGTCGTTGTCCTCCTCCTCGAGCTCTCCGTCGGGGGTGATGTCGCAGAACTGATCGCCTGCGACAAATTTTCTGTTCAGCTGCCAGCCGCGCTCCAGTCTGCGCCGCACCGCCTGCCGCGCGGCAAAATCTGCGCGGATCTCCCGCGCGAGCGCGCGCCTGCGCGCCTCCTCCTGTCTGCTTTTCAGCTCTTCCCGTTCCTCTTTGTCCATGTTCCCTCCTTGACTTTCTCAGAAAATCCGGTTTTCATTCTGCGCATTCTCCGTCCTGCCCCGTCCCGGCGGAGCGGGAGATCAGCCGCAGCAGCCGCTGCCGCTCCGCCTCGAGCTGCTCGTCGGAGAGCGCGGCATAGTCCTCCTCTTCCTCCAGAAGTTTCACCGCCCTCAGATCGGGCGGGACCTCCTTACGCACCTCGCGCCGTTTGACAAGGCGCAGCTCCCCGTCCTCGACGCCGTACTCCTCCGTCACTTCCTCCACGCTGTAGCCGTGCGCCAGTTTTTCCACCGTCTTACGGATGCTCTCCTTCACCTTCAACGCCTCCTTCCCGCGCGCGCCAGGGCGCGGATGCGCCGCTCCTTGTCCTGTTGCACCTCGCTCTTCTCCGCCTGCGGCGGGGCGGGCCGGCTCATCAGGTAGTAACGGCACTCATCAAGGCCATGATCGTTTCGCTTTTCAGGCAGGTCGCCGCTCCCCCAGAAGTACCCCTTGAACTCGCGGATGAGGTTGGTGCAGCAGGAAAAAATGTACAGATTGGGCAGACCGTTCTCCTGATTGAGGTAACTTTTCACGCGCGAGATGCCGCTGAACATCTCCTTGTTCACGCGCGGATTGACGAGGATATCCCGCTCGTAAAAGAGCTCCGAAACACTCTTGACCGCCGCGAGCGTACGCTGCCCCGCCGCGGGATCGATATAGGCGTTCAGCCGCCCCTTTGCGTCCCGCTTCCAACCCAGGCGATCGCTGATCTCATGGATGGCGCGCGCATGATAGTCCACGTCCTTCCCCGCGCAGTAGTGCTCGGCGACGGCATAGACGTTCCCGTCGAAATCCACCGCGTACCAGTGTGCGGAGAGCGGGTTGCGCAGCCCCGGGTCGATGGAGATGGCGTCCTGCCATTCGGCGGGCACCTGAAAGGGTTCGATGACATGTTTTGTCTCGTCAAATTCGGGGTACACGAGCCCCTCCCGCGTGGCAAATCTTCCGTATCGGCGCGACTGCAGCTCCGCCTCGTCCATGGACAGCGTCAGCCTTGCCACCTCGCGCTTGGAGAGAAAGGGATTGTCCGCCCACTCCATAAATTCGTACCAGATCTCGGGATCCTGCCGCTTGTTCAGATAGATCTCGTCATAGAGGAAGGTCAGCCCCTTCAAGGGGGTCATGGTGCCGAAGATGTCCCCGCTGCGGTCGACGACGCGCATCAGGCACTCGCGATAGACGTCCTCGGGCGGTTCCTCGTCGAACCATACGAAATCGAGCGAACTGCCCTGAAATTTCTCCCTGCCCTGATCGCAGCTCTTGAAGCCGATCACGCTCATCCCGCCGAAGACATTTTTCACGATGATCTGATCGATGATGCCGCGCTCGGGCGCGTCCTTTCTGCCGCTCTGCATGATGATATCCGCAATGCGGTCCCGCCTGAGATAGTGCAACACCTTCTTCTGCGCGACGTCCCGCTGCACCTGCGAGGTGAGCGATACCACCCAGCCGAACACGTTCTCCCTGTTCCGGCGGTAGGGATGCGTTCCGCATGCCATCCATACCGCCTCTGCGGCGCCGCATTCGGTTTTCCCCGAACGGTTGCCGCCGAACACCCAGCGGTTGCGCTTCTTGCAGCGGTGAAAGGCAAGCTGCTTTTTGTGCACCTTGCGGCCGCGGTTGTACCCCGCAAGTGCATCCCCCTCCGCCCGCCGCCGCTGTTCCTCTTCGATGCGGAGCAGTTTCTCTATGATTTCGTCCATTTTCGCCCCAAAAAATCAAATCATGCGCGCCCCGATGCGCTATCATATCGGCTATGAAAAAGTTATATCTTTTCACAGCGCTGCTGCTGTTCCTGTTCCCCTCCCTCTCGCTTTCCCTGCCCGCACGGGCGGAGGAGAGCACCCGCTATGCCGTCGCCGACAGCCGCGACGTCTGGTTCTACGCCGAAGCCAACGAGGAGAGCGGCCTCTTCGTCCTGCCCTACACCTACTACGTCGTCGTCCTCGACGAAGGCGCAGAATTTTCGCGCGTGCGCTATCTCGACGACATCTCCCCCTACAAATCGGTGGTGGGCTACTGCAAGACGGACAGCATCACCTTCGTCGACTTCGTGCCCGAACGCCCCTTCCTGCGCATGGAGTTCACACTCACCTACTCGCTCCCCTCCCTGCCCGCCGTGTCCATGGGCAACGGCTCCTTCGAGAGCATCACAAAGAGCTTTGTCTACTATGGCTCGAGCTATCTGGGCACCACGCGCTTTCACTACGTCTACGCCGACGGCGTATTCGACTACATCCCCGCCGCCGAAGAGGTCAGCTACGAACTCAACGAGGACTATCTCTCCGTCGAAACCGGCGCGCCCGGCAACGCCGAGACGCCCGAGGTGCGCGATACCCCCTCCGTGCTGCAGATCGTGCTCGTCTGCCTCGTCGTCGCCGTCATCGGCTTCACCGTGTTCATCCTGCTGCGCGGCAGAAAGGCGCCCGTCGCCGAACCGGAGGCGGAGTTCTGAGCAAACGAGATCCCCCTCTGCCCGCGCTTGGGCACGACGGCGCGCTCCCTGCCCTGCTGCACGGCACGATAGAGGCGCGGAAAGGGCGGGATGGACCCGATCTCCTCGAAGTACCGCTGCGCGGTGAGGCCGTGCACAAAGAGCAGATAGGCGATGCGCCTGACAAGCGCCTGCTGGCGGCGGAAATACTCCCGCTCGGAGCCGGAAAACGCCTCCTCCGGATAGCGCGCCAGCTCGCTGCGGCGGCGGAAATACTTGTATTCGAGCAGAAATCGTTCCTGCTCGTCCAGGCTCTGTACGATGCCGTCCAGCTCGTCTGCAACGCCGCGCAGGATGCCGCCCGCAAGCATCTCCCTTGCGACGCGCTCCGCACAGTCCAACGTGTCCGTCCTGCGGAAGGAGAGATATGCCTTGATGCGCGCACCCTCCTCCGATGCGTCCGCAAGCTCCCTCAGATGCGGATACGCGTACAGCAGCACCTTTACATATACCTGATCGTCCATGCCTTTTCCCCCTGCCCAAAAATGCAAACATTTGTTTGCTTTCTCATAATATCATAAAAACATGACATACGGCAGCCAATATGCCAAATTTTTTTGCCATGCGGTGCAAATTTGTTGGAGGCAGAAGGTTGTCTTTTGCGCGCGCGCGTGTTATAATGGTGTGTATGAAAGCATTCTTCCGACCCATCATCACAGCGGCGCTGTGCCTTGCCCTCTCCCTTGCTGCGGGCGCGGGAATATCTGCCCTCTCCGGGGGCGTCTCTGCATATGCCGAGGAGGACGACGCGCTCTTTCTGCCCGGCTCCTTTGAAGAATACCTTCCGCTCAGCCGCCCCACAGCGGCGGCGATGAACGACGCGTATATCGTCATTGCCGACGGCAGCACACTGTACATCTACGACCGCACCGCCGGCACCTATTCCGAGCGCACGCACATCGGCAGCGACGGCACGGAGAGCGCCGTCACCTGCCTGCAATTTACCGCGGACGGCAGGCTGTACTTCTCCGACCAGAGCTCGCAGCTGTACGCCTATTCCTTTGTGACCGACTCCTCCGTCATCCAGACGGATGTCCCCTGCTCCTCCTTCGTCATCGAGGGCAGTACGCTGTATACCGCGGCGGTGTCGGGCACGACGACCATCTATGCGCTTGCGATCCCCGCCAACAATGCGCCCGTCAGTATGGCGCAGGCCGTGCGCGTGGGCGAGATCGACGATACCCGCACCCCCTGCATGACCTTTTCGGGCAACACCCTCTACTGCGCGATCGACTACACCGTCTACGCCTATTCCCTCTCGGAATCGGGCTATTCGCGCACCATGTACTTCCTTGCGGGCGGCTCTACCGAGATCTTCAACCTCACCGCCCTGTATGCCTTCGGGGGAGAATTTTACTATACCGTCAGTGGCACGCTCTCTTCCGACGGCCTGTACCGCGCCGATATGGGCAATTCCAGCGAACTTCTCCTTGCGGGCAGCGGATTTTCTTCGCTCTTCTCCTACGGCGACACCCTGTACTGCATCCAGGGTGCGGCGATCCGCGCCCTGTCGCTCTCCGGGCATGCCGCCTCGTACACGGGGTACGAGATCTCGGCGGGATCCGACAATTTCAACCGCATGCTCGACGCGGGCGAAACGGCGCGCGGGGGCGACCTTGTCGTCACGGCGGATAGCGGCAACGGCCGCGTGCTCATCTACGACAGCGCAGAAAACAGCTACTCCGCCATCCCATTGAACGGGACCCCCACCTGCGTCGCAACGGACGGGGAGATCATCGCCGTCGGCGTCGGCGCCTATGTGTACCTCTACCGCTACGGCGAGGATACCCCGTATGCCGAACAGCTGACGACGGGCGGCACCGTCGTCACGGGCGTCACGCTCGTGTACGGCGTATGCTATTACATCACAGACCACAGCTACGGCGTGCTTGCCGAGGGCATTGAAGAGGCGATCCGCTCCAACACGCCCGCGGCGATCACCTCGGACATCTGGGGCAACATCTATGTGGCGGATACGACGCTCCGCGTCACCCGCTACACCGAAGAGGAATTTTCCGACAGCGCCGCCGAGGGGCTGTCCGTCACCGATACCTGGTCGCTGCCCGCGGGCTTCCGTTCCCTGCGCGCCGACCACGAGGGAAATCTTTATTACCTGTACGGGAACGCGCTCTACTGCAACGGCGCGCAATGCGCCACCGTCAATGCAGACAGCTACGTCTACCGCGCCGACCGCGCGGGCGCAGACGAGCCCGTCTCCTTTGCCCTCAACAGTCAGGACTGCACCGTCTACTTCCAGTTCGGCGGATTTGTCGTGCGAAGAGCGCTGTCCATTCCCTCCCTCTCCACGATCGGCGCCGACGGCGTCATGGAGGAGCTCGCCTCATCGCACGCGCCCGCAGAACTCACCCTCTGCTCCGTGCCCGAGGGCACGACCTCGATCCGCGTGGATCTCTCCGCCATGACCGAAGACAGCGCATATTACGCCTATGAAAGCCACCTGCGCACCGCGGGCGGCGAAGGGATCGTACTCGCGCAGACGCAGGACTTTGTGCTTGCCGCTTGCTACGAGAGCTACGGCTACACAATCGGGCTGTACCGCGCGGAGGATATCGCCATGCGCACACCCGAAACGGCGGAGCACACGGGCGTACGCTATCTGAGCAACGCCGCCTCGCTCACCGCCTTCCCCTGCACGCAGCAGGCCCTTGTCACCGCCGAACTTGCGCGCGGCACGCAGGTGCAGCTGCTTGGCACCTTCTCCCCGGCCGTCGGGTTTGAATATTCCTATATCTCCTGCACGAGAGAGAACGGCACAACATACGGCTATGTGCTCTCCTCCTACCTCGTGGAGTTTTCGCCCCTCTATATCGAGGAGGACGATTACCGCTTAGGCTACCTCAAGGCGAGTGAAGAGGGCGTCATCTTCCGCAGCGGCGAGGCGCGCATCTCCGTCACCGACCGCATCCAGGTGCGCATCTACGACATGGAAGACGGCTTCTACCTCGCCCGCTTCGTCGCCGAAGACGGCACGGTATATACGGCGCAGGTGACCGACTCCATGCTCGAGGCGGGCAATACCGACACCCTCCGCACCAGCATGATCGTCATCCTCTGCGTGCTTGCCGTCGGCATCGTCACCGCATGGTTTGTGCTGCGGCCGCCCAAAGAAAAAAATCAACTCCGCTCTTGACTTTCGGGCGGAGAGGATGTAAAATAGAGAAGAACCAACAATCACATTTTCGGAGGACCTATGGCAAAGTATCTTTCCCCTCTGGCGCTGCAGCGCGCCGATCCCTATCTGTACAAGCACACGAACGGCAAATACTATTTCACGGCAACCTGCCCCGAATACGACAAGATCGAGCTGCGCACGGCAGATACGGTCAACGGCATTGCAACGGCGCCCGCCCGCGTCCTCTGGACGCGCCACAGCGAAGGCCCCATGGCAAGCCACATCTGGGCGCCCGAACTGCACTATATCATGGGCAAATGGGTCATCTACTTCGCAGCGGGCGAGATGCCCGACGTCTGGAAGATCCGCCCCTACACCCTCATCTGCCAGGGCGACGACCCCATGAAGGACGAGTGGGTGGAAGGCGGCATGATGCAGGCGGCGGAGGGCGACCCCTACTCTTTCACCGACTTCTCGCTGGACATGACGGTATTTGAGCAGAACGGCAGGTGGTTTACCATCTGGGCGCAGAAGGTGGGGCTTGTCAACGGCATCTCCAACCTCTATATCGCAGAGCTCGAAACCCCTACAAAGCTCAAGACCGTGCAGGTACTGCTCACCACGCCCGACTACGATTGGGAGCGCGACGGCGGCTTCTGGGTGAACGAAGGCCCCGCCATTCTCAGGCACGGCGGCAAGCTCTACTGCACCTATTCCGCCTCGGCGACGGGCGCCTGCTACTGCATGGGCATGCTCAGCGCAGACGAAAATGCCGATCTGCTCGATCCCCTCTCCTGGCGCAAGCGCCGCATGCCCGTCTTAAAGACGGACGCATCGCTCAAGGTGTACGGCCCCGGGCACAACTGCTTCGTGCTCGGCGACGAGGGCGAACAGCTCACGCTGCTGCACTTCCGCAACTACGAGAAGATCACGGGCGACCCGCTCGACGACCACAACCGCCATGCGCATGTGCTCAAAGTCACCTATAACGAGAACGGGGAACCGCTCTTCCTGCTCAATAAGGACGAGCTGTACAATACCCCCTTCGAAAACGAAAAACAGAAAAACATCAACGATTAAACAAACATACAAAGAGAGAGAAGATCCCTGCGATCTTCTCTCTCTTTTGCTGCTCTCCCCCGCCCCTTTGTGGAAAGAAGCGAATCTTAACCCCTGCCCCCTTTGATGGCGACGCGAAGCACTTCACTTTTTATTCCCCCCTTTGTGCATGAAATGCACAAAGGGGGGAATAAAAGGGGGGATTGTGAGCCACTTGCACCGCCTCTATCACGCAACAATCCCTCAGATTTGCTTCGCAAATCAGCTTTCTTTACACAAGGGAGCCTAAAATATTGCGGCCGCTCTCCCCCAGCCCCCGTTGTGGAAAGGGACAATCCTCAACCCCTGCCCCCTTTGTGTAAAGGGGGGAAACGGAGCGCAGCGACGAGGGGGGATTGTCAATACAAAAAAAGCCACGCCAAAACAAAAGAACCGCCGACCTCGGCGGTTCCTGCTTATTTCTTTGTCATTGTCGGACGCGGCGCTTTCGTTTGCGCGGCTTTTCCATGCTGCCCGTAAGGTTTTGCACGATCGTCTTGTTCAAAAACTTTTGCAGCGGCACAAGCGAGCACAACAGCGGCACCCCGTAGCACAGCGCCGCCAGAATGAGCACCGTCCACCCGTTGTACACAAGAAAATGAACTTTAGAAGTTTCGAGCACCAACAGCGGGTACAACCACCCGTAGTACAGCCCGAGCGACGTGCACAGCGTGAGCAAAAAAATGATCGTCGCCATGAGCACCGTCTCCGTCAGCAAGATCATGCGCACCGCGCCCCTGCCCGCGCCAAGCGAGCGCAGCACCCCCACCTTGCGTTCCTTTTCCGCCATCATGCGGCTGGTCAGGTGCCCCGTCAGAAGAGACGCAAAGACCCCGAAAAAGATCCCGCCGATCGCCAATATGATGACAAACAGGCCGTAGACGTCTTCTCGCCCCGTCAAGAGGATCATCTGCACCAAAATCGGGAATTGCAGACCGCTGAAACTATTGCCATCCTCGTGCGCTATTGCCATTTTGGCACACGCCCGCAGCGACGCATCGTCCTCAATCGGCGCACAGAACGCCGAAATGACATACTCCCTGCCCTCTGCCCAACTTTCCGAGAACATCCACCGCCCCGACGGGAAACGCGAAATCAAATCTGAATCTGCATGTTCGGGGATCTCGTCGTAATGGGTATCGACGACGCCCACGATCGTGTACGAAGCCGCCCCTTCGTCTTCCCCCACAACACCGTAGCCGATCGTCTTGTTCAGAATGTCGCCGTAATCTTCGATCGTTTCGCACAGATCGTCCCGATCATCAACCCAATCCTCCCGCGAAAAGCTGAGGCCGTATTCAGAGGGGACATAAAACTGCGCTGCGTCGACATAGCCGCGGCGGCAAAAGGATTCGAAGTGCGCCTCGCTGATCGCGACCTCGTTCTCCCCTACGGGAAACCTCCCCGCCAGCAGCCGGAACCCGATCGACTCGTAGTCCTCTTCGCTGCCCGCCAATGCAGCATCCGTTAGACCCCCTGCCGCGTTCAGACCATAGAGGTCGGAATACTTTTCCACTTCTGCAGCGCTTGCAATAGGTGCACTAGCAAGAGGATCTGCCTTATCTTCCAAATTTCCCCCGGAAAGATAGTGCGAATCGCCCACAAAATATTCCCACTGTACAATGGGCGATCTTTGCGCGGTAAAGACGGAATCAGAAACAATGGGACGGAGATCGTAAACAAAGTGCTCGCGCCCCACTGTTCTTCCCACCGTCAGCAGATCCTCTACCGATACAAATCCTGAAACATTAAGAGATGTATCACCATTACCCCTGCCTGTGAATTGCGAGGCATAGGCATATGATCGGCTGCTCGCCTGAATATTGCGATAGCCTCGTACGACCATGCCGGGATAATCATACAGAAACGCCGTACTGAACAGCGCAAAAAAAGTAAAGGAGAATACGGAGAGCAGAATGGTGATGACAACCGTCGGCAGCCGTTTGCGCGTGAGCAGCCGCCGCGCGATCAAGAGCAGGGCAGCAAACGAAACCCCGCTTTTATTTTCTGCCGCCTGTCCATTCATGATCTTTTCCCCATTTTATAGAAAGTCTACTTCTCATATCTCATAGGACTCATGGTCTCTTTATAAGACTGCATCCAAATACCGTGCCATACATGTCGCATTCTATGAATGTGCTCGCTTTGATTGATACCTTTTTCGGTCCAGTACGAATAGAGAATGTCACCCCATCTATCTCTACACTAGTAGATTTGGTTCCAAAAAATGGAATACCTATTGTTTGATCAGCTACAATGATACCATGATATGCAATGGTAAATTTGATTAAAAATGATGTATTGCCTCCATGCTCCCAGATTGTTCCTTCTTCATCAAATATAGTAGGAATCCTACCAGTGGCCATTGTTGCAATATGATATTCGGGCAAATTGCCTTCGATATTAAATGCCTTTTCTTCGTTAATAATCGTCCCGTTTGTCGACGAATTGCTGCCGCATTGTTCGCAATGCGCCGTCACCAAATACAAGCTGGGATAATAGTCATTACTATTATGGCGCACGGCAAGAAGATTGCGCGTTTCATAGTACCCTACATCGTTGAACTCAAATAGCCTGAGTGAGGAATTGTTCTTTCCAAACCAAAGTGATGTGGCATGCTGGTCGAGATTTCTTATCTTGTATGCCACAAAATAGCCGTAGTCCGTATACCAACTTCCGTCATTATTTTGTACGATTCCTGGCTTATTTGGCACACATGCACTTGCGGGCGAAAGCACGCTTTCGTCTGCAACGGCATAGTTGCCCTCCCGCGCCGTCATCTCTTCGGCGTACACCGTATCAACGCTATGCGCACCCCACAACCCCGCCGTTGCAAACAACGACATTCCCGTCAGCACAACCGCGCCAACGCGCTTCAATAAAATGTTTTTCATACAACCCCCTTGTTTTTTTCTTTATTCTATTACATAATTATCGATTTGTCAATATTCATTGGAAAAATAATCTGAAAAAATTTTCACACAAAAGCGCTATCCTTGCACCGAACGCGCCCTTTACACAAGGGAGCCATAATGTGTAGTTAAACCAAAACAGAAGAACCGCCGACCTCGGCGGTTCCTGTCTATCTCTTTGTCATTGTAGAACGCGGCGCTTTCGTTTGCGCGGCTTTTCCATGCTGCCCGTAAGGTTTTGCACGATCGTCTTGTTCAAAAATTTTTGCAGCGGCACAAGCGAACACAGCAGCGGCACCCCGTAGCAAAACGCCGCTAAAATGAGCACCGTCCACCCATTGTACACCAAAGTGCTTACGCCGAACTGCGGCGGGGTGGTCAAAGCAGAGAGCCACCCGTAATAGACTGCAAGCGAGCCAAGCAGGGCAAGCAGAAAGATACACGTCGCCGTCAGCAGCACCTCGGCAAGAACGATCGCACGAATACTTCTGTCGCCCGCGCCCATTGCGCGCAGAATGCCCAGCTGCCGTGCCTGCCCATGCAGGCTGCGCGCCGTCAGGTGTCCGTTCAGAAGCACGGCAAATACGCCGATCACGACCCCAACCCCTGCAAGAATCCAGATCAGGAGATCATCCATCTCATCGGCGTCGAACAGATAGGTCGACATAAGGTATGGCGCAGGAAAGTTGCTTCCGCCTTCGAGCCAGGTTGTGCCCTGCCAGGACTGCTCCTTCCAGGCGAGTTCCAGCTGCACGAGCTTTTTCATATTTACCAGATCCCGCGCACAATAGGCGGCGCGGAATTCAGAAAGCTCCGCCCCCGCCTGCGGGAACAGCCAGCTTGCCGCAGGGCTTGTCGCACGGTAATGGCTTTCCCCCGCGCGATCTGCCCGATACATCGTATCGACGACCCCCACAATGGTATAGAAAAACGCCGCCTCGTGCAGTTCGGGATCGCCCATGCCGATCGTCTTGTACAAAATATCATCGTACGACGAGATCGTTTCACGCTCTGCCACGTCGCGCGTTGCGTCGTAGTAGAACTGCTCACTCTCTGCCCGCCAGGCGTAGGCGGGCGCCGCGTTGACATATCCCCGCCTCCGAAAGGCATCGAAGTGCGCCGCGCTGATCGCGATCTCACCCTCCTCGTCGGGGTATTCTCCCGCCAGCAGCGAAAATCCAAGCGATGCGTATGTCCCTTCCGAGCCAAACAGCACACGCATACCAAACCCGTCCTGCTCGGCATAGGTGCTGTCGTACAGGTCGGGCTCCGCCGTATGCAGCTCGCGGTCCCCGACGAAATATTGCCATCTGATGACGTTTCCGGAGACATTGATGGCATAAAGCGGCTCGTATGCGAGGGGTGCGCCAATGCACGCCTCTACCTGTTGCAGATCCTCTGTGCGCATGGTCACGTCGGAATGAAATCCGGCCGCAACAAATTTGATATGATCGTCGCCGCTCGTAAAATTCTGATATCCGCGTACGATCCAATCGGGCCGGCTATAGGTAAAGCTCATGCTGCAGATCGAAAAGAGCATAAAGGCAAATGCCGAAAGTATGACGGTGATGATCCTGCTTGCCGTCCTGCTGCGATCGCGCAGGACAAGGCGCAGAGATATTTTCGTCAACATTCTAAATTTAGCGGACTTTAAACTCATTAGTCTTCAAGCATTGCAAATCCAAAAACAGTTGTATAAGGATTACATGTTACAGTCGAGCTTGCTTTAACTGATAGTCTATTAGGGCCTGTTCGAACGGAAAATTCAACCCCATTTACAGTAACAGTGGATGTCTTTGTCCCCAAAAATGGAATTTGTACGACGCCCTCTCCCACCATACCATTATATGCAATTGAAAAACATAAAGTACTCCAAGCCGAACCACCATGATCCCAAATACTGCCAGCTTGATCATAAGATGTTGGAATTTCTCCTATAGTTTTTATGGCAATTGGCTCATATCTAGATTTTGCATTATATCCGGATTCATACTCATTAATAATGATTGCATTAATAGAAGATCTCGTCTTACAAGCCGGACAAAACGCTGAAACTAGATAATGCGTTGGATAACATGTCGTTCCATTAGTTGGAACAGCAATATATCGGTATACGCCATTCGCTGGAACGTCAGGAATTACCAATTCGCTAAAACTTCCATTATTCCAACCCATGTGGATATCCATAGTATGAGTATCCATATTTTTTATAGGAAATGCAGCAAAACAATTATATGTATCAAAATATGTAAGCCCCCCGCCAACGTCCGGATTCTGCAATTTGAGTATTTCTGGCTTAGCTGGCGTACATAATCTCATGGGTGTGGCTACTTCAGTCGATATAGCCACACCTGTCGAATCCGCAAGCTCACTCTGCACAAATGACAATTGACTACTCATTCCCAGACTTCCATACATTGCGACAAAGAAAAGTGATCCAATGAGCACAATATACATTTTCTTGAATAATTTTTTCATTTTGCTCCTCCTAAAATTTATTGCATCTTTATTTTATCATATATTTTAGATTTGTCAATAGTTTACAGAAAAAAATATTCTTTTGCTCACCTTTAAGATGCTGTACAAGATAATATCCGCTATTCCTGCTGCGCCAAGGGTACAAGCACCTGCGGAAATGCCCCGCCCGCGCGCACGAACACGAACATGCGCCACGGCTCCGCACCCAGGCGGTCGTATTCGCGCAAGAAATAGACGGGAAACACGGGATCGTCCTCTGCGTAATGGAAGGAGTAATAGCGCGTGCCCGCATCGTCCACCAGGAACAGGGCGCTCTCCCCCGCCTCCACGGCAAGCAGTCCGTCGATCGCATGGGCGGTGTAGGCGGTATCCCCGAGCACGTCGTCGCGCCACACGCAGTCCATGCGGACGAACGCGCCCGTTTCATCATAGTATTCGGCCATGACCTCGCAGCCGCCCACCTCGTCGCGCCCGCCCGAAAAGTCGTATTCCAGGCGGCGCAGCGCATTATCCTGCGTCAGCCGATAGCTGCGCTCCCCTTCCGAATCGCGGACGGAGAGCGCCATTTCATATCCGCCCTGCCCGTCCGGCTGCGTGCGGTAGTCATAGAAGCTGTCCCCCTGCGTACAGCTGATCTGCCGCGCCACCTCTTCGCCGTCGGGCTCTGCCGCGTGCGAAAAGACCACCTGCTGCCCCGACCGAAGCATCAGGCTGTCCTCCGACGCCAGGCAGAAAAGGCCCGTTCCCGGCACCTCGTCCAGCCGATAGTACCCGTTCTCCAAGCGGGCGTTTTTCATCTCGTCCGCAATGGCGGAAAGAGAAAACCTGCCGATGCAGCTTTCAAATCCGCCAAGATCGACGCTCAGCTGCTCCGCCGCCACGCCGTGTTGCTGCGCGACGGAAAAATCTTCGATCTCGGGGAAGAACATGGCGCGCACTTCCCCGGGCAGCTCCGTCGTCTGCTGCTCCCCCGCCTTGCAGCCCGCCAGGCACAGCGCCGCCGTGCAAGCGGCAATACATACCAACCGTTTCAGTAACATAAAGACCTCCAAAGAAAGTTCTCTCTGTTACAACGCCCCTATGCGCCCCCTTGTCCCGCACAGACGAAAAAAAGGAGCGTACCGCTCCTTTTCTGCCGCGATTTTTATTCAGCCCCTAATGGCGCTCTGCATGCGGGCGACGGCGTCCGCACGGTTCTCGCCGCCCGTCTTTTCGTAGATGACGGAGATATAGTTGCGCGCCGTTCCGTCCGTCAGTTTGAGCGCAGAGGCGATCTGCTTGTTGGTGAACCCCTCGCACAGCATGAGCGCGATCTCCACCTCGCGGTCGGAAAATCCGTATGCGCGCTTGAGTTTGATCTCGCGGTCGTTCGAGACCATTTTTGCGGCGTCCGTAATGCGCCGTGCGATCTTGGCGGGCAGAATGGTGTCCCCCGCATAGGCGTTTTTGACCGCCTCGATCAGCGAGGCGGAGGTGATATCCTTGAGCAGATACCCGCTTGCCCCGTTGTTGATAGCGTTCAGAATATAGTCGCTGTCGTCGAAGGTCGTCAGGACGAGCACCTTCGTCTCCGGGCTTTTCTCCTTGATCTGCCGCGTTGCGATGACGCCGTTCATGTTGGGCATGCGGATGTCCATGAGGACGACGTCGGGGTGCAGACGGCCCGTCATCTCCACCGCTTCGGCGCCGTCCGCCGCAATGCCGACCACCTCGAGCTCGCTGCTCGCCGAGAGCACGCTCTTGATCCCGTCCGCAAGGTCCTCCTGATCGTCTGCAAGCAATACCTTTATCATGATGTTTCTCCCTCTTCCGTGCTGCCGATGGGCAGCGTGATGTGTATTTCAAAGCCCTCGTCGGGCTGCGATTCGATCTGCATGCTCCCGCCGAACTGTTCCACCCGCTCGCGCAGGCCGCGCAGACCAAAGCCCTCGCGCAGGCCGCCCGCCGCGCCCGTTCCGTTGTCAGAGAGCAGAAATTCAAGCTTCTCCCCTTCGCGGTGCAGTTCAAACCAGAATGCCGTCGCGCCGCCGTGGCGCAGGCCGTTGGAGAGCCCCTCTTTGAGCGCGCTCGTGATCAGCCGCTCGCGGGAGACGCTGGGGCGCACGTCGTCGATCTCGTAGCGGATGACGATATCCGTTCCGTCCGTCGTCTCAGCGATCACCTCCAAAAGCTGCTCTCTCAGCGTGCGCTGTGCCGACGCGCCCGAGAGTAGATGCACGCTCTCGCGCAGTTCCTCCAGCGCATGCCGCGCCTGCAGGTTTGCGGCGATGATCTTGCGCCTGGCGTCTTGGGGATCCCGCTCGATGGCAAGTTTTGCTGCCTCCGTCTGCATGATGACCGTCGTGATCGAATGCCCCGCCGTGTCGTGGATCTCGCGGGCGACGCGCTGTCGTTCCTCGATCACGGCAACGCTCTTCAGCTCCTCATTCGCCGCGCGCAGCAGGGCGTTGCTCTCGTTGAGCTTTTCCACCTTCTCGGCGATCTCCATATTTTTCCGATACACCTGCAGCGTAAAATTGATGATGAGAAAGTGCAATACAAAAATGACAAGGTCGCTGAGCGCATTGCTCACGAGCGAGCCGATGTTCACCTCCTCATCGCGCAAAAAATTCGTCACGATGAGCATGATGAGAAAGAGCCCCATGCAGCTCGCGCCCATGGCGATGTTGCCCGAAAGCTTCTCCTGGCTCAGATAGAACTCCGAAAGGATGATGATGAACAGCACGGAGGTCAGCGAGCCGCCCGTCGCATAGGTGAGCACAAGCAGTACCACGGTGTCGATGACGTAGCAGGCAATGCGCTGCGAAAAGCTTTTCAGCCCCCAGAACTTGACGGCGTTCTCCACAAGCAGCACGGCAGAGGCAGGTAAAATGAGCCAGAGCGCTCTGACGTGCGGCGCGCCCGAAAGCGGCGCATAAAAATTTGTGCCGACAAGCACGATCACGGCGGCAATGAGCAAAAGAAAGATCACAGCCTTCCCCGCGCGCACAAGTTGGGGGAAAGGTATGCGCATGAGTCCGGATTCTTTCTCTCTGTTTCCCTGTTTCATGAATTTTCTCCGTCCGCTCCGCCCATCGGGGGTTCGCCAAGATGCAGCGTGCGCTCGATCCGCTCGAGCTCCCCCGTCAGAAAATAGCTGTACATATCCTTATTGCTCACGATGATGTGATCGAGCAGGGGCACCTCGTGCATATGGCATATGGCGATCGCCTTCGCCGTAAACGCATTATCCTCGGGCGAGGGTTTGCTGCTGTAGGTGAGGTGGTTGTGCACAATCACGAGCGCTTTGGCGCACGCATGCACGATAAACGCGCCCACCTCTTTGGGCGAGATCGCCACGCGGTCGTTTTTATTGTCGCTGAAGCGCTTGCACTGCCGGATGCGGTACTGCGCGTCGAGCGCATACAGTTCGATCACTTCGCGCTCCTCGTACAGAAAGCGGTCGCGCAGATGATCCTGAAACATCTCGAAATTCTTCACGACGGGCATCTTCCGCTTGGGTATGACCTCGCCGCGCTGCGTACAGTAGTAGATACATTTCAGATAGGCAGCGGTTGAAGCGCCGACGCCGCCGATCGTCATCAGCTGCCCGTACTCCGCCCCGAGCACGCCGCGCAGGCTGCCGAAGGCGAGCAATAGTTCATGGGCGATCGCGTTCGTGTTCTTGCGGGGGATCGCATTGAAGAGCAATATCTCGAGCAGCTCGTGATCGCTCAGCGTCTCGTGCGAATGCTCGAGCTTGGCAAGCATCCGCTGCCTGTGTCCTTCATGCATGCTCTTCCCCTCCCGTCCATGATTTACGAACGCCCGTTCATACCCCCTATTATAACATATCCTGCACAAATTTGCACCGTTTTCGTATAAAAAATACATTACAAAGTGTTCAATTTCATGGCGTTCTTTCCGCGTTTCACCTTGACTTTCCCGCTGTATTGTGATAAAATATTGCTCGCGTTCCGAAAACGATAGGAGATCTACATGACTGACTACTTACACGACACCGTACAAGAGATCTGTGCCTGCATCCGTTTCGATTCTTCCGAGGCGAAGTCCTCTGCCGAATATCCCTTCGGCAAGGGCGCGGCAGACTGTTTGAACTACTTCCTTGCCCTGGCGCAGCGGCTGGGCTTTCAGACCTACAACTACGACAACTACATCGGCGAAGTCATCTACGGCGACGGCCCCGAAGAATTTGCCGTGCTCTGCCACCTCGACGTCGTCCCCGCGGGCGGCGGCTGGACCAAGGAGCCCTTTGGCGGCATCATCGAAGACGGCAGGATCTACGGGCGCGGCGCGACCGACGACAAGGGTCCCGCCGTCTGCGCGCTGTATGCGATGAAGGCGCTCAAAGACGAGGGCTTTGTGCCCAAAAAGCGCATCAAACTCATCGTCGGCTGCAACGAAGAGAACGGCTGGCGCTGCATCGAACATTACAATCAGTTCGCCACCCTGCCCGACGAGGGCTTCTCGCCCGACGCCAACTTCCCCGTCATCTATGCAGAAAAGGGCATTCTGCAGCTTCGGCTGCACTTCCCCTTCGACCGCTCCCCCTTCCTCTTTATGGAGGGCGGCAAACAGCCCAATATGGTCTGCGACTTCTGCAAGAGCACCATGCGTTCGGTGAATGTCACGCTTGCAGAAAAGTACGGCCTGACCATCGCGGGCAAGCGGCTCCTCTCCTATGGCAGGACGGCGCACGCCTCCACGCCCGAGCTCGGGCAGAACGCGATCCTGCCCATGCTGCGCTATTATGAGGGCAAGAGCCCGGAGGTACGCCGCATCCTCGAATGCGTGTTCGACGATATCTACGGCCTGAGGGAGCTGAAGGACGAGACGGGCAGCCTCACCATGTCGCCCAACGTCATCAAGTTCCGCAAGGGGCAGCTGAACGTCACCGTCGACATCCGCTATCCCGCCACGATCGCGCCCGAGACGGTGTATGCCCTCGTCGACAAATTCAATGTCAAATACGAAACGCTGCACCATCAGCGCCCCCTCTTCCGCAGCAAGGAGAGCCCGCTCATTCAGACGCTGCTCTCCGTCTACCGCGCGGCAACGGGCGACGAGAGCGCGCAGCCCCTCGCCATCGGCGGCGGCACCTACGCCCGCGCGCTCAAACGCGGCGTCGGCTTCGGGCCCGAGATGGGCGGCGAGGACTGCCACATCCACCAGGCGGACGAATTTATCGAGGTCTCCCGCGTGGCGCTGCTGCTCGAGATCTACCGCAACGCCCTGCGCGAACTGACCAAGGCATAACCTTCAAGACACAGAAAAAGACCTGACCGCGCGCGGTCAGGTCTTTTTTGCTGTTCTGTTTACAGGCGTGCAACGGTGAGCGTCACCTTGTCGCCGTTGATATCGACGTCCCGGGTAAAGCCTTCGCCCTCGCCCTCTTCGATGCGCTCGGCAAGGACGTCGCCTTTAAAGGCCCCCGCGCGCAATACGCGCTGCGCGCGCCCCTCGGCACGGAAGTACACGGCGATGCGGTCGGTCACCTCAAAGCCCGCGTCCTTGCGCATGGTCTGGATCTTGGAGACCAGCTCGCGTTCCGTGCCCTCGTCCAAGAGCTCCTCGGTCAACGCCGTGTTCAAAGCGACCGTAATCCCCTTATCGCCCGCCGTGACGTATCCCGCCGCGCTTTCCGTGGAAATCAGAAGATCGTCCTCGCCCAGCACGACCTCCGTGCCGTCGATCTGGGTGCGAAACACCCCGTCAGCCAGAATGGCAGCCATGACCTCCACCGCATCGCACGTCTCCAGATAGGAGCGGATGCGTCCCAGGAGCTTTCCGTACTTGGGTCCGAGCGTGCGCATCTGCGGCTTAAGAATGTAGGTGACGAGCGCACGGGGATCGCGCGAGAGAGTCATCTTCTTGATGTTCAGCTCGTCCAGGATAATGCCGACCAGTTCCTCGTTCAAATCGAGCGAGACGTGATCGTCTGTCGCCACGATCATCTCCGAAAGCGGCTGACGGTTCTTGATCGCGCCCGCATTTCTCGCCGCCCTGCCCAGCGCCACAACGAGCAATACATCCTGCATGCCCGCCTCGAGCGCGCTGTCGATGCGGCGCTCGTCGCAGACGGGGAAGTCGCACAGATGCACCGATTCGGGCGCGTCGGGGAAGAAGGCGGGAACAAGGTTCCTGTACATCATCTCCGCCATGAACGGGGTATAGGGCGCGAGCAGCTTGGCAAGGGTGACAAGCACGGTATAGAGCGTCATATACGCCGCCTCCTTGTCCGCCGTCATCTCCCCGCCCCAATAGCGCTCGCGGCCGCGGCGCACATACCAGTTGGAGAGTTCGTCGCAAAAATCCTGAATCTGCCTAGCGCTGTCCGTAATGTTATAGGCGGCAAGCGCATTGTCCACGTCCCGGACCAGCGTATTCAGCTTGGAGAGCATCCACCTGTCCATGAGCGAGAGCGTGCAATTCTCCAGGCTGTGCTGCGAAGGGTCGAAGGCGTCGATCTCGGCATACAGGCAATAGAAGGCATAGGTGTTCCACAGCGTGCCCTGGAATTTGCGCTGCACCTCAGACACGGCGTCCGCCCCGAAGCGCGAGGGGATCCACGGCGCGCTGCTCGTATAGAAGTACCAGCGCACGGCGTCGGCACCCTGCTTGTCGAGCACCGACCAGGGATCGACGACGTTGCCCTTGTGCTTGCTCATCTTGACGCCGTTTGCGTCGTTGACGTGGCCGAGCACGATGCAGTTTTCAAAGGGCGCCCGATCGAAAAGGATGGTCGAGATCGCAAGCAGCGTATAGAACCAGCCGCGCGTCTGATCCACCGCCTCCGAGATGAAATCTGCGGGGAAGGTCTCCTCGAACAGATCTTTGTTTTCAAAGGGATAGTGATATTGCGCAAAGGGCATGGAGCCGGAGTCGAACCAACAGTCGATGACCTCGGGCGTGCGGCGGCAGGTGCCCCCGCACTTGGGGCACTTGCAGGTGAGTTCGTCCACATAGGGGCGGTGCAGCTCCATGCCCGCGGGCGCGCCGCACTTCTCTTCGAGCTCCGCACGTGACCCGATGACCTCGATCGCGCCGCAGTCCTCGCACACCCATACGGGCAGCGGCGTCCCCCAATAGCGGTCGCGCGAGAGACCCCAGTCGATCACATTCTCCAGGAAGTTGCCCATGCGGCCGTCGCGGATGGTCTCGGGCATCCAGTTCACGGAGCGGTTTGCCGCCAGCAGGCGCTCCTTCACCTTGGTCACCTCGATGAACCAGCTCGAACGCGCATAGTACATGAGCGGCGTATCGCACCGCCAGCAATGCGGGTAGTCGTGTTCGAAGGGCAGCGCGCGGAACAGCTTTCCGCTCTCCTTTAAAAGGCGCAGCACCACGGGGTCCGCCTTTTTGATGAACAATCCGTCCAGCTCGGGGCAGCGTTCGTCGAATTTTCCCTGCTCGTTCACAAGCGAGATGACGGGAAGGCGGTACCGCTTGCCCACGTTATAGTCGTCCTGGCCGAAGGCGGGCGCAATGTGCACCACGCCCGTGCCGTCCGTCAGCGTGACGTACCCGTCGCACACCACCTCGTAGACGCGCGACCACTCGTTCTTGCTCTCGCGCAGCAGCCCCGCGGCATAGGGGAAGAGGGGCTCGTATTGCGTCCCCTCATAGTCCAGCCCCTTGCGGCGGTCGACCACCTCATATTCTTCAAAGAAGGAGGGCACGAGCGCCTCCGCCAGGATATAGTGCACGCCGTCCGATACGATCTCTACATAGTCCTCGTCGGGATTCATGCACAGCGCCACGTTCGAGGGCAGCGTCCAGGGCGTCGTCGTCCAGGCGAGGATATAAGTGTTCTCCCTGCCCTTCACGGCAAAGCGCGCCACGGCAGAGGTCTCCTTCACCGTCTTATATCCCTGCGCCACCTCGTGCGAGGAGAGCGCCGTCCCGCAGCGCGGGCAATAGGGCACGATCTTGTGCCCCTTGTATAAAAGCCCCTTCTTGTGGATCTCTTTGAGGGCCCACCACACCGATTCGATATAGTCGTCGTGATAGGTGACATAGGGGTTGTCCATATCCACCCAATACCCCACGCGCTCGCTCATCTTGCGCCACTCGTCCGTATATTTCCACACCGAGCGCTTGCACTGCTCGTTGAAGGCGCGGATGCCGTACGTTTCGATCTGCTTCTTTCCGTCGAGACCGAGCGACTTTTCCACCTCGAGCTCCACGGGCAGGCCGTGCGTATCCCAGCCAGCCTTGCGCAGAACGTGCTTGCCCTTCATCGTCTGATAGCGCGGGATGATATCCTTCATTACGCGCGTCAGAATATGCCCGATGTGCGGCTTTCCGTTCGCCGTGGGCGGGCCGTCGAAGAAGGAGAACTCCTCCCCGCCCTCGTTCTTTTTGATCGACTTCTCAAAGATATGATTCTCCTTCCAGAAGCCAATGACCTCCTGCTCGCGGCCGACGAAATTCAGCGATGTGTCTACCTTCCGATACATGCAACTCCTCCTAAACCTGATAAAATAAACAACAAAAGCCACCGTATTTTGGATAAAATACGATGACTTTATGACCACCAAAACAAACCGACATTTGCCGCATGGGATAACGGGCTGCGCACCCGTGCGAAGTTACTTGGCAAAGCCGTTCCCCCCGCAGGCTGAGAGGTGATACCCCGTGCGCGCCGCTGTTCCCTTTCACCGCACGGGAACTCTCTGCAAGCGGGTATGCGCAAAGAACGCGTCCTCTGTAAACGCCACAATTTTCTGTTGTTTCGATTATAGCCCAATCGCCGCCAAATTGCAAGCGATTTTAAGCACTTTATGCTCAGCCGAAGATCCCCTTGCGCGGGCGGATCTTTGTTACCTGCAGCCCCATCTCCTCCAGGCATTCCCGCAGGGGCGCCTCGGGCAGCGTCGTCTCCACCAGGATGATATTCTTCTCATACACGGAACGCGCCGCCGACACGCCGTCCATGAGCATGAGCTCGCGCTCGGCGCGCGTTGCGCACTTTTCGCAGCAGAGATCGTCCACTTCGATGACAAGTTTCATACCAATATCATACCACAGCACCGCGAAATATGCAAGCGCCTGTTTGACAGAATACAAAAAATATGTTACACTCCCCCTATGACCAAGAGAGGAGGAGTTATGCAGCTGCAATTTTCACACCGCGGCGCCATATTCGACTTAGACGGAACGCTGCTCGACTCGCTGGGCGCCTGGGCGGAGATCGACGTGCGCTTTCTTACGGCGCGCGGCATCCCCGTCGACGGGGCGTACACCGAGGCGGTCAAGCACATGACCTTTCCCGAGGCGGCGGCATATACCAAGGAGCGCTACCTTCTGCCCGAATCCGTGCAGGACATCCAGGCGGAATGGATGCAGATGATCCGCGAGGAATACCGCCTGCGCATTCCGCTCAAACCGCACGCCGGGGAATTTTTGCAGGCGCTGCACGCACACGGCGTAACGCTCGCACTTGCCACCTCGAGCAGGACGGACCTCTTTCTGCCCGCGCTCGAACGCTGCGGCGTGCGCTCCCTCTTCTCTGTATTCGTCACGACCGAGGAGGCGGCGCGGGGCAAAAACTTCCCCGACGTCTACCTGCTCGCCGCAGAGAGGCTTGCGCTCATGCCCAAAGAATGCGCCGTATTCGAGGACATCGTCAGCGGCGTCCGCAGCGCAAAGGAGGCAGGCTTTTTCACCGTCGCCGTGCAGGATGAGAGCGCGGCGGCCGATCAGCCCGCATTGCGCGCGCTCGCCCATGCCTATCTGCCCGACTATTCCCCCGCTTCGCTCATGGGAACGGGTTTTCTCCAGCCGTAGACGTCCTCCCTCTCCCCGTATTGGATGCCCGTCACGCTGTCGTAAAGCATCTTCGTGATCGCGCCCATCCTTCCGTCGCCGATCGTATAGTCACGATCGCGGTAGCGGATGAGCCCGACGGGCGAGATGACCGCCGCCGTGCCCGTACCGAAGGCCTCTTTCAGGCTGCCGTCCTGTGCCGCCGCGATCACCTCATCAATGGCGATGCGCCGCTCGCTCACCCGATAGCCGCCGTCGCGCAGGATCTTTAAGCAGCTCTTGCGGGTGATCCTGGGCAGTATGGAGCCGACGAGCGCGGGCGTGACCACCTCTTCCCCGATCACGAAGAAGATGTTCATGCTGCCCACCTCCTCCACATACCGCTTTTCCGCAGCGTCCAGCCAGAGCACCTGATCGAACCCGAGCTCCTCGGCGCGTTCCCCCGCCTTCATGCTCGCGGCATAATTGCCGAGGCACTTCGCCTCGCCCGTGCCGCCGATGGCGGAGCGCACATAGAAGTCCTCGACCAGCAATCTGGTCGGCTCCAGCCCGTGGGCATAATAGCTGCCGACGGGGGAGAGGATGATGTAGAAGAGATATTCCGTCGAGGCGTGCACGCCGAGCATCGCGCGCGTCGCGATCATGACGGGGCGGATATACAGCGCGTTCCCCCGCCCGCGCGGGATCCAATCGCGCTCGATGCGCAGCAGCCGTTCCAGCCCCTCCTGCGCCAGTTCGGGGGGAAATTGCGGCATACACATGCGCTCTGCCGAGCGGTTCATGCGCGCCCAGTTCTCATCGGGGCGAAAGACGCATACGCTCCCGTCCGGCTGAAGGAACGCCTTCATCCCCTCGAACACGCCCTGCGCATAGTGCAGAATGCTCGTTGCGGGGTCGAGCCGAAAGGGCTCATAGGGGCGGATGCAGGCGTCGTGCCAGCCCTGCCCCCTGGTGTAATTCATCGTGAACATATAGTCTGTAAAGTATTTGCCGAAGCCGAGCGCAGTGCCCGCCTTCGGCTTTTCTTTGCAGACATCCCGTCTGATCCATTCCATCTCTGTTTTCCTCTCTGTTTTATTAAGACCGTGCAGGAAAGGCATAGTCGCACCGCCCCTCCTCACGCGTCTCTACCCTGCCGTTCAGGCAGTCATAAAGCGACGCCAGAAAGCGCTCCTCCGCCGCCGAGCGCACGGCGACGAGAAACTCTGCCCGCGCCGCATAGTCGCGTGCAAGCACCTCGCTGCCCTCCAGAAAGCGCAGCGCCGCGTTCACCTGCGGATAGTCGACAAAGATACGTAACTTTACGCAGGGCTCATAGGTCCGCCGCTCCGCCGCGGCAAGCCCCTCGGAGGCGGAGGACGCATATGCGCGCGTCAGCCCGCCCGCACCCAGCTTGATGCCGCCGAAATAGCGCACGACGGCGACCGCCGTCTGCACCAGCTTCTGCGCCTTGATGACGTTCAGAATGGGCATGCCCGCCGTGCCCTGCGGCTCTCCGTCGTCGGAAAAGCGCTGCAGATTGCCCGGCCGGTCTGCGACGAAGCCGTAACAGACGTGCGTTGCAAGCGGATGCAGCGCGCGCACGCGCGCCAGAAACGCCTTTGCCTCCTCCTCGTCCTCCACGTGCGCGCAGTAGGTGAGAAAGCGCGATTTTTCGATCACCTTCTCGCTGTACGCCTCGCCGACGATGCTGATATAGCTCATGCCCTTCTTGTCACCTTCAGGTGCACCTTCTTGCCCTTGTGCAGGATAAAATCGCCCTGCGGCAGGGGGGCGTTGACGTCCGTCACCTTTTCATCGCCGATGGAGACGCCGCCCTGCTCCACAAGCCTTCTCGCCTCGCCGTTGCTCTTGCACAATCCCGCCGCAACGAGCGCGCCCACGACGTTGGCGGTGTCCGCCGGGATCTCGCGCACGGGCATATCCCCCTCGCCGCCGAATGCGGCGCGCGCCTGCGACTGGGCGAGCATCGCCTTCTCCTCGCCGTGCACCAGCTTGGTCAGCTCGAAGGCGAGCCGCTCCTTTGCGGCGTTCATGCGCTCGTCGCGGTGCGCGCACAGCTGCGCGATCTCGTCAAGCGGCAAAAAGGTGAGCAGCTTGAAGCACTTCTCCACGTCCTCGTCCGCCGTGTTGCGCCAATACTGATAGAATTCGTAGGGGCTTGTCTTGTTCTCGTCCAGCCAGACGGCGCCCTTCTGCGTCTTGCCCATCTTCTTGCCGTCGCTCGTGGTGAGCAGCGTAAAGGTCATGGCAAACGCGGGCTTCTGCTCCTTGCGGCGGATGAGGTCCGCCCCCGCCAAAATGTTGCTCCACTGGTCGTCGCCGCCCAGCTCGAGCGCGCACCCGTATTTGCGGAAGAGCACCAAAAAGTCATATGCCTGCATGAGCATATAGTTGAATTCGAGGAAGGAGAGTCCCCGCTCCATGCGCGAACGGAAGCATTCTGCCGTGAGCATCTTGTTCACGGAGAAGTGCACGCCGATCTCGCGCAGAAAGTCGATATAGTTCAGGTTCATCAGCCAGTCGGCGTTGTTCACCACGATCGCGCCTTTCTCGCCGTCAAAGCGGATGAAGCGCGCCATCTGCTTTTTGAAGCATTCCACATGGTATTCTATCGTCTCGCGCGTCATCATCGAGCGCATATCCGTTCTGCCCGAGGGGTCGCCGATCATCGCGGTGCCGCCGCCGATGAGAATGATGGGCCTGTGGCCCGCGTCCTGCATGTGCCTCATGGCGATGAGCTGCATGAAATGCCCCACGTGCAGGCTGTCTGCCGTCGGATCGAAGCCGATGTAAAAGGGCACGCTCTCCTCCCCGAGCATCTTGTACAGTTCCTCTTCAAATACCACCTGTTTGACGAAGCCGCGGGAGCGCAGCGTGTCCATGACGTTTCCTTTCACTGTTACATTCTCCTTGCTGTAATATTTTGCGCCTGCGCCGAGGGAAACAAAAAAACGGTCCGCGCCCCTCGTGCGCAAACCGCAAACGGTACAATGGGATCCGACGATCTACGCGCAAAAAGACGTATTATTCAACGGGATAATACGCGTACGTTTCGCCATAGATTGCCAAATACATCTTTTTCATGCCCCCATTATAGTACAGGCACGTCGCCTTTGTCAAATGATACGGCATGATTTTGTGAAAATTCTGCCCCGCAGCGGCGAATTTCCCCGCCTGCGTGCGCCAGCATGCGCCCCGCTTCGTTCAGTCCCTGCGCGCGGGCAAGCCGCAGCAGCAGCTCCTCCGCGCTCACATGCGCGATGCTGTGCAAAAGCGCCTCGTCGCGCCGCGCCCTTCTTTCCCGCTCATACTGTTCCAACTGCCTCTGTATGCCCGTCATGTTTCACCTCTTGCCTCCATTATAGCCCAAATACTTGACATATATTGTCATATATGGTAGAATAATTGCAGACAAAAGATCGATTTTGGAGGAAATATGAAGTTTCAGATCATAATCGGCATCCTGTTCACGCTGCTTGCAAAGCGCAAGGTGAGAGCGCGCGAACTTGCGCAGAAATACGACTGCTCCATCCGCTCCGTCTACCGCTATGTCGACGAGCTGACCGTGGCGGGCATCCCCATCGACGTGGCGCGCGGCGCAAACGGGGGGATCTATATCTCCGACTCCTATAAACTGCCCAAGGGGCTCTTCACGCGCGAGGAATACGACCGCACGCTGGGGGCGATGCTCGCCATGCAGGAACAGCTCAGCGATCCCGCGCTCTCCTCCGCCATCGAAAAACTCACATCGCAATATAAGACGGAGCGCACCCCCATGCTCGCGGGCGACATTCTGGTGGACAGCGGCTCGTGGGGAGACACACACCGCTTTTCCGACAAGCTCTCCTGCATCGAAAACGCCATCCGCACGCAGGAGACGCTCTTCCTCGACTATATCTCGCGCGAGGGCGAACATACGCAGCGGCGCGTTCTGCCCCATCTGCTCGTGCTCAAACAGAACATCTGGTACGTCTACGCCTTCTGCATGCTGCGCAAAGAATTTCGCCTGTTCAAGCTGGGGCGCATCCGCTCCGTCCTCGGCACGGGCGAACACTTCGAACGCCTGCCCTTCTCGCGGGAGGATCTGCCCCTCTCCTTCTGGCAGGACGAGGGCAATACCCTGCTCGTGCGCTTTGCGATCGAACGCGCGGCGCTGCCCTTTGCCGAGGAGTGGCTGGGCATCGAAAACATCGTGCGGCGCGACGCAGGCTGGATCGCCGAGGTGGCGCTGCCCGACGACGAATCGCTCGTGAGCAAGATCCTCTCTGCGGGCGCGGGCCTCACCGTGCTCTCCCCCGCTTCGCTTGCGGAGGCGGTCGAGAAGGAGGCGCAGCGCATCGCCGCCCGCTACCGCGCATAGCATTCGGTCAATAAAACCGCCCCGCCCGGAATATACTGTAAAAGATGAAACATCTTCTCTTCTGCGGCGGCGGCAGCGCGGGGCATGTGACGCCCAATCTTGCCGTCATGGATGCGCTGCGCAGGACCTACCGCATCACCTATATGGGCACAGGCGGCATCGAAAAGGCCCTCGTCGAGGGCGCGGGATATCCCTTTTTGCAGGTGGACTGCCCCAAGCTCGTCCGCTCCTTCACCCCGCGCAACCTCACCATCCCCGTGCGGCTGGTCGCGGCGGAAAAAAAGGCGTGCCGGCTGCTGCGTGCCGATCCGCCCGACCTCGTCTTTTCCAAGGGCGGGTTTGCAAGCTATCCCGCCGTACACGCGGCGCACAGGCTGCATATTCCCGCGCTCACACACGAGAGCGACCTCACGCCCGGGCTGGCGACACGCATGATGGCGCGCCTGTGCAAGAACGTGCTCACCTCCTTCCCCGAGACGGCAGAGCGCTTTCGCCACGGCGTATGCACCGGCTCCCCCATGCGGCGGGAGCTGTTTGCGCGCAGCCGTACGGAGGCGCGCGTCCGCTATCGGCTATGGGGGGAACGGCCGGTGCTGCTCGTTTTGGGCGGCGGCAGCGGCAGCCGCACGCTCAACGAGGCGGTGCGGCAAAATCTGAACGAGCTGCTGCGCTCCTGGCGCATCCTGCACCTCTGCGGCAGGGGCAATGTGCTCGCCGACCCGCCGCCCGGATATGTCCAGCGCGAATATGAGGCGGATATGGGCAGCGCCTATGCAGCGTGCGACCTTGTCCTCAGCCGCGCGGGCAGTAATACGATCTTCGAGCTGCTCGCCCTCAAAAAGCCCGCCCTGCTCGTCCCCCTCGCCCGCTGTTCGCGCGGGGATCAGCTCGCCAACGCCGCCTATTTCTGCGACCGCGGTCTCTGCCGCATGCTGGCGGAGGAAGAGCTCCCCCGCCTTGCCGAGGCGCTTCTGGCGCTGTACAGAGACGACGCCCTGCACGCCGCCCTCGCGCACTGTCAGATCTCCGACGGCACACCCGCCGTCGTCGCCCGCATCGAGGCGCTCGCCCCGCCCGAAAACAGATCGCCCTGAAGATACATCTCGGGCACCTTTCCGACGAGGACGCTCTCGGCAAGCAGCACCTCCGATTCCACGCTGAACTGCCTCGTCCGTGCCGAAAAGACGATAGAGATATCGGCAACGACGTGCAGATAGATCGCATGACGCGTCTGATTGATCCCCGCGCCCGAAAAATCGGACGAAAAGGTGCACAGCACATGGCAGACGGGAAGGATCTTTACCGCGATCTCCGGCCCCGCACCCGCCCAGGCGTCCAGCCCGAAGAAGGCACCGAGCGGCACGCCGATCTCCCCGCCCGACGCCTCCAGCCGTTCCTGCGCTGCGGAGGCGGTCGTGCGTGCGATCTGATTGACGACATACATATCCGCCGTGAGCGACGAGATACCGCCCGCCTCGTCCCGCGTGACGTGCACGAGGGCGTCGTACCCCACCCCCTCCGAGAGCGCGAGAAAGACCGCCTCGTTGACGGCGCGCGCCGCCTCGGCGCGCAGGGTGCGTTCTGCGACGGAGACGATGGTCTGCGTCACATTGTAATGCACATAGAGCACAAACCCCGCGCAGAGCAGGGCGGCAAGCGCCAGGGCGATGCGCCGCCTCTTTCGCTTGGCGGGGGAACGATATTTTCGCACGCACCATTGTATGCAAGATCATCCGCCGTTATGCCGCCGCAGGCGGCGCACATGAACAGAAGGATATGCAAAGGGGCGCCTCCGTTAACTGCGGAGGCGCCCCTTTCTTCATGTGTTCTCCTCTCCTTCCAAAAGAGAGCGGAGATATGTTTCGTATTCTTCGTCGCTGAGCTTTTTCAGCTTTTTCTTATTCGCCATACCGTCACCTCGTCTGTTTTCTGCTGACAGTATGCCCCTTCGCCGCGCGCTTTATTCCGTACGCAGTGCAATGACGGGATCCTTCTTTGCGGCGGCAGACGCGGGAATCAGCCCGGAGATGAGCGTGAGCGCCACGCTGATGAGCACCATGATGCCCGCCGTGAGCAGCGGCAGCGCGGCGATGCCGCTGATGCCGGTGAGCGAATAGATGATGGCGTTGATGGGGATCTCGAGAAGATAGGTCACGGCAACGCCGATAAGCCCCGCGGCAAGCCCGATGATGAAGGTCTCGGCATTGAACAGGTTGCGGATATCCTGCTTGCGCGCGCCCAGCGAACGCAGCACGCCGATCTCCTTCACGCGCTCGACCACGGACACATAGGTGATGATGCCGATCATGATCGACGAGACGACGAGCGAGATGGCGGTGAATCCCACAAGCACATAGGTGATGACATCGAGTATGGTCTGCACCATGCCCATGAGCAGCCCCACCGTGTCGGTATAGGTGATCTTATCCTCCTCGCTCAGCGGTATGCCGCCGTAGCTTTCGCCGCTTTCGCACATCTCGTTCCAGCGGTCGAGGTAGCTGAGCACCTCTTCCTTGCTCTCAAAGTCGATGAGATAGAGCGACACCGCATTGGGCGAGGTCGCCCCGCCCACATAGCGCACGGCGGACTCGTTGCTCACCGAAATGTACATCGTCATGCCGCCCACCGTATATTGCGTGTAGAAGTCCTCGTTCAGATGCTCCGCGGGGGAAGGATACAGCGTATATTCCTCCTCGCCCATCGTATAGGAGAGCCCGTTGTCGGGGTCCTGCATCCACGCCACGATCTGCGACTGCAGGTTGTGCGCAATGTACTGTTCCGCAAGCGCCTCGGTGATGTTCAGCCCGCTCGAAAGGCAGCCGTACGTCATGCCCTCCTGCAGGCGCAATATCCCGCTCACGCGAAGGACCATGCCCTCGTCCTCCGACACGGCAAGAGACTCCCGCTCCCCCGAATAGGTGAAGGGGTAGGCGGCGCCCGTCGGGTTGAAGGGGGAATAGTTTTCATTCGCCGTATAGACCGCGTCGTTATAATAGAGCACAAATTCCTTGTTCAGGATCTCCTCGTACGAGAGGGCGAGATACTCCCCCTCCTCCGCAGATCCGTCCTCGCCGAGGTCGAACAGCGACAAAAAGGTCGGCTCGGAGATAAAACCCAGCTGCGCCAGCGTAAGATCGAGCATGTCGTTGTTGTCGCCCACCACCAGCACGACTTCGTTCGCCGCCTCGGGGAAATGCCCCGCGATTACCTCGTACTGAGACTGCACATATGCCCCGAACTCCTCCGATTCAAGATCGGAGGTCCCCGGCATTTTGTCGACGACGCCGCCCAGATAGTCCACCATGTAGGCAAGCTCGGCATATTCCGTCGCCTGCGTCGTCAATTCCTGTGTATAAAACGCCTTCAGTTCGCTCAACGACATATACCGCTCAACGACATTTTCAGAATTCGTTCCCGTCATCACAGCGGTAAACAGATTGTCAGAAAGTCCCACGCCGTAGTCGTACTGGATGGCATGGTAGAGCGCAGGATCCATCGCAGAGAGATAATTGAGATAGGTCTCGCTGATGTTGTTGTGCACGGAAAGCCCCTGCGCGATGCCTGTCACGACGGAATTGATATACACCTGATCGCCCAGCTCGCTCAGATCTGGCATCTCGGAAGCACCGCTGAAATTCGCCATGATCGAGGTGACGTCGAACGCCGACTCCGTGATCTGCACGGGATAGTACGAGAGCATATCCTCTTCCGTCTTGGCGACATAGCTGTTAAATCCGTTGGAAAGCGCCAGAACGAGGCATACGCTGATGATGCCGATGCTGCCCGCAAACGCCGTGAGCGTCGTACGCGCCTTCTTGGTGAGCAGATTTTTGCCGCTGAGTGCAAGCGACGAGAGAAAGCTCATCTTTGTGCGCGCCTTTTCAGGGCGCGCCTTGCTCCTCTCTCCGCTACGCCGCCGCTCGTTGCGGATGCGCGCAGCGTCCTCCTCTTCGGCGGCGTTCCACTGCCCGCCCTCGCCGCTGCGTTCGGCTTCCTCCTCCTCTTGCGAATAGGGGTTGGAGTCCGACTCGACCTGTCCGTCTTTCAGCCGCACGATGCGCGTGGAATATCTTTCGGCGAGGTCGGGGTTGTGCGTGACCATGATGACGAGCCGCTCGCCCGCGATATCCTTGATGAGCTCCATGATCTGCACGCTCGTCTCGCTGTCGAGCGCGCCCGTCGGCTCGTCCGCCAGCAGGATATCGGGATCGTTGACGAGCGCACGCGCAATGGCGACGCGCTGGCACTGCCCGCCCGAGAGCTGGTTGGGCCGCTTGTTCAGCTCCTCGCCCAGCCCCACGCGCTCGAGCGCATGCACAGCGCGCCTTCTGCGCTCCTCCCTGCCGATGCCGCAGATGGTGAGCGCAAGCTCCACATTGCCCAGGACCGTCTGGTGCGGGATGAGGTTATACGACTGAAAGATGAACCCGATGCGGTGATTGCGGTACACGTCCCAATCGCTGTCGCGGAAATAGCGGGTGGACTTGCCCTGAATGACCAGATCGCCGGAGGTATAGCTGTCGAGCCCGCCGATGATGTTGAGCAGCGTCGTCTTGCCGCAGCCCGACTGCCCGAGAATGCTGACAAACTCGTTGCGGCGGAAGGCAAGGCTGACGCCCTTGAGCGCATGCACCACGCCCGCGTCGATCTTATAGTCTTTGCAGATCTCCGTCAGTCTCAGCATGTAGGCTCGCCTTCCTGCCTGCGCGGCCTTCCCTCGCCCCTTCGCTTGCGCAGGATCTTTTCAAAAGTCTCGTCGAGCTGTTCGCACTCGGAGAGCAGATTGCGCAGCCGCTCGTCGCCAAACTCCTTGATGACGAGATCCATGATCTCGTCGACGCAGCTGCTGTACTCGGCGACCGTCTGCGCGGCGTCGTCGGAGAGGCGGATATAGGCGATCTTGCGATCGGAATCGGAGGAAAAGCGCTGTACCACCCCGCGTTTTTCCAGCTTGGTCACGATCTGCGACACGGCAGACCTTGTAATACCCAGCCTTCTTGCAAGCTCGGAAGAGATGATCTCCCTGCCGCGATCGTTTTCGATGACGACCTCGGCAAGCAGCCGGAATTCCGTCTGCGAGAGCCTGTTCTCGCCCGGAACGACGTTGATCTCCTCCAGCCTCTTGATGCATTGCAGCAATCTGATAAAGTACTTATTGATTTGCATAATTGCCTCCGTATGTATTGTATTTATCTGAACAACTTGATTATAACCGACGCATGCTCCTTTGTCAACAAAGTTACACGTTGGTTTACAGATTTTAACAATTTTTCACATTTCCGTCATAGCTTTTTCCGCCGCGGTAGGAATATGCGCGGCATTCAAGCTGCGCGTTCGTCACATTTCTCTTGCGGTCTGCCCTGCCGAACGCGCGCTCCGCCGCGGGATAGGCGGAAAGGAACACGCAGTCCCACCCCGCAAGGCGGCGGTACATGCGCGAAAAATCGCGGTACAAGCCGAAGAGATCACTCTCCTGCAGCCGTTCGCCGTAGGGGGGATTGCTCACAATCACTCCGCCGCCCGCTTCACTCGAAAAGCTGCGCATATCTGCCTGTTTCCATTCGATATGTTCCGCAATGCCCGCACGCGCGGCATGATAGCGGGCAATGGAGATCGCCTTGGGCGAGATGTCGCCGCCATAGACGGGCGCCACGACGCCGCGGAAGCGCAGATCCTCCGCCTCCTCCCGCGCGCGATCGAGCACCGCGGGCGCACAATGCCAGTGCATAAAGTCGAACGCTCTGTGCAGCCCCGGGGCTATGTTGCAGGCATACAGCGCCGCCTCGATGGGCAGCGTGCCGCTGCCGCAGAACACGTCGGCAAACGGCTTTTCCCGCCGATAATAGGCGTATTCGAGCAGGGCGGCGGCAGTCGTCTCTTTGAGGGGTGCTTCGTAGGCAAGCGTACGATATCCGCGCTTGTGCAGCCCATCGCCCGAGGTATCCAAAGTGACGCTCACCTCATCCTCCAGAACGGAGACGCCCACGACGGCGCGGGGACCCTTTTCGCCGAACCGCGTCACCCCCGCCCTCTCGGCAAGCCGCTTTAAGAGGGCCTTTTTTGCCACGCCGCCCGTCGCCTTGACCGCCATAAGTTTGCTCTTCACGCATTTCCCGTCCATGAGGATGCGCTCTCTGCCCGAGAGATACTCCTCCCACGGCAGATCGTATATGCCTTCAAAGAGCATGTCGAACGTGTCTGCCCGAAACCGTGCAAGCTCGATGAGCACGCGCTCCCCGGCGCGCAGCCATATGTTCAGGCGGGCGATGTCCGCCCAGCCGCCCGTGAGCGCAACGCGCCCGCCGTGAGCGGGGCAGTCGCCGTAGCCGAGCGCCCTGAGCTGCCGCTTCACGCAGCCCTCCGCGCCCGCAGCGCACGGAATGAGCAGCCGAAATTCTCCCGTCATAAGCCGCGCTCCCTATTCGATCGCCTTGAGCGATTCATTCATGTCGATGCGCACGATCTTGCGGCGCAGCAGCAGCGTGACGAGGAAAGTAAAGAGCAGCACCAACACGGGCGCCAGCAGCCAGACGTACCACGACACCCCCGCCAGCGTCCCCATGCCGATGATCCAGAAGAGCAGGCGGATGAGCAGCAGCGAAAGCGGATAGCCGAAGATGATGCCGACGACCGTGTCGATATAGATCTCGCGGTAGATATAGCTTGCCACCTCGTTGTTGTAGTAGCCGAGCACCATCAGCGTCGCAAGTTCGCGGTTGCGCTCGCTGATGTTGATGTTCGTCAGCGTATAGATGACCACCGCCGTCAGAAGCCCCGCAAACACGACGACAAGAATGGCGATGCCCATAACGGAGACGGACTGTATCGTGCCCGTGAGGCAGATGTCGAGCAGTGCAAGCCCCGCAAGGACGAGCGCCGTTGCAATGGCGACGGCGATCACGGTCATCAGAAAGCGGTTGCGGTAGCGCAGCACGTTGCGCAGCGTGGACTTATATTTGAAGGACAGGTGGCTCCAGATGATGGGGATGCGCTCCAGAAATACCTTTTTGCCCGCCTTGGGCACTCTGGGGCGCAACAGATCGGCAGGCTTCTGCTGCGAGAGCTTCCCGCCCTGCGCCGCCGTGGCAATGAGTACGGAGAGCGCCACCACCGCAAAGGTGATCAGAAAGTAGACCACGGAAAAGGCGGAGGGCATGGGCGGCATGGCAAAGGAATAGTTGAACACGATATAGATGAGCTGCGCCACCCCCGTACCCACGAAGTAGGCGGCGACCCCGCCGATGCCCGTGGCGATCATGGCGAAGAAGAGGTAGCGAATGACGATGCGCGGCGCCGAATAGCCCAGCGTCTTCATGCAGGCGATCTGCCCGCGCTCCTCCTCCAGAAGGCGGGTCATCGTCGAGAGCGCCACCAGCGCCGTCACGAACAGAAAGGCGACCATGAGCACATACCCTATGCCGAGTACCTTGTCGGCATAGGACTTGAGGGAGACGAAGCTGTAATTGTCCTCCAGCGTGATGACCTCTGCGCCGCCGACGAGGGCGGCGGCCGCCGCGCACTCCTCGGCAAGATATGTCTCATACTCCGCCGAATAGGCGCGGAATACCGTGCGATCGGAAAAGGCGACATATGCGTCGCCCCGCCCGAGCAGCGGCGTATCCAGCGTCGCCTCGTCGACAAAGGGCAAAAACTGCTCCGGCACAATATCCCTCACACTGGGGATCGCGGAATAGGGAAGATAGAGAATGCCGTCCAGGGTGATAAGTTCGTTCACCGCGTTCACGGTATCCGGCACGGGCGTATCGGCGGGGTTGAGATAGCTCGGCTCCCCGTCGAGTGCAAAGGTGAGCGGACTCCGTTCGCAGGAAGTCACCTCGACGGATACGGGCGCGAGGGAATCCAGCCAGCTCTCGTCGAACGCGAGCTCCGTCCCGTTCTCCTCGGCAAGCTGCGTCAGGATATCCGCAAAGGAGAGTTCGATAACGGTGCCGAGCGGGATCTCTGCCAGCTTGTTGTCGCTCTCTTCCGCAGCGGCCTGCACATAGCTGCCCGTTCCCGCCTGCGACCCTGCAACGTCACGCATGTTCACGCTCTCCTGCCCGAAGCTGTCAAGAAAATACAGGCGGATCAGCCGCTCCTCCCCCTCAATCGTGAGGGTGACGTCCACAGACATGCCCGTATTCACATTCTCCGCGCCGTAACGCTCGCGCAGCAAGGCGATCTCCTCGTCGGAAAAGCCCTCCTCTGCCGTGCTCTTCAGAATGAGATCGCTCACATTCTTCTCGGTATAGTAATCAGAGAGAGAGGCATAGATGAACTCAGCCGAGCTGCCCACGCCCGAGACAAAACCCACGCTGATCAGCACGATGAGAATGATGGAAAAGAAGCGGGTGATATGTTTGCGGAACATTCTGCCCACCGTCTTGAGATATGCGTTTACCATTCGATCTCCTCGATGGGGCGGGGCGAGGCATTGCTCTCCATCCGCTCGATCTTTCCGCTCTTGATATAGATGACCTTATCCGCCATGTCCTTCAACGCAGAGTTGTGCGTCACGACGACGACAAGGCGATTCTGCCGCTTCGAAACATCGTGCAGCAGCTTCAAGATCACCTTACCCGTCTTATAGTCGAGCGCGCCCGTCGGCTCGTCGCACAGCAGAAGTTTGGGGTTCTTTGCAAGCGCGCGCGCAATGGAGACGCGCTGCTGCTCCCCGCCCGAAAGCTGCGCCGGGAAGTTTTTCAGCCGCTCCTCAAGCCCCACCTCGCGCAGGATCTCCTCGGGATCAAGCGCGTCCTTGCAGATCTCCACCGCGATCTCAACATTCTCCAGCGCCGTAAGATTGGGCATCAGATTATAGAACTGAAAGACGAACCCCACATCGTTGCGGCGGTATTCGGTCAGTCCGCGCGCGTTCAGCGCCGTCACATCCTTTCCGTCGAGAAAGATCTTGCCAGACGTCGCGTCGTCCATGCCGCCCAGAAGGTTCAGAAGCGTCGTCTTGCCCGCCCCCGAAGAGCCGAGCACCACCGCAAAATCGCCGTCCGTCAGCTCAAACGAGACGTCTTTGAGCGCGTCGACCACAATATCTCCCGTATGATATTGTTTACAGACATTTTCCAACGTAAGAAATTGCATTGCCTTCTCACCTGCCTTTTTCATTCATTGTAACGCAAGCTTAGCATAATGTCAAGATGTTTATAAAATGGGACGGTGAAAAAATGATGAAAATACACCGCCGCCCGCGCGATATACACAAAGAGGCGCCTTTGCGCCCCCTCATACGATATTTTTCGACATTTCAGTTTATTTTATACATGCGCCCTCGCCCGCTTTTTTATGTGATGCGGCGAACTTTTCCCGCCGCTGCCCGAAATGCATTCCATGATGCTCCGCCGGAAAAATTTTCTCAGCGGCAGCACCGAACACAGCAGCGGCACCCCGTAACTGAATGCCGCCAAAATGAGCACCGTCCAGCCGTTGTAGACAAAACTCGACACGCCGAACGCCTCAAATTGCGAAAAGCCCCTCAGCCAGCCGAAGTAGATGCCCAACGAGGCGGCCAGGGCGAGAAGAAAGATGCACGTTGCAAGCAGAACGACCTCGGCAAAGACGATCAGAAAGACTTCACGCGTGCTTGCGCCCATTGAGCGCAAAATCCCAACCTTCTTTTCCTTTGTCTCGATGCTCCGCGTCGTCAGATACCCGTTCAGAAGCGCAGCGAAGATCCCGAAAAAGATCCCCGCGCCCCCAAGCACGACCATGGCGTCGCGTTCTACGACGAGCCCGTCCGTCTGATCGATCAGCTGCTGCGCCCAGGAGCGGTAGATCATTCTGTACGGCTCCGGAAAGCCAAACGTCTGATCCTGCGGCTGCTGTGCCCAATCGAGCAGCTTTGCCGCGATCTTTTTCATCGTGCCGCGGTCTGTCTGTTTGCCGTATGCCGCATACACGGCGTCGGCGCCCTCCCGATGCTGTTCGCTGTACATCAGCGCGCCCATGGGCCGGTAGTACTCCCCTGCGTGCGCAGCGTCGAAGTGCGTATCCACAACGCCGACAATGGTATAGGAAAACGCATTCTCCTCCTCTTCGGGATCACCCATGCCAAGCGTCTTGTACAGAATATCCTCGTACGAAGAGATCGTCTCGCGCTCCGTCACCTCACGCGTGCTGTCATAGGAAAATCCGTTTGCACCCTGCCATACATAGGCGGACGCCGCATTGACATATCCCCGCTTCTGAAAAGACATAAAGTGCGCCTCGCTGATCGCGATCTCATCCTCTGCCGCAGGATAACTGCCCGCCAGAAGCGTAAATCCGATCGAGCGATAGGCCTCTTCGGAAGCGGCCAGACTGACAGTCCTTGCCGCGGGATACCCCGGCACACTGCTGAAATAATCGTAAAAGTCTGCCTCCCCGATCTCGGAGCGCCCGTCATCGGCAACAAATCTCCGCCATTCATGGTTCAGCGAAAGATCCGTATCGGTGTATCGTTGATCAAGCTCATACGCCGCATCGCTACCGACGATCTCCTCGAGTTCTCGCAACTGACTCGTGCGCATGAGCTCCTTGCCCCCGCTCGGCGCATATGCTATGTAACCGTTCTCCGCATTATAGTTCAGATAGGCGCGCGCCATCCAATCGGTCTCGCTGTAGGTGAGCCCCATGCTGCCGACGGCAAACAGCGTAAAGGAAAAAGCCGAAAGAATGACGGTGATGATCTTCGTCGGCAACCGTCCCCGCAGCGAAAGCCGGGAAGAGATATTTAAGAGCGATCGGAAAGAAAGTCGGTTATGCTTCATGATTCTCCTTACATCCCATAAACATAAAAAATAGTGGTACTCTCCTCAAACAGATGATAAAATCTATTCGTCTTGCGAGAAAGTATTATGTCTTAAACAGGATCCAAGTAAAATCCAAAAACCGATGAGTACATATCGCATTCTATATCAACACTTGCCTTAATAGACACTTTATTGGGACCCGTCCGAACAGAAAATGTTTCATAATATGTATATTGTGTAGCGACGGAATTATATTTCTTTGTTAATTCAGGCTTGGTCGGCGTACAGATACTTGTAGGCATAACAATTTCAGAAGATGACTCCAATGAAACCGCTTCCAACTCTTTTACACCGACAATTTGTGCACCATTACTCATTCCTAAAGAACCAAAAACGGCAGTGCAGAACAAAGTTCCAATCATCAAAGTGCAAAATCTTCTAAACAACTTTTTCATAATAAACCTCCAAAAAAATATTTTGTACTTCTATTATATCATATATTTTTATTTTGTCAACCCCGTTGCAGAAAATAATTCATATGATCGGCATGTGCCCTCGCCCGCCTCTTTGCGCGGCGCGGCTTTTTGATTCCAAAAAAATTGCGGGGGTGATATGCCCCCGCAGACGGTCTATTCTTCCAGGGCAAGGGTGAACGTATGCTCCCCCTCGCCCGCATGCAAAAAATCAGAAAGTTCTGCCCCGCGCAGGGCGATGCTGCCCAACGGGGTATATGACCAAGTGTTCTGCCCATAAAAGACGACCATCTGATCGCCGCGATAGAGCATGATATCCCCGGGCTGCGCCGTCGTGCGCACGTCACGCTGCGGCAAAGAGAATCCCAGATCGCCCACCTTTTCAAATCCGCCGTAGTCGTCGAGCGTCACCTGCACCGCCCCTTGGGCAAGCCGCTGCAAAAGCGCCACTGCGGCCTCCGTCTGCACCGGCGTCACGACGGCGCTCGTTCCTTCCTCCGAAATGATGACCATACTCCCCTCTGCCTCTTCGGGCAGCTGCGCCTCCTCCCGTCCGGGCGAAGCGGCACAGCCCTTTTCGGGCGCTCTCACTTGAGCGCCCGCGCAGAAACGCCTCGATCTTGTCAAAGGGGATCTTGCCCGTATCGTCATACAGGTCGATATGGATGGCGTCGGGCACGACGTACAGCTCCTTCGGCTCGTTCGCCTCGCGGAAGGCGTATTCCGAAAACCATTTGGAATGCGCGTTCTCCCCCACCAGAAAGAGGATGGGGCGGGGCGAGATCTCGGCGATATGCGCCGCAAGCGGATAGTTCATGAACGCCATGCTGCTCATCGTGGTAAAGTTGCCGCGCGCCCGCGGGTGATGCCCGCGCTTGGTGGCATAGAAGGTGAACCACTCACGGTCCACGCCCTGAATTTCGGCGGGCACCTTGTCGAGCGGCACCTCGGGGAAGGTCGGGATATATTCGGGCGCACCCATATCGACATCCTTCCAGCGGCGCGCAGCGAGCGCGTCCAGCGCGGCAGAGCGCTCTTCTTGCGTCATACCGTCCTCCCAGCCGCGCGCCTGCACACGGGAGATGTCGTACATGCTTGCCGTGATCACCGCGCGGATACGCCGATCGGTCTGCGCCGCCGAGATGGCAAAGCCGCCGCTGCCGCAGATGCCCAGCGCCGCGATCCGATCGCGGTCGACAAAGGGGCGCGTTCCCAAAAAATCCACGCCTGCCGAAAAATCCTCCGTAAAGATCTCCGGAGAGGAGGTGTGCCGCGGCTCCCCCTCGCTCTCCCCGTTAAACGAAGGATCAAAGGTGAGCGCCACAAAGCCGCGCCGCGCCAGCTCGCCCGCATACACGCAGGACCCCTGTTCCTTCACGCCGCCATAGGGCGCGCCGATGACGACGGCGGGATATTTCTTCTCCTCCATCTGTGCGGGGGTGTATAGATCGCCCGCCAGCACAATGCCGAAGCGGTTGCGATAGCGCACATGCTCCCTGTTCACGCCCGCAGGCAGTTTTGCAATGTAACCTTCCATATCAGACCTCCTCAATGCTCCCCTCGGGGAGTTTCAATTCGCTTTATCACCCTTGCGGGTACGCCCGCCGCTATGCTGTTGGCGGGCACGTCCTTTGTGACCACGGCGCCCGCCGCCACGACGGCGTTTTCGCCGATCGTCACGCCGGCAAGAATGGTCGCATGCGCGCCGATCCATGCCCCGCGCTCCACACGGATGGGGGCGGCGGTCATACTTCCCCGATCCTGAGGATCGAGCGCGTGATTGAGCGTCGCAAACACCACCTGATGCCCGACGAGAACGCCGTCGCCCAGCGCGATCCCGCCCTGATCCTGAAAACAGCATCCGCTGTTGATGAACACGCCCCTGCCAACGCGGAGATTTTTGCCGAAATCGGTATAAACAGGCGGAAAGAAAGCAAAGCCCTCCCCCGCCTCCGCGCCGGTGAGCTGCGAAAACAGGGCACGAAGCTCCTCCGCCGTATGAAATTCTCCGTTAATGCGTGCGGTGATGCGCCGCGCCTCCTCCGCCGCCTGATGCATATATTCGTGTACGGGCGACCCCGCTTCGATGTACGGATGCGCTGCGATCTGCGCCCGATATTCCTCTGCCGTCATTTCGTTTCCATCGGCTCTATTCTATCACAGCGAAAGTATAATAGCAAATACTTATTTTCTATACACTTCCATAGTTGACAGGCATGGCTGAATGTGCTATCATGAAGAAAAAAAGGGGGCATATCCATGGAACTTCGCGTCTTGCGCTATTTTGTTGAGGTGGCGCGCCGGCAGAACATCACGGCGGCGGCAGAGGCGCTGCACATCACCCAGCCCACGCTCTCCAAACAGCTGATGGACCTTGAAGACGAGCTTGGCAAACGGCTCTTTGACCGCGGGCGGCGCAGGATCGCGCTGACGGAGGCGGGCGTCTTTCTGCTGCGGCGCGCGCAGGAGATCATAGAGCTCACCGACCGCACCGAAGCGGCGCTCCGTGCCACGGACGAGGCACTGACGGGCGACATCAGCGTCGGCTGCGGCGAGACGGAGGGGATGCGCCTTGTCATCCGCGCCATGCAGCGCGTGCATGAACGCCACCCCGACATCACCTTTCACCTGTACAGCGGAAACGATGAGGACGTCTCGGAGCGGCTGAACAGCGGGCTCATCGACTTCGGCCTGTTCGTGGGCGACACCGCCCTGGCAGAGTACGACTACATCAAACTGCCCGTGCGCGACACCTGGGGGCTGCTCATGCGCAGCGACTGTCCGCTTGCCGCAGCACCTAGCATCCGCCCGCAGGACATCGTCTCCGTTCCCCTGCTCTGTTCGCGGCAGGCGCTCGCCTCGAACGAACTTTCGGGCTGGCTGGGCAGCGACTTTTCCCGCCTGAACATTCTCTCCACGCACAACCTCATCCACAACGCCGCGCTCATGGTGGAGGAAGGCATGGGCTGCGCACTCACCATCGACCGCCTCGTCAACACCAACGGCACCGCCCTCGTCTTTCGCCCGCTGGAGCCCACCGTCAACGCCGATCTCTTCTTCGCCCGCAGAAAATACCATACCCTCTCCAAGGCGAGCGAAGTCTTTCTCGCCGTCCTGCAGGAGCTCATCGCAAAAGAACAATAAAACCGCGCCTGCCGAATTTCGGCAGGCGCGGTTTGATCGTTCTGTTTCCACCGCGCCCTTTCATAGGGAAGGGTGCAGGCGGCATATCATGCAATTATTTTACGCTGTAAAGGATCTCGCTGTAGGTGGGATAGGGCCAGTCCTCTGCGGCGCAGATCTTCTCCATGCCGTCGGCAATGGAGCGGACTGCCTCCATATCGGGCACGATGACGTGCGCCATCTTTCCCGCTGCGGCGGCCTCACCCTCGGGCATCTCCACAAGGTCCTTCTCCAGCTTGGAGACGGCAGCCATCATGGCGTCGTTCATACCCGAAAGCTGCTCCAGAAGCTTCACGTCCGCCTCGCAGGCGATCGTCTCGCTGACGGCGCGCTTTGCGGTAACGGCATTGCACAGTTTGGTGATATAGCGATTGACGGCGGGGTAGATATCCTGCTTTGCCATCTCGATCATGGTGAGCGCCTCGATGTTGATGGTCTTGTTGTAGTTCTCCAGCTGGATATTCGCGCGCGCGATGACCTCCTTCTGGGTGTACACGCCCTGGCGCACGAACACGTCGATCGCGTCCTGCTTGAAGTACTCCAGCGCGGCGTCTGCCGTCGTCTTGTTGTTGATGAGCCCTCTGCGCTCTGCCTCCGGCTCCCAATCGGGGCCGTAACCGTTGAAGTTGAAGATGATGCGGTAATGGTCCTTGAGCAGCTTTTCGGTGAGCTGTGCGCACGCGGCGTCGAAATCTTTCGCCTTGGAGAGGGTATCCACCGCCTCGGCGAACAGTTCGGCGACGATGGTGTTGAGCACGATGTTGGGATCGGCGACGGAGGCCTGCGAGCCGAGCATGCGGAATTCAAACTTGTTCCCCGTGAATGCGAAGGGCGAAGTGCGGTTTCTGTCCGTCGTATCGATGGGGAAGATGGGCGACTCGGGCACGCCGATGGAGCCGGGAATCGCCTTCTTCGGCACATATTCCCTGCCCAGCACGATGCTGTCGACAAGAGCACCCAGCTGATCGCCGAGATAGATCGAGATGATCGCGGGGGGCGCCTCGTTCGCGCCCAGGCGGTGATCGTTGCCCGCCGAAGCGACCGATGCGCGGAAGATGCCCTGATAGCGGTCGACCGCTGCGATGACGCAGGCAAGGATGAGCATGAAGCGGGGATTCTTTTCGGGATTTTCACCGGGATCGAGCAGGTTGAGCCCGTCGTCGGTGGAGAGCGACCAGTTGTTGTGCTTGCCCGAGCCGTTCACGCCCTCGAAGGGCTTTTCGTGCAGCAGGCAGACGAGGTGATGCTTCTGCGCGACCTTCTTCATCAGCTCCATCGTCAGCTGATTGTGATCGACCGCGACGTTGGTGGTCGTGAATACGGGGGCGAGCTCGTGCTGTGCGGGCGCGACCTCGTTGTGCTTGGTCTTGGCAAAGATGCCCATGCGCCACAGCGTCTCGTCCAGGTCGCACATAAACTCGGAGATGCGCGTCTTGAGCACGCCGAAGTAGTGATCTTCCAGTTCCTGCCCTCTTGAAGGAGGAGCGCCGAACAGCGTTCTGCCCGTGAGGATGAGATCCTTGCGTTTGAGATACACATCCTCATCGATGAGGAAATATTCCTGCTCGGGGCCGACGGTGGTGGATACCTTTTTGCATTCGATGCCGAACAGTTTCAAAAGGCGCTTCGCCTGCGTGTCGAGCGCGGTCATGGATTTGAGCAGCGGCGCCTTCTTGTCCAGCGTCTCGCCCGTGTAAGAGACGAACACGGTGGGAATATAAAGCGTTCCCTCTTTGACGAAGGCGGGCGAAGTGGGATCCCACGCCGTGTAGCCGCGCGCATTTGAAGTCGCACGCGATCCGCCCGAAGGGAAGCTCGAGGCGTCGGGCTCGCCCACGATCAGGCTCTTGCCCGTCAGCTGCATGATCACTCTGTCGCCCGAGGGCTCGATAAAGCTGTCGTGCTTTTCTGCCGTCAGATTGGTCAGGGGCTGGAACCAGTGCGTGTAATGCGTTGCGCCCTTCGAGATCGCCCAGTCCTTCATGGCGTTCGCAACGGCGCTTGCGATCCCGGAATCGAGCGGCTCTCCCGCGTCGATGGTCCTGCGCAGGGAGCGGTACACTTCCTTGGGCAGCGAGTTTTTCATGACTTCGTCGTTAAAGACGTTCGTCCCGAAAATTTCGGTCACGTTCATTGAAGCTCTCCTTTCTGATTGGTAAATTTATCATGTTCATTATAAAAATTTTCCCCCGCGAAGTCAAATGTTTGACGGCAATTTTTGCCGCAGAACCTGTGTAATATCATATACTAAGTATAATTTCTGCTTATATTTTATTTGCAATACATCAAAAAACGACCGCATTCACGGTCGTTTTTCTAATAAATTATAAATCGTCAATTTGTCAGACGAATTATTTGCGAAACACAAGCACCTGGAAGCTGTGCGGGGGAATCGTCAGCGTGCGCTCTGAAGAGGGCGCCACCTCCACGGGCTCGACGGCATGCGGATCTTCCATGGTATTGTATGCCGAAAGCGGCGCCTCCATGCAGATGATGCGCGTGAGCGAGCCGAAATCGTAGTCGCCGTCCACCTCTGCCTCGAGCGCGCGGTCGCCCGCGTTGACCACCTTGACATAGACGAGCCCCTCCCGTTCGCTGGCAGAGGCATAGACCTTCTCCTCCCCCTCCACCGCCGTTCTGAGGACATAATTCCCCGTATAGAGGCTGTACAGCCGCTGCACATGATAGCTCGCCGTCGCATAAGAGCGGCTGCCGTCGAACCAGATGAGATCTGGGCTCCACTGCGTATAGCCCAGCCTTGCAAACAGGGGAGCATAGGAGGCCATGACGACAACGTCGGCATTGCGCTCCATACCCGTCATGAAGGCGGCCTCTGCAAGGGTGCCCTCCCACACGTTTGCCTCGGGCGCGTTGAAGAGCGCGCAGCCCGCCCCCGGAACATGGGCGGCATACTCGCCCGCGTACACCTTGCACCCGCGCGGATATGCGTCGTACATCTGCGTATGTGCATACAGCCACTCGGGCGGCATATAGAAGTGCTCGTCGACGGCATACACAAAATCGGGATTTTCCTCTGCGCGCGCCCTGATCCACTTCCATGCGTCCAAGTACGTCTCCGTCTCCACCGTGGGCCCCGCCGTGCCGATCAGTCTGATCGCGGGGTACACCTCGTGGATGCGCTGCTCAAAGAGCTCATAGCGCCTGTAAAATGCGTTGTCCCCCCGCTCCCACTGCTCGTTTCCGATGCCGAGATATTCCAGACCGAAGGGCTCGGGATGCCCCATCTCGGCGCGCACGCTGCCCCACTCGGTGTCCGTGCCGCCGTTCGCAAATTCGATGAGATCGAGCGCGTCCTGCACGCAGCTCTCCCACTCCTCGCTGCCGATGGGCACACACTCCGTCGACATATACTCGCACGCGATGCCCACCCCGACCACGGGGAGCGCCTTCGCGCCGAGGTACTCGCAGAGCAGGAAAAATTCGTAAAACCCGATGCCGAGCGTCTGGCCGTAGTGCGCATAGGGGGTGACAAAGCCGTTCTGTTCATCGGCGGCGTGCACCGCCCAGCGGTTCCAGTTGTGCCTTCTGTACTCCACCGGCCCGAGCGTATCCTTCCAGCGGTAGCGGTTTGCAAAGGTGTTCCCCTCCACCACACAGCCGCCGGGAAAGCGGAGAAATCCCGGCTTGAGCTCCTTCATCCACTCGGCAAGGTCGCGGCGGAACACCCCCTTGATGGCGTTTTCGGGGATGAGCGAAAAGCAGTCGAGGTGCACCGTGCCGGCGCCCCCCATCACAAAGGCAAAGTCGGCGCGGTCTGCGTCTGCCTTCGCCTTCAGGCGAAAGGAAAATTTCCGCCACTTTCCGTCTGCACGGATGCGCAGCTTTTTGACGATAAGCGGCGCCCCCTCCGCATAGACGCCCACCTCGGCGCTCCCCTTATAGTCGTAAGAACGCAAATAGAACGACAGGTTATAGCGCATGTCCTTTTGCAGGTACACCCCGTCGTATGCCTTGTTGCGCACGCCCTCGCCGCCCCTGCGTGCCGTCAGGCGCAGATAGTGCGCATTCTCGGCAAAGAGCGGGCGATCCGTCTTGATCTTGAGCGCCGTTTCCACCCCTGCGGGATAGGCGCTCCAGCCGTAATACCCGTCGTCCGCGACGGTAAAATGATCGGGACTGCCAGACGCGCGTTTTGCCTCGAAGTCTCTGTTTTCCAGCATCTCTGCATACAGACCGCCGTCCAGCGCATAATTGATATCTTCCAGAAAAAGTCCGATCCTTCCCGCCGAGACGGGGAGTTTGCCATTTTCGCTGATGTTGATTTTCATGATACCCCTCGCATGCATATCGGTAGCGATTTTTTACAATTATAACACAAAATCCCCGAATGCGTACATTTTTTCGGGGATTTTTGCGAAAGTTTCTGCGCCGATCGCGAATCTTTATGAAAAATTGACCCGGAACGTCGTTCCTTCATTCAATTTGCTCTTGACGGAGAGTTCCCACCCCGCCTGTTTGCACAGCTTTTTGACCGCGGCAAGCCCAAGCCCGAAGCCGCCGTTTTTGCCGTTGTGCGATTTGTCCACGGTGAAGAAGCGGTCGAAGATGCGTTCGAGGTTTTCCTCTGCGATGCCGATGCCCGTATCCGATACGACAAGCTCCTCCTTGGTGAGCAGCACCGAGATGCTCCCCCCTTCGCGGTTATAGCGGATGGCGTTGCGGATGAGGTTGCCCGCGATCTCGTTGACGCGCTCGAAGCGGCTGAGCAGGATCACTCCGTCGTCGATCTGCGAAAGCAGCACCAGCTTATGCCGCGCAATCTCGGGCGAGAGCACCTCAAGAAGTTCCTTCGTCAATTTGCTCGCGTCCACCTCGTACACGGGCAGCTCCTCGCTGTCGATCTCGTTATAATGGATGATGCTTGTGATCAGATTGCTCAGGCGTTCGCTCTGCGAAAGGATGGTCCCCGCGGCGCGCTCTGCCTGCTCCCCCTTGAGCGCCCCCGCGGCGAGCAGCTCGGCAAAGCCCTTGATGGAGGTGAGCGGGGTATTCATCTCGTGCGTGATGTTTGCGATGAAGTCGTTTTTGGACTGCTGCGCCTTGATGACGAGCTTGCGCTCCTCGTCCAGCTCCTTCAGGCGCATCGCGTCCTTTTCGTTCTTCTCGTTCATGATGCGCGCAAGCCCCTCCAGCTCGGGGCTCGAAGTCGTCACATGCTGTTTTTCCGCCGCCTCCCGCGCGAGCTGCTCCACAGGGCGGAGCATGATCCCCGTAGAGATCCAGGTGAGCACCATCGCGATGCCCAGGTCGACGAGCAGGAACACGACAATGAGGGGAATGGAGCGTGCGAAGATGCTCCAGAGCGAGCCGGTGGGCAGCGCAAGCCGCACCAGATATCCCCCTGCGGAAAACGCCCTGCAATAGTAGACGAGGTTGGTGCTGATCGTATCCGACGAGCGCACGTCGAACCCCTCCCCCGTCTGCTGCGCCGCGATGACCTCCGGGCGATCGGCGCGCGACTCCTCCTCGTTGTCGACGGAGTCGGCAAGAAAGGTCCCCTCCTCCGACAGAAAGGTGACGCGTATGCCCTGCAGGCGCTCGCTCAAAAAGAGGGCGTACTCCTCGGTCAGCTCCTCTGCCGTGCGCGTCTCGTCGAAGGCGCCCATGTAGGCGCGCAGCGATTCCTGCGCATAAGTAAGACTGCCGTTATAATACACAACGGCAGAGATGACGGAAAAGGCGATCAAAGCGACCGCCAGAATGGGAAATGCAAGAAAGAGTATGCGTTTTTTCATAGCCCCTCCCCTCGGGCTGCGCCAAAGTGCAGAAAAGAGCACTATTCGGCGATAAATTTATATCCGACGCCGAACACCGTCTCGAAATTGAGCCCGAGCTTGCGCAGGCGGGCGATGTGGTTATCCAGCGTACGGGTCTCCCCGTACTCGTACCCCCATACGCCCATGAGCAGCTCTTCCCGCGTGAGTACCTTGCCCTCGTTCTGCAAAAAATAGCGCAGAAGCTGAAACTCCTTGTTGTTCAGCGAAAGCTCCTGGCCGTCCCGCGTGACGCGCATTTTTTCGACATTCATTTCGTATCGGCCCACGCGAAGGATCGAAGACTTCTGCACGCGCCGAAGCGCCGCATTCACGCGCGCCGTCAGCTCCAATACGCCGAAGGGCTTTGCAATATAATCGTCCGCCCCGGCATTCAGCCCTCTCACCTTGTCCGTCTCCTTTCCGAGCGCAGACAGCATGATCACACACACCTCGGGGTTGCCCGTCTTGATGCGTTTGAGCACTTCGATCCCGTCGCCGTCCGGCAGCATTACATCGAGCAACACCACGTCGGGCAACATCCTTGCCATGGCCTGCGTAAATTCTTTGACGGTGGAAAAGCACCTGCAGGTAATGTCGCTCAAATCAAGCGTACACCGCACCAGCTCGCAAATGCTCTGATCGTCTTCCAGTAGGTAAACTATATTCGACATCCGTCTGCCTCCGTCCGCAGCGCGCCCGCATATGCACGGCGTCCCGCCGGCCTGCGGCGGGACCTTGTGCTGTTATTATACCATTGTTTGAGGCCGCTTGTCTGCGGACTATCAATATTTTGATTTTACTGATATTCCTTGTGAACGCCCGTGGCGAGATATTTTGCCCATTCGCCCACGTTTACGGCATAATCGCCGATCTTTTCGAGATACTTTGCAATCATGAGCAGCATGACCGCCTGATCTGCGATCTTGGCATCCTCGCCGATGCGCTTGGTGATCTCGTCTTTATATGCCACGAACATGCTGTCCATCTCGTCGTCGGCGCGGATGACCATATCCGCTCCGCCCGCGCTCTCGTTCATGAAGGCGTCTACGCTCTGGTGGACCATCGCCACGGCAAGGTCGCCCATGCGGTAGATGGTGTCGGGGTCGAGCTGCAGCGGTTCATCGGGGAACTGCAGCACGATCTCGCCGATGTCCGCCGCCTGGTCGCCGATGCGTTCGACGTCGGTAATGACCTTGAGCGTCGTGGTGACGTGCATCAGATCCTTCGCCACGGGCTGCTGCTTGAGCAGCAGGCGCATGCACTTTTTCTCAATGAGAAGTTCGAGCTCGTCCACCTCCTTGTCCGTCTCCGAGATCTGCCCGCCGCGCTTGCGGTCGAGCGTCTTGAGCGCCGCCACGGACTCCCCGATCATGCGCTCGGTGATGGAGCACATCTTTTCGAGCTGTTCATGAAGCTCCAAAAGCTCCTCGTCAAATTGCTTTCTCGTCGTCATAATTTGCCTCCATTAACCAAATCTGCCCGTGATATAGCGCTCCGTCTCAGGACGCTTGGGGCTGGTAAAGATATCGTCGGTTGTGCCGAATTCAATGAGTTCGCCAAGCAGGAAGAATCCCGTCTTGTCAGAGATACGCGCCGCCTGCTGCATGTTGTGCGTGACCATGACGATGGTGACGTCCTTCTTCAGCTCGGCGCACAGCTCCTCGATCTTACCCGTGGAAATGGGGTCGAGCGCCGAAGTCGGCTCGTCCATCAGCAGGATCTCCGGCTGCACGGAGAGCGCCCGCGCAATGCAAAGTCTCTGCTGCTGCCCGCCCGAAAGCCCGATCGCAGACTTATTCAGACGGTCCTTCAGCTCGTCCCACATGGCGGCCTGGCGCAGCGAGCGCTCGACGATCTCGTCAAGCTGGCTGCGCTTTTTGATGCCGAAGGTACGCGGGCCGTAGGCGATGTTGTCGTACACGCTCATGGGGAAGGGATTTGGCTTCTGAAAGACCATGCCGACGTTCTTGCGCAGCGCCGAAAGATCCATGTCCTTTCCGTAGATGTTGCGGTTGCCGATGGTGATCAGCCCCTCGACGCGGCAGCCCTCCACCAGATCGTTCATGCGGTTGAGCGTCTTCAAAAGCGTGCTCTTGCCGCAGCCCGAAGGGCCGATCATGGCGGTGATCTCGTACTTGGGCACGACCATATTGATCTTTTTCAGCGCCTGAAAATCTCCGTAATAGAGGTCGACGTCCTTGACCTCGATGGCATTCTCGCCCGAAAAATCGAAGATCTCGAGCGGATTCTTTTTCTGCTTTTCATTGGGATTTTTTTTCTCGTTTTCCATATCAGTTCATCCTCTTCTTTCTCACGCCTCTCTGGATCAGATAGACGATAATGTTGAGCACAAAGGCAAAGATGAGCAAGATGAATGCCGTCATATATGCCTCGCCCATGTGAAGCCCTTCGTTGGCACAGGTATAGAGCAGTACGGCGAGCGAACTTCCCGCGCCCGAGGGATCTCCGTAGAAGGTAAACGCCGTACCCATTGTAAAGACCAGAGCGGCGGACTCGCCGATGATGCGGCCGATCGCAAGGATCGCCGCCGTTGCAATGCCGGGGATGGCAGAGGGAAGCACGATCCTAAAGATGGTACGCACCTTGCTGGCGCCCAGCCCGTAGCTTGCCTCGCGCAAACTCATGGGCACGGCATGCAGGCTCTCCTCCGTCGAACGGATGATGGTGGGCAGCACGACGATGACGAGCGTCAGCGCGCCGACGAGCACGGAACGCCCCATGCCCAGCGTGTTGCGGAAGAGCATCATGCCGAAGAGGCCGAATACGATGCTCGGCACGCCCGAGAGCGTATCGATGAAAGTGCGGATGACCTTGATCACCTTGCTGCCCGGCTTGGCGTACTCGTTCAGGAAGATCGCGGCGCAAATGCCGAGCGGCAATGCGATGGCAAGCGTGATCCCGACGAGCTCCAGCGTTGCAAGGAGAGAAGGCATCAGCGTGGGCACGTCGATCGCCTGCGCCGAAGTGATGAACGAGACGGAAAAGTTCACGATCCCGTTGATGACGATGTAAAAGATGATGATCGCAAGGATGAGGGCGACCAATGCCGCAAAGAATACGCTGATGCCGAACAGGACATCCTGCAAAGCGCCCTGCTTGCGGAAAGGGATCTCCCGCTCGCCCGTGTTGTCCAGCAGCGCACGCGTGCCCTTGCCGCCGCGGTATTCCTTGGGGACAAAATTCATCGAAAGCGTGATGATGAGCACGAACACAAGCAGCACAAAGCCGGTCGCAAGCAATGCGGACTGGTGCAGCCCCGTCGCGTAGCCCATCTCCATGACGATGTTCGTCGTCATCGTACGGATGTTGGAAAACAGCCCTGAAGGGAAGAGCGCACGGTTGCCCGACACCCAGATGACCGCCATCGCCTCGCCGACCGCACGGCCGAGCGCAAGGATGAGCGCCGAGATGATCCCGGAGCGGGCGGCGGGCAGCACCACGCAGAACACCGCCTGCGCCTTGCTGTTGCCGAGCGCCAGCGCACCCTCGAGATAGCTCTCGGGAACGGCCTCGAGCGCGTTCTTGACGAGCGAGGTGACGGTGGGCAGCACCATGATGGCAAGCAGCAGCGAGCATGCAAGGATGCCCTTGCCGTCCCTTCCGCCGTTCATGCCGGAGAGCATCTGCACGATGATCTCCAGGCCGAACAGGCCGTACACGATGGAGGGGATCCCCGCGAGCAGCTTGATGATCTGATCGAAGATGGTGCGCAGATTGATCTTGTGGAGGACGCGGTTGATCTTCTCGATCCGTTGGGCACGCTTGGGGTCGTTGCCGCGATAGTTGATGTGTATTTTATCCGGACACCAGAATGCCAGAAAGACCGCCGTAAAAATCCCCACGATGCCCCCGAGCAATACCGAGAACAGCGTGACGATGAGGGAGTTGACGATCATCGGCAGAATGCCGTATCTGTCGTAGTTTGGGTTCCACGAGGTGCCGAAGATAAATTGGAACACCCCGATATCTCTGAACGCAGGAACGGAACCGTAGAGCACAAACCCTACGATTCCGAACACAGCGATGATTGACAGACACGCGCACACGAAGAACAGAAATTTTGCAAATCCCTCTTTGAAATTCAAAGGTGCCCTTCTTGTGTCTGCGGCAGCCGCCGCATTCGCGTTTTTCATTGTTGTTTCTCCGATCCGATCATACAGCCTCGATGGCGGTACCGTTCATGTACAGGTTGAAGAGCTGATCGAGCGTGACGTTGGTCAGAGGGCAGCTTGCGCTTACGACGACTGCGATGCCGTCGTCGGCGATCTTGTGCGCAACGATGCCCGTCTCGTCGTCATGCAGGTCACGCGATGCCATACCGAAGTCGACATTGCCGTTCTGCGCGTCCGTGATGCCGACGCCGGAGCCGCCGCCCTCGACCGTGATATGGACGCCGGAATTGAGCTGCATATATGCCGCCGCAAGCGTATTCATGACGGGCTGCACAGAGGTAGAACCGCTGATCTCGATATTGCCGGTCAGGCCGGAAGCGGTATATTCCACCTTTTCATCGGTGAGCTGGATATAGCCCTCGTCTTCAATGATCGTCTGACCCTGGACACTGAGAATGAAGCTGAGGAAGTCTTTTGCAACGTCGCTCAGACCGTCATAGGACTGATAGAGAACGTTGAAGGGGCGGGACAGCACATAGTCGCCGCTGAGGATATTTTCCGTCGTCGGTTCGACGCCTTCCACGTTGACCGCCTTGATGCGCGATGCGTTCTCTGCAACCGATCCGAGCGAGATGTAGCCGAGTGCGCTCGTGCTTGCCGCGACCTCGGTGATGACCGCTGCCGTCGAGCTCGTCTCAGAGACGCAGCCTGCGAAATCCTGTTCTGCAAGCGCATCCTCCAGCGCAACGCCGTCTGCGCTGACCACGAGTTCGTCGAATGCGCCGCGCGTACCCGATCCGGACTCACGCGCGATCGCCGTCGTAATGTAATTTCCTTCCAGTTCCGGATCCTGCGTGCAGCCTACAGCGCCGCAGATACCAACCGTTGCAACTACGGCCGTAAGACCGAGTGCGAGAAGCTTTCCTTTCATAAGTGATCTCCTTTTTTCTTTCCTGTTTTTGTGCCTATATCTTATCATAGTGATGTAACCTTTTCCGCACATCTCTGTCATACAAATGTAAAAAATGAGGGCAATTTTGTAAAATTTTTTTTACAATCTTGTCCTCCTGCCCCTATTTTGCGCATTTTGCAGCGATTTTTTCCCGTTTCTATAAAAAAGAGTACAAAAAAACGCGGTCTCCCGCGTTTTTCTCTATTCTTCCAGCATCTCCCACAGGCGCGGCAGATCGGCAGGCACGATAATATTGAGGATGTTCTCGCCCAAGCGCCCGTGCTCGGTGACAACGACGGCGAGCAGCTTCCTGTTGTTCTCAAAGGCGTCTATCGCCTCCTGGATCGTATCCATGGGCGAGAGCACGCAATAAAAGCGCAGCATATCCTCCTCGTGCAGGATGCGTTCGCAGGGCAGCGAGAGCAATTCCTCCAGATCGGCGTCCTCCGCCCTGAGCTCCTCGCCCAGCGCGCGCACGATGCGTCTGTCGTTCAGAATGCCCGCCATGCGGCCGCCGCGGTAGACGGGCAGGTTGGAATACCCCGTCTTGGCAGCCCGCACAATGGCTTCGCGCAGGGTGGCTTCGGCGTCAATGCCCGTCACGCTGCGCTCCTTCAGGGCGGAGAGCAGCGGGGGCTGCGAGAGCAGCCGCGCGATGTGTTCGATCTGCTCCGTCACCTCGTCGCACGGCTCGGCGATGATGCGCTCCGTCGTGCTCTGATGCACGATGGCGTTGCGCAGCCGCGCAAAGGCGGCAAGGTCCTCCTCATGGCGGCGCACCGTCTTGTTGATGTCTGCACACCGCCGCACGAGATCGGTGAATTGCAGATTCCCCTTCCCGCGGTAGATGCTGCGCAGCCGCCCGTCGATGACGTTATAGGCAGAGATAAAGCGAAATGCGTTGCTTGTGTTGGTATGATCGTTCATATCCGTATTATAGCATATCGCCGCACAGCTTTCAAGCCTAATAGGAATTTTTTCGCCGAAGCGTCATCTTGCGCCGCGTTTCGACGAGGTGATACTCCTGCTCCCTGACCATCTGAAAGGCACAGGGGCTGTGCGAAGCGGCAAAACGCAGCTTGCCGCGCGGGTCGGCGCACGCGGCATAGCCGTATGCGCACAGGCAGACGGGCACGCCGAAGGCAAACGCCCAGGCACGAATGAGCGTCGTCTCCAGGCTCTCGTTCACCTCTCCGAATACGGAGAGCAGAAGATCGGCGCCGCAGCGGGCGAGCGTCTCACATACCTGCGGGAAGTAGAGGTCCTCCGCAACCACGACGCCCAGCCTTCCCGCCGCCGTGTCGAACACCCTGATGCCCGCACCGCCCGAATACTCCTCGCCGTCGATGCGGTTGACCATGTCCGTCACCCCGAGGATGCGCCCGCGATCGGCGACGACCACCGACTTGCGCCGTATCCCCCGCGCATTCGTGCGGCAGCCGCACACGACCACGCCGCACTGCTTCGAAAGCCTTGCGACCTCTTCGAAGGCGTTCGTCTCCCCCTTGAGTTCGCGCTCATAGCTGACCTCTTCCATTGCATACAGGCCGAAGCAATGCACATCCGCACCTTCGTTCGCCCGATATTCCCCCGGCGCGCCCCTCGTCACAAAACATATCCGCATGATCCTCTCCCGTCTATTATATCGCCTGCGCCCCTTTTGTGTGCCGAGGCAGGAAAAAAGGGCGGTCACCCGCCCTTTTCCGAGAGATAAGATATCTGTTATACGATGCCCTGCGCCATCATGGCGGAGGCGACCTTTTCAAATCCCGCAATGTTCGCGCCCGCCACATAGTTGCCGGGTACATTGTAACGCGACGCCGCGTCGTCCATGTTGTGGTAGATATCGATCATGATCTGCTTCAGCTGCGCGTCTACCTTTTCAAACGGCCAGAAGATGCGCTGGCTCGACTGCGCCATCTCGAGCGCGCTGGTGGCAACGCCGCCCGCGTTTGCCGCCTTGGCGGGCAAAAACACCACGCCCGCCGCGCGGAACACGGCGATCCCTTCGAGCGTCGTGGGCATGTTTGCGCCCTCGCCCACATACTTCACGCCGTTTGCGACAAGCGTCTTTGCCGATGCTTCGTCGATCTCGTTCTGCGTCGCGCAGGGGAGCGCGATATCGCAGGGGATCGTCCAGATGCCCGTGCAGCCCTCGTGATATTCCGCACCTGCGACGCGCGCGGCATATTCTTTGATGCGCAGGCGCTCCACCTCTTTGATCTGCTTGATGACGTCGAGCCGGATGCCCGCCCTGTCGTAGATATAGCCGTCGGAATCGTACATGGCGACCACATTGGCGCCCAGGCTCTGCGCCTTCTCGCAGGCATAGATCGCCACGTTGCCCGCACCGGAGATGACAACCGTCTTGCCCTCAAGGCTGTCGCCGCGGCATTTGAGCGCCTCTTCTACCATATATACGAGCCCGTACCCCGTCGCCTCCGTGCGTACCAGGCTGCCGCCGTACGGGATACCCCTGCCCGTCAGCACGCCGACGTGCTCGTTGCAGATGCGCTTATACTGCCCGAAGAGATAGCCGACCTCGCGGCCGCCCACGCCGATGTCGCCCGCGGGCACGTCGGTATCCTGCCCGATGTGGCGGAAGAGCTCGGTCATAAAGCTCTGGCAAAAGCGCATGATCTCGTTATCGCTCTTGCCCTTGGGGTCGAAGTCGGAACCGCCCTTCCCGCCGCCGATGGGCAGCCCCGTCAGGCTGTTCTTGAGGATCTGCTCCAGCCCGAGAAATTTGATGATGGAGAGATTGACGGAGGGGTGAAAGCGCAGCCCGCCCTTGTAGGGGCCGATCGCGCTGTTAAACTGCACGCGGTAGCCCTTGTTGACATGCACCTTGCCCCCATCGTCCACCCAGGGAACGCGGAACATGACCACGCGCTCAGGCTCGACAAACCGCTCCAAAAGCGCCGCGCGCTCGTATTCGGGATGCTGCGCCACAACGGGCCTGAGCCCCTCGAGGATCTCCGTCGCCGCCTGATGAAACTCGGGTTCGTTGGGGTTTTTCGCCTTCAGCGATGCCAGAACGCTCTCTACATAATCCATATCTCTTCTCCTTTGCCGTAAGAACAGCATAAAAATTCTGCACCATTATAGCAAATTCTGTACTTCCTTAGCAACTGTTTGGCGGAATTTGCCCAAACGCCAAACGAAATGCAATTTTCTCTCTTTTTTTGCGCGAAAGAAAGCATTCCCTTCCCTCTTAGTCCCGCGGCCTGCCGCTCGTGCGCCGCCTTCGGCGTCTTCGAACCACGGGCCGATTGCGGACGAAAGACCAAAGGCGCGCCCCATGCT
>CALVLK010000007.1 GCA_944337235.1 uncultured Clostridia bacterium
TAGCTCAACAAAATAAATTTTAAAGGCGAATCCGTCTCCTAATGGAAACGGGTTCGCCTTTAACTTGTTTGGTGACCTTGCCGGGAATCGAACCCGGGATTGCGCCGTGAGAGGGCGCCGTCTTAACCGCTTGACCACAAGGCCTTATTGTTATTAGCTTGGTAATTATATCATAATCGGCGGCGCGTTGCAACCATTTTTCTCGGCCGAACAACGTTTTTTTTGCAGAAACCGAAAAAATTTTCCGCCGCCGTTCTTTTCATAAAAAAGACATCCGCCTGTGCCGCAAATCGAAAACGGTTAACCCGCTTCTCGCAGGTGGGTGCGCAGCGACAGGACATCTGGCTTTCCGTGCCATGCACAGACCTTGCATAGTCCTTTCGACGAGCGCTCCCGAATTTACTTTGTGGATTACGCATTCTCCGATTTCCGTACACCGCAGGTGTCATCGTAATTATAGCAGAGTGCGCAATAAAATGCAAGTGTCGGCACGCCGATTCTGCAAGAAAAATTTTCCCATACAGGAAAACCGCCGCAGAGGCATTGCGGCGGCGATCGGTACGAATAAAATTTGTCATGGACGGAACACGGGGAAGCGCACGGTCATGACGTTGCGTTTTTCGCGCGTGCGGTAATAGACCTCCCCCGCCAGCTGGCGGATGATCGCCATGCCCATGCCGCCCTGGCCGTAGGCATTATAGCTTGAACCGTCCGAAAGGGAGGGTAGCGGATTGAACGGCTCGCCGTCGTCGGTAAAGCGCACGACGAGGTTGTTCCCCTCGCGCTGGCAGCAGAGCTGAATGGACGATGCGCCCGAATGATTGACGATGTTGGTGAAGATCTCTTCGCAGGCGAGATAGATCTTGTTCTTCCGCGGATCTGCCTGCAGCCAACGATACAGAAGGTCGCGCATCGTCTCTAACTCTGCAATGACGGGGCGGAACACCTTTTGCAGCCCGTCGGGGTAGTACAGGACCACGAAGGAAATATCGTCGGAAAGCGGGCAGCCCTCCGTAAAGGAAAGCAGCTCCGCACGGATCTGATCTGCAATATGATCGGCGCCCAGAGAGCTGTCCCAGGCGGGTTTGGCGACCTCGTACAGGCGATCCGAACCAAACCGCTTGCCCGCGCGGTTGCGCGCACCCGTCAGACCCGCCGTGTGCAGCACGATCGCCTGGCCCTGGGCAAGGTGCGTCGCCTCCTCGACAAATGTGGCGTCGCTGTACAGCCCAAGCACATCGCAGGGCTTGGTGTGCAGCACCCCGCGCTGTTCCCCGATGAGCATGGGCGAAGGGAACCCGGCGTTCAGATAGCGGAAGTCGCCGCCGGCGGGATCGAAGACGCCGACAAAGAGCGCCGCACCAGGAAAACTGCCCTCTTGGCATAAAATGGCGTTCAGTTCGTCAAAGGAATCCTTCAGAGAGCGCGACGCGGAGACATATTCGCGCACAAGCTCTTTGATGCGCGCAGCGGAGAGCACGGCAGGAAATCCCGCCGCCCAGACGTTGCAGACGACAAAACACACGCGCGCATGATCCAGGCGGAAAAAGTCGCTGAAATCGCCGCCCGCAAAGGGTGCGCTCAGCGTGCAGGCGCTCAGACCGAACGTGACCTCAGAAAGCGTGAGGCGCTCGGGCGCCATGACGGCATGCAGGCGCAGCGCGTTTTCCAACTCGGTCTTTTCCCGCTCCGTGCGGACAGCCGCACTTTCCCGCTCGCTCAGATATGCCGCCACGGCGGCATCGTCGCGCACGAGCGCCTGTTCTATGGCGGCGAACTCTCCCCCCTCGGCGGGCGTATATGCCCTTCCCGCTCTGCGCGCGGCGTCGCGTTCGCCGATCTTGCGCGCCACGGTCTTCGCCGTGCGCCGCACGCCCGCATAGAGCAAATTGACTGCAACGATCATAAAGAGCACAAGCGCAAGCGCGGGGATGACCTCCCAAAGCACCTCCTGCAAGATGCCCGCGTTCTGCCGCCCGAGGAACCAGCGCACGCCGCCGTAGAGGAGCGCGGCGAGCATGGCGCCCACCCCGCAGAGGGTGACTGCGGCAGAAAATTTCATCTTCTTTTTATTCTGTTTCATAGGATGATATTTAACCTCTTTGCAAGTCCTGTGGTGACGAACGCCTCCATGACGACGTCGGGAACATAGATGAGCGTGAGCGAGCCACGTCCGCGCATGCTCTTATTGAGCATCGCCACGCAGTTCAGACCGACCGATGTGATCCCCTCCAGCTTTTTCAGATCGAGCACGAGATCGGTGATGTGATCGCCGAGCGCAGCGGCGGCATTGCGCAACTCGTCCGCCGCCCCGCGATCGAGCACGCCCTCCAGCGAGAGCATGGCGGCATGCTCGTCCAATGTAGTTTCAATCTTCATGTGCGCCCTCCTTTCGGGTATTATAACATAAACGCGGCAAAAAGAAAAGGGCTGCGCGCAATTTTTCTGCACGCCCGCCCCGAAAACATGAAAAGGGCACCCCGTGCAAGGGGTGCCGCATTGCCCGACTTATTTAGTCAGCCGTTCCATCATATCGACGATGTCCTGCACCGTCTTGATTTTTTCGATCTCAGACTCCGGCAGCGTGATGCCGTAGTTCTCCTCCAAAGCCATCATCAGCTCGATCACGGCAAGGGAATCCGCGCCCAGATCCTTCACGACTTCCTGCTCGGGGCGGATGCTGTCGGCTGAAATGCCCAACTGCTCTGCAAGCATGTTGCATACCTGTTCAAACATAAATTCCTCCGTACTCTGCGCCGAAACGGGCGCGTTCTGATCCTATTGTACACCCAATCGGCACAAATGTCAACCGCTTTTTGGAATATTGTGGAGAAGCAGGCGAAGCTCCCCCTTCTGCGCCGCCGTCATGCGGTAGCTTTCGCATGCCTTGCGTACGGCACGGCGCAGCGTAGGCTCGGGAAGTCTGCCCGAGCGAAGGAAGGCGATCCCCTCCTCATAGAAGTGCGCGAGCACCTCGGCGATCAGCCACGCGGCGCCCATCATGACATAGTACTGCCCCGCGTCGGCCTGCGCCGCACTCTCAAAGATGAGCGGAAGATATTCCCGCTGCAGGTACGACTGCAGCAGCGTGACGAGGGCGAAGCGGGCGGAAAATCCCCCTTCGCTAAGATATCTGTGCAGATAGGGCAGAAATTCCGCCCTGTGCTCCCGGACGGCGCGGGGCTGAAAGCAGTCGCAGCTCGCCCAGTTGTCGATGAGCGGCACGACGTCGTCGACCAGTATGCGAAAGCGCTCCCAGGGCTGCTGCGCGCAGACGAGCAATTTGAGCGTCGTCACCTCGTAACAGCGATCGGGCAGCGCGAGCACGCTCCCCCACTCCCCCCGCCACCTGCGGGCAAGGGCGCGCAGTGCGGGCATGCGCACGCCGAGCACGACGATCCCGTCGTCTGCCAGCAATCTGCTTTGAAAAACGCGATAACCCTCGTCGGCAAGCGCGTGCAGCTCTGCCATGACCTCTTCCCGCGTCAGCATGGTATGTACTCCTTCAGGGCGGCAAACCAGACCTCTTTGGAAAATCGCGGATTGGCGGGCGAGGTAGAGGGCATCTTGCGCGCCAGGGGTACATACTGCGGAAAGTGTGCCGCAAACAGCTCGTATGCCTTGGTCCCGTTGCAGAGGATATGGCTGATCCCCGTGCTTTGCAAAAGAGCGGCGATGTCTGCGATCTCCTCGCCGCGGATGGAGGCGTCGGAGGAGCCTGTGATCTGACAGCGGACGACCACATCCCACAGCGCGATGCCGCGGCGGGTGAGGAGGTGCTGCTTCTGCGCCACCGTCTGCGGCAGAGGCTCGCAGAAATACTCTGCCAGCACGCGCCAGAACCTGTTCTGGCGGTTTCCGTAGTAAAAGCCCTCCTGCCTGCTTTTGACGGAGGGAAAGCTGCCCAGAATGAGCAGGCGGCTCCCCGCAGGGCAGAAGCAGGAAAATCCCTCTGCAAACTCCTCTTTGGCGATGCTCATACCGTGCGCCCGCCGAGTGCGTCGCCGATGCGCGACAAGAGTTCCTGCATGATATCCTCCTTGCCGACAGAGGCGACCGCCATGCGGGTGAAATCGAAGTTTTCTGCAATGGCGTCCTGTATGTCCCGCCTGCGCAGCGCCGTGATCTCGCCGATGCGCCTTTCAAAGTCGTACACCTCGTTGCGATAGAGCATCTGCTTGCCGTAGAGCAGCATCTGGGAAGAGGTATTCTCCTGCGAGAAGATATTGCCCGATTTGAGCTGCTCCCGCCCGCGCACGAACTCCTCTTCGCTGACGCCCTCCGTCTGAAAACGCATGATCTCGCGGACGATCGCCGAAATCGCGTCGCCCGCCTTCGCAGGATTCACCCCCGCATAGACGGTACACATGCCCGTCTCTTCATAGTTGCTCAGATAGGAGTAGACGGAATAGGCGAGCCCCAGCTCCTCGCGCACGCGCTTGAACAGCCGCGAACTCATGCCGCCGCCGAGGATGAAGTTCATCACCTGCACGGCGGCAAGACGATCGCTTGCGCGGTCGACCGCGGGAAAGGCAAGGGCAAGGTGCGTCTGCTCGAAGGGCTTGACCTTCATGACGCGCTGCGCATGCCAGACGACGTGCTTGGGGCGCTGCACAAAGGGCCGCGCCTGCATGCCGCCGAAATACTGCTCGGCAAGCTCGAGCGCCTCGCTGAGCGGGATATTGCCTGCAAATGAGATGACGATATTCTCGGGCGCGTACCGTTCGCTGCGATAGGCGAACAGCTGATCACGCGTAAAGTTCTGCACGTTGGCCGCAGGGCCGAGGATGTTCCGCCCGTAGTTGTCCGCACCGAAAGCCGCGCGCGAGAGCTGGTCGAGGCAGAGATCTTCGGGCGAGTCCTCGTCCATATTGATCTCTTCGATGACGACGCCCTTCTCCCGCGCGATCTCCTCCTCGGGGAAGGTGCTCTCCAGAAACAGTTCGGCAAGCAGCGCAAATGCCTCGCGAGCATGGTCGGTCGTCGCCTTGGCGTAATAGCAGGTGAGATCTTTGCCCGTAAATGCGTTCACCTGCGCGCCGAGCGCATCGAATGCGTCGGATAGCCCAAACGCCGTGTGGTGCTCCGTACCCTTGAACTGCATATGTTCGATGAAGTGTGAAATGCCGTCCTCCTCGTCCCGTTCAAAGGCGGCGCCCGTTCCCACAAGCACGCCCATCGTGACGGAGAGCAGCCCCTCCATCTCTTTGACGACGACGCGCACGCCGTTTTTCAATGTCTTTGCTTCTACCATATTCCGATATCTCCTTCGTGTTCCCTGAAAAAGGTCATAGTGCAATATTTTCTCCCACGGTGATGGCGGAAAGGCCATGCTCGCGGTAATATGCGAGGATGCGCGGCAGCGCGGCGAGCGTATGCTGCGTGGGGTGCATGAGGATGAGCTCCCCGCCCGCCACATCCTCGGTGGCGCGGCGGAAACAGACGTCGCTGTCATGATCGCGCCAGTCGACGGTGTCGCGGCTCCAGAGCACGGTCTCCACCCCCAGCGAGCGCGCGGCATTCAGCGTGTCGCCGCTGTACGCCCCCGAAGGCGGCGCAAACAGCCTGACCTGCTGTCCGCTCGCAAGCGACAAAAATTGCACGCTCGTGCTGATCTCCTGCATATTCTCCTCATAGCTCAGTTTGTCGTAATCGCGGTGAAAATAACCGTGCGAGGCGATCTCGTGCCCGCGCTCTGCCAATTCTTTGACGAGGGGGACGTTATCGTCTGCCCAGCTCCCGCCCAGAAAGAAGGTGACCTTTGCGCCGTATTCGTCCAATACGTCTAAAATGTCGCTGAGGTATTCCTCCCCCCAGTACACGTTGAACATGAGCGAAATGCCGTGCTCGGAGCTGCCGCGGTCGTGGACGTTCTCTTCGATGTGCGACGCCGCAGAGGCGTCCGGGATAAAACAGACGGCGGCGATGCATACCACAACGGCGACGAGAAAGATGTTGGTGAGCGCGGCAATGTTACGGCGGGACAGCTTCATACACGACCTCTCGGGCAAATCGCCCTGATTATTGTATGAATGCCCCGCGCGCGTTTATGTCATGCAAGGGTGACGACGGTGACGCCGCTCTCCCCCTCCCCGTATTTGCCGAGGCGGAACTCCTTGACGCGCCTGTTGTGGCGCAGATAGTCGTGGATCGCGGCGCGCAGCTTGCCCGTGCCCATTCCGTGCACGATGCGTACCTCGGAGAGGTTTTGCAGCAGCGCGCTGTCTAAAAACTGCTCCACCTCGAGCAGCGCCTCGCTCGTGCTCATGCCGATGACGTTGCACTCCCGCGAGACGCGCTGCCGCTCGTTGAGATCGCGCGTGACGCGGATCTCGGGCGTGCGCTTTTTTGCGGCGGCGGGAATGCAGAGGTCAGAAAATTTGCTCTCCACCCGCAGCGCGCCGCACTGCACGATCGCCGTATTTTTTTCGCGTTTGAGCGACAGTACTTCGCCCTCTGCGTTCAGGCTCATCACGAGCACCCGATCGCCGACCTTGAGTTTTTCTGCATCGACGGACACGGCGCGGGCGGGGGGTGCCTCCTCCTCTTGCGAAACGCCCATCCTGTTTTTCAACGTCCGCGCATGGATAAGGTCTGCCTCGGTGAGCGTCTCCTTGGCGAAGATCTCCTCGATCTGAGAGAGGATCTCCTCCGCCTCCGCCGTACGTGCGGTGACGATACGCCGCGCCTCCGCCTTGGAATTGGCAAGAAAGCGCTCGCGCGTTTGCGCAAACTTTTTCTCCTCCTGTTCCAAAGTTTCCATGCGCTCCTTCCAGCTGCGCTCGAGCGCGGCTGCGCGCGCCGTTGCCTCCTCGGCGCGGATCCTGCTCTCCTCGGCGGCGCGGACGGTGTGTTCAAACGCCTTTGCTCCCTCCGAGAGCCCCTCCCGCGCGAGCGAGACGACCTCCTCGTCCAGCCCCAGGCGGGTGCAGATGAGCAGCGCGTTCGAAGCGCCCGGCATGCCCGTCTGCAGCCGATAGAGCGGGCGAAGGCTTTCGGCGTCAAATTCCATGCAGCCGTTCTCCGCGCCCTCTTCGCGGAAGGCAAGTTCCTTCAGCGCGGAATAGTGCGTGGTCAGGATCCCGCGGCAGCCGCGGCGCAGCAACGTCTTTAAGATGGCGCAGGCGAGCGCCTGCCCCTCCTCAGGGTCGGTGCCGCCGCCCGGCTCGTCGATGAGCACAAAACTTTTCTCCCCCGCGCGCGCCAGGATGTCCTTCATGGCGAGGATGTGCGAGGAGAAGGTGGAAAGATTCTCTTCGATGGACTGACTGTCGCCGATGTCGCAGTACACGCCGTCGAATACGGCAAGCTGCGTTCCCTCGGCGGCGGGCACGAAGAGGCCGCAGGCCGCCATCAGGCAGAACAGGCCGCACATCTTGAGCGTGACCGTCTTGCCACCCGTATTGGCGCCGCTGATGACGAGAAAGCGATAGCGCTCCCCCACCGAAACGGTGACGGGCACCGCCGTCTTTGCGTCGAGCAGCGGATGCCGCCCCTTTCTGATCTCTACGATCCCGCGGTCGTTGACGGCGGGGCGCGTGCCCTTCAGCGCATACCCGTACTCGGCGCGCGCGAAATAGGAGTCGATCTCGGCGAGGATGCGCACATCCTCCTCCAACGCGGCGCGCATGGCGCCGAAGGCGTGCGACAGCGCGGCAAGGATGCGCTCCTCCTCTTCCTTTTCGTCCAGCTGCAACGAACGCAGCTCGTTGTTCATCTCGAGCACCTCTTCCGGCTCGATGAACACGGTGGCGCCGCTCTGCGAGCGGTCGTGCACGAAACCCTTGATGCTGCGCTTATATTCCACCTTGACGGGCAGCACATAGCGGTCGCCGCGCATGGTGACGACGGCGTCCTGCAGATAGTTGCGGTCGGCCGTAAGATATTCGCTCAGGCGGGCGCGGATGCGCTCCCCGAGCAGGCGCATCTCGCTGCGGATATGATAGAGCTTTTCGCTCGCATGATCGGCAAGGCCGTCGCCGAGGATCTTGTCCTCCACATCCCGTTCGAGCGATTCGGAAAAGACCAGCCGCTCCGCAAGCGCGCGCATCCCCCCGATCTCCGCGCTGTCGAAGGCGCAGATGGAGCGGCTGCATATGCGTGCGGAACGCAAAAGCTGCGCGGCGTCGGTGAGTTCGCGGCAGGAGAGCGTGGCACCCTTCTCCGCGCGCTCGGCGCTGTCATTCAGAGGCGGAAAATACTCCACCCGCCCCGCCCCGAGGGTGAAGAGCAAAAGCGACGCCTCGCCCGTCAGTGCAAGCCGCTCACGGCAGATCGCAAGATCGTGCGTGGGCGTAAGCGCGCAGATGAGCCGTTTGCTCTCCTCGAGCACGGCATGCTCCGCCGCCGCAGCAAGAATTTTATCCAGTTCCAGACCTCTGATCCCGTCTGTCATAACATACTCCTTTCGCTGTGCCCGCGGCTGACCCGCCCCGACAAAGCGGGCACGCTCTCGTCCCGCAATACGCCGAGATCCCCCGCCGTACAGTCAAGCTGATCACAGTTATACACTTCAAAGCGGCACCCGCCCGCTGTCTGATACCGCCGCAGCGGAAAGCAGCGCCCCGCCTCGTCGCGCAGCGTATAGACCTTTCGCCTGTCGCAGCGGGTACACGTCCGCTCGAAGGGGCAGTAGCAAAGATCCATCACCTTGACGGCGCCCGCCGCAAGCACATACGCCCCCGCGCCCCCGATCGCCTGCTGCTCGCGCGAGGAGATCTCCTTGCTCAGCGCATAATATTTCGCCCCCGCGGCGATCACACCCGCGGCGGCAAAGCGGTTGCACAGGTTCATGCCCGTCCCCGCAAACAGCGCAACGCCGCACGCGCGGGCAAGCATGACGCCGTAATAGCCCTCGCAATAGATCCCCTCAAAGCGGGAGAGGTGCGGCAGCACCGCCGCGATGTCCGCCTGCGGAAAGAAGGCGGGCAGATAGAGGTAGCAGCGGGCGGGCAAGCGATCGGGCAGCGCGGTATAGTCGTCCGGCTTATAGATGCAGATCCCCTCCCCGTCTTGGGTGGGCTCCCCCGTAATATATGCGCAGGGCAGCGGCGCGGACGGCGCGATCTCAGGCTCCTCCGGCTGCCGTTCGGGCAGAGGAGTGCGGGGCGGGTCGAGCGCGTCGCACAGCGAGGCATACGCCGCCCGCCGAAAGGCGTTGAGCGCAGCGCGCGGCAGAAATGCGCCCTGCGTGACCACCTCGGAAAACTGTACCGAAAAGGGCAGGCCGTCCGTCCTGCAAAAGCACGTTTCGATCTCTGCGCGGGTGAGCGGCGCACGCTCCGCACGCGCAAGCGGGGCCTCCCCCGCAAACGACCATGCGCCGCAGCGCACGACGGGAAGCTCTCCCGACATAAAGGAGGCGGATAGCACGATCTTCCGCCCGCGGCGTGCCGACAACAGCTCCTTTGCCAGCGCCAGATCGGTGGTGATGCGCACCTCGTCGCCCGCACGAAGGGGATCGCGCGAGACAAGGAAGAACCCGTCCTCCCCCGCTTCGGTACAGACGGCGCCGCCCACCTCCGCCCGATCGCGCAGGATCTTGAATCCGTCGCCCCGGCCTGCCCTGCCGCGGCAGAAGTACCTGCCGCCGCGCAATTCCAGCCTTCCCACCCGTTCGCCGATGTGCCCCTGCACATCGCGCGAGAGCAGATCGCCCTTTTGCCCGAAGGCGAGCCCCTGCGTATAATCGCCGCGGTTGAACGTACGCGCGAGCGCAGATTGTGCGCGCGCGGCATCCTCCCCGTCGAGCAGAGCGCGATAATAGGAGACGGCGGCCGCCACATATTCGGGGCGGCGCATCCGCCCCTCGATCTTGAGCGAGGAGACGCCCGCTCCGATGAGCTCCTTCACCCGCTCGCCCACGCGCAGGTCGGAGAGCGAGAGCGCATAGGCGGGCCGTTCATACCCCTTTCGGTCGATGGTGTACTTCTTGCGGCAGGGCTGTTTGCACCGCCCGCGGTTCCCGCTGTTGTTCCCCGCAAACGAGGAGAGATAGCACTGCCCCGAAAAACAGGAGCAGAGCGCCCCCTGCACGAACGCCTCCGTTTCGATGACCGAAGAGATGGCACGGATGTCCTGCAACGGCGTCTCGCGCGCGAGCACGACGCGGGAAAAGCCGTACTCCGCCGCAAGGCACGCCCCATAGAGGTTGCATGTACCCGCCTGGGTAGAGAGGTGCAACGTCATCTCGGGGTAGAGCTCCTTCAGCCGCTTTCCCAAAAAGAGATCCTGGATGAGGATGGCATCTACACCGGCGTCCCACGCGAGGCGCGCTGTGCGGAAAAAACGCTGCGTTTCACTGTCTTTGACGAGCGTGTTCAGGCAGAGATATACCTTTGCCCCGTAGAGGTGCGCAAGGCGCACCGTGGTACGGAGCTGCATAAAATCGAAATTTTCCGCGCTCTCGCGCGCGGAAAATTCATTCAGACCGAGATAGACGGCGTCTGCACCGCTGTTGAGCGCGGCGAGCGCCGCGGCTGCGTCCCCTGCGGGCGCGAGAAGTTCCATACTTCACCTTCCGATCGTGCGCTGGATGAGCTCCTGCGCGGCGTCGTAGCCCATATTGCGCAGCCTGTGGTTGCGCGCCGCCACCTCGATGAGGATGGAGAGATTTCTGCCAGGGCTGATGGGCACGATGAGCTTGGGGATCTTGATGCCGAGGATATCCTCCGTCTGCGACTCGCCGCTGATGCGGTCGTACTCCTTCCCCTGCACCCAGTGTTCCAGCTCCACGACGAGCTCCACCTGTTTTTCGTCGAGGATGGAGCCGGACCCGTACATATTTTTGACGTTGATGATGCCGATGCCGCGCAGTTCCATAAAGTAGCGGATGCGCTCGGGCGCGGTGCCGACAAGTTCGTTTTCCACCCGTTTGATGAGCACGGAGTCGTCCGCGACCAGGCGGTGTCCGCGCTTGATGAGCTCCATTGCCGTCTCGCTCTTGCCCACGCCGCTGTGCCCCGTGATGAGAATGCCGACGCCGAACACGTCCATCAGCACGCCGTGCATGGTCATCTCGGGCGCCAGAATGCGGTTGAGATAGACAAAGAGATCCGCCATGACCGACGTAGTCATCTTGCAGGAGCGGAAGAGCGGCGTGCCGCTCTTGCGGGCGCACTCGGTAAATTCGGGCATGACGGGAAGATCGCGCGAGAAGATGATGCACGGGATCTCGCCGCACTCAAACAGTTTTTCGATCTTGGCTTTGCGCTCCTCCGCAGAAAAGGAGTGCAGATATTCGTGCTCGGTCAGCCCGATGATCATGATGCGCTGCGTATCGAAATAGCTGTAAAAGCCCGCCATGCGCAGCCCGGGTCTGTCTACGCTGATGCTCGTCAGCTTGATGATCCCGCGCCCGGCATACAGCATCTCCAGCCCCAGGTCAGAGGCGAATTTGTCCAGCATGACGGTTGCGTTCGGCAGATTGATCTCGTTCATTGTTCTTCCCCCATAGCATATTCTTCCAAGGCGCAGGCAACGCCGTCCTCGTCGTTCGACGGAAGCACGACGGCGATGCGCTTGAGCTGTTCCGCGGCATTGGCAACGGCAAACTTTCCTCCCGCCGCCTCGAGCATGGGCAGATCGTTGAGCTGATCGCCCACGGCGGCGATGCGCGCACGCCCGATCTTGTAATGGCGCGACAGCAACTCCACAGCAACGCCCTTGTTCTGCCCCTTGGGCAGCACTTCGACCAGCCAGTCTGAAGAGCGGGTGACAAAATACCGCTCCCCAAGCGCCTGCTGCGTCCTTGCAAAGAGGGCGGTCTGCTCCTGCGGCGGCGCCATGACAAGGATCTTGATGACGGCAAGTCTTTCGCGCGCCACCTTGTGCGAGAACAGTTCATCCGACACGATCTCCGCCTTCACGCCGCAGATCTGTTCATATGATTCCAGCATGCCGTCGCGCATGTTGCAATAGAAATGGTCGATGGTATACATGTGGATATGCGCCCCCACGCTCTCAAAAAAGCGCAGGACCTCGCAGGCGTCCTCCACGGGAAAGGATGTATGCGTAACGGGTTTGCCTGTGGCGATGTCCGCCAAGACCGCCCCCTGAAAGGCGGCAACGAGCCCCTCGTTGAGTCCAAGCTCATAGAGGCGGGGCAGAATGGCGGCAAGCCCCCTGCCCGTGCACACGGCAAAGATGCCGCCCGCCTGCCTGTACCGTGCAATGGCGCTGCGCGTGCGCGCCGAAATAGTTCCGTCGCTGCGCAGCAGCGTTCCGTCGAAATCAGAGAGAAAGAGAGGATATCTCATAACTTTTCAAAGTACTCCTTGATGTGTGCGGCGAGCTCCCGCCCGATGCCCTCCGTCTGCATGAGCTGCTCCGTACTCGCCTTCATGATGGCGTCTATGGTGCCGAAGCGCTGCATGAGCGCAACGCGCTTCTGTTTGCCGATGCCCTCGATCTCCTCGAGCGCGGAGGCGAGATTGCGTTTGCTGTGAATGTTGCGGAAATAGGTGATCGCAAAGCGGTGCGCCTCGTCGCGGATGCGCTGCAGCATGCGCAGGGCATAGTCCCGCCGTTCCAGCCGCACCGGCTCCTCCTGCGCAAGGGTATAGATCTCCTCCTCCTGCTTGGCGAGCGCGATGAGATCGATGTCCTCGACGCCCATCTCGTCAAAGATCTGTCTGACGGCGGAGAGCTGCCCCCTGCCGCCGTCGATGACGATGAGCTGCGGTTTGGGGAAGCGCTCCTCTTCCTCCGTGCCCAATTTGGCAAGGCGGCGGGAAAGCACCTCTTTGAGCGAGGCAAAGTCGTCCGCCCCCTCCACCGTGCGGATACGGAAGCGGCGGTAGGAATACTTGTCCGCCTCGCCGTCGGTGAACACGACCATGCTTCCCACCTTGTCCACCCCGGAGATGTTGGAGATATCGTAACACTCCATCCGCTTGGGATACCGCCTGAGCCCGAGCAGCTGCTTGAGCCGTGTGCAGGCGTTCTTTGTCATATCGTTCTTATGGGCGATGGCGGAGACGGATTTTTCGAGATACTCCGCGGCGTTTCTGTTCGCCATGTCGCAGAGTTCGCGCTTGACCCCCTGTCTGGGGTGAATGACCTCTACCTTTCTGCCCGCCTTCTCCTGCGCATAGCGCACCAAAAGCGCCTCGTCCAGCTCTGCGTCCGTGATGATCTCGTGCGGCAGCTCGTGCGCAGAATAGTACTGGATCAGAAAACTTAAAATATCCTCGCCCTGTTCGCCTGCACCCTCTTCCAGGGGGTAGTTGCGGCTGCCCTGCATGACCCCCCTGCGCGTGACGAGCAGGCTGATCGCCGCGTACAGGCCGTTGGAACGGATCGCCCAGATATCGGCGTCAACGTCCCGCGGCATCGAGGTGATCCTGCGCAGGCGCAGCTTGGAGAGCATCGCGATCCTGTCGCGGTACTCCATGGCAAGTTCAAACTCCTCCGCCGCGGCAAAGGTGTGCATCTTTTCGGTGAGCAGCGCCTCCGCCTCTTCGTAGTTGCCGGAGAGGAAGGAGAGCGTCTTGTCCACGCAGAGCGCATACTCCTCTCTGCTGCATAGCCCCGCACACGGCGCCTTGCACCGCCCCAGATGGTAGTTGAGGCAGGGCTTCTTCGCCGCTGCGCCGATCCGTATCTGACAGGTGCGGATGTGATACACCTTTGCCGCGACGTCGATGATATCCTTGCAGCTGATGCCGCCCATGAACGGCCCGAAATACTTGCTGCCGTCCTTTCTGACGCGGCGGGTGATAGAGATATGCGGAAATTCCTCGCCCATATGCACCTTGATATACGGATAGGTCTTGTCATCCTTTAGCAAGATGTTATATTTGGGCTTGTATTTTTTGATGAAAGTGTTCTCTAAGGCAAGGGCGTCCACCTCGGTCGGGGTGACGACATAGGAAAAGTCGGCGATGCAATCCACCATCGCCTGCACCTTGCTCGGCTTGGGCGAGGCATGAAAATACTGACGTACCCGGTTTTTGAGTACGCGCGCCTTGCCCACATAGATGACCGTTCCTTCTGCGTCGAGCATGATATACACGCCCGGCGAATCGGGGAGCAGCTTGAGTTTTTCCTGTAAAACGCTTCTCATTGGCACATTGACAATGTTATTATACACGCTTTTGCGGCGCTTATCAAGTGCTTTGGCAGGTTTTGTGCCTCAATAGCCCAAAAACTCTATGCCCTTGAGCATGATATCGTTGACGATCCCGCCCGCGGGATAGTAGAAGATGACCTTGCCGTGCCGCTCGGTGCGCACCAACCCGGCGTCGCGCAGAAAGCGAAGCTGATGCGAAAGCGTCGTCTGGTTGAGCTCCAGAACGCGCGAAAGATCGGTCACGCACATCTCCGAGATGGCGAGCGCCGAAAGGATGCGCAGGCGCGTGGCGTCTGCGAACACCGAAAAAAACCGCACGAGCGACTGCAGCGTTCTGCCGTCCGGCACGCTCCCCTCCACCAGTTCCTGCGTACGCCCGTCCAAGAGCAGCATCTGTGCCATATCCATACCTCCCGCAGCCGCATGAAGCGCCTTTTTCTGTATGCTATCACAACCGCGCAAGGTGATACTGCCCGCTTTTGTCGAACGGCGTCCTATTTTATACAACAAAAAAGCCGCCCAAGGGCGGCATATCATTGCAGCGGCACGATGGTCGGGGTGGCCTTGCCCGCATGTACGACGAGATAGCAATAGCTTGCGTCCGTCCAGGCGCCTGCCGCGCCCGGATTGATGAGCAGGACCCCGTTCACCTCGTCGATCGCGGCGCGGTGTGTATGCCCGTACAGGGCGATGTCGCAGCCGCGCTCCGCCGCATAGGCGGCAAGCCTGTCAAGTCCGCTCTTGACGCCGTAGCGATGCCCGTGGCAGCACAGGATGCGCAGCCGTTCCGCCTCGAAGATGTATTCGTCCATGCCGAATGCGGCGTCGCAGTTGCCGCGGCAGACGAACACCTTCTCGGGATAGCGCGAGAGCGCCTCGCGCATATCAAAAGAGCCGTCGCCGAGGTGCACGATATAGTCGTTTTCGGCAAACAGCGGTTCGATTTTTTTCATATGCTCCCGCCGCCCGTGCGAATCGGAGAGGACAAGAATGGTCTTCACAGCTTCGCCTCCAGGGCGCGCAGCGCGCGGCCGCGGTGTGAGACGGCGTTCTTCTCCTCGTCGGACGCCTCGCCGAAACTCTTGTTCAGATCGTCGCTCAAAAACAGGCTGTCATAGCCGAATCCGTTTTCGCCGCGTTCCTCTGTGAGAATGCTGCCCTCCGTTTTGCCCTCCGCCGTGATCAGACAGCCGTCCGGAAAGCACAGGGCGATCGCGCAGACGAACGCCGCGCGGCGATTTGAAACCCCCTGCATGTTTTTGAGCAGCAGCCGCCTGTTCTCCGCGTCGCCGCCGCCCGAATAGCGTGCGCTGTACACGCCCGGCGCGCCGCCCAGCGCCTCCACGCACAGGCCGCTGTCATCGGCGAGCGCGGCAAGGCCCGTCGCCCTGCATACGGCGCGCGCCTTGATGAGCGCGTTCTCTGCAAACGTGCTTCCCGTCTCTTCGACGTCGCCCGAAAAGCCCGCCTCGCGCTCGGAGAGCACGGTGTAGTCCCGCAGAACGGCGCGGAATTCCTTTAATTTTCCTGCGTTGCCCGTGGCGGCAACCATGATCTTCTGCATGGAAATCTCCTGTGATCCGTTACATGGCGAGATTGAGAATGAGCAGCCATGCAAGCCCATAATATACGATCGCGGCGACAAGGTCGTTGATCGTCGTAATCAGCGGCCCGCTTGCAACGGCGGGATCGATTTTGATCTTTTTGAAGAGGATGGGGATGAGCATGCCGAAGGTCGCCGAACAGGTCATGGCGACGAGAAAGGCGACGCCGATACAGCCCGAAGTCAGGAAGGCGGCGGATACAGTATCCGGTCCCATGCCCGGGATGCACAGATACGCCCCGATCAGCAGGAAGGACAGAAGCCCGAGCACAAGACCGTTGATGAGCCCGACGCGCATCTCCTTCCAAAGCATGCGCAGGATCTCCTTCCCAGTCGGTTCCTCGTCGGAGAGGACGCGGATGGTGACGGCAAGCGACTGCGTGCCAACATTGCCCGCCATGCCCAGCACGAGGGACTGGAAGGAGACGATATAGGCAAGACTTGCGATGACGGACTCGAACATGCCGATGACGCTGGAAACGCCAAGCCCCAAAAAAAAGAGCAGGATCAGCCACGGAAGGCGCTTGCGGATGGAGCGGTGCAGCGGCTCTTTGACGTCCTCGTCCTCGGTGAGGGCTGCAAACTTTGCATAGTCGTCGCTGAACTCCTCTTCGGAGGCCTCGACGAGATCGACGGAGGTGATGACGCCGATGACGCGCTTTTTGTCGTCGAGGACGGGAATGGAGTCCTCGCCGTAATCCTTCAGGTGCTCGATGCAGGAGGCGATGCTCTCCGAAGCGAACACGCTGGGGTAGGACGCGATGATGATGTCCTCGAGCGGGGTATCGGCGCGGGCGACGATGAGGTCGCGCAGATTGATCGCGCCGCAGTACTCCTCGTTTTTGTCCTCGACGTAGATGGTGGAGACGTTGTCGTTCTCCGCCGCCTGGTCGATCATGGAGCGCATCGCCTGTTTGACGGGCATGTCGTTGCGGATGAGGATGAAGTTGGTCGTCATGCGCGAACCGACGGCGTCCTCGTCGTACGACTGGATGAGGTTGATGTCCTCGACCGCCTCCGGCTGCATCAGGTTCATGATCTCGCTGCGGGTATCCTCGCTGAGTTCGTCGAGGACGTCCACGGCGTCGTCCGCGTCCATCTTTTCGATGATGTCCGCCGCGCGCGCGTTGTCCATCTTCTCGATGTAATCCTCGGGATTGTCGAGATAACTCACGACGTCAGACAGTTCGTCGACGGGCAGCAGACGGGCAAGGCGCTTTTTCGCCCCCTCGCTCAGTTCGGGGTAGATCTCTGCGATATCCGCCTTATGATAATCGCTCAACAGGTCCGAGAGCACGCTGTCGCTCTCGGTATTCTCGATCAATTCCAGCAGTTTTTGCAGCCGATCCGATCTCTGCTCCATGCGTCCCTCCTTGGAAAGGGCGGCCCGCCGCCCTTTATCGTACAAATCCTATATTACATTATACCACATTTCGACCGAAAAAGCAAACATTTGGGCGAAATCGAAATCACTCCGCGTCTATGCTTACGATGCGGAAGGCGTCGACGTCGACGAGACCGCGGTCGGTCAGGCGCAGTTTCGGGATGACGGCAAGCGACAAAAATACGAGCGTCATGAAGGGCTCCACCCCCTTGCGGACGCCCATGGCGCGGGCGCGCTCGGTGATCGCTCTGGTCCGCGCGATGACCTCCTCTGCGGAGGCGGAGCTCATCAGCCCTGCGATGTCGAGCGGGAATACGTCCTCCTCCCCGTCCGTACAAAGCGCCATGCCGCCGCCCGCTTGGCGCAGCAGCTCGGCAACGCGCAGCATATCGCGGTTGTTGTCGCCGAGAATGACCATGTTGTGGCTGTCGTGCGCCACCGTGATGCCGATCGCGCCGTTTTTCAGCCCATATCCCTTGACAAGGCATTTACCCATGTTGCCTGTGGCGAAGTGACGCTCGACTACGGCAAGTTTCAGAAGGTCTTCGCCGAGGACGACGTCGCCGCCCTGCGAGGGCACCTCCACGATCTCCTCGCCCGTGATGATCCCGCCGGGGAGCAGCGTCATCACGCGGGCACGCCCGCCCCTAAGCGCAATCCGAAAGTCCTCCTCTTTGAGGGGCGCGATGCGCACCGTGCTCCTGACCGCCTCGGGCAGGTACCGCCCGCCATGCTCAAACAGCGCCCTGCCATTTTCGGCAACGAGCACGCCGCGCTTGAACACAGCCTTCACACGAAAGGAGACGAGATCCTCTGCCAGCACGACGTCGGCGTCGTAGGAGGGCGCGAGCGCCCCCTTGCCCGTCATTTGGTAACACTCGGCGGTATTGAGCGTGGCGCACGCCACCGCCTGCGCCGCGGGAATGCCGCACGCGACCATGCGGCGGAGCGCGTCGTCCATCTCGCCCACGGCGGACAGATCGTAGGCGTTGCGGTCGTCGGAACAGAGCAGGAACCGGCGGTAGTTGTATGCGTCCACCGCCTTGCAGTTCTCTTCGATATTGGGTGCGGAGGAGCCGTTGCGCAGCTGGATATAGATGCCGCGCGCCAACTTTTCTCTGCAATCTGCGGCGTCGACGCATTCATGGTCGGTCGCAATGCCCGCCGCGGCATAGGCATTGAGCGCGTCGCCCCCAAGCGAGGGCGCGTGGCCGTCGACGATCTTGCCCGCCCTGTGCGCCGCCTCGATCTTGGTCAGCGTGTCCGCCTCGCCCGCGACGACGCCCGGGAAGTTCATCATTTCGCCCAATCCGTAAAAGATGGGGCGGACGATCTCCGCCGCCGTCTCGCGGCCGTCGATCACGGCGCCGCTCTGCTCAAAGGGGGTCGCAGGCACGCAGGAAGGAAGCTGCATACACACCTCCAGCGGCTGTACGCCGCCGCAGGAGAGGCGGGAAAATGCCTCGTGCAGATACTCTGCCCCCGCAATGCCGCACACGTTGACGAGTTCGTGCGGGTCGGCGACGATGACGGAGGTCCCGTGCGCGCAACTGAACGCCGCAAACTCCTCGGGCGAGAGCGTGGAGCTCTCTACATGGATATGCGCATCGATGAAGCCGGGCAGTGCGAACAGCCCGTGCGCCTCGTACACGTGCTCCGCCTCATACCCCTGCCCGATCGCGACGATCTTGCCCGCACGCACGGCGATATCCGCCTCTTCGCAGGTTCCCGTAAACACATTCATCACTTTTGCGCCGCGGATGACGAGATCGCACTTCTCCCGCCGCATGGCGCTTTCGATCAACCTTTTCATGCCTCTATCATAGCATAATTTGCGCGGATTGACAAGCGCACCCAAAATTTTTACCGAAAAACTTTTTTGCAAAAAGAAAAAAGGTATTTCGATCCTGGTCGAAATAACCCGTGCTATCCATAAAATATATGTTATAATTCGCGTTCGGAAAAGAAGGAAAACTCCTCGCCGAGCACGCCGCGCGGAATGACAAGCTGTTTGGCAATAAGCCGCTGCCGCGTGGCATGAAGCGCGCGGTTGAAGGCGGTATCGCCATACTTTTCATCCCCCACGACGGGGTGCCCCAAAAAGGCAAGGTGCGCGCGGATCTGATGCGTCTTGCCCGTATGCAGCGTGACAAGGAGCAGGCTGGTGCCGTCCTCCCGCACGGAGAGGACCTCGTATTCCGTGCAGATGTATTCCCCCTCCCCGCCCCGCGCAATGCGGACGCGCGCGTGCTCTTCATCTTTGACAAGCCGCGCCTCTTCCACGGCATGGCGCACGGGCATGCGCCCCACGACGAGCGCAAGGTAGCGCTTGCAGATCTTGCGCGTGCGGAAGGCGTCGAGCAGCTTCTGCGCCGCGTCTTCCGTGCGCGCAAACAGCATCAGCCCCGCCGTATTCCGGTCAAGCCGATGCAGAAAATACACCTCCCCCTCCTCGCGGAGCGCGGAAAAGACCGCCTCTGCATTGACGCCGCTCTCCTTGTCGACGACGAGGATGTGCGCGTCCTCATACACGCGCAGAAAGGCCGTACGGCGCGCCTGCGCAGGGGTGAGAAAGTAGCTCACCTCGTCCCCCGCAGAGAGCGGAACGTCGTTAGCGACCTTAACGCCGTTTACGCGTACCTCGCGCGCCTTGAGAAGGGCGCGCAGGCAGAAGGACGCCTGTGCGCAATTTTCATCGGTGAATTGTTTTAATGTGGTCGGCTGAGCGACGCGATAATTTTTTACCATGGATACATAGGAGAAGCGCAACGACGGGGGCGAGCGCAATGAGCGCGAGGGGCGCGCCGCCCGTAAGCAGAAAATAGACAAGATAGCTCAGGAGCAATGCGCTCGCCGTCTGCGCAAGCGAACAGAGCAGCGCAAAACGAACGCTCAGCTCCCGCGCAACGGCGGCAACCGCCGACACGCAGGGGGAGGCGGCGAGCAAAAATACCGCAAATGCCGCCCCGGAGGCAAACGGATAGGGAAACTCCCCGCACAGCATGGCGATGGCGCCCGCGACGTTCTCCTTGGCGACCAGCCCCGAAAGCGCGGCATAGGTGATGCGCCAGTCGTTCATGCCGATGGGCGCAAACAGAAACCGCACGGCGCTGCAGATGCGGGCGAGCAGGCTGTCTTCGATCGCGCACAGCTGCCCGTGGACGTCGAAGGAGGAGAGCAGCCACGAAAGCAGTAGAAAGGCGAGAATGACCGTCGCCAATTTGATTATAAACTGTCTGATCTGAAAAAGCAAGGATTTTACGACCGCGCGCGGCGAAGGCAGCGCAAGCGGCGCCAATTCCAACAAAAAAGGGGACGCCTTCCCCCTCAGAAGCAGCGCCATCCCGAGCGCCAGGCACACGCCCAGCGCATACAACACCAAAACGGCGGGAAAGGGATCGCGGAAAAAGGACGCCGCAAGCGTGAGGAATACGGGAAGTTTTGCCGAGCAGGATATGTACGGCAGACAGAGAATGACCCGCCGCTGCATCTTACGATCCTCCAGCCCGCGCGTGGTGAGAATGGCGGCTGCCGTACAGCCAAACCCCATCAACAGCGAAAAGACGGCGCGGCCGTTCAATCCCACGCGCGAGAATATTCCATCCGTCATCCATGCCAGGCGGGAGATGAGCCCGCTCTCCTCGAGCAGGATGAGAAAGAGAAAGAGCATCGAGATCTGCGGCAGAAATCCGAGCACGCTGCCGATCCCCCCGAGCAGCCCGTCCGCGACAAAGGAGCGGAGCACGGGCGAAGGAATGGTCTGCGCCCGCGCGGCAAGCACGCGGGAAAAGAGCGATTCGATCGCGTCCCGCGCAAGGCAGCCGGGCATCCCCGCCCCAAAGGTGAGATAGAAGCACAAGAGCAGCATGGCGGCGAACGCGGGCAGCGCAAAAAGCGGTTTAAGCCAAAGCCGCTCCATACGCGAGAGCGCGGCACTGCAGGGCGTGTAGCGATCGGTGCCGAGCACGCCCTTCCACTGCCATATGCGGGCGGCACTGAGCGCCTGCACCACCCGTGCGCGCAGCCCCCCGCCCTCGGCATACAGCACGGGGATGCCGAGCGCTCTTTCGAGGGCGGCGCGATCGAGCCTTCCCCCGCCGCGCACAAAGGAGCGGCGTTTGGTCAGAACGAGCACGCAGCGCCTGTCTGCGGCGAGTACAGAAAATAAGCGCAGCGCCCGCTCCAGACGGGCGCACTCTGCAACAAGCAGCAAGATACCCGTATGATCGCTCAGATAGGCGCAGGCGGCGCGCTCTTCCAGCGTCATGCTCTCTGCCGCATAGATCCCGGGCAGATCGCAGATGAGATACGCCCTGTCGCCGAGGACAGCGCGCCGCTCCGTCACGCCGACGGTGACGCCGTGCCAATTCCCCACCTTTGCGTGTCCGCCCGTCAGCGCGTTGAACAGCGTACTCTTCCCCGCGTTGGGATTGCCCACGATCATGACGCGGGTAAAGTCTGCACTTTTATGCAAGCTGCCACCTCCCGATCCATTGCCACAAGCCCGTCCGCCTGTACGAGAAAGGTGCCCCCGCGTACGGCGAGCAGCAATATCTCCCGCCCGGGAAAAAGCGCAAGCGCCCGCAGGCGTACCCCGAGCGCCCCTTCTGCACCGATCTGAAGAATGCGGGCGCGTTCGCCCGCCCTGAGCATGGTAAGATCCACATCATATCAAATGACGGCGGAATAAAAATTATTCCGCCGTCCTGCCGCGTTACGCGCGCGTCGTTTCGTGCGCCTCGCGGTTTCCCATCAGTTTGAGCATGCCATTTGTGATCATGGGTGAGATGATCAGCCAAAGCGCGGCAAGCGCGATGACGGCATATACGATGATGGAGCCCATCGTGCGCGGGCCGCGGAAGATGGTGGCAACGAGATTGAAATCGAAGATCCCGTACAGTCCCCAATTCAGCGCGCCAACGAGCACAAGAATATAGGAAATTAAATTCGCAATGACCATTGATATCCTCCTGCCAACAGTTTGTTCCGCTTGCAGGAAAGTATGCAGATCGGCGCCGCGGATTGCGGCGCCGATCTCAGATCCGTTTTGTCACGGATTTATTCATTCTGGTCTTTATCTTTGCGCTCAGGCGCAACGTTCTTCTTCTTGCGCTCTGCCTTCTTGAGTTTTTCAAGATCGACCTCGTCCACAGCCTGTTCGGGGGACTTCGTCACAAGCAGAACGATGATGACGATGAGCAGCACGCCGGAGATCGAGAACAGCACCACGGACGCGATATTGTTCTCCAGCCACTCCGTCTCGTTCGGGGGCGTATCGGTAGGGTTGCGCACCTCGATCACCTGATATGCCGTAACAATGTTTCCGGGCAGAACCGACTCGCTGATGCGCAGCTCAACCACATAGAAGCCGACCTGCACGGGGGTAAAGGTGAGGGAATCGGGATACCAGCGGTAGTCGTTGTCCGTCCTGTCCCAGGCGTCATCATCTTCGGTGATGTCGCTGTTGTATTCGTTGATGCGGATCAGGTACTCGCTGATCGTATCATAATACTCGTCGAAGTTTTCAACAAGATCGGAATAGGAAGAGAACGGGTTGGTCGTAAGCTCCTCCTGCATGGCAGCCTCGTCGAGATAGTAGAGGTTATACTCCGTCTCGTAGCCGCTGAGGGCGACGATCTCGAAGTCGGAGATGGAATAGTTGCTGTCGCGGTAGCCCTGCGTCTGTTCGCCGGGATCCTCTACCGTCGCACCCGAATAGCTTGTAGAGAAGCTGAACTTGGGGATCTCGTCGATCTCCCACACGTTGGTGGAGGTGAGGGCAACGAGCTCGCCGTCGAGATAGTACTCCATCTCGTTGTCGGAGGCGTCGGTCGCGACGACGCAGAAGAGGTACTGACCGACCTCATCCACCTCGAAACGGAGCTCGTTATAGTCGAGCGAAGCGGCGGAAGTCGCCGTGGAATCAACCTCCTGGCTCTGCTTATAGTAGTAGACGGTAAAGCTGAGATTGCGGTAGTCTGCATGATCGCTGCCGATAAGATTTCTCAGCGAGGGCATATAGAAGTATGCACCGTCGCCTGCGCTCAGGCCCTCCGCCGCAGCGGTGACGGCCTCCTGATATTCGGCAAAAGCATTTTCCGCCTCCGGAGAGACGTCGTTGGCCTTGGTCTCGTCATTGGCGGTGACGCCGATGTAGTAGGGGCCCTCGTCGTGGCGGTTGACGCGGATATAATCAAAGGCGTTCTCGCCCTCGCCGCAGGTCGCCACAGCGCTTTCGACCGCATACCAGCTCAGATAGATGTAGCTGTCCTCATCGTCGGAAGTGCCCGCATCGTCGGTGAGCTGGAAGCGGATGGAGACGTACTGTTCCTCCTCTTCGCTCGTATCGTCGGTGGGCATGAACACCGTCGAGGTGGTCAGCGTGCTGTAATCGTCGTCTACGGGCAGGAGATAATTGCCGTTCTCGTCCGCCTTGAGCATGTAATAATAGCGGTTGACGGTGACCGAAGAGTCGATAACGTCGATCGCCTCGTAGCTGAGGCTCCAGCGGCTGCCCAGGGTATAGGCGTAGATACTCTCGTTGAGAACAAGTACGGGCGCGGCATTGTCCGTCACCTGATTGCTCTCATCCAGCTCAAAGGTCTGCTTGTTCAGCTCCTTCATGAGGACAAGCTGCTCGCTCTCCCCATCCAGAAGCTCGTCCGCCACAAATCCGAGCGGCACGCGCGGGGTAGAAGAAGCCGTGGAGAGATATTCCAGGAAGTTCGCGCCCACGTTGGTCATGTTGCCGACGTAGGTCTGATTGACATAGACGGCAAATTCGCCGCCCTCCGTCGTGCAGAGCGCCCCTTCGGCGTCGGTGTATTCCTCGCTCAGCGCAATGGAGAGATTGTTGACAAGCTCAATGGAGACAAATTCTGCCTCTTCGTAGTATTCGCCGCCCGCACTTTCGGGATCGGTGAATCTTGCAACGGTGTTGGCCCAGAGGTCGTCGTCCTGCATGGAGGCATTGCGCACGCCCGCATAGATCTGATCGCCCGTGTTCAGCAGCACGATGCTGTTTTCTGCCGTGTTTTCCTCGGTGATGTTCTCTTCCGCACTCTCGAACACGAAGGAGAAGACGGAGAAATTGATCTCAGGGAAGGTGAGCGAAATGCTCAGATATTCTGCCTGCCCGGGATTGGCAAGGGCGGTGTCGCTCTGCTGTGCAGCCTCGCCCTCTTCCGTATCGTCCTGCGTGCCGGGAACGGCAGCGAACCACTTGAGCGCAAGATCGCGGCGGAAATAGACCTCACCGCCGTCGGACAGGGTGAACTGCACATAGGCATTGCCCTCTTCATCCTCTTCAGACGAGCCCACTCTGCCGCCCGTCCCCGAAGAGAAGATGGAGGTGGGCGCCACGGCATATGCCGTCGCCCCCGGTGCGAACAGAGAAAGCGCAAAACCAAAAACAATCGCAAACACGAGCATGAGTGCGACAATCGTTATTGAACGAAACTTAGTCTTTTTCATGTAAACTGCTCCATGCGGGCTGGCCATAACAGCCCAATATCTTTTTCATTTTACACAAAATTTTCCTTCCCGTCAAGCGGTAATCGCCCCTCTCGGGAAGAAAAACGAAATTTCATGTACTTTTCCGTCATCCCACGCGGATGACCGACGTGAAATCGAAGCGCGACCAGGGCGCGTCCTTTTTGGGCGGCTCGCACACAAAGCGCATGCGCTCCTTGGTGACGGGATGCGTAAAGGAAAGCGAATACGCCCAGAGCGCAAGTTTGCCCTTCTGTGCGTTTTCGCCGCCGTAGCGCATGTCGCCGAATACGGGGTGCGAGATGCCCGCCATCTGCACGCGGATCTGATGGCTTCTGCCCGTATGCAGGCGGATATCGGCAAGCGACAGCCCCTCGCTCTGGGCGAGGATGCGGTAATCGAGCGAGGCGAACTTGGCGCCCTCCGTCCCCTGCGGGCAGAGATACACCATGTTGTTGATCGCATTCTTTTTCATATACCCCGTCAGCGTGCCGCTCTCGGGAGAGGGGCAGCCGACAAGCACGGCAAGGTACTTCTTTTCAAAGTCGCCCGTGCGCATATTCTCGCTCAGCCTGCCCGCCGCCTTGCTCGTCTTGGCAAATACCATAACGCCGCCCGTGGGCCGGTCCAGCCGATGCACCAGCCCGAGGTAGACATTCCCGGGCTTCTGATACTTCTCCTTGATGTATGCCTTCACGAGGTCGAGCATATTGTTGTCGCCGCTCTCATCCGGACAGGACGCAATGTTCTGCGGCTTGAGCACGACGATCAGATGGTTGTCCTCGTAGAGGATGATCGGCTCCTCGCGCTCCATCATGACTTCATTCATAGATCACCATTCCTCCCGCGCCGCACGGCAGGGGGATGCCCTCCTCGGTGGGGAGCCCCACTTCATACGCTTCGACGCGCCCGCTTCCGCCCAGGCAGAGCGTTAATATATTTGAAAGCACGGTGGGCTGCAGCCCCGTCGTGTAACTGTTGATGAGAAAGAAGAGCGGCCGTTCGGACAGAAGCCCCGCGCACAGCTTTACCAGCGGATACAGCTCCGATTCGATCTTCCACATCTCTCCGCCCGGCCCTCTGCCGTACGAGGGGGGATCCATGACGATCGCGTCGTAGCGGTTTCCCCTTCTCAGCTCCCGCGCGACGAACTTCTTGCAGTCGTCCACGATATAGCGGATGCCGCTTGCAATGCCGGAGAGCCGCGCATTCTCGCCCGCGCGCTCCACCATGCCCTTTGCTGCGTCGACATGGGTGACTTCCGCCCCCGCCTTTGCCATGGCCACGCTCGCCCCGCCCGTATAGGCGAACAGATTGAGCGCCTTGATCGGTCGGTTCGCCCCGCGGATGAGCGCGGCGGTCTTGTCCCAATGGACGGCCTGCTCGGGGAACAGCCCCGTATGCTTGAACCCCATGGGCTTTATGCGGAAGGTGAGCTCCCGATAGGAGATATTCCAGCTTTCGGGCACGCGCTTGCGGTATTCCCAGGCGCCGCCGCCCCGCTCGCTGCGGCGGTAGACGGCGTGGCAGTCTGCGGCAAACAGATCGCGCTGCGCCTGCCAGATCACCTGCGGATCGGGGCGGAGCAGAACGATCTCGCCCCACCGCTCCAATTTATAGCCGTCGCCTGTGGCGATGACGGAATAATCTTTCCATGCCCAAGAAAGCTCTATCATAGATGATATTATAATAAAAATTATCCGCCTTGTAAAGTAATTTTTACGGCGGAAGGCAAAAAGAGCGCGGGCCCTTCCGCATTCCACCCCATGCAAAGCGCCCGCCCGTGCCACAGGCACGGGCGGGCGCTTTGCACATTTTTATTGTAAGCAGACGGCAAGTTCCGCTATCATTCGCTGAAAAACTCCTCGCGCGCGATCCCCGCGCGCAGCTTGGCGAGCGCGCGCTTTTCGATGCGCGAGACGTAGGAGCGAGAAATTTTCAGCTTTGCGGCAACTTCGCGCTGCGCAAGCGGCGCGCCGCCCCCGAGCGCATAGCGCAGGCAGATGACGTACGCCTCGCGTTCGTTGAGCAACTCCTTGATCCGGCGCAGGAATTTTTCCTGCATGATGGACTGCTCCACGCTGCCGAACACATGGTCCTCCCGCTCGCCGATGACATCCATGAGCGAGAGTTCGTTGCCATCCTTATCCGTCCCCACGGGGTCGGAGAGCGAAAGATTGCCGCGGTGTTTTTTTCCCGCGCGGATGAGCATGAGGATCTCGTTTTCGATGCAGCGGGCGGTATAGGTGGCAAGCCGCGTGCCCCGCCCGGGCTGATAGGTATTGATCGCCTTGATGAGCCCGATGGAACCGACCGAGATCATGTCGTCCGTCTCCGCCGCGCCGTGATATTTTTTTACGATGTGCGCGACGAGGCGCATATTGTGGCAGACGAGCTTATCTTTGGCACGCGCATCCCCCGCCCGCGCAAGCGCGAGGCAGCGCTCCTCCTCTTCGCGCGAGAGCGGCTTGGGGTAGGAATCGGAACCATCGACCATCCCGGTAAAGAAAAACAGCCGCCCGAGTACGGCATACATGAGCTCTAACATGCAATGTCCCCCATGCCCATACTCTATGTGCGCCTTTCCCGCAATATGCCCTCTTTCGACAATGTTTGCAAAAGCAAAGCCCTCTTCCGTTCGGGAAGAGGGCTTTGATGATGGATGGATCATTCCACGCCTTCGTTGAGCTTTGCGAGCAGTGCATCAAGGTCCTCGCCGTGAACGGCGACGGCCTCGGCGATCGTTTCGCCGTGCGCCATTGCGCAGCCGATGCAGTGCATCCCCGTAGCGAGCAGGATCTCTGCCGAATTGGGGTTGAGCTCCAGGCACTCAGAAATCAGCGTATCTGCCGTGATCTTTGCCATGATCGTATTCTCCTTATATTGATGATATATCAGTATTATACCACAAAATCGCGCATGTTACAACAGGTTTTCGTCGCTTTTTTGAATGCGCCGCACGATTTCCTCCGCCGTGAAGCCGCATTCGCGGAACAGATCGCCAAGCGCGCCGTGGCCGATAAGATGTTCGATCGCATGGATGTGCACCCCGGGGCCGCCCTGTTCGCCGAAGAGGGCGGCGACCGCCTCGCCCACGCCGCCCGTGCGGATGCCCTCTTCGAACACATAGACGAGTTTGGCGCCCGCTGTGAGCGCGCGGATGCGCGCACCGTCGAGCGGGGCGATCTGAATGAGGCGTATGACGCCCGCCCCGATGCGTTCCGCCGCCTCCAGCGCGATCTGCGTGACGCGGCCGTAGGTGAGGATCACGACGCGCTTCTCCGCGACAGCGGGGGTATAGGCGAGCGTATCTTCGTCGATCATGCCCGAAAGGGAGATCTCACCCCCCTTGGGATAGCGCACGACGGCAAGCGCCGGATAGGAGAGCGCCTCGCCGATGCAGCGTTCCAGCTCTGCAAAGGTCACGGGTGCGGTGATCCTGACGTTCGGGATGGGGGCAAACAGCGGATAGTCGAAGATGCCCTGATGCGTGACCCCGTCCCCTGCGACGAGCCCGGCGCGGTCGATGAGCAGCGTGAGCGGAAGCGCCTGGATGGCGACATCGTGCAGCAGCTGATCGTACGCGCGCTGTGCGAAGGTGGAGTAGAGAAAGAGCACCGGCCGCATGCCGTCCGCCGCCAGCCCCGCTGCAAAGGTGACGGCGTGCTCTTCGGCAATGCCAACGTCGAAAAAGCGCTCGGGCAGTGCCAGCGCAAAGGGCGTAAGCCCCACCCCTGCGCGCATGGCGGCCGTGATCGCGACGATGTGATTCTCTCGCTTTGCCTGCGCAAGGACAAATTCGCCCGCGCACGCGGAAAAATCGCGTTCGCCGCCCTCCGCGCCGACGGAATGATAATGCTCGGGCGAGGCCTCTGCCTCGCTGTTGCCCTTCCCCTTCTGCGTGATCATGTGCACGACGCACACACCTTTCCTGCGCTTCGCCTCTTCGAGAACGGTACGCAGCCATGCGATGTCATGCCCGTCTACCGGCCCGAGATAGTCCAGCCCGAGATCCTCGAACAGGGTGGTATTGAGAAAGAGCCGCTTAATGAGCAATTTGACCTGCCTTGCCGCCGCCCGCAGCGCCCTGCCCAACAGCGGGATGTGCGCAAAAAAGTCCTGCAGCCCGTGTTTGAAATGAAAATAGCGCTTGCTCGTGCGCACGCGGGCGAGATGGTTGTGCAGCCCGCCCTTGCTGCGCGAGATGGACATATCGTTGTCGTTGACGAGAATGACGAGGCGCAGATCGCGGTCCGCGCAGTTGTTGAGCGCCTCATAGATCATGCCGTTGGTGAGCGCACCGTCGCCGACGACGGCGACCATCCAATTTTCCCGCCCCTGCAGACGCTCCGCCTCCGCAAAGCCGAGCGCGGCAGAGAGCGAAGTGCCGCAGTGCCCCTCCGTCATGGGGTCGTGCTCGCTCTCTTCGCGGTTGGGAAAGCCCGAAATGCCGCCATATTGCCGCAGCGTGCCAAAGCGCGCATACCGCCCCGTGAGCAGTTTGTGCGCATAGCTCTGATGCCCGACGTCGAAAAAGATCTTATCCTGCGGCGAGGAGAAGACGCAGTGGAGCGCGATCGTCGCCTCGACCATGCCGAGGTTGGAGGCAAGGTGCCCCCCGTTGCGTAAGGCGGTATCGGTGATGATGCCGCGCAGTTCCGCCGCAAGCACCGCCAGCTGCTCCTTTGACAGCTCTTTCAGTTGTGATGGAGATGTGATCTGCTCAATCATATACCTATATTATGTATGGCAGGCGGCCCCTGTCGCCCGCCGAAAAGAAAAGGGCCTGCCGAAAGGAGCTTTCGGACAAGCCCGTCGCACTCGATCGGAATTTACAGCCTGCGCAGCCCGCGCTGCCGTTTTCGCTGCAGAATGTGCAGCGTGAGCACAGCGCCCGAGGTGAGGATCCCCGCAAAATTGACAAGAAACAGAATGACAAGCTGCAACAGCGAGGCGTCCGCCTGCATCAGCGAATAGAGCAGCATATCGATCGCCGTCGAAAGATCGTACGGCCCGTAGGCAGACAGCGCGATCCAGAGCGATATGATATAGCTGCACACCCCGAGCAACAGAAAGCTCAGAAGGCTCACCGTCCACAGCGTGGCGATCTTGCCGTTGTCGTTGTTGCCGCCCGCCTTATCCCAAAGAACGTATGCGGCGACGGGAATGAAGACCGCAAGCACGACGGAGAGATAGCTGAGCGCAAAGACCACGCTCCACACAAGCCCCACGGCAAGCGCGCCCGCAAGCGCCGCAAGTATGCAGAGTGCCGTGACGGAGGGCAGGCTGCGCTCGCGCTCCTCGCGCACCAGACGCTTCTGCTGCAGCCGGGCAAAGCAATGCGCATGGACGCGCGCCCGTGCGCCGTCGCTGACAATATCGCACACATCCCCCTCAAGCGGCTGTCCGCAGACGGGGCAGCTGTCCGGCCGGATGCCCAGATTGCCCAAAAACTCCGCCAAGTCGCCGATGAGTGTTGTGTACTGCAACGGCGTGCACCGAAAGGGGCGCATCCGGATGCAGATCGCATGCGGCGTGACCTCGTATGAGGAGAAGGAGAAGCGCTTTCGTCTGTCTGAGAGCCAGGTCTTTGCCGCCGCCTGCCCTTCCGCCCCGAGCGGGACCCATGCCGTGAGCGTGGAAGAGAAGATCTGCTGATAGCTCCCGCTCAGATCATACCCGAGCAGGGTGCCGTAGAACTGATCGCCCTCAATGTGAAGCCTGCGCTGCGCCAGATATCCGCTCACATATGCGTTCATCTGCTTCCTCCCAAAGTAACTGTATGCCGCGCCGGGGCGGCATATCATAGATAGAGTATAGCACAACTTTCTCTCCGACGCAAGAGAAAGCCGAAAAAATATCCGCTGCAAAGACGAAAATCGCCGCCGTCTGCCCCAAAACACAGACGGGCGCGCGGCAAAAGCCGCACGCCCGCATCGAAAGTTTGCTCAGCTGCGCTTCCAGAAACAGGTACAATAGGTATCGGTGAGGTAACCTGCCGCGATGGCGGGATCGGAAAGATCGGCTGCGGCAAGCGCCGTCGCCTCGCTCTCATCTGCATTCTGCGACACAGACCAGCCTTCTCCATTGCAGAAGACCGCGCCCGTAAGGCCGCTGCGCGCAAAGGCATAGCTGTCGATCTGCGTCACGCTGCCCGGAAGGGTGATCTGTGTCAAAGAGGAGCAGTCTGCAAATGCAAAGCTGCCGATCGCCGTCACCCCTTCGGGCAGGACGACGGAGGTCAACGCGGTGCAGCCGCTGAACACGGAATCTTCAATGCGCGTGACGCCGCTTGGAATGGTCATACTCGTAAGACCGCTGCGGAAAAACGCGTAGCCGCCGATCTCTGTTACGCTGTCGGGAAGTTCGATCTGCTGCAATGCGAGGCATTCCCAGAATGCATTTTTCCCGATGGAAACGATCCCGTCTGGAAGGACGACGGAGGTCAACGCGGCGCAACTGTGAAATACGGAATCTTCGATGCGCGTGACGCCGCTTGGAGTGGTCATACTCGTAAGGGAGAGGCACCAATAGAAGGCGCCCGCGCCGATCGAAATCACGCTGTCGGGCAGCGTAATTTCTGCCAGGTCGGAACAGAACGAAAACGCCGAGCTGCCGATCGCGGTAACGCCGTTCGGGATCGCCACGGCGGCAAGACTGCTGCAGTCCGCAAAGGCGCCGTTGCCGATGCGCGTCACGCCTGCGGGAAGTTCGACCTCCTCCAAGGCAGAACAGCCACTAAACAGGCCGTCTGCAATCTCTGTAAGGCGGGCGGGAAGGGCGACTTCGGCAAGTGCGCCGCAGCCTGAGAACGCCCATGCGCCGATCGAGATCACGCTTTCGGGCAAAGTCATTGCGCGCAGCCCGCTGCAGTCGTAAAATGCCCGCTCCCCGATATACCGTACGCCGTCGGGCAGCGTGATCGCCGTGAGCCGATCGCAGAAGTAAAATGCGCTGTCGGCGATCCCGACCGTGCCGCTGCGCAGCGAAACCGAAGAGACGGCCTCGTCGTCGCAGCCGATCGCCCAATCTTCAAGATAGTCCACGCCGCCCTCCGTCTGCACGGGCAGATTACAACCGTCAAAGGCATGCTCGCCGATGCCCGTAAGGCTGTGCGGAAGATTGATCTCGTCCAGGGCGGAACAACCGGAGAAGGCATATTTCGCAATGAAGGTCACGCCGTCGGGCAGCGTGATCTTCGTCAGTTCATCAAATCCATAAAAGGCGTGCGCCGCAATGCATTCGACGCCGCCCGGAATGGTCAGCTCCGTCGTGATTGCCCCGCCGACGGAGAGGCTCTGCGCGCAGTGCAGCGGGTTTGCGAGCCCGTCGCCAAAGTCGATGGCGCACCAGGCGCCAAGGTCCTCGACCGATACCGCAAGGCCGGAACATTCCGAAAAGGCATATGCGCCGATGCGGGTGACCGCAGCGGGAATGTTGATCGCAGAGAGCGCGCCGCACCTTGCAAACGCCCATGCGCCCACCTCGGTAACGCCTTCGGGCAGAGCGACGTCCGCCAGCGTCGTGCAGTCGGAGAATGCGCTGTCGCCGATCCTCGTCACGCTTTCGGGGATTTCGATGCGCGCAAGGGAGATACAGTCATAGAACATAACGGATGCGATCTCCGTAAGACTTTCTGGCAGGGTGACCTCGGCAAGCGCGCTGCAGCCCAAAAACATCCGCGCTCCGATCTGCGCGATCCCCGCGCCCAGCTCCGCCGAAACAAGGCTGGTGCACGATTCAAAGACGCTGTCTCCGATCGCCGCCACGCTGCCGGGAACAGAGACCTGCGTGAGGGCGGTGCAGTTGACAAAGGCGCGGGGCGCGATGGTGGCCACCCCACTGCCGAAGGTGATTTTGGCAAGCGAAGAACAGTCGCGGAAGGCGTCGGCACCGATACGCGTGATCTGATCGGGAACGGAGAACGCCGTCAGACTGCTGCAGCCGTAAAAGAGTTCGTTTGCAAGTTCCGTCACGCCGTTTGGAATGTTGACGTCGGTCAGCGCCATGCAGCTTCGGAAGGCGCCGTCGCCGATCTGCGTCACGCTTTCGGGCAAGACGACTTTCGTCAGCGCAAAACAGTCGGAAAAGGCGCCCTGTCCGATCTCACAGATCCCCTCTGCAAGGACGAACTTTGTGACGCGGTAGCACTCCGCAAGCGCCCGCGTGCCGATCTCCCGCACGGGGAATCCGTTATAAAAGGCAGCAATGTAGACCTCGGTGGCAGAGCCGCGGTAATCGTCTACCACATAATATCTTTCCCCCTCGGGGGTGTCGACGCGGGTATATTCCAGCCCCTCCGTGGGCGCATGCGCGCCGCAGACGGTACAGACGTCGTCGGCATATGTATGCGCAAGCGAGGCGACCTGTTCGGTATAATGATCGCCGCACACGGTACAGGTATAGACGCATTCCCCCAACGAGGAACAGGTCGGATCAAGCGTGATCTCGCCTGCGTAATCATGCCCCGTGGCGGGCGTGGAGATCTCTGTGATCTCGTTGCTCCCCGCCGCATCAGAGAAGAGTTTGTCGCACCCAGAGCAGGACCAATAGGCAAAGCTGCCCGGCTGCGTACAGGTGGCGGCCTGCGCCTCGTGCGCGACCAGGGTGTGCGTATGCGCAGGTGTAGGCGTGGGCTCTCCCTCCGTACAGGCAGCCGCCAGCCCGAAGCCAAGAAGCCCGATCAGCACAGGCAAAAAAAGAACTTTGTTTTTCCTCATATTTTCCCCTTTGCAAGGGCGACATTTTGCCCCTTGCCATATCTCATCTCCATGATATCATCCGCAACAGAGGTTGTCAAGGGTCAAATAAAAAATTCTATACAAAAAAGTCCGTGTTTCCACGGACTTTTGGTCGCTTGTTTTTGATTTCTGATCATTCCCGATCGGGTGCAGACGTCTCTTCCGCAGCCTCGCGGCGGCGGCGCGCAGCCTCGCGGCGCGCCTCTTTGCGCTTTTCGCTGCGGTACTCCTCTTCGCCCTGCAGATAGCTCAGCGTGAGATCGGCGGTCTGCTTTGCGACCTCGAGATCGCTGCGGTCGTTCAGGCGCACCTGAACGGGGCGTACCTTGAGCGCGCCCGTCCTGCCCGTGCGCATCATGCGGCCGAATTCGGGGTTGACGATGGAAAAGTTCAGTTCGACGCTGTCGCGGCGGATGGCCGCCTTGGCGATCTGCCCCTTCTTGAATTTGAAGGTGAGCGAACTGACCTTCAGCTGTTTGGAACAGTCCTCTTTGGCGGTGATGTATGCGGTAAACTCGTCGAGCAGCAGGCGGCGATCCTCGGGCAAAAGCTCGTATTTTTCGGCGAACGTGCGCTTTTCCGAACGGGCGATCCTTACGCCATCCACCTCGTCTGCCTCGTCCTCCTCATCTTCATCCTCGGGTTGTGCGGGCGCCTGAGGCGGCTCCTCTTCGGGCAGCGTGATCACCTCTGCCCTGCCCCCCGCAACGCGCAGATAGACCTCGTCCGATTGGATCTGCGTGACATTGGGCGCAGGAACGGGCCGCCCTTCAAACGCGCGGCGCCGGGAGCGAAAGACCGCCTGCACGATGAGCAGTATGATCGCAAAGAGCCCCAAAAGTGCAAACACAGCGGCAAAGATAATAAAGATCAACTCAGGATTCATCGTCTGCCTCCTCTCGGTCATTTGCGGCCTCGCGGCGCTGACGGGCGGCCTCGCGGCGCGCCTCCTTGCGCTTCTCGGTGCGATATTCCTCTTCGCCCTTGAGATAGCCGACGGTCATCTCCGCCGTCTGCTTGGCAAGCTCCAGATCCTCGCGGGAGGAGAGCCTCAGCTCGATGGGCTGCATTCGCACGCCCTTGATGCGCTCGCTGCGCACCATACGGTTGAGCGAGGGGTTGGCGATGGAGAAATTCAAAACGACGCCGCCGCGGCGGATGGCCGCCTTGGCGATCTGCCCCTTGCGGTAACGGAATGCAAGCGCATTCGTCTGCAGCTGCTTGGTGCATTCTTCCATTGCCACAACATACGCGGTAAATTCGTCGAGCAGCGCCTTGGGCTCCGCTTCGAGCTGTTCATAACGCTCAGCAAAGGTGAGTTTCTCGGCGCGGGGAACAAACACGCTCTCTCCCGCTTCCTCGGGAGCGGTCTCCTTTGCCGCGTCGTGCCCCGCCGACGGTTCCTGCGGCAGCGCCTGTGCGGCGGCGACCTCCTCTTCCGCAGAGCGGGCGCCCGCGTTCTTCTCCGCGCCATCAGGGCATGTGTCGCCCTCGGCCTCGGCATTGAAGGCGATGCGCACCTCGTCTGCGCCCTGCTTCACGGAGATCACCTCATTCAAAGGATCTCCGTTTGCCTCTTCCTGCGCGCGCCGCAATGCACGGAAGGCCCCCGCCAGGCGGACCGCCTCGCAGATGAGAACGACGGCAAGCACGGCAGCAAGCGCAGCGAATGCAACGATGATGATCGGATCCATCCTTTGCCCCCTTTATCGTAGTGTGTTTTGAGAAATAATCAATTTCTCGATATAAATCTCACTTTGATTATATCATTCGGATATCCGGTTGTCAAGGGGCAAATTTTTGGAAATGAGTAATTTTTTTCTTTTTTTCTCATTCCAGCGGCAGATATGCCTGCGCATTGAGCGAAAGAGGGGCAAAATTTCCCGCACGATACTGCACAAGCCCCTCTGCGGCGATCATGGCGGCATTGTCGGTACAGCGGCGCTTGGCGGGCAATACCAGCCGCAGCCCCGCCGCGCAGCATGCGTCGGTCAGCGCCGCGCGCAGGTACCCGTTGGCAATGACGCCGCCGCCCGCCGTCACCGTTCTGCAATCCGTCTCCCGCGCGGCCTCCACCGTCTTTTTTACAAGGATATCCAGCGCGGCATGCTGAAAGGAACAGGCGACGTCGGCGGCGCTCCATTCCTCCCCCCTCTGCTGTTTGGTGTGCACATAGTTAATGACCGCCGTCTTGAGACCGCTGTACGAGAAGTGATAGCCGCCCTCGCCCTTGAGCATTCTGGGCAGCGGCACACAGTTTTTTCCTTCGCGCGCGAGCGCCTCGACATGGGGACCGCCCGGATAGGGCAGCGAGAGAATGCGCGCCACCTTGTCGAATGCCTCGCCCGCGGCGTCGTCCAGCGTGCCGCCCAGGCAGCGAAAGCGCGTGGGCGTCTCCGTCACCAGCACCGCCGTATGGCCGCCGCTCGCCAACAGGGTGACAAAGGGCGGTTCCAGCGCGGGATCCTCCAGATACGCCGCCGCGAGATGCCCGCGGATATGATTGACGGCGATGAGCGGCTTATTCAGCCCGTAGGCGAGTCCCTTTGCAAAGGACACCCCCACGAGCAGCGCGCCCAAAAGCCCCGCCCCGTAGGTGACGGCGACGGCGTCGAGCTCCTCTTTCTGTACATGAGCGGCCTGCAGCGCACGCGAGACGACCTCGTCCACCGCATCGGTATGCGCCCGCGAGGCGATCTCGGGCACGACGCCGCCGAACTGCGCCTGAATATTTGCCGACGAGATGATCTCGTCGGATAAAAGCCGCCTCCCGCGGATGACGGCTGCCGCCGTCTCGTCGCAGGAGGACTCGATGCCAAGGATGAGCGGCTCATCTTTGCGCGCGCCCGGATATATCGTCTTTGTTGTCATAATGCTGCCTTCTGTTTTTGCTTGCCCGAAACGGATCCGGGCAGCAGAGCACTGTGTTCTGTTTCCCTCGCAAAGATATTTTTCACAGAAAAAGATCTTTGCGAAAAACTATACTATGAAAAAATGCTCATCCCTGCTTTTCAGATGCGAGCAAGACAAGGAGGGCGCGGCTTTGCCGACAGGAGCTTACCCTTTTGCAAGTGACTGAGGCAAAACGCAAGCCCGACACCGTATTGCGATGCATATGGAAAGCAGGCCGTCAGGATTTTTTTAAGTAGTCGATAATAAACCCCTGAATATCCCCGTCCATGACCGCCTGCACGTCGCCCATTTCGTAGCCCGTTCTGTGATCTTTGACCAGCGTATAGGGGCAGAACACATAGGAGCGGATCTGCGAGCCCCACTCAATCTTCTTGGTCTCGCCCTTGAGCGCCGCCTCCTCTGCCATGCGCTGCTCCAGCTGCTTTTCGAGCAGCTTGCTGCGCAGATATTTGAACGCCATCTCCTTGTTCTGCAGCTGGCTGCGCTCGTTTTGGCAGGTGACGACGATGCCCGTCGGAAAATGCGTGATGCGGATCGCCGTCTCCGTCTTGTTGACCTTTTGGCCGCCCGCTCCCGAAGAGCGGTAGACGTCGATGCGGATGTCCTCGTCCTTGATCTCGATCTCGCCGTCGTCCTCTACCTCGGGCATGACCTCGACGGAGGCGAACGACGTCTGACGGCGCTTGTTTGCGTCGAAGGGAGAGATGCGCACCAGCCTGTGCACGCCGATCTCCGCCTTGAGATAGCCGTAGGCGTTCTCCCCCTCCACCTTAAAATCTACCGACTTCAATCCGGCGCCGTCGCCCGCGAGCCGGTCGATCTCCGTCACCTTGAAGCCGTTCTTTTCGGCATAGCGCGTGTACATGCGGTAGAGCATCTGGCACCAGTCGCACGCCTCGGTGCCGCCCGCCCCCGCATGCAGCGACATGAGCGCATTGCTGCTGTCGTATCTGCCGCGCAGCAGCGCGCGGATGCGCAGCTCCTCGATCTCCTTTTCTGCTTCGGAGAGCATCTTGTCCAGCTCGGGGACGAGCTCCTCTTCCTCCGTCTCTTCGATGAGGTCGATGACCTCCCCCGCGTCGTCGAGCGCCTTTCTGCACTTTTCATAGGCAGAGATCTTGCTCTCGTTGGAGGAGATCTCCCGCCCGATCTTTTTGGAGCGCTCCAGATCCTGCCATACCTCAGGCTTCTCCTGCTCCGCCCTCAGCTGCTTCAACTGCTCGGCGCGGTTGTCGATGTCGAGCGCATATTTTGCCTCGCCCAGCGTCCCCTCGAGGCCCTTGATCTTCAATCTGTAATCGTCCGGTTTGAACATTGCACTTCTCCCTTCTCTCTCGTCTCGTTTCGCGAAGAATCTCCGAGAAAACTCTCGGAGATCGCTCGCGTACACTCTTTTTATATCACGGCTTGCCGTGGCACTTCTTGTATTTGAGCCCGCTGCCGCAGGGGCAGGGATCGTTCGGCCCGATCTTCTTCTTTTTGGGCATGGACGCAGGGTTGAATTTTTCCGACCCGCTCGTGCGCAGGCTGTCTACGTCCACCGCCTTAGGCATCTCCATGCCGGAGATCGCCACCTGCGAGAGCATCCTGTCGTTGCTGCGCATGACCTGCGCGGCCGTGGGCGCGGCCTTGGGCACAAACGGCACGCCCTGGCGGGGCTGCTGCTGTGCGGCCTGCGCGCCGCCCGCCGCCTGTTCCTCTCCCGCAGCGGGCTGCCGCACGGGCTGCGGCGCGGGATTGGTGGGCATCACGCGCTCGACGGGCGCACGGCGCACCTCTACGCGCAATTTGAGCAGCATGGCGACGGTATTCGTCTGAATGCGCTCGATCATCTCGTTGAACATGGCAGAGCCCTCTTGCTTATAGGCAATGACGGGATCCGTCTGTCCGTAGGCGCGCAGCACGATGCCCTTGCGCAGCTGATCCATCGCGTCGATGTGATCGATCCAGTTGCGGTCGACGTTGCGCAGCAGGATCTGCCGCTCCACATTCGCGTAATCGATCCCCGTCTCGTTGCGGATGCGCTCGATCTTCTCTTCGTACGCGCGCTCCGTCCGCCTGACGATATGGCTGAGCGCGGAATCGTAGTCCCACTTTTCCAGCTTTTCGCGGGTGACGTAGTTCGTCCCCTCGGGCAGCAGCTTCTGTTCGAGGGCGACGTTCAGATCATTCTCGTCCCACTTGACGGGGGCGACCTCGGTATTGACGGCGGAATGGATGACGCTCGCCGCATAATCGGGGATATATTTCAAAATCTGATCGTGTACGTTTTCGCCCTTGAGCACCTTCATGCGTTCCGCATACATGAGCTTGCGCTGGTTGTTCATCACGTCGTCGTATTGCAGCACGTTTTTGCGGGCGGCGAAGTGCTTGCCTTCGATCTGTTTCTGCGCATATTCGATGAGCCGGGAGAGCATCTTTGCCTCGAGGCACTCGTCCTCCTGCATCTTGAACATCTCGTACGCGCGCTTCATGCGCTCGTCGCCGAAGCGCTTCATCAGATCGTCTTCGAGGGCGATGAAGAATACCGAAACGCCCACGTCGCCCTGGCGGCCCGAACGGCCGCGCAGCTGATTGTCGATGCGGCGTGCCTCGTGCCGCTCGGTGCCGATGATGCACAGCCCGCCCGCCTCGATGACGCGCTTCTTCTCCTCGTCCGTCTGCTTCTTATAGCTGTTGTACAGCTCCTTATAGCGGTCGGCGACCTTCTGCGTCGCCTCATCCAGCTCCGCATACGAGGTGGCAAGCTCGATGACCTCGTGCTCGACGCCCTCTTCGCGCAGCCGCTTCTTGGCAAGATATTCGGGGTTGCCGCCGAGGAGGATATCCGTACCGCGGCCTGCCATGTTGGTCGAGATGGTCACGGCGCCGTAGCGGCCCGCCTGCGCGACGATCTCTGCCTCGCGCTCGTGGTTTTTTGCATTGAGGATGTTGTGCTGAATGCCGTTGCGGCGCAGAAGGCGGGAGATCTCTTCCGACTTCTCCACCGAAACGGTACCCACGAGAATGGGCTGCCCCTTCTCGTGCCGCTCCACGATCTCGCGGACGATGGCCTTCTTCTTGCCCTCTTCGGTGGCGAAGATCTTGTCCTGCAGATCGATCCTGCGCACGGGCTTGTTGGTGGGGATCTCGATGACGTCGAGCGCGTAGATGGTCTTGAACTCGCCCTCCTCCGTCTTTGCCGTACCCGTCATGCCCGAGAGGCGCTTATACAGGCGGAAATAGTTCTGGAAGGTGATGGTGGCGTACGTCTTGTTCTCGTCGCGCACCTTGACCCCCTCTTTTGCCTCGATGGCCTGATGCAGCCCGTCCGAATAGCGGCGGCCGATCATCAGACGGCCGGTAAATTCGTCGACGATGATGATCTCGTTGTCCTTGACGATGTACTCCTCGTTGAGGTGGAAGAGGTGATGCGCCTTGAGCGCCTGCTGAATGTGGTGATTGAGCGTGACGTGCGAAATATCGGCGATGTTGTCGACGTGGAAGAATTTTTCCGCCTTCTCTGCGCCGTATTCCGTGAGCTGCACCTGCTTTTCCTTGCGCTCGATGACAAAGTCCCATTTGAGCGCCTCTGCCTTGACAAGCTTTTGCGCGGAGGAATCTTTTGACTTTCCCTTGCGGCGGCTCTCGTCCTCCGCGTCCTTCAGATCGTCGTCGAATCCGCCCGTGAGCGTCCGCACAAAGCGGTCCGCCTGTTCATACAGCTGCGAGGACTGCTCCCCCTTGCCCGAGATGATGAGGGGGGTCCTCGCCTCGTCGATGAGGATGGAGTCCACCTCGTCGACGATGGCAAAATTCAGATCGCGCTGCACCATGAGTTTGAGGTCGGACTTGAGGTTGTCGCGCAGATAGTCGAAGCCGAACTCATTGTTGGTGCCGTATGTGATGTCGCACTGATAGGCGGCGCGCTTGGCGTTGTCGTCCATGCCGGGCACGACGACGCCCACGGTGAGCCCCATAAAGCGGTGGACCTTGCCCATCCATTCCGCGTCGCGGCGGGCAAGATAGTCGTTGACGGTAACGATGTGCACGCCCTTGCCCGTGAGCGCCTCAAGATAGGAGGGCAGCGTGGCGACGAGGGTCTTGCCTTCGCCCGTCTTCATCTCGGCGATGCGCCCCTGAAAGAGGCAGATGCCGCCGATGATCTGCACGTGGAAGTGCTTCATGCCGAGGACGCGCCAGCTTGCCTCGCGCAGGGCGGCGAAGGCGTCGCAGAGGATGTCCTCCGTCGTCTCGCCCTTGGCAAGGCGCTCCTTGAAAATCGCAGTCTGACCGCGCAGCTCGCTGTCGCTCATCGCCTGATATTTCGGCTCCAGCGCCTCAACCGCGCGCGCCGTTTTATCCAGTTTGCGCAGGCTCTTGCGGCTGTCGCTGTCTCTAAGATAACTGATCAATCCCATTGATGCTCATACTCCGTATGTCGCCCGAAGGGCGTTTATTTCTTTCCCCATTGTACTATATTTTCGCAAAATTTCAAAGCGATTTTTGTTCGGATTGACAGATTTTCCCGCGCCGGTAATATTTTTTCATGCGTTCGTCACCTACTTTCAGCAGGAAGCGGCATATTCTGCGGCGGCAGTTCGGTGTGCCCGCGGTTTTCTTCGTCGGCAGCGTACAGCTGCCGCAGTTCGCGCGCGAGGCGTTCTGCGTCCTGCGCAGAAGCCGATACCGCCCCGGCGTCGAACATCAGCCTCAGCTGCATCCCGCTTGCGGGGGCAGTGACGGCGACATACAGCTTATCGCCGCCCTCCTCCTGCGCCGCCCGCACGAGCGGCAGTTCGGCGCGCACGCACACGCCGTCCGCCCCGGCAAGCCGCGCCGCCCGGACGCCGATACGCACGCTGTGTTCCGAGAGCATGGGATCGTCGAGCACAACGCACAAAACACTGCGCCGCACCCCCGTACGGACGCGGCGGATCTCCTTGCGCAGCGCATTCAGATTGCCGTCGGCAAGAAAAGAATAGTAGGGCACAAGGCGCAGCTCATCTGCACCGCGCCGGGCAGCGCGCCTTGCCTCGATGCGTTTGACGGAGGGCAAACCGTCACCCGCACCGCCGACGCGGCAGACGATCTTCATGCCCTCCTTTCTCCCCTGCACGGCGGCGTCGAGCAGGATGGGGGGAACGAGCAGCCCCGCCGCACCCAGCTGCTGCGCCCGCTCCCACGCATGTGCAAAATGCGCTTCCTTGCCCGTGATGTCACAGAGAAGTTTTGCAAGCGAAAGGGCGATCTGCGCCTCGCGTTTGCAGCGTTTGAATTCCTCAAATTCCGCAGCCTCCGCCGCGGTGAGCACTCTCTCTTCCATGCCGACAGTTTCCCCAAAATTTTGGAAAATATCCGCAGGATTGCCATTTTATGACGGCACGCATGTGCTATCATACCGCCATGATTCTTCTCTCCGTACAGATCAGGGGCGCAGTGTGGACGGCAGCGCTTCTGATCGCGCTGATCGTAGCCGTCCATCTTGTAAAACTTGCCGTGATCGGCTACAAAAACACAAAAGCGCCGCCGCAGCCGCCGCCGCAGCCCGCCGCACCCGAAAAACAGCCCGAAGCGATATACTACATCGTCGAAAAGAAACGGACACGCAAGAAGAAGGAACAGCTTGGCGACCCCAAAGAGATCTCATTCAAATGATCAGACCTGCAACTGCGCCCGCTCTCGATCCGGAGAGCGGGCGCAGTCCGTTTATCATAAAATTCTGTCTTATGGCAGAGGCTGCGTTCACACAGCCGCATCAGGCCACTTTGAGCGAAAGAAAGAGGTCCCCGCTCGTCGTGTGAACGTGGATATGCCCCTCGCCCTCGCCCGCGAGATAGCCCTCATCGCCCGGCAAAAGGCCGAAATCGTCAAAGAGATCGCCGCTCTCGCTCTCATAGGAGAGGGAAAAAGATGCGTCCTCGGGCAGGGAGAGGCGCACGTCTCCGCTCACGGAAGACGCCTCGATCCCCCCCTGCGGAAGCGCCGCAGCAAAGGAGATCTCTCCGCTGACCGACTCCGCAGAAAATGCACCCGTCAGGGTGACATTCTCTGCACCAAGATCGCCGCTTGCAGAGGAGAGCGCGATATCACGATGCACGCCGCCTGAGATCAGGACGGAACCCGAAACGCCCGAAACGGACAGATGGGACGTACCGAGGTCGGTCGCCGTGATATTGCCGCTCACCGTTTCGAGATCCATATAGTTCGTGAACACCCAATCGACGCTGATATCTGCGGAAACGGTAGAGATGTTGACGTTTTCGAACATGACCTCGAGCGGGATCGTCACGCGCAGCGTCTTGGGCGAGGCGGCATCGTAAGAGAGCCCGCTCTGCATGAATTTGACGCGCAGCGTCTCGCCGCGCAACTCATAGCGCAGCGTATGCGCCTCGTCCGAAGCGCCCGTCTCGCTGAGCGAGAGCGTGTCGCCGTCCTCCTCGCGCACGACCTCCACCGCGCCCGCGATCCAATCGATCTCGACAAGGCGGACGGCAAGCGCCTCCTCTCCCGTCAGGGAGAATACGCCGACGGAATACTGTGCGGCATTGTCGTAAACATACCGATCGGACGTAGCGCATCCCGCCGGAAAGAGGAGAAGCAGGGCAGAGATCAGCCCTGCCGCCCGAGCAAAAACCCTTTTCACGCGCCGACCTCCTCGTCATGATACCGCGTGACGTTCTTGCCCGAGTCCCAAAGGCGCTCCAGGTAGTAAAAGAGGCGGGACTCCTCGTTAAAGACATGTACGATCACGTCGCCGTAGTCGATCACACCCCAACGCCCCTCACGCAGTCCCTCCGTGCGGATGGGGCTGATGCCGTACTTCTTTTTGAGCTGCTCCTCGACGTTATCGCCCAGGGCGCGCACCATCGTGCTGCTCTGCGCGCTTGCAATGACAAAGTAGCTGCACACGACCGTCTGTTCCGCAACGTCGAGGATCACGATATCCCTCGCCTTTTTGTCAGACAACACCTTGCAGCATGCCATCGCCAGATCGTATCCTTCCATCATTTACCTCCAAAAATCAACATATTTTAATATTATGTCAGACATAGTATATATCTATGCCACAAATAATATCTAATTATATCACGCATATTACTATGTTAATTGTAATTTTTTGCCTTTAATTGCTCTTTCTGCCACAGATATGCCTCTTTTGTCGGCGGATAGACGGGCGTTCCTCCCCTCTCGAGGTACTCGATCTGCTCCCGCAGGCTTTCTGCAAAGCATACATCCAAATCGCGCCAGAAGAGTTCCCTCAGGCGATCGACGCCGGGAAAGCTCCGCCCCTCTTCGAGCAGATCGGCAAGAAAGATGAGTTTGTCCAGCGTCGACATGCCCCGCTTCCCGCTCGTATGGCAGCGGATGGCTTCAAGCACCTCTTCATCCGTGACGCCGAACGCGGTCTCCGCAAGGTATGCCCCGCTGTATTCATGCACGACGGGGGCAGGTACGCCGTCGGGCAGCGCAAACCCCTTGAGCAGCGGGCTGTCAAGCGGCACATATTTGCCGCAGTCATGCAATGCCGCCGCTAGAAGCGCCTTCTGTTCGGGGATATGCAGCGAACGCGCCCGCTCGCACGCCATACATGCGACGCGAAAGCTGTGTTCACGGCGCGCCTCCTTTTCCAGTGACAATGCGGGCAATATGGCGGGGTGTGAATACAACTTATGCTCCTTGATATAGTCCAGAACGCCCTCATCCAGCTCGGCAGGGCGTTTCCCGAAGGCGATCTCTACCCGGACCCGCGTCGAAGAGACGGCGGCGCCCACCATCGGCACGACGACGGCAGAGACGCCGAATGTTCGCTCAAATCGCCGAAGGAGCTCCGGCGGCAGCGCCTCCTCCCGCCCGCAGACGGCAAGCTGCACATACGAGAGGATCTCCTGCGGGTTTTTCCAGGTAAAAAAATCCTCCAGCATATCCGCACCGACCAGAAAAAAACGCTCGGCATCGGGATATTGCGCAGCAATCGCACGGCAGGTGAGGTAGGTATAGCTCACGCCCCCGCGCTGCAGTTCTGCACCGCTCACCTCCGCCTGCGGGACCCCGCGCAGCGCGACCCTGCACATCTCCAGCCGATCCTCGCCCGAGGCGACCGCGCCAAACCCCTTGTGCGGTGCATGGTAGGAGGGCACGACGATCACGCGGTCTGCGCTCAGCGACTGAATGGCGGCGCGGACGTAGCGCACGTGCTCCCGATGGATGGGATCGAAAGATCCCCCGAAAACAGCAATCCTCATGATTCCATTATAACGTACTTTTCCCCTGTTGGCAAGTTTAATTCAAATATCTCCCGGCAAAAATATGATCATGAAAGTACGTTTTTCTGCCATGGCCGACGCGATCTTTTATGCGGCATGCCCCAGCCTGCTTTTGTTCTGCATTTTGCGCTACGAGCGCGTGCCCGTGGCGGCCTCCGCCGCGATCGCCGCACTCGTGCTGCTCGGCATCGCCGCCGCGCTCTATCTGATCCTCGAACACAGGAAGGGCAACCGCCTCAACTCCCGCAGAGAAGAGGAGGAGATGCAGGCACTCATGCTGCATTTTACCCTCGAACAGCCCGCCCGCGTGCGCGAACAGCTGCAGCACGCCCTGCAGGCCGCAGGCAAAGAGGCGCAGGAGGAGGGAGAGGGGCTGCGGATGGACGGCAAACTGTATCTGCCCGCCTTTTCGCTCGACCCGCTCTCCGCCGACAGCCTCGCCGCTCATTTGCGCGCCTACGGGCAGGAGCTCGCCCTGTTCTGCAATACCCTCTCGCCGCAGGCAGAGACGCTCTGCCGCCGCTTTTCGGTGACAGTGATGCGCGGTACGGAGATCTACCGCCTGTTGAAGGACACGGAAAACATTCCTGCGCCCCTGCTATGCGGAGAACTTCCGACAAGGAGCAGGCGCGAACGGCTGCACATCGCCCTTTCCCGCAAAAATGCCCGCCCGTTCTTTATCAGCGGTTTTTTGCTGCTGATCATGAGCCTGTTCGTCCTCTACCCCGTCTACTACCTCTGGACGGGCGGGATTCTGCTGGTCCTGTCCGTTGTCATTCGCATTTTTGGAGCAAAAGACAAATACTATGCTTGACATAATATATAATCTATGCCTGGCATAGTATAAATAATATCAGACATATTACTATGCTAATTACCTATTTTTAATAGTATGCGTGACATAACACTCAAAAAGTATAGAAAAAACGCCGCAACTGCGGCGTTTTTTTGATTTTCCGTCTGCTATATCAACCACTCCCCTTCCATCATGCGCGAAGGCTCATGATCGCCTTCGGAATGCACCGTATGATATCCGTTGCGTCGGGGGAATACTCGCCCATCTCGCTTGCCGCGATCTCACCCGCCCTTCCGAGCAGATAAGAACTCACGCAGGCCGCTTCAAGCCGCAACTGCGGCGTTTTTTTGATTTTCCGTCTGCTATATCAACCACTCCCCTTCCATCATGCGCGAAGGCTCATGATCGCCTTCGGAATGCACCGTATGATATCCGTTGCGTCGGGGGAATACTCGCCCATCTCGCTTGCCGCGATCTCACCCGCCCTTCCGAGCAGATAAGAACTCACGCAGGCCGCTTCAAACGGCGGAACGCCGCGCCCACAGGTGCCGGCCAGAAGCCCCGTCAGCACATCTCCGCTGCCCCCTTTGGCCAACGCAGGCGAGCCGGTGGGATTGATCGCCACGCGTTCGCCGTCGGTAATGATAGATCGATTGTTTTTGAGAACGAGTACCAGCCCGTTCTCCCTTGCGTACGCCTTGGCGTATTCCACGGCATGGGCAAGCACCTCCTTTACATCCTTGCCGATGAGGCGGGCAAACTCTTTAGGGTGCGGCGTCATGACAAGGGAACAGGATCGCTCCTTCCCCATGCACATGCCGTATTCGGCAATGGTGTTCAACGCGTCGGCGTCCATGACGAGCGTACCGCTGTACGTCTGCCCCAGTTCATCGAGAATGGCGTAAAGGCGTTCGCTGATGCCCGCCCCCATGCCGACTGCGATGCTGTTCGAGGCGAGGATCTCGCCGCTGATCGCCACAAACTCCTGCAAGATGCAGGCAGGCAGTCTGCCCACGGCGTGCGGAAAGAGCCGTTCGCCCACCTCGAGCCTGGTGTAGCCCACGCCCGACTTCAGGCACGCACTTGCAGCAAGAAAAGCTGCGCCGCTCATGGCCGCGTCCCCCGCAAGAATGCAGGCGCTTCCGAAGTTTCCCTTGTGGACATTACTCCTGCGCGGCGGGAACCATGCCCGGGCGTCGCCGTCCTCCCAGACCTGCGCCCCCTCTTCTTTGGAAGAGATGCCGATCTTTGCCACGGTGATCTCGCCTGCAAGATCTGCGCCGTCCGCCATGAGCAGGCAATTCTTCATCTGCCCCATGCACACCGTCTCGTCCGCCCGCACACAGGGGGAATAGGCGATGCCGTTTTCACCCAGTCCGCTCGGAATATCCGCACTCACGACGTAGTCGGCGCCGTTGATCAGCTCGATGAGCGCCGCGCTCTCCCCTTCGGGCGCGCGCGAAAGCCCCGTTCCGAACAGACAGTCGACGATGAGCGGATATCTGCGCCTTACCATGCGCGCATGGCACTCACCGGAGAATGCCTCGCGCGCCCATGCGCATTCTGCGCTGTAATGTTGGGCGAGGCAGAGCACCTCTGCCCGCAGACCGCGCTCCGAAAGAATGCGCGCTGCAACAAATCCGTCGCCGCCGTTGTTGCCGCCCCCGCACACAAAGAGCGCCTCTTGTGCGCCCCTCTGCTGCATGGCGCGCGCCACGACGTCTGCAAGCGCCCCGCCCGCCCGCTCCATCAGCTCGCGGGCAGATGTTCCCGACGCAATGGTATCGGCGTCCGCACGGCGCATCTGTTCGTTTGAATAGGAATATTTCATCTCTGTCCTCCGTTTGTCTGTTCCATCAGGCGGATCTCCGCCGCCGAAAGCAGCTGCCGTACCCCATCCCGTTCGATCTCAAGCCTTCCGTCGGGGAGGATACGCCGCGCCACTGCGACAAAGCGCTCCCCCTGCAGCGTGACGTCGATCTGCTTTCCCAAAAAGCGCACATAGGAGAGATAGTCCTGCATATCATCCTCCTGCGAGAGCTGAAAGATCAGCCGGTCGCGCACCGATTCGGGGGAGAGCGTTCTTTCCGCCGCCTCGCAGAGTGTCACGGCGATGCCGCCCAGGGCGCTCACGTCGTTTGCAACATTGAGCCCGATGCCGACGATGCTGGCGTGCAGCATGCCGCCCGCGATGCTGTTCTCGATCAGGATCCCGCACAGCTTTCTGCCACGGACGAGGATGTCGTTGGGCCATTTGATCTCGGGGCGTACCCCGAACTCCTCCGCCGTCCTGCATACCGCCACGGCGGCATGCGTCATGACGAGAAAGGAGGTTCCGGCAGGTCTGTCGCGGTAGAAGGTGAGCTTGCTCAAAAACACGCCGCCTTCCTCGGAAAGGAAGCTCCTGCCCTTGGTCCCCATGCCGCCCGTCTGGCGCAGCGCGGTGACGAGAGCGTCCTCCCCGCCCGCAAGATAGCGGCGGATATAGCGATTGGTAGAATCTACCTCGCGCAGGTGTTCAATCATCATCGGCGTCCTCCCCGAGCGCGAGCGCACTGCGCACAATGTCCGCTTCGAATCCGCGCCGCAGAAGATAGGCATATGCCTTTTGCAGCGTTTTGACGTCGCGCTCTTTGCCGCGCAGGTACTTTTCTGCAAGCGCACGCGCCGCCTCCTCCTGCCCGGGCATCTCGTCGACCGCCTGAGCGATCTCCTCCCCGTCCACGCCGCGCCGCTTCAGTTCATGGGCAATCAGCCGTTTCCCCTTGCTCTTTCCGGCTGCGGCGGCATATCTGCCCGCATATTCTTCATCGTTCAGAAAGCCCAGTTCGCGCAGCCGTTCCAAAACGGCACAGACCGTCTTGTCCAGATAGCCCTTGCCTTTAAGAAAGCGCTCCATCTCGCGCTGCGTCTTCATGGAATGCGTCAGATGGGTGAGCGCCCGGTCGAGTGCCTGCGCCCGCTCGCTCTCAAGCTGCATGCGCGCAAGCTCGTGCTCGGTGACGCTCATGCCGCATTTCAGGCGGTTGATCATCACCGTCTCGAGCTGCATGCCGCAAAAAAATCTTCCGTCCAGTTCGATATTGCAGCGCGATTTATCGTGTTTTTGCGGCGTGATCGCAGTAATTTCGGCCATAGTCGCTCCTTCTGCGCATATTATAGCCGATATTGCGCAAAAAGTCAATGGAGGGAGATCATGCTTGCACCCTACAATTTTTTTGCCATAAGCGTACTTTTGCGTTGCAAAACGGCGCGAATTTTGCTATAATCGGTAGGAAGTATGTTGTCCCTTTTTGGGAGGAAACGAATGATCAAGCTAAAACCGGCACTCAAGACCTATGTTTGGGGCGGCAGCCAGCTGAAGAAGATGTTCGGAAGAGACTACGGCGAACGCCGCATCAGCGAAAGCTGGGAGGTATCTGCCCACCCCGACGGCACCTGCCTGACTGAGGGCGGCACGCCCTTTTCCGACTATCTGCGCGAGCACCCCTATGCGGTGGACCCAAGCGGCTCTCCCCTTCCCATTCTCATAAAATATATCGACGCCACAAAGCAGCTCTCCGTTCAGGTCCACCCTGACGACGCCTATGCGCATCTCCACGAACAGGACAACGGAAAGACGGAGCTGTGGTATATCCTCTCCGCGCAGGAGGGCGCGGGCATCTACTGCGGATTCAGAGAGGCGATCTCCAAAGAGGAGTTCATGACGCGGCTTGCCGACGGCACCGTGGAAGAGTGCCTGAACTTTATCCCCGTAAAGCGGGGGGATTGTTATCTCATCAAGGCGGGCACGGTACACGCCATCTGCGCGGGCTGCGTGCTCTGTGAGGTGCAGCAAAACAGCAATGTGACCTACCGCGTATTCGACTACAACCGCCCGGACGAGAACGGAGAACTGCGCCCCCTGCATATCGACAAGGCGCTCGACGTCATCGACTTTTCCGCCTTCCGCAACGAAAGTCACACGGGAGAGCCCGTCCCCGCAAAGGGTGGCACCCTCCGCCTGCTGACGGACTGCGGGTATTTCCGCTGCCGCGAGCTTGCCCTCGACGGCGCCTACGGCGAGGAAAACCCCGACTCCTTTGTCGCAGTCAATGTGATCGAGGGAGAGGGGACCATCGACGGCATGCCCTTCTCGCGCGGGGACAGCTTTTTTGTGCCGTGCGGAGAAAATTTTGCGCTCACGGGCAGGGCGACACTCATTCTGACAGATAAGGGAGAAGGACAATGAAATATTTTGCAGGGATCGATCTGGGCGGCACCTTCATCAAGTGCGGCATCGCAGACGAGGCGGGGAACATCCTCATCAAGGACAAGATCCCCACGGGCAAGGAGCGCCCCTATACCGCCGTGGCGCATGACATGGCGCAGCTTGTGCGCGCCCTGTGCACGCGGGCGGGCGTGGCGCACGAACTGCTCGGCGCTGCGGGCATCGGCTCTCCGGGCACGGCGGACGGCGAAACGGGCGTGATCGCCTACAACAACAACCTCGGCTGGCACAATGTACCCATCGGCAAGGCGGTAGGGCAGGAGCTGGCTCTGCCCGTATTCGTCGCCAACGACGCCAACGTCGCCGCCTTAGGCGAGAGCTTTGCCGGGGCGGGCGCAGCCTTCTCTTCGAGCATCCTCATCACGCTCGGGACGGGCGTGGGGGGCGGCATCGTGCTCGACGGCAGACTGTTCGAGGGAAAGCGTTCGGCGGGCTCCGAGATCGGGCACATGGTCATCCGTGCGGGGGGCGTTCCCTGCACCTGCGGAAGAAGGGGATGTTTCGAGGCATATGCCTCGGCGACGGCACTCATCCGCCGCACGCGCAGCACCATGCTCCGCCACCCCGAAAGCGCAATGTGGCAGATCTCACCCACCATAGAGGCCGTCAACGGCATCACCGCATTCGACGGCATGCGGCGCGGAGACAAAACGGCAAAGCGCGTCGTGCGCGCATACATAGACGACCTTGCGGAGGGTGTTGCAAACCTCATCAACATCTTTCGCCCCGACGCGATCATCCTCGGCGGCGGGATCAGCGCAGAGGGCGAGACGCTGCTCTCCCCCCTTCGCAAGCGCGTACGCGGCCTTGTATACGGCGATTTCGACTATGCCCCCACGCAGATCGTCCGCGCGGTGCTCGGCAACGACGCGGGCCTTGTGGGCGCGGCGCACTATGCGGACCTGCGCAGCCGCTGAACAAATCCGGCACGATCTTATCTGAAATTTTCGCGGCGCTTTGCCGCGATCTTTTTTGAGGCGACCCCATGCACATCGTAAATGCAGGCATCTTTGCACATATCGACGCTGGCAAGACGACGCTCACCGAACAGCTGCTGTTTCAGGCGGGCGCGACCCACCGCGCGGGCAGCGTAGACGGCGGAACGAGCACGACGGACTTCCTCCCCGTAGAGCGGGCGCGGGGCATCTCCGTGCGGAACGCCACCGTCACCCTGCGCCACCGCGACATGCTGCTTCATATCATCGACACCCCGGGGCACGCGGACTTTGCCGAGGAGGCGGAACTCGCCCTCCCCGCAGCGGACGTGTGCGTCATTGTGATTTCCGCCCGCGAGGGGGCAGAGGCGCAGACGGAATTTCTGCTCCGCCTTGCCGCCCGCCATGCAAAGCCTCTGCTCTTCTTTGTCAACAAGTGCGACATGGAGACGCCTCACACGGCGGCACAGCAGCTCTCCCGCCTGGTAAAGGGCGGGATCCTGCCCCTGAACCATGCCGATATGCGCGATATGACCACGGCGGAACGCACAGAGGAGGCGCTCACCGCGCTTGCGGACGAGACGCTGCTGGAACGCTATCTTCATGGCGAAGAGATCGCCGCCCCGCTCGCATCTGCCCTGAGGGGCGGCATGGCGCGCGGCGAGATCTGCCCGCTCATCTACGGCAGCGCAAGGACGGGCGCGGGGGTTTCGCTGCTGCTCGATACGCTACACGACTATTCCTTTCCCCGCGACCCCGCGGCGCCCTTCTCTGCCTTCGTCTACCAGGTGGAGCACCGCGAAGGGCTGGGCAAGATCGCACACCTGCGCCTGTTCGGCGGCGCGCTCGCCGTACGCGGCGCGGTGTACAACCGCCGCACGGGCAGCACCTGCAAGGCGGCACAGATCAAACATGTGCTGGCGATGAAATTTCTCGACGTGCCGCAGCTGACGGACGGCGACATCGGCGCGGTGACGGGGCTCTCCGACGTAAAGGCGGGCGACTTTCTGGGGGACGCGCCGCCCATATCGCTCGAACTCACGCCGCCCTATTTCCGCATGAAGGTCGCGCCGATCGACGCGACGGAGCTCCCCGCGCTGAAAAAGGCGTTGGAAGAGCTTTCGGACGAATCCCCCTCGCTCCATGCGGAATGGGTGGACAAAAAGCGCGAACTCACCGTATCGGCGGCGGGAAAGATCCAGGCGGAGATCCTGAAAGAGACGCTTCGGGCGCGCTACGGGTTGGAGGCAACACTCTCGGCGCCCTCCGTGATCTACCGCGAGACGCCCGTGCGCGAAGCATACGGCTTTGCAAGCTATACCATGCCAAAGCCGTGCTGGGCGGTCGTGCGCTTTCTCATACAGCCTCTTCCGCGCGGGAGCGGGCTGGTCTATGAGAGCGTCTGCTCGGAAAAGAAGATCGCCTACCGCTATCAGGAGCACATCAGAACGGAGGTCCCGCGCACGCTGACGCAGGGACTGAAGAGCTGGCAGGTGACCGACCTCAAGGTGACGCTCGTCGACGGCGAAGATCATCCGCAGCACACCCACCCGCTCGATTTCTTTGTGGCGACGCCGATGGGGATCATGGACGGGCTGAAAAACGCAGGGACCCGGCTTCTGGAGCCCGTGCTGCATCTGCGCGTCTCGGCGCCCGAACACACGCTGGGCAAGGTGCTTGCACTGCTTGCGCCTCGCCGTGCAAAACTCAACGCGCCAGAGGTCCGGAACGAAAAATTTGTGCTGGAGGCTGATATCCCCGCCGAAGAGACCTTTACCCTGCAGGGGGAGATCGCCTCGGCGACGGGCGGGCGGGCAGACGTCGATCTGCATCTGATCGGCTATTTCCCCTGCCCGGAGGGCAAGGGCGCCGTGCGCGAACGCGTCGGCATAGACCCCCTCGACCGCTCGCTCTGGATCCTGCATGCACGCGGCGCTTATAAAAAATGACCCAGTTTTCCCTGTGCACAGCGGGGAATCGGCGCGCCTCCTTTGAGGGCGCGCCAGGATGAAATAAGCATCAAAATGCGCCAGCGGCGCCCGAAAGGGGCGCCGCTGGCGCATTTGCGCATATAGCGCTTTATAACACCCATGTCGCATGATGCAGCCTTCGGGTTATCGTTTGCTATTTTTCGCTTATCCTGACGGCGTCGAAGGAAAAGAGCCAGGACATTGCCTCTTCCCGCGAACAAAACCGATGTGTGGGCACGCCCGCCTCCTGCAAAATGGAGAGCACGCGCCCGCGGGTTTCCTGCGGAAAGGCGCGAATCCAGGCTTCAAACTCTGCATCGATACGCTCTTCGCAGCCTTCAGTCATATCGGGGCGCGTTCTGCCGCAGTATTCTTCTGCGCGCTCGCGCACGCCCTGCAAGCATACCTCGGGCGGAATATCCAAAAAGACCACCCCGTCGCACGCCGCCGCACGCTGCGGAAGAGTGTGAAGATAGTTTCCGTCCATAACCCAGCGTGGTTTCTTGAGCACGGCGGTAAGGTCGGCGTCGAACGCTGCCTCGCTGCGCTCCACCCAGCCGGGCAGCCACCAGAGCCTGTCCAAATGCACAACGGGCAGACAAAATCTTGCACCCATCTCGCGCGCGAGCGTGGATTTCCCCGCGCCTCCGCATCCGACGATGAGCACTCTCTGATAGGGAAACTGCATTGCAGGCCTCCTCCGCACAGCTGAACTTTGCATTCAGCGCAAGACAACAAGTTTTTTCCTTGCCCGCGTGATCGCCGTGTACAGCCAGCGGGCGGGGTCGGAAAAGAGACGCGACTCGTCGAACACGACCACATAGTCATACTCCGAACCCTGCGCCTTATGGCAGGTGATGGCATAGGCAAATTCAAAGCGATTGATCATCTCCTCCCGCCGAACGCGCACGCCGCGCAGCAGCGGAAGGTTGTTTTCGTGCACATAGCGGTCGTCCTCGAGCAGACACGCCCGCTCGCCGTAGCCGTGCACAAAGCGGCCGCCCGTAAAGATGCCCGCGTCGAAGGGAAGCCCGAACACGACGTCCTCCAGAAAATCCGCCTGAAAGTCCAGCTGCCAGAGCCCGTCCAACTGCTCGCGCGTGCGGTAACACCGCCCGATGATGCCGTTGACGAGGTGGAACATGCCCCTGTGATCGAGGGTGCGGCTCCAGTTGTTGAGCGTGCAGATGAGCTTTTCGCCGTCATGCGGAAGGCGGTCCTCCGGCGGGATGCCAAGATAGCCGCGCAGCTCGGCATTCACGCGCAGGCGGGTGCGGTTGGTGCCGACGATGATCTGATCCGCTTCGAGCAGCAGCTGCCTGCGCTCGGCGGCAGAGAGGGCCCTCAGCGGCAGCACGCAGGCGTCCTCGCCCATCTGCCCGAATTGCAGCGCTCTGCCCGCCCTGACTGATTCTGCGAGGCGTACGATGCCGTCCTCCTCCTGCCGCACGATGTGCGTGAGGGTGACGCAGGGCATGGAGAGCAGCGTGTTGCTCCCCTCGACGGGGGGAAGCTGCGCGGGATCGCCCGAAAACAGGCATTTTACGCCGAAGGAGAGCAGGTCGCGCAGCATCTCGTCCGACACCATAGACGTCTCGTCCACGACGATGAGGCGGATCTCCTTTTCGATGCTCTCGCGCCAGACAAAGCGCAGAAAGCGCTCCGAGACGACCTCGCCGTCCTCGTTGACCTCGATATCCTCCTCGCGGCGGTAGATGAGGCTGTGGATGGTGCCCGCAGGCACGCCCGCGCGCAGCAAAACAGACGCCGCCTTGCCCGTAGGCGCAACAAATACGGCACTCTTGCCCGGTTCGAGCCCGAGCGCACGCACGGCATATTCCAGGAGATAAGTCTTGCCCGTACCCGCATAGCCGCAGAGCACGAAGATCTGTGCGTCAAGATGCAAAAACCACTCCTGTATGAGCGCAAACGCCTCTTCCTGTTCCTCCGTCAGCCGCGGGATCCTCTGTATGCTTTCCATGCCATGAGTATAGCACACCGTCCGGCAAAAAGCAAACGTATGTTCCGCACTTTGGCGCACTTTTTATGGCATGGAAAATGTGATATACAGAAGTTTTCCGCAGAGGGGAGTCTGAAAGGAGATGCTGCCTGCTTCATAGACGACCGCAAAGCGCGCCTCCTTCCCGTCCTGCTGCATACAGAACACCCCGCCGCCCCCTTCGGGGTCGAGGGAATAGCTGCCCTCGCAGCGCCCCTCTGCTCCGCCCATGCGATATTCGATCGCAAATGTTCCGTCCGTTGTGAGCGTGAGCGTAACCGAATCGCCCTCTCCAAGCCACTCCCTTCCCCCCAGCAGAAGGGCGGTACACCGATATTCCCCCGCGTAGGGCTTGGTCAGGCTGCGCAGCGAGGACATCTCCTCTACGCTGCAGCCCGCACACAGCATCATGGCGCAAAGCACCCCCGACAAAAGCAATCGTCTCATGCAAAGAGTATGCGCAGCGCCCGCCAAAAACATGAAAAAGACCCAAAAATACGGCAACGTCATCACGATTTTATGACAAAGACGCCTCGGCAATCAGCCGAGGCGTCTCTCGTTTTCATCCTTTACAGCCTGCCCCGTTCCTTGCAGAGCTGCTCTAAGATATCCGCCGCGTCGCGGACGAGGTCTGGGCAGGGACGCTTTCTGTAATACTCCGGGGTGCGCTCCTCTGCGACGGGGGCGATATCCGCCTTCAGCCCGGCGCCCGTGAGCAGCTGCCCGCAGTTGATGGAGCCGTTGCGCGCTTCAAAGCGGCGCGCAAGTTCCTGCACGAGTGCATACATCTCGTTCTTGGTATAGGACGGAAAGAGCAGTCCCGCGCACATCGCCGCGCCCGATACCGCGCCGCACGTCTGCCGCAGCCGCCCCATGCCGCCGCCCATGGGCAAAAAGATCGCCCGCAGCGTCTCCTCGGATACGCCAAGCACATCGGCAAAGGCAAAAGCGATCGCCTGGGAACAATTGTAGCCCTTCAGAAAGAGCCGTTTTGCATCTTCTCCCCGCATCTTCACTCCTCTTACTGATTCGAACACTTCTCCGCGTCGATGGCGAGCGTAAACATGAGTACGAGCAGCGCGTCCTCCGGGCGCACCACGTCCATGACGTATGTATCGGTAAAATTCCACAGTTCCTTGCTGACGGCGGCAACCGTACTGCCCGCGGCGTCGAAGATGGTATAGTCCCAGCCGAGCGGATCGCCGTCTACCTGCCAGCCATTGCACTCGATCGCGTAATCGTTGCTGAAAAAACGGAACTTTTTGCGGATGCGCCCGCGGTAGACCCCGCCCTCGTACAGCTCAAACTGCGGAAGCCATACGAATACGCGCTCACGCACAAGGCCGACCTCGTTGCCGAATGCGTCAAAGATGACGAGCTTATGTCCCCAGGCGATCTTGCCCTGCACGGTATAAGCCACCGAGCCGTCCTCATAATAGATATCGTAGCGGTCGAGCCAGGAAAAAAACCGTTGCTTGAAAAAAAGCTTCATTGAATGACTTATACCTCGTACCAGGTATTCTCTGTGGGCACGATCGCCCTGCCGCCCGTCATCTCCTGCACGACGGGTGCAAATTTTTTCATGTCGATCTTGCTCGTCAGCGGCGGGAATGCGTCGTCGAAATGATCTGCCATGACCGCCTTGGGGCGGAATACCTCCAAAAAATGCCGCATATAGCGGTGCATACCCGCCCGCCCCTGATAGGGAAAGACCAAAAGATCCGCCCCCTGCGGGTACTGCGTGTTCTCGTCCATGCCGGCGGAGCCGAGCACGACGATATGCTTTTGCTCATGGATAAATTCGAGCGCATAGATGTCGTCTGTGATCTTAAAATCCTTCGTCTGTCTGAGCAGCGAGATCGCATCTTTGGCGTGCAGATAGGTGCGCGGGCTGAACAGTACGCCGAGCACGGTGGCGGCGTCGAATCGGCAATGGCGGCTCTGCAAGATGCGTACCGTCATCTCCCCGATGCGCAGCTGCTCATTGGCGGCAATGGCCGTCATACGGTCGACGGAGATGCCCTGATCGCGCGCATGTGCAATGCCGTTTTCCGAGACGAACACCTCCTTCAGACCCGCCTGAAGAAAGGTGCCGATGTCGCTGAAGTGGTCGAGATGCGGGTGGGTAATGACTGCCGCGTCGGCAGCGGCCGCCTCTTCGACGGGAAGGTGCGGCAGCGCGGGATTATATTGCTTCAGATATGGGTCGACGAGAATGCGGGTGCAGCCGCCTTCGATGAGCAGCGATGCGGTCCCGTACCACTTGATTCTCATGGAATACCTCTTGTATGCGTTTTAACAACGGAATTATAGCACATCACATTTCTTATGGCAACCCGTTGACAGACCTCACCGAAAATTTTTTATGAAAAAAAGTCCGACAGAGGCGAAAAAGAGATAAATATGACATTGCCCCTCTCTGCGCCGCAACTTCGTCTCCTTGTTGCTGTACTGCGGATACAAAGGCAGCAAAAAACCGCCCTGCGGGGCGGTTTTTTGCGATCAGGCATGCTTGACGCGGCCGACCTCTGTGTTGTCCTGCGTTCTGTCTGCCAGGGCATAGATGGGGTGCTCGCCGTGCTGCAGCCGCCAATCCTTGCCGAACTCGCCGATCGCGCGGTCGATGACAAGATGCGTGCCCACCGTAGATACGTCGCCGTTGATTTTTGCATTGTAGTCGAAATAGCGGAAGCCGTCGGGGAGTTTGTTTACCTCCTCCCAGCCCTCCTCGACGCCTGTCAGCCGCACGCTCTCGAGTACCCTGCGCACATACTCCTTCTGCGGGCGGAATTTGAGCAGCTCGGGGAAGGCGCCGCCCTCGGGGAAGCACTGCTGCCAGACCTTTCCCTCGTAGGTGCGCAAAAGATCCGCCGCCTCGTGCAGATGCGCCACCTCCTCTTCGAAGTGCATCTCCCAGATCTTTTTGATGCGCTTGTCCGTTTCGTCCTCGTAGCAGGAGTAATAGAGGTAACATTCGGTATATTCGTTCATCAGGAGCCCCTCCCACCAGGTCATGGAGGGATCTTTGAGGCTGCCGTAGCCCGTGACGTGCTGCTCCTCGATCATGGCGATCTCATTATACAGCTTTCTGCCCAGCGGCGTGACATAGAGGTTGCCGACGTTCATATAGAAGTTCATCGTCTGCTGCTCCGCCGCCGTGATGATGTTGACGTTGAGCTTGGTCTTGAGGTCATTGAGGTAGCCGTTGAGGTAGAAGCAGACGTCGTCGTAGGGGTGGCGGTACTCGGCGATCGTGGGGCGCCCGGGCATGATCTCGGTATAGCTGCCCACGAGACGGGCGGGATCGCCGCTCTTTTCCAGTTCCATGAGATCGGCATAGCGGTAAAGGTGATCGAAGTCCTCGAGCAGCGCAAAGTCGAGCTGCTGCTTGACGTAGGCGTTCTTTTCGCTGAGCGCAAGGTTTGCCGTGAGATCGACGGCGAGCTGCTCATAGCCGATGGTGTGTTCGAGAATGGTCTCGTCTGCCGGCTTCAGCCCTGCGACCCGCTTTTGCTGCAGCTGTTCGCCGCGCCGCAGAAAGGCGAGGCGGCGGCGCACGTCGTTGTTTGCGCAGGCGCGCGAAAAGGCATGCGAATAGCGCACGGACTCGAATTCCGTGCCCGACATCAGAATGACGCGCAGCCGCGTGTATGGATCGACCGTCTGCTTGTCGTAGGGTTTGAGAAAGACCTTGTTCCACGAGGTGAAGATCTTGTCTGCCTTCTGAGGTTTGAGTTCAAAGGGATTCATAACATTCTCCTTATTTTGTTTGATGAGATCATTATTCCCACGATCGGAAAAACTATTCTTGGGTTGCATTTTTTTGGCAAGTCTGTTATAATTGCCATGACAAAACTTTCACAGCGGCAGACAAGGGCCGCATGGTGGAAACATAAGGAGGATATGATATGATCGGCTGCGTGATCGCGATGGACTCGGAGGCAGAGGTCTTGCTCGAACACATGGAGATCGAAAACATCCGTTCGGTATTCGGCAAGAGCGTACATTTCGGGCGGGCGTTCGGCAAGGAACTGCTGCTTGTGGTATGCGGCGTTGGAAAAGTCAATGCCGCCGCGGGCGCCTGTGCCGCCATTCAGTGCGGGGCAGACGTCATTCTCAACTTCGGTGTGGCAGGCGGACTGCACGCCGGCACCGAGCTGACCGAGGTGTACCTCATTGACAAGGCAGTGCAATACGACTTTGATATCACCCAATTGGAGGGATGCGAAATAGGGACGCTCGACGGCGAAACAGAAAACTTTTTGCCACTGTATGTGCCGCAGGCGCTCGACTTCCCCCGCCGTGCGCTCGGCACGGGCGACCGCTTCAACGACTCCCCCACGGACCACGACCTGCTCCTGCGCCTGGGCGCGGACATCCGCGACATGGAGGGCGCCGCAATCGCGCAGCTGTGTAAATATGCGGGCATGCCCTTTGCCTCGGTGAAGGCGATCTCCGACGTATACGGCGCGGGCAGCACCACCGAACAGTTTGAAAAGAATCTCGCGCGCGCCATGCTCAACCTGAAGGCTTTTTTGCCCGAGATCCTCGGGGCCCTGGAATGACGCCCCAAACAGATCATCTTTTTCCGCCGCCCGATGCGGCAAAGGAGACATATGAAACTGACCGCACCATCCTTTGAAAAGAACCACGACCTGCTCATGCCCGGGCTGTATGCGGCGACGGACACAAACGGGATCGCTACCTTCGATTTACGCATGAAAAAGCCGAATGCGGGGGACTATATCACGCCCAAGGCGCTGCACACCATCGAACATCTGCTTGCGAGCGTGCTGCGCAGCGGCAGAGAGGGCAAGAACATCGTCTATTTCGGCCCAATGGGCTGCCGTACGGGCTTCTACCTGCTCACGCTGCGCCTTTCGTATGGGGAGGTGCTCGACCTTCTCAAAGAGAGCATCGCCGCCGCGCTGCAGCTGAACGAGATCCCGGGCAGCAGCAGGCGGGAGTGCGGCAACTGCCTTGAACACGACCTCGAGGGCGCAAAGCGCGAACTTGAGGCATATCTGCAGCGATTGAACACGCTGTAAAAATACCGACGCCAAAGGAGTAAGCCATGATCGATCTCGGCGACTGGAAGGAGCCGCTCGCCCCCCTCTTTGCGGACGAACGCTACCAAAGGATCCGTAAATTTCTGAAATACGAATATTCGCACTATGTCGTCTATCCCGACATGTACGACATCTTCAACTGCTTCCGCTACACGCCCTATGAAAAGGTAAAGGTCGTTCTGCTCGGGCAGGACCCCTACCACGAGGAGGGGCAGGCGCACGGACTATGCTTTTCCGTGCCCGACGGCGTAAAAAAACCGCCCTCCCTCGAAAATATCTTCCGCGAACTCAACAGCGATCTGAACATCCCCGTTCCCAAAAGCGGCAACCTCACCCGCTGGGCAGAGGAGGGCGTGCTGCTCATGAACACCTCGCTCACCGTGCGCGCACATCAGGCAAACTCGCACGCCAACTGCGGCTGGAGCTGGTTCACCGACTCCGTCATCTCCCTTCTGAGCGCGCAGAAAGAGCACCTCGTCTTCCTGCTCTGGGGCGGAAACGCACGAAAAAAGGCGCCCCTCATTCAAAAGGAGAAGCACCTCGTTCTGCAATGCGCGCACCCCTCGCCCCTCTCGGCCTATCAGGGGTTCTTCGGATGCAGACATTTTTCCAAGACGAACGCCTATCTCGCCCAACATGGCATCGCCCCCGTCTGCTGGGACCCTGCGCGGTGATCTAATTGCGGAATCTTTTGATGCGGCTACGCAGAAAGGCGGTGTACGCCGCCGCAGGGAAGGCGCCGCCGCGGCACAATACGTCGTATGTGACCCCGAAGGCGGTATAGCGGTAACCCGTCAGGGCAAAGCCGTTGCGCTCGTAAAAGTGCAGCCGCCGGACGCGCTGCTCCGCATTCGGCGCGGCGGGATCGATCGCCTCCATGTCGAGCACGACGGGAAGATCACCGTGCGTGCGGACGATCTCGTTCAGGATCATGCTGCCGCACCCCCTGCCGCGCGCCGCCTCGTCGATCGCAAGATAGAACACATAATAGAATTCCGGCGTCGGAAGGCTGATCGTAAAGCCGACAAAGGCGCCGTCCAGCTCGTAAGAGACGATCTGCGCCGCCTCCCCGGCGCGCAGAAAATAACGCCAGGGCGCCCGCTCCGCCGCGGGAAACGCCCGACGGTACAGCCTTTTGATCTCACGTTTGTTGTGCGCCGCGGCATAGCCGACGGCGCGCAGCGTTTTGTCCTGCATCAGTTTTCCTCCGAGAAGATGAGCTCGCCGTCCGCCGCATCGATCGCGATGACGTCCCCCTCGCGGAATCTCCCGTCGAGGATCTCTTCCGAAAGCCTGTCTTCCACCCGCTTGCGGATGACCCTTCTGAGCGGACGGGCGCCAAGCTCCTCGCTGAATCCCTCGTCCACGAGCAGGGCACGGGCACGCGGACTGATGCGCACGGCAAGCCCCTGCTCGTTAAGCCGCTTTTGCAGCGCGGCGACCATTCTGTCGCAGATCTCAAGCATATTGTCCTTGCTCAGGCGGCGGAAGATGATGATATCGTCCAGCCGATTAAGAAATTCGGGGCGGAAGCGCGCCTTGAGCGCATTGTTGATATTTTCGCGCATGGTCTTGTATTCCGTCTCCGCCTCGGCAGAGCCGAATCCGAGCGAGGCGACCTCGCGCACCTCGTGCGCGCCGATGTTCGAGGTCATGATGATGACGGTATTCTTGAAGGAGACCGTCCGCCCCTTGCTGTCCGTCAATCGCCCGTCGTCCAGCAGCTGCAGCAGCACGTTGAACACATCGGGATGCGCCTTTTCGATCTCATCGAAGAGCACCACCGAATAGGGCTTGCGGCGGATGCGCTCGGTGAGCTGACTGCCCGGCGTCTCGTCATACCCGACGTATCCGGGCGGCGCGCCGATGAGCTTTGCGACCGAGCTCTTCTCCATATATTCCGACATATCCAGCCGCACCATCTGCTTTTCGTCGCCGAAGAGCGCCTCGGCGATCGCCTTGCCAAGGTCCGTCTTGCCCACGCCCGTAGGCCCGACAAAGATGAAGGAGCCGATGGGGCGGTTTGGATCTTTTAACCCCGCTCTTGCACGGCGGATGGCCCTGGACACGGCGGAGATCGCCTCGTCCTGGCCGACAATGCGCACATGCAGCTGCTCCTCAAGGTGCAGCAGACGTTCGCCCTCGTCCTGATTGATGCGCGCAACGGGGATTCCCGTCCAGCCCGAGACGATATCGGCGATCTGTTCCGCCCCGATGGTCAGACACATCTCGTTCATGCGGTTCTGCCACTCCGCGCGCAGGCGGGCGATCTCGCCATCCAGCGCACGGCAGCGCTCGGCAAATTGCGCGGCACGCGCCGCCTCGCCGCGCTTTGCCGCCTTGATTTGTTCAAACTCCAGGCGGTTGCGCTCCTCCTCGAGCTCGTTGAGTTTGCTCGGCCCGCGGTATGCCTGCAGCCGCTCGCGCGAGGCGGCCTCGTCGATGAGGTCGATCGCCTTATCCGGGAGAAAGCGGTCGGAGATATAGCGGTCAGAGAGCTTTGCCGCCGCCTCGATCGCCTCCTGCGTGATGACCACGTTGTGGTGCGCCTCGTACCTGTCTTTGATGCCGTCGAGAATGGCGATCGTATCCTCCACGCTCGGCTCTTCGACGAGCACGGGGGTAAACCGCCGCTCGAGCGCGGCGTCTTTTTCGATGTATTTGCGATATTCGTCCAGCGTCGTCGCGCCGATCGTTCTCAGTTCGCCGCGCGCCAGCATGGGCTTGAGAATATTTGAAATGTCGTTTGATCCATCGGAGGTGGCGCCCGCGCCCACGATCATATGGATCTCGTCGATGAAGAGGATGATGCGCGTATCGCCCTTGATCTCGTCGATCATGCGTTTGATGCGCTCTTCAAAGTCTCCGCGATAGCGCGACCCCGCCACAAGCGAGGCGACGTTGAGCGAAAAGACCACCCTGTGCCTGAGCAGATCGGGCACGTCGCCCGCGACGATCGCGCGCGCAAGCCCTTCGACTACGGCGCTCTTGCCCACGCCCGGCTCGCCGATCAGGACGGGATTGTTCTTGTTGCGCCGTGAGAGGATCTGTATGACCTTTTCGATCTCCTTCCCCCTGCCGATGACAGGGTCGATCCTGCCCTCGCGCGCCTTCTGCGTGAGGTCTTCGCCATATTGCAGCAGCCTGTCGGAGAGCGGTTCCCGCTCCTCTTCCTCCTCCTGCACGGGATACATGCCGTCCTCCTTGCGCCGCGCCTGCGTGCGCATGCGCGCCGACACCTCCTGCCGCCGTTGTTCCATTGCCTCGCGCGTGATGAAACGCCAGACGGTGCTTTGCAGTTCTGCAAGATCGACGTGCAGTTGGTTGAGATTTTCCGCAGCGTATCCCCGTTTTACCAACACGCCGTAGAGAATATGCTCCGTGCCGATCAGGTTGTTCGGGATCCCGAGCCGCTTCAATACGTCATGCGCGACGTCATACACGCCGAGCACGCGCGGCGTCTCCCCCACGCTTGCCGTGTTCGGATTGAGATTGCGCCGGAATACCTTTTCGTACTCCTCGCCCTTGACGCCGCACTCCGCCAGAAGACGGTATGCCGCGCAGTCGGGCACGCTGAGCAACCCCAAAAGCACATGCTCGGTGCCGATAAACGCCGTATGATAGTGCTTTGCCGCTGCCCGCATGGCCTCCCTTGCCGCGATGGCGTGTTCAGAAAATCTGTATTGCGGTCTTCTTTCCCGTTCGTCCATATTCATTCCCCTTTCAATAACCGATTGCGCGCAGATTCCGTAAGCAGATTCATTTTACGGATGACGCGCCCCGCATATTCCGCGCGGTATGCGTCGCGGGCGTCTGCCCCGCCGCCGCGGATGGCGACGTCGATGGTCGCAGGCCGCAGCCCGACGATGAGATCGTCCAGCTCTGCCATGGACCCCTCCAGGATCCCGAGCGCGACGCCCAGCTTGATATCTGCCATGCGCAGATGGAATTCCTGTTCGTCGATGCGCAGGCAGTTGCACAGAATGCCGTACGAGCGCAGGATGCTGTCGTAGAGGTGGATGCCGTTCTCGCGGCACATGTTTCTGCGCTCGACAAGCTCCATCTCGACGATATTCTGTACCATGCTCTCCACCGCGTTGATGATGAACGATTCCGAGAGCCCGAGCGTCACCTCGTTGCTGATCTGATAGAGCTCCCCTTCGGAACCGCTTCCTTCCCCGAGCGCCCCGCGCACCGTAAGTCCCTTCGTGCGCAGAACCGCCTGCACATGCGGCATGCGCCCCCGCCGCGTCAGCGCGGGCAGAAAGAGCAGCACCGAGGCGCGCAGTCCCGTTCCAAGGTTCGTAGGGCAGGCGGTAAGGTAGCCCAGCTCCGCGTCGAAGGCGATGGGAATGGTCTCTGCCATGGTATCGTCCACGGCGACCAGCCGCTCGTATGGTTTTTTTAAGTCAAATCCAGGCACGATGCACTGCGCGCGGATGTGGTCCTCCTCGTTGACCATCACCGAGATGAGCGAATGCAGCGGCGATTCGTCGTCGTCAGAGATGAAGGCGGCAGAGATCCTGCGGTTGCGGATGAGCGCCTGCGAGATAAAGTTGCGCTCCATCAGCCGCTCCGCGAGATCCTCGGGGAAGGAGCGCATGTCGTAGCGTTTGAAGCTCTCGATCTGAGCGAGCGCCTCCGAAACGAGCATGACGATCTCCGAGGCCTTCGCTTCGTCCAGACGGTTGGGGAAGGGGTACCCCTCGATGTTGCGCGCAAGGCGCACGCGCGAGGATACCGCTACGTTCTCCATCTTGATCTGCACCTTTTTCTCCCCCGCTGTACGGGATTCCTGTTCCGTCGCGCCCATCACGCCCCCCTGTTCTGCCTGGTGAGTTTGCTCAGTTCCTCAGTCAGTTCGTCCGCATAAGCGTAATTCTTGTCGCGGATGGCCTGTTCGAGCTGCTCCTTCAGCCGGATACGGCGCAAAACGAGCTTCAAGTCCGTCGTGGGCGCCAACGGGCGCTTGCCCTCGTGCCGCAGCTTGCCCTGCACCGAGCGCAGCGTAGAGAGCAGCTCCTCGCGAAAGACCCGATAGCAATCGGGGCAGCCCCAGAGGCCCGTTCGGCGATAGTCCTCCGGCGAGGTCCCGCAGGAGGGGCAGACCTTTTTGTCCTTCTCCTCCCGGCCCTCCTGCGCGGCAAACATTTTATGATAGCAGGCGGGGCAGAGAAAGATCTTACGCTCCTCCCCGTCGGAGATGAGGGAATAGGCAGACGCCGCCTTTCCGCAATAGACACATCTGTTTTCTGCCGCCATGCCCCAAGCACCTCCTTGCGCCATACTCTAAAAACCCCGCTGCGCCCTTTCCGCAAAAGCACAGCGGGAAACCTTGATCTATATTATACCACGTTATACGGGAATGTCAACCCTCCGCACCGCGCAAATGCGTCTGCGACGGTCTATACGTCCGCCTGCCCGTACTTCTGCGCCGTGATGTAGTCGAACGCCTCCCGGATGAGAGGGAAAAAGTATGCGCCGTAGATGCACTGAACGCGCAGATATTCCTTGCCGTCGCGTTCCGAGACGGAGAGCTGCGTGATCTCCTCCCACTTGAGAAAATTCCTGTCTTCGAGGGTGCGGTCGAGCCAGAACAGTCCCTCGCGGTAGATGATGAGCTGCGCGCGCTTCTGCACCAGATTGCTCACGCCGCGCGCCGCCATCCAGAGGCCTATGACCGAGATGACCGCCCCCAACGCCGTGCCCCACGAGAGGACATCGCGCAGCAGAACAGCGCCCACAATGCCGCCGGCAAACAGCAGAACGCCGCCCGCGATCATGCCGATCGCCTTGCGCGTCCGCACGGGATCGGGCAGGACAAAGCGCCTGATCCGCTTGAATTTCTTTCCGTCTCCGCCTTCTTGCCCGGGCAGCTCGCCGAGCAGGACGATCCCCCGCTCCTGCAGGCAGTCGTAGAGGCGGGGCTTTCCGTCCGCCTGAATGAGCGCCGGCTCGTCGGAGACAGCCCTGCCCTTTTTGGCAAGGTAATGGGACGGGATCTCAAGGACGACCATCCATGTGCCCTTCTCGCGCGGAGCGCGGCGGGAACAGACGGAAAAGAAGCGCATCTTCTCGTACGGGACAAGGATGGTGCGCACGCGGTCGTGCGCGCGCCCGACGATGCGCAGCTGCTTTTCTTCGAAGTAGCCGAACGTCCCCTCGCCGAGCAAAAAGCAATTCTCTCCCTGGGCGCGCTCGGTATAGTCCTGCCCGACGCGGGAAAAGCGCTCTCCCAGGCGGAAGAGCAGAAATCCGCCGCCCCCGAAGAGCACGATGCCCGCAAACGCCGCCGCGCACAGCCCGCCCACAAGGGCGAAGGAGCCCCTCCCCACGGCGAGCAGCACAAGGCAGACGAGCATTCCGACGACGCAAAGGACGGCAAGCGCGATTAGAACCCAGCTGAATGCGTTTGCCGTACCTCTCTTTTTTTTGTATTGTTGTGCAATGACAGCAAATTCTGTATTATTTTTCTCCACGGAAGTGTGCTCCTTTGCGCCACACAAAATAGAACAGCGTGAGGATCTGTAGCGGGATCCCGATCAGAAACAGGTACCAGATCGCATTCGCGGGCGCGCCGCAGGCGATCGCCGTCAGATAGACCCCCGCGATCGCCGTCCACTCGAGCACGGAGATCGCGATCACGCGCACCCACTTCCAGTGCCAGATGCTGGAAAAGACGACCACGACGATCGCCGAAGCGGGCACGGCATAGAAGAAGGGAAGCCAGCTGTAGACAAGCTGCGAATTGATGAGCATGAGCAGCACATAGACGCATACCGCCACCAGCCAGCACAGCCCCACCGAAAGCAGCAGCGTGATGATGCGGTTGAGGCGGCGCGTCTTTTTGGGAAGTACGGGGTTTTTTTCGTGTTTGTGCACCAGATCATCGAGCGTCACGCCGAAAAGTTCGGCGATCTGCAGAAGGATGCGCACATCGGGAATTCCGTTCCCCTGCTCCCACTTCGATACCGATTTATCGGAATAATTCAGCTTTTCTGCAAGTTCCATCTGCGTCATGTTCGCAAGCTTTCTCAGCCGCGTGATATTTTCGCCGATGATCACCGCCAAAGATTCTTCTTCCATACTGCAATTATACCCGATTTTCTGTGAAAAGTCAATTATTCTACCGTGAGTAGAGCATGAAATATCAACTCTACTGTGCAGATCCTGTCGGATAGAGCGCAAAACGAAAACAATAGGTTGCCTTGCTGCGGCGCCTGCACTATAATAGAAGCATAAATAACGCCCATTCGCTATGGGCGCCGGTGGTCCCAGCCGCCCGTGCCCTGATATACTCTCCAAATTACAGAGATCCCCGCTCCCAAGGAGCGGGGATCTCTGTATGCAAAAGAGGGGCGACGTCCCTCTTTTGAAAAATTACTTGTTGAAATACCGCTTGAGCAGACCCTTAAATCCGGCGCCGTGACGGGCCTCGTCCTTTGCCATCTCGTGCACGGTGTCGTGGATCGCGTCGTAGCCAAGCTCCTTTGCGCGCTTTGCAAGCATCAGCTTGCCCTCGCAGGCACCCGCCTCGGCAGCGGCTCTCATCGAAAGGTTCTTTTCGGTAGAATCGGTGACGACCTCGCCCAAAAGCTCTGCGAACTTGCTTGCGTGATCGGCCTCTTCATAGGCATAGCGCTTGTACGCCTCGGCGACTTCGGGGTAGCCCTCGCGCTCGGCAACGCGCGCCATGGCAAGGTACATGCCGACCTCGGTGCACTCGCCCTCGAAGTTGGCGCGGAGCCCGTCCATGACCTCCTTATCCTCGACAACGCCGTCGCCCACATGATGCTCGCAGGCAAAGCCGGTGTTTTCCTCTACGGGAACAAACTTCTTTGCGTGGCAAACGGGGCATTCTTCTACATCGTCTGCGACGATCTCACCGCATACAACACATCTTTTCATGGTAAAATCTCCTTTATGATCTTTATTTTGTATCTGTATTATACCACAATTAGGACTGAATATCAATAGCTTTCAGAAAAAAAGTTCATGCGTTTTGCAGAATTTTTTCCAGCTCTGCAAAGTCCGATGCAAAGCGCTGAGCACCCGCCGCGGTAAGCTGTTCGCGCGAGCGGTATCCCCAAAGCGCCGCAACGCCGAACATCCCCGCACGCAGCGCCGTCTGCGCATCCGTTTCGCCGTCGCCCACAAAGGCGCACTGCCCGATGGGAACGTGCAGGCGCAGCGCCGCATAGCAGGCAAGCGTGGGATCGGGCTTGCAGGGGAACATCCCGCTGTCGCCCGCAACAAAGTCGAACATGTCCTGCGGAAAAAATTTTGCAATGCTGCTCTCGGTGGCGCCCTGCGGCTTGTTGGTAATAACGCCCAGCTTCAGCCCCCGCGCGCGCAGCGCGGCAAGCGCCGCCATCTCGCCGGGGAAGAGCGTCGTCTGCTCGTGCCGGCTGCTGCCGAACGCCGCAGAAAAGTGCGCAAAACACTCCTCTGAATTTTGCGCCCCCGCGGGAAGTGCGCGCTCGATCAGTTTCTTTGCGCCGTCGCCGATGATCTCCCGCGTGCGCTCGCGCGTGATCTCGGGGTAGGAGAAGGCGCGCAGTGTTTCGTTGACATAATAACAGATCTCGCCGAGCGTGTCGAGCAGCGTCCCGTCCAGATCGAACAATACCGCCTTGATCATCACATCTGATCGGGAACGCCGATGCCCAGCAAGCCGAGCGCATTCGAGAGCGTCATGAGCGTCGCCTCGGTCAGCGCAAGGCGGAATGCACGCGTCTCCTCATCCTCCGCCTGTAAAATTTTGCAGTCAAAATAGAATTTATTAAACTTCTGCGCCGTATCCACGCAATAGCGCGCGACATAGCTCGGCTCATAATTTTTTGCGGCGGCGAGCACGGTATCGGGAAATTCCGCTATCGCCTTCAGCAGCTCAAACTCCTGCACACAGGGCTGCACATCCTGTACGGCATCCCAAGTGGTGCCCTCTGCCCGCGCCCGATTGAGCACGGAAGAGGCACGCGCACAGGTATATTGCACATAGACGCTCGTTTCGCCGTCGAAGTTGAGCGCCTTGTCGTACGAGAATACGATATCCTTGATCTTGTTGTTGTACAGCGCGCCGAAGATGACGGCGCCCACGCCCACCGTCTGGGCGATCTCCTCTTTGTTCTGCAGCGAGGGGTTCTTTTCGTTGATGACGGAATACGCCTTTTCCACACAGCGGTCGAGCACCTCTTCCAGCCACACCACCTTGCCCTCGCGCGTGGACATGGCGCCGTCCTCGAGCGACACCATGCCGTATGCGACGTGCACAAGATCCTTCGCCCACTCCTTGCCCATCAGCTCGAGCACCTTGAACACCTGCCTGAAGTGCAGGTTCTGCTGATAGGCGACGACGTAGAGGCACTTGTCGAAGTCATACGTCTTTTTGCGGTAGATGGCGGCGGCAAGGTCGCGCGTGGCGTAGAGCGAAGCGCCGTCCGAGCGCAGGATGAGGCAGGGCGGCATGCCGTAGGGTTCCAGATCGACGATCTGCGCGCCGTTGCTCTCTTTGAGCAGCCCCTTCTCGCGCAGCTCCTCGATGACGGGCGCCATTTTGTCGGTATAGAAGCGCTCGCCCGCATACGAATCGAAGGTGACGTGCAGCTTGTCGTAGATCTTCTTGACATAGTCGAGCGTGAGCGATTTGAACCACTCGAACAGCTCATTCGCCTCCTTGTCGCCACTCTCGATCAGGCGGAAATACTCGCGCGCCTCCGCCTGCATCGCCTCGTCCGCCTCCTTGTTGAAGCGCACATACAGATCGTTGATGGCGTGGATCCCGCCCTTTTCTGCCTCTTCGCGGTTGCCCCAATGTTTGTAGGCGGCAATGAGCTTGCCGAACTGCGTGCCGTAGTCGCCGAGGTGGTTAATGCCCACCGTGTGATAGCCGAGAAAGCGGAAGATGCGGTAGAGCGCGCCCCCCAGCACGGTGGTGGAGAGATGCCCGATATGAAAGGGCTTTGCAATGTTGACCGAGGAGTAGTCGATGCAGATCGTCTTGCCCTCGCCCATGTGCGAACCGCCGTACCGTTCGCGCTCGGAGCGCACGCGCGCCAGCACGTCGCGGGCAAGCCCTGCGCGGTCGACCTTGAAGTTGAGATAGCCGTTCACGGCGGAGACTTCGGCGATGACGCCGTCGGTGACATATCCGTCGCGCAGCTGTTCGGCGATGAGGACGGGGCTCTTGCGCAGCGCCTTTGCAAACTTAAAACAGGGCAGCGCATAGTCCCCCATGTTCGTATCGGGGGGGACGGTGAGCGCCTCTTCGATGCTCTCGGGCGAGATCCCCTCGCAGACGAGATGTTGTGCAATGTAATGCTTATAATCCATACAGCTTATCCTTCATTCTTTTTCAAATCCGATTTTAGCACATTTTTGCCCGAAAGGCAAACGAAAGGCTTGCCGATTTCTCGAAATTGTACTATAATTGAGGTGTTGTGTACGGAAAAATATAAGCTGCGCTTTTGATCGGGCCCATATTGCTCCCTTACACGATAGCGTTAAAAACCCGAAGGAGAAAATCATGAAATTAGGAGTTGTAGGGCTGCCCAACGTAGGCAAGTCGACCCTCTTCAACGCCATTACGCACGCCGGGGCAGAGGCGGCGAACTACCCCTTCTGCACCATTGAACCCAACGTGGGCATGGTCGCCGTACCCGACGAGCGGCTCGACAAACTTGCCGCGCTCTATCACAGCAAAAAGGTGACGCCCGCCGTCATTGAATTTGTAGACATCGCCGGGCTCGTCAAGGGCGCCAGTCACGGCGAGGGCCTGGGCAATAAATTTCTTTCGCACATCCGCGAGGTGGACGCCATCGTACACGTCGTGCGCTGCTTTGAAGACGAGAACGTGACGCATGTCGACGGCTCCGTCGACCCCGTGCGCGACATCGAGACCATCAACCTCGAACTCATCCTTGCCGACATCGAGGCGGTGCAAAAGCGCATGGACCGCATCCGCAA
>CALVLK010000008.1 GCA_944337235.1 uncultured Clostridia bacterium
ATACAGAAAATCGTGCTTTACGACGACCGCTTTGAGATCTACTACAACTATCTGAATTATATGCCGCCGGCAGAGGACGATCCCGATAAAATCATTCGGGAATTATCTTTAACGGGGTGTTCGGACACGTCACCCTTGTGTCCACCACCACAAGGGCACCGCTTTGGCGGTGCTTTTTTGGCGGTGGAGCTAAGGATGAGAAAGCCTGCGGGTTCGCGGGAGGCGAAGCCGAAACTCTGCCGAGGGGTCCCCTTTCGGGGTATCGGCAGAATCCCCAAAAAATCCACTTTTCATCCCTCGTTGTCCACCACCACAAGGGCACCGCTTTGGCGGTGCTTTTTTGGTGGTGGAGCTAAGGATGAGAAAGCCTGCGGGTTCGCGTGCCCACTCCTCGCCATAACCATTTTGAAATATGCTTGCTCCCTCTTGACAAAACGCCATGTCTTGTGCTATGATAAACATGAGGTACCGTTATGGATAAAGAGCAGATCTATCAGTTTATATCGGAACAGAAGACGGCATTCATTGCCTCGGTCGATGAACAGGGGTTCCCCGTCATCCGCGCGATGCTTGCGCCCAGAAAAATAGACGGCAACGAAATTTATTTTTCCACCAACACGTCGTCAAATAAAATAAAACAGTACGCCGCAAACAACAAGGCCTGCGTCTACTTTTATCAGCGCGGCAGATTCAGGTATCGGGGCGTCTCCATCATCGGGGAGATGGAAATCTGTACCGACCAACCGACGAAAGACATGATCTGGCGCCCCGGCGACGAAATGTTCTATCGGCAGGGCGTGACCGACCCCGATTATTGCGTTTTGAAATTCAAGGGCTGCGTCGCCGAATGCTACAGCGATTTAAAAACCGAGCGGGTCGAATTATAACATTCCCTGCGCGCTCAGATGACGATAAAGCTTGGCCCGGAGACAGAGTTCTGCCTCCGGGCCAATTTGTTTCAAAGAGATGCACCGCATTCAGTTCATGACGACGTCCTTCAGACCTTCGTACTTTTGGCGGGCGGCGCGTTGGATCGCCTCAAAATTCAGACGGCGCTCGAATGCCTCGTCCGAGATGCGCTTGGCGGCAAAGATGACCTCGGTAGAGTAGTGAAGATTGTTGATATCGCGCAGGAACTTGCCGCTCTGCCTGGTTCCGAAGAAATCGCCGCTGCCGCGCAGTTCCAGATCCTTCTCTGCAAGGCGGAATCCGTCGTCCGTATTCTTTAAGATATTCAGCCGCTCCAGCGCCTCCTCGCTCTCGGTGCCGGCAAGCAAAAAGCAGTAGCTCTTATCCGCGCCCCTGCCCACGCGTCCGCGCAATTGGTGCAGCTGCGAAAGGCCGAAGCGCTCGGCGTTGTAGATGACCATGACGGTCGCCGCGGGGACGTCCACGCCGACCTCGATGACCGTCGTCGAGACCAGGCAGTCGTACGCGCCCGCCTTGAACGCAGACATGACCTCCGTCTTTTCCCGCTCCTTCATGCGGCCGTGCAAGAGGCTGAAACGCACCCCGGGAAGCCTGCCGCGCAGCTCGTCGTAAAGCTCCGTCACCGACATGACCTCGCCCTCGTCATCGTCGATCTTGGGGCAGACAAAATACGCCTGCCGCCCCGCGCGCGCCTCCGCGGCGATCCAGAGGAGCATATCGTCGTACTTATATGTGGGAATGATGGATGTGGAGATCTTCTGCCGCTCCCGCGGCTTGTCGGGGATGGTGGTCACGTCGAGATCGCCGTAGAAGATGAGCGACAGCGTGCGCGGAATGGGCGTCGCCGACATGACGAGGATATCCGGGCTGTCCCCCTTCTCCCCCAGCGCGCTGCGCTGCGCCACGCCGAAGCGGTGCTGTTCGTCGCATACGCAGAACGCAAGGCGCGCAAACTGCACGTCCGCCTGCAACACGGCGTGCGTGCCGCAGAGGATATCGATCTCCCCTGCCCTGAGTGCCGCCTTGATCTCCCGCTTCTCCTTTGCCGTACAGCCGCCCGCAAGGTAGCCCACGCGGTATTCGGGGAACATCTTGCGCAGCAGCGCGTCGTTCTGTGCGGCAAGCACCTCGGTCGGGGAGAGATACACCGCCTGATAGCCGCTCTTCACCGCCATATAGATGCCCGTGAGCGCCACGGCCGTCTTGCCGCTGCCGACATCCCCCTGCAGCAGACGGTTCATGCGCACGGGCGAGGTGACATTGCGGTATATCTGATCGACGGCGGCCTGCTGCCCCGCCGTGAAGGCAAAGCCGAAGCGCGCCTCAAAGGCCGCCACTTCCGCTTCCGTCACGGAATAACGGTTGAGCCTGGCCTCATTCCGATCTCCCTTGATCAGTTTGAACGCCGAAATGAGGGTAAAATACTCCTCCAGGGCGATGCGCTCGGACGCCTCGGAGAGCTCCTGCTGCGTCTTGGGGGCATGTACGGAAAGATAGGCCTCCCGCAGTGGCGGAATGGCGTACTTGCGGCAAAGCTCCTCGGGTATGACCGAAGTCAATCGCTCCGCCCGCAGCGCCGCCTGCACGCTGTCGCGCATGACGCGTTGTGTGAGCGAGCCCTTGAGCGAATATACGGGCACAAGCCCCTTCAGGCGCGCATTGCGGTCGAGCGGCTCGAATGAGGGATTGATGAGCGACACCTGCCCATAACGGTTCTGTATCCTGCCGTAGAAGAGGTATTCCCCCTCTTTCAGCCTGCCCGCGAGATAGGGCATGTTGAACCAGACTGCGCAAAATACATCGCCGTCCTGTTCCAGCCAGGCGCGCAGATACTTCACGCGCCCCGTATAGCGCAGCGGCTCGACATGGGTGAGGCGGCAGGCAATGAGCGCGCTGTCGCCGTTGAGCACGTCGCGCGCAAACACGCGGTTGGTCATATCGAGATAGGCGCGCGGGAAACAGCGCACGAGCCCCGCCGTATCGGTGACGCCGAGCTTTGCAAAATCCTTGGCACGTTTTTCGTTGATGCCGCGCAGTGCGGTCAGCTCCATGGTCCGCCCCCTATGAAAAAAGCGCGTTTCACGCGCCTTTTTCATTTATTTATAGATTGTTGTCTAACAGCAAAATGTTTTCTCAAGGGAAGTGCTCTCACTCCAACGAGAGCAGGTAGTAATAGACAGGCTGCCCGCCGAAGTGGTAATCCACATCGCAGTCGGGGAATGCCTCCTGCACCTTTTTGGCAAGCGCCGCGGCATCTTCCTCCGTGACGCCCTCGCCGTAGTACAGCGTAATGATCTGGTGAAAATCCTCTTTCAGCTTGTCGATCAGGCGCAAGACCGTCTCGTCGATCGAATTGCTCTTGGCAAGGATCTTTTTGTCGTCGAGGCCGATGATGTCGCCTTCGACGATATCGAATCCGTTCACGCTCGTCGTGCGTACCGCGTGGGTCACCTGCCCCGCTTTGACGTTGTCGAGCGCATGGATCATATTTGTCTTATTCTCTTCCAGACTGGCTTCGGGATTGAAGGCGAGCGCCGCCGCGAATCCCTGCGGGACATTCTTGGTGGGAATGACGTGGATGGTACGGTTATCGACCAGCGCCTTTGCCTGTTCCGCCGCAAGAATGATGTTCTTGTTGTTGGGGAATACGAACACATTGTCCGCATTGATCTTCTGCACCGCCGTTGCAATGTCGGAGGCGGAGGGGTTCATCGTCTGCCCGCCCTCGATGATGCGGTCGACAAAGAGATCTTTGAAGATATCGCCGATGCCCTCGCCCACACATACGGCAAGCATACCCTGATCCTTCTTTTCTGCCTCGCGCTTTGCCCTGAGCGCACGGTTCTGTTCGAGCATGTTCTCAACCTTGGGCCGGTCGAGTTCCCCCAACTCCAACGCATAGGTGAGCGCGATGCCCGGGCAATTCGTATGCACATGCACCTTGACCATTTCAAGATCGCCGATGCAGATGACGCTGTCGCCGATGCCCATCAGATTTTCGCGCAGCTTATCGATATCGGCAAGCGTGGTGCTCTTCTTTAAGTTGATGATGAAAAATTCGGTACAATAGGCAAACTGGATCTCGCCCAGATCCATATTGATGATGTCGGAATTGTCGCCGAACTCCATATCGGCGGCATTGGCGGCATTGGCTGCCTCCGTCTGCACCTCAGAGATGATCTCATCCCCCATCAGCGCCGCCTGGAAGCCGCGCATGATGGTCATAAGGCCCACGCCGCCCGAATCGACGACGCCCGCCTTCTTCAATACGGGAAGCAATTCCGGCGTCTTGGCAAGCGCCGCGTCGCCCTCTTCGATGATGGCGGGCAGGAAGGTTTCAAAGTCTCGGTACTTGCTCGCGTTCTTGGTGGCAAACTCGCTCATCATGCGTACGACGGTGAGGATCGTACCCTCCTTGGGGATGGAGACGGCACTGTAGGCGACCTTTGTCCCCGACTCCAGCGCCTTGGCAAACGTCTTGGTGTCGACCTCTGGTTTGCTCACGCGCAGCACCTGGCAGATGCCGCGGAAGATCTGCGAGAGGATGACGCCCGAATTACCGCGCGCCCCCTTGAGCGCCCCCTTGGAGATGCAGTCGCATACCGCCATGAAGCTGTCGGATGTCGTTCCCGCCAGCTCCTTCACGGCAGACTGCATGGTGAGGGACATATTCGTGCCCGTGTCGCCGTCCGGAACGGGGAACACGTTCAGGGAATCGACCTTGGCACGGTTATTATCCAGCATTTTTGCGCCGACCAGAACCATCTTGCGGAAGGTCGCGCAATTGATCGTTTTCTGCATGAGAAACTCCTTAAATTTTATAAAATAAGGATGTGTGGAACTGTTTACAACTTCAGGCCCATGACGTTGACGTTGACGGTGTCGACGATCATGCCCGTAAACTTTTCCACCTTGTACTTGATGGACTCTTTCAGCGATTCTGCGACCGCCTCGATGGAGACCCCGTATTTGATCAGTACATAGATGTCAATGAAAATTCGATTGCCGGACGTCGTCACTTTGACGCCTTTTCCGCCCGCGTCCTTGCCGAGCAGTTCCGCAAGCGTCTCCGTAAAACGGCGCGCGACGGTATCCACAATGCCATAGCTCTCCATTGCGGCCTGGGCGGCTACCTTTGCGATCGCCAGATCGGATATCGAAATTTTTCCGTATGCATTGCTCGTGCTGACAGACATAACTCTCTCCTATTCCATAGCCCTTCTATTCTACCCCATTATTTGCTATTTTGCAAGCGAAATTAGAAATTTTTTCGGAAAAAAGAATTTTTTCCGCAATAGAAGTGCTTTTTTAATTGCTTTTTTTTTGAGGAAATGATATGATAATAAAGCTTTGCGCACCTATGATGCGCGGCGATTGATGCGGAAATTCCCATTCGGAGGTGGAAATATGTCGAGAGTGTGCAGTATCTGCGGGAAAGGCCCGGCGGCAGGAAACAACGTCAGTCACTCCAACCGCAAGACGAAGCGTACCTTCCAGGCGAATGTGCAGAAGGTCACATATGCCAAGGACGGAAAGGTCGTCACCGATTACGTTTGCGCAAGATGCCTCAAAAGCAACAAAGTGGAGCGCGTATAACAACTTTGGCCCTACGGGCCGGATCAAAGACAGGCAATATCCTGTCTTTTTTATTTTTCGCCTAACCATGACAGACAACATCATTCAGATCGACCATCTCTATAAGAGCTACGGCAGCGTCCGCGCCGTGCAGGATATCAGCTTCTGCGTAAAGCGGGGCGAACTTTTCGCCTTCCTCGGCATCAACGGTGCGGGCAAGTCCACGACCATCCATATCCTGTGCGGGCAGCTCGCACAGGACAGCGGCACGGTACTTATCGACGGAAAGGACATTGCGCATGACCGCAAGGAGATCCTGCGCACGCTTGGCGTCGTATTCCAGAACTCCGTGCTCGACGCCGCCCTCACCGTGCGCGACAACTTGAAGAGCAGAGCCGCCCTCTACGGCCTGTCCGGAAAGGCATTTCAGGCCCGGCTTGACGAGCTGAAAGAGACGCTCGACTTTGCCGACCTACTCGACCGGCCGCTCGTGCGGCTTTCCGGCGGGCAGCGGCGGCGCATCGACATTGCACGCGCGCTGCTCTCGCGCCCGCACATCCTCATCCTCGACGAGCCAACGACGGGCCTCGACCCGCAGACGCGCAAGATGCTGTGGGGGGTCGTTTCGCGCCTGCGCAAGGAGGAGGGCATGACCGTGTTCCTCACCACCCACTACATGGAGGAGGCGGCAGACGCCGACTATGTGGTGCTCATCGACGCGGGCAAGATCGTTGCGAAGGGCACACCGCTCGAGCTGAAAAACAGCTATGCGGGGGACTATGTCACGCTGTATCACGCCGACGAGGAGAAGGTGCGCGCGCTCGGGGTGCCCTATGAGCGCATCCGCGACGCCCTGCGGCTTTCGCTGCGCAATACGGAAGAGGCGACGCAGCTCATCCTGTCTCACCCCGACCTCTTTCGCGACTACGAGATCACCAAGGGCAAACTGGACGACGTATTCCTTGCCGTGACAGGGAAGCGGCTGGAGGAGAGAACATGACGGCATTTTTATCGCTCACGGAGCGCAATCTCAAACTCTTTTTCCGCGACAAGGGGATGTTCTTCACCGCGCTGATCACCCCTGCCGTCCTTTTAGGACTGTATGTCGCCTTTCTGGGAGACGTATATCACGAGATCTTCCTCTCCAGCCTTCCGGAGGGGCTGGAGCTGCCGCAAAAGCTGCTCGACGGGCTTGTGGGCGGGCAGCTTGTCTCCTCCATCCTCTCGGTATCCTGCGTAACCGTCGCCTTCTGCGCGAACTTCCTTATGGTGCAGGACAGGGTGACGGGCAGCATACGCGATCTGCGCCTCTCCCCCGTCTCGCCGCACGTCGTGAGCGCGGCGTACTTCCTGGCGGCATACCTCACGACGCTGATCATATGCACCGCCGCCATGGCGGTCTGCCTGATCTACCTTGCGATCGTGGGCTGGTACCTGACGGCGGCGGACATCCTGCTCATGTTTGCGGATATCCTGCTGCTCTCGCTGTTCGGCACGGTGCTCTCCTCCATCATCAATTTCTTCCTGCGCTCGCAGGGGCAGATCTCCGCCGTGGGCACCATCATCAGCGCAGGTTACGGCTTTCTGTGCGGCGCATACATGCCCATCTCCTCTTTGAGCGAGGGGCTGCGCAACGTCATCTCCTGCCTGCCGGGAACATATGGCAACTCCCTTCTGCGCAACCATGCCATGCGCTCCGCGTTCGACGCGCTCGCCGCAGAGGGTGTTCCGCAGCCGCTGGTGGAGGGATTGATGGAGGGCATGGACTGTACCCTCTCCTTCTTCGGGCATGCCGTGAGCATTCCCGTGATGTATGCGGTGCTGTGCGCCGCGATCGCCCTGCTGATCGGCGTCTATGTGCTGCTCGTGGCGCTACTTCAGAAGAAAAAATAGAGATCATATGCCGCGCGGCGGGACAAACGACTCCCGCTGCGCGTTTTTTATTATAGAGAGATTCAAAGGAGGTTCCCTATGCTGGAACTCAGACACGTCAGCAAAATATACCGCACGGGCGCGGCCATGCAGGTCAAGGCGCTCGACGATATCTCGCTCACCTTCGGAGAGACCAGGCTCGTGTTCCTGCTCGGCAAGAGCGGCAGCGGCAAGAGCACGCTGCTCAATGTGGCGGGCGGGCTGGACGAGGCGACCACGGGCGAGATCGTCGTCATGGGCAAGAGCTCGAACGACTTTTCGGGCAGCGATTTCGACAGCTACCGCAACACCTACGTCGGCTTTGTCTTTCAGGAATACAACGTATTACAGGAATTTAATGTCGAGGACAATATCGCGCTTGCGCTCGAATTGCAGGGCAAGACGAAGGAGCGCGACCGCCGCGTGCAGGAGATCCTGCGCGAAGTGGACCTTGTCGGGCTGGAGAAGCGCAGGCCGAACACCCTCTCGGGCGGGCAGAAGCAGCGCATCGCCATCGCCCGCGCCCTGGTCAAGGATCCGCAGATCATCATGGCGGACGAGCCGACGGGCGCGCTCGATTCGGCAACGGGCAGACAGATCCTGGATACGCTGAAAAAGCTCTCCGCCTCCCGCTTGGTGATCGTTGTCTCGCACGACCGCGAGGCGGCGGAGGCATACGGCGACCGCATCATCGAACTCAAGGACGGCAAGGTCGTCTCCGACGTGGAAAAACATGCCGAGCCGCCCGCCATTGTCAGCGAAAACATCACGCGCATCGGGGAGAATACCCTCTCCGTCAAGCGGTGCGCGGCGCTCACCGATGAGGATATGGAACGGCTGCGCAGCTTTATGACGGCGAGCGAGGGCGACGTGATCCTCTCGCGCGGAAAGGGAGAGATCGCCGCATTCCGCAAGGCCAACTGCATCGGCGCAGACGACAGCATGGACCGCTTCCTGCCCACCGCGGCGCAGGAGCAGAAGAAGGATAAGACCTGCCGCTTCATCCGCTTCATCCGCTCCCGCCTGCCCCTTGGCAGGGCGATGCGCATCGGCGCCTCCGGGCTGAAGATCAAGCCCTTCCGCCTGGTGATGACCATTCTGCTCTCCTGCATCTCCTTTGTCATGTTCGGGCTTGCCTCCACGCTCATGCTGTACGATCCCGTTGCCGTCCTCTCCTCCTCGCTGCTTGCGGGCGACGATCAGATGCTTTCGCTCAGCAAGTACAGCACGATCACCCTGACGACCAACGCCACGGGAGAGGTCACGCAGACGAGAGGAGGCGAGGCGCTCTTTTCCGAAGAGGAGATCCAGCGGCTGGGCGGCGACCGTGCAGACGGCGCCTATTCCTTCTATGGAAACCCCGACAACATCGTGTCTTCCGGCGGCGAGGGCAGCAGCTACTACAGGCTGCAATTTACCCGCGCGGTATCTCCGCGTGCGCAGAGCCCGCTGCGCGAACGCATCCTTGCAGGCAATCTGCCCCAACAGGCGAACGAACTGTGCGTGAGCAGTTATTTCTATGAAGGCGTTTCGCGCGCCACCTTCCGTCTGATCGACGAAAACGGATACTATCTGACCGACGAAAACGGCAGCGAAAGCGACATGACCATATCCGTGAACAGCTATGAGGATCTCGTGGGAACACTCATCCGCGTGCAGGGTACCGTATTTACGATCAGCGGCATCTTCGACAGCGGCGTCATTCCCGAAAAGTATGACCACCTCAAGACGCTCTCGCAGGCGACGTCGTCCGACGACTATTACCTGTTCCAGAACTATCTTGCCGACAGTCTTGCCATGTGCGTGCTCGTGCACGACGACTTCGCGCAACAGTACCCCGCGCTCATTCCGCATGTGCAGAATGATCTGCAGCTCGACGTGCAATTCAGCTACAGCTATTACAACCTGGCGCCTGAGCATGAAAACTATACTTTCGCCACGACGGACGCATTCATCGACTATGCAACGACCCCCTACCCAGAGCGCGTGACCTTCTTTACGGGCGACAGCCTGACGGGAAATCAGGTCGCGCTGCCCCTTGAATACCTGTCCTATTTCAACTATGAGGAGAACGATATTCTGACGGAGCAGGAATGGAACGATACGATCAACCTCATCCTCTCGCGCGACGGCTCGTCGCAGGAGATCGAGGAGGCGTATGCGCGGCTGAATGCCTACTACGCCGCAACGCGGCCGACGGTGCGCTTTCTGATCTACGACGAGAACGGAGAAGAGCGCCTCTTTGGCAGCTACGAAGTGGTTGGATATCTGAAGAATCCGCAGCTCTATGCGGTATGCTGTTCGCCAAAGGTGTTCGCAAGCCTGGATATGATTCCCCCCTATTACACCTCGACGAGCAACTACACCCCGAGCCCCGACGACGAATACCACTATCTTCTCATCCCCTTCGACCATACGGCATCGCAGCTCGATCCAATTCTGGAACAGCTCGACGTATATTCCGAAACCGATATCAGCTACACGATGACAAACAGCCTGTATTCTTCCGTGCAGCAATGCAATTATCTGATCGAGGCGCTCTTCCGCGTGTTCCTCATCATCGGCTGCGCGCTGGCGGTATTCTCCGCCCTGCTGCTCTTCAACTTCATCTCCGTATCCATTGCGGGCAAGAAGCGGGAGATCGGCATCCTGCGCGCCGTGGGCGCACGGGGGACGGACGTGTTCAAGATCTTCTTTTCGGAATCCGGCATCATTACGGGCATCTGCTTTGTGCTCTCTGTGGTGCTGACCCTCATCCTTGTATTCGTGCTCAACGGAGAGATGGCCTCCGTGCTCGGCATCCCCATCACCCTGTTCGTGTTCGGGCCCATGCCGATCCTGCTCGTCTTTGGCATCGCGCTTCTGGTTGCAATCATTGCGACCTTCCTGCCCGTGTTCTTTGCCGCAAGAAAGCGGCCCGTGGAGTCCATCCGGGCGCTGTAAAACGCCCTCTATCCCGGGCACAATGCCAACACGATACCAAAACAGCTGCTGCAAAATTGCAACAGCTGTTTTTCTGTCTGAAAAATATCAATGCCGCGCTCAGCCGCATACATCCCGCAAAACGCGCAGAAAGTTTTTCCGCGCGATCTTTTCTGCGATGCGAAATCCGAATAAGTCGCAAAACGCCTCGAGGAGGGCGGGAAGAAAAGTGCAGTCGGGCAAAAAGGGGTTGGGCGGAATGCCGTCGAAGTCGCTGCCCAGCGCCAGGACATCCTCCCCGCCCGCCGCCATGATCGCCGCCGCATGCGCCATAATCGCGCGGCGCATATCCTCTGCCGATCTGCCCGCAGTCAGAAAATTGGCGCAGAAGTTCAGCCCCACCACGCCGCCGCAGTCGGCGATCAGGCGGATCTCCTCATCTCTGAGGTTGCGTGCGCAGTCATGCACTGCGGCGCTGTTGGAATGGCTTGCGACGAACGGGGCGCCCTGCAACACCTCCGCGACGTCGTGCACGAGCCGATCGCTGCCGTGCGACACATCCACGATCATGCCGAGCCGCCGCATCTGCGCCACGGCCTCCCGCCCGAAGGGGGTAAGCCCGCGCGCACTTTCCCGCGCACGCTGCGGCAATGCGTCCCCTTTGTACGGAGCGGGGCGGGACGGATAGCCAAGCGCGTTCGGAAAATTCCAGGTGAGCGCGCACATGCGCACGCCCCGCGCATACAGGGTATTCAGCTTATTCAGATCGCCCTCGATCGCCTCGCCGCCCTCCAGGGTGAGCATGGCGTTTACGCGATCTGCCCGCACATCCGCCGCCCGCCGCACGGGGTGCAGCCCCTCTTTTGCGCACATGCCGTCGAACGCGCCGCACAGGGCAAGCGCGTCGGCAAGGGGTGTGGGGCATTCGGGCGATAAAAAAACGGCGAAACACTGAAGCAGGCAATCGCCCGCGCCCAGCTTTTCCGCCGTGACCTGATCGCGCTGCGCCGTCAGCGTATCGCAGTGCAGATCGCAATATTTCATGTTCCCTCCCGATCGATCAGGACGAGCAGCGCGCCCTCCGAACGGACAAAGGCATTCTCCCCCTGTACGACGTTGGAGATGCCGCGCGTCGAGCCGTAGCGCAGCGGAAGATCGCAGAGGGGATACTTCAATCCGCCGCTCTCATGCACGCATGCGTCTGCGCCAAAGGGAAGCAGAGAGATCGTTCTCCCCGGCCGCACGCCCGCAAGCGGGATCAGCCCCTCCCCCACGAAGATGCGCGCATAATTTGTGACCATCTCGGCAAACACGCCCCGCCGGAAGGCGGCATACAAGAGATGCAGATTTCCGAGGAAATGATCCTCCCTGCCCCCGCCGCCGCCATAGAATATGATATGCCGCGCACCGTCGGAAATGGCACGACCGAGCGCGATCTCGCCGTCCGTCATATCCTTCTCGGCGGAATATATCTCGCGCGGCGGCGGATCGGGCATGCTGGCGAGCGAGTCGAAATCGCCGAGATTTTCATCAATGCGTACCCTGCCGTGCGCCCAGCGATAGGCGCCGTCGCAGCAGTACACCCTGGCGCCCTCCGCGTCGATCTTACCCGCGTATGGCTCGCCGTTGAGCAGGATGATCGCCCTCATACCTGCCTCATGCGGGCAATGGTAGCCGCCATGTCCTTTGCGCGGAAGATGGCGCTGCCCGCCACGATGACGTTTGCCCCCGCCGTGAGCACCATGCCCACATTCTCCTCCGTGATGCCGCCGTCCACTTCGATATCCAGGTTGTCCCGCCCGATCTTAATGCAATAATTGCGCAGCGCTTCGATCTTTTGCAGCGTCTCGGGAATGAATTTCTGCCCGCCCCAGCCGGGGTGGACGCTCATGAGCAGGATCATGTCGGCACATTCCGCCAGCGGGAATGCAGTCTCGACGGGCGTCTTGGGATTGATGACCGCAGAGGCGCGCACGCCGCAGGCGCGGATGCGGTCGAATGTCTTGAGGCAGTCGCACGTTTCGGCATGGACCGTGATAATATCGGCGCCCGCCCTGGCAAACGCCTCGATGTGTGTTTCGGGATGATTGACCATGAGATGGCAGTCGAGCGGAAGCTGCGTGTGCGGCCTGATCGCCTCGATCATCTGCGCGCCGAAGGTGATGGAGGGCACGAAATTGCCGTCCATGACGTCGCAGTGGATATAGTCGGCGCCGCATGCCTGCAGCGTTTTCACGATCTCGCCCATGCGCGAGAAATCGCCGGCGAGAATACTCGGCGCAACCTTGACTTTTAACATAATTTTCCCCTTATTGATTTGCTGTTCTATGCTTCATCGTCCGTGTGGGACGAGAGATAACTTGCGCGCAGCTGCCCGCAGGCGCCGCCGATGTCCGACCCCATGCTCCGCCGCACGGTCGCCGAGATGCCCTGTTTTTCCAAGATCCCCAAAAAGCGGTATGCCTGACGGTCGGCAGCCGCCTTCAGCGAACGCTCCTTGACCTCGTTCAAGCGGATGAGGTTGACATGGCACGGCCTGCCGCGCAGCAGCCCCGCAAGCGCCATGGCGTGGGCGTCGTCGCTGTTTTCCCCCTCGATGAGGGTATATTCAAAGATGTAGCGCCTGCCCGTTCTGTCGAAATAGCGGGCACAGACGGCAAGGATATCCTTGATCTTATATGCCCTTGCGATCGGCATGGTGCGCTCTCGCTCCTCGTCCGTCGTCGCATGCAGCGAGACGGTGAGCGTGATCGGGATCCCCTCCTCCGCAAAGGCAAGCATCTTAGGTACGATGCCGCAGGTGGAGAGGGAGATGTTGCGCGCGCTGATCGCGATCCCCCCTTCCGCCGTGACGAGGCGCAGAAAGCGCACGACCTCGTCGTAATTGTCGAAGGGCTCGCCGCTGCCCATGAGCACGACGTTGGTGACGGCGCGCCGCTTTGCGGAGCCGCCCTCGGCGCGGTTGACGACGAGGATCTCAGAGAGGATCTCCCCCGCCGTGAGGTTGCGCACGAGCCCGCCCAGCGTAGAGGCGCAGAATTTGCACCCCATGCGGCAGCCCACCTGGGTGGAGATGCACTGCGTGTTGCCGTATTCGTAGTGCATGAGCACGCTCTCGATGATGTTCCCGTCCGAAAGCGCAAGCAGGTATTTCTTCGTCCCGTCCGCGGAGAGAAAGGTCTTTACGATGCGCACGGGTTCGTCTTCAAACTCCTCCAACAGGCGCAGGCGCAGCGGCTGCGGAACGGGCAGCGCCGCGATCGTCTTGCCCTGCATGAGCCCCTCAAAGATCTGACGGCCGCGGAAGGACTTCTCGCCGAAGTCGCGTACGATCGCCGCGATCTCCTCCATGCCAAGGTCCTGCAGAATGCGCTTCATGATCCCCTCCTGAGTACGGCGGCATAAAAGCCCGCCCCGAACGCGCGATCGGGCAGGAATTGCAGCCCGAAATCTGTTCTGACATGGGGCAGCGGACACTCTGCCGCGACGACGGAAAACCCGCTGTTTTCGCGCAAAAAGTCGGCGACGACCGCGTCGTTTTCCTCCTGCAAAAGCGAGCAGGTGGAATAGATCAGCGTTCCCCCGGCGCGCACATAGTCCGCGCAATTTTTCAGGATGCCGCGCTGCACTGGAGCGAGTGCGGCAAGCTGCGCTTCGCTGCACCGCAGCGCGATATCGGGATTTTCCGCAAGCGTGCCAAGCCCCGAGCAGGGCACGTCGCACAACACACCGTCGAACTGCCCCAGCCACTCTGCGCGCGGCTGTGCGGAATCGCACACGACGCAGGTCACATTGTCGCAGCCCATGCGGCTGCAATAGCCGCGGATGAGCGCGGCACGGTGTTCGTGCAGCTCGCATGCGGTCACGCTCTGGCAGCGTGCGGCAAGCAGCACGCTCTTGCCGCCCGGCGCGGCGCAGGCGTCGAGCAGGCGCTCACAGTCGGGCATGAGCGAGCAGATCGCAACGCTCCCAACCGACTGAAAGGTATAGTCGCCCGCAAAGAAGCGCTCGTCGCGCACAAAATGCGGGAAAATATATACGTTCTCAAAGGGGGTATCTTCGTGCGGGCGGTCGAGATAGTGCATAGCGCCGCGCACAAAGCGCACGCTCACGCCGTGGCTGCGCGCAAGGGCGATCTCCTCCGTCCGGTCCCCATACTGCGCGCGCATCCTTCTGAGCGCATACAGCGGATAGTTGGAGCGCACGGCAAGCCCCTCCTCCCCCGCGGGGAGCTGCACCTGCGACAGATCAAAGGCGCGCAGAAAGGCATTTACAAACCCCGCCATGCCCCCCTTGCCCAGCTTTTTCAGGAGGGAGACGGCGGTGTCTGTGACCATATAGCGCGGTTTTTCCAGAAAGATGAGCCAGTAGAGCGCGATCTTCATGAGGATGCGCACCGCCTGTTTGGGCTGCCTTGCGGCAAATGTCCTGATGCAGAGGGAGAGATAGGCGTCGTGTTCGAGAACGCCGTACACCGTACGCACGGTGCGCGCCCGGTTGAGCTCCTCGATGTCCGTCCCCGAAAGGGCAAGTTTTAAGTGCGCGCCCTCCGCATATATCTTTGTCAGGACCCGATAGGGGTCATAAAACGGGTTGGTCAAAGCGCATCCCCTCTGTCAGTTTTCTTCCGTTCAGAAAGTCGGAGGCATTCATCACCTTGCCGCCCGCGGGCTGCAGACGGGTGATGCGCACCGCCCCCTCTCCGCACTGCACGATAAGCCCCCGCTTGGGCGAGGCGGAGAGCACGGTGCCGCACGGGCTGCTCTCGTCGGCCGATACCGCCTCGGCGAAATAGAAGTTGATCGTAAGTCCGCCCACGCTTGCATAGGCGAGCGGCGCGGGGGAAAGCCCGCGGATGAGCGCACTCACCTGCGGGGCAGGCAGCGAAAAGTCGACCTGCGTGCGCATGACCTTGCGGCAGACGAACCCCTCGCCCTGCGGCGTAAGAGAGGGCTCGCCCGAAGCGATCAGATCGAGCGCGCGCACGATGAGGCGCGCCCCGCGCACGGAGAGCCGCGCCGAGAGCGTGGCGCAGGTGTCGGAGGGAAGGATCTCCTCTTCCTCCTGCAACAGAATGCCGCCCGTATCCAGCCCAAGCTCCGTCTGCATGATGGTGATGCCCGTCTTGGTGCACCCGTCGATGATGGCGCGCGGAATGGGCGCCGCACCGCGATAGGCGGGCAAAAGGCTTGCGTGGATGTTCCACACGCCGCGCGGAAAGAGATCGAGCACCTCCTGCGTCAGGATCTGCCCATAGGCGCAGGTGACCATGAGTTCCGCCCCGCACGCGGCAAGGCCGGAAAAATCGGCGCGCAGCTTTTCGGGCTGCAGCACGGCGATCCCGTGCACGAACGCCGCCTGCTTGACGGGCGAGGGCGTCAGAACCCCCTTGCGCCCCTGCGGCCTGTCCGGCTGGGTGAGCACGGCGGCGACCTCGTGCCCCGCGGCAAGAAGTTGTTCCAGGGTGGGCACGGCAAACTCGGGCGTGCCCGCAAAGACGATCTTCATTCAGTCCTCCACGTCGCGCACGTTGCGCGCCTTGTCGGTATATAAGATCCCGTCGAGATGATCCAGTTCATGGCAGATGGCGCGGGCAAAGAAGTCGCGCGCCACAAGGGAATACCTGTCCCCCTTCCGATCCTGGAAGATGATCTTCACCTTGTTGGGGCGGCGGACGTCGCCCGCCTTCCCCTTGACGGAGAGGCAACCCTCCGGGCCCGTCTGCTCCCCCTTCTGCCATACAAATTTGGGGTTGACGAACTCAAAGAAGCCCTCTTCGACGTCTACGACCACGGCGCGGATGGGCACGCCCACCTGCGGCGCCGCCAGTCCTGCGCCCTCTTCGCGGCGCAGCGTCTCCTTCATGTCGTCGAGCAGAGCGCCCAGCGCTTCATCGAATTTTTCCACGGGAGAGCAGATCTTCCGCAATACGGGATCGCCCACCTGAACGATATTTCTTATCATGATCCTTTCCCTTATGTCCGTCAGTTGAGATTGGAGGGATTCTCCTCCACATAGACGAGCGTGTTTTTACTTTGACTGCGGGCGGCGATGGTGTAAATTTCCTGCAACACTTCGCCGTCCGTCAGGCGCATGAGCACCTGACAGCGATATCTGTTCTGAATGCGCCGGATGGGCGCATACATCCTCTGCAAGAACAGAAATTTTTCCGCATGCGCATCGCGCAGGGCGCAGAGCCCGCCGTACGCCGCTTTGAGCGCGGCAATCGCTTCGCGCTCGTCCTCCCCCGTCACCATTACGCGCACGATGAGCGCAAAGGGCGGGAATGCCGAGGCGGCACGCAGCGCGATCTCGTGCTCGTAAAACCCTTTATAGTCATACTCTGCCGCAAAACGGAGGATGTAATTCCCGGGATCGTACGTCTGAAGTACCACCTCGCCCGTCTCTTCCGCCCTGCCGCTTCTGCCCGCCACTTGCGTGACGAGCTGAAAGGTACGTTCGCCGCTGCGATAATCGGGGAAGTGCAGGCTCATGTCGGCATCGAGGATGCCGACCAGGGTGACAAAGGGGAAGTCGTGCCCCTTGGCGACCATCTGCGTGCCGACGAGAAAATCTGCCTCGCGTTCGGAAAAGCGATGCAGGATCTTCAGGTGCCCCTCCTTCCCGCTCGTCGTGTCGTTGTCCATGCGCAGGATGCGCGCCGAAGGGTAAAGCCTCTTCAATTCCTCCACGACGCGCTGCGTACCCGTGCCGACATAGTTGATGTGCCGTCCGCCGCATTGGGGGCAGGCGGAGAGCATATGATAGCGTGTGCCGCAGTAGTGGCATTTCAGGCAGTTTTCCTCGTGATGATAGGTGAGCGAGACGTCGCAATGCTCGCACTTGGCGACATAGCCGCAGTCGCGGCAGAGCACCGTCTGCGAATATCCCCTGCGGTTGAGAAAGAGGATGGCCTGATTGCCCCTTTCCAGACACGTCTGAAGCCGATCGCGCAGCGCCGCAGAGAAGGGCGTGGGGTTGCCGCGCCGCACTTCGCGCCGCATATCCACGATCTCTACGCGCGGCATGGGGCGGCGGTTGATGCGCTCGGGCAATGTGACAAGTTCAAACTCCCCCTCCTGTGCGCGGCGGTATGTCTCGACGGCGGGCGTGGCGCTGCCCAAAACGATCTTGCAGCTGTTATACCTCGCCCGAAAGAGGGCGATATCGAGGGTGCGATAGCGGGGAGAACTCTCGGAATTGTAGCTTCCGTCATGCTCCTCGTCGATGACGATGATGCCCACGTTCTCCACGGGCGCAAACACGGCGGAGCGCGCCCCGATGGCGATGCGGGCGCTCCCCTCACGCAGGCGGCACCATTCGTCGAAGCGTTCACCGTCGGAGAGTCCGCTGTGCAGAATGGCGGCAGCGCTGCCGAAGCGGGCGCGCAGCTGCGCCAGCATCTGGGGGGTGAGCGAGATCTCGGGCACGAGGAAGAGCGCCGTCTTGCCCGCTTTGAGTTGTTTTGCGATGAGGTCGAGGTAGATCTCCGTCTTGCCGCTGCCCGTTACGCCGTGCAGCAGCGTGACCGTCTTTTGTGTGTTTTCGATGCGATGTACCGCCTCCCGCTGCATGGGGGTCAGCGTGCGGGGGCCGCCCTCCTCCTGCACGCCCGCATAGGGATCGCGCAGGATGCGCCGCTTTTCGAACAGCAAGGCGCCCTTCTTTTCCAGCGCCGTCACCGCCCCGCCGAACTGCTTGCGCAGCACCGCCGCGTCCTCTTCGCCATGCTCCTTCAGATAAGCCAGAAGGGCAAGCTGTGCCGCGGCGCGCGGCGAGGGCGCATAGTCGACGGGCGCAAGCCTTGCATAGGTGCGGTAATATTCCGACGCCCTGCCCGTGCGCATGGGCGCGGGCAGAAACAGCCTGAGCACGAGCGCCTTGGGGCAGTGATAGCGCAAAGCGATGCCCTCGGCGAGCTGCAGGCACTCCTGCGTGAGCACGGGATAGTTCTCCTCCGCGCGGTAAACCCGTTTGAGTTTTTCCGCGGGCAGATCGCTCTCCGCTTTGACGCGCATGACAAAGCCCGTCGCCACTCCCCTGCCAAAGGGCACGACGACGCGCATCCCCGCGCAGATCTCCTCATCGCAGAGATAGTCGAAGATCCTGTCCACCTCGCTGTGGGCGATATCTACAATGACTTCTGCGATCATACCTCTCCTTCGGCGCGGTCCCCTTCATAGCATGAAGCCCCGTCGGCGACGGGGCAAAAATCAATCTCTTGCACTTTTTACTTTGCCGCTCATGATCTCCTTGCAGGCAAGCACGATCTCTTTCTGCTTGCCGGGCAATTCGGTCACGCCCATCGACTGCATCTGTTCAATGATCTGGCGGGTGCGCTTCGACGCGACCACGCACAGTTCGTAGCGGGACACGGGATTCTCTTCCGTTCCGAGTTTGCGGATCAAATCGTCCACTGCGGGTTCGTTTATCATATATTATCTCCTTGTAAACTTTGATTTCGATTACTCTCTTGCCTCTTCGCGGGCAATGATCTCTTTCAGACGCGCCTTGGTGCCTGCAAGGTCGTCGTTGACGAGCACATAGTCGTATTTTTCCTGCTGCGTCAGCTCATAACGCACGCGCTCCAGCCGCTCCTTCAGCTCCGCTTCGTCCTCAGAGGCGCGCTCGGCAAGCCTGCGCTCCAGCTCTTCAAAGTTGGGCGGCGTGATCATGATGAGCACGACGGGCACGCCGCTCCCGCGGAATGCCTCGGCGACCTTGAGCGCCCCCACGACGTCGATTTCGAGGACGACGGATTTCTCTTTAAGCTGCTGCAGCACAAAGGACTTGGGCGTGCCGTAATAGTTGCTGAAATGCCTGTCGTATTCCAGGAAATCGCCCTCGCGGATGCGGCGCAGGAATTCCTCTTCGGAGAGGAACCAATACTCTCTGCCATTCTCTTCGCCCCTGCGGGGCTGACGCGTCGTGCAGGAGACGGAGAGCGCAAGGTGATCGTCCTCCTCGAGCAAAATGGAGACGAGCGTTCCCTTTCCCACCCCGGACGGGCCGGATATGACAAATAAGACGTTCTTCATGCTTTACTCCAAATTCTGAATTTGTTCGCGCACCTTTTCGATCTCGTTCTTCATCTCAAGCGCATACGCCGTGACGGAGGCGTCGTTGGATTTGCTGCATATCGTATTGCATTCCCGGTTGAACTCCTGCACGAGAAAATCCAGCTTTCTGCCGACGGGATCCCCCTCGCAGATCTTGTAAAATTCCTGGATATGGCTGGAGAGACGGGTGAGCTCCTCGTCGATGTTGCACTTGTCGGCAAAGATCGCCGCCTCGGTCAGGATCCTGGTCTCGTCCACCTTGCCGCCCAGATATTCGCCGATGCGCTCTGTGATCTTTTTGCGGTATTCCGCCGCAACGAGCGGGGCGCGCGCGGCGATCTCGTCGCGCAGGCGTGCAATGGCCTTGATGCGCGCCATCAGATCGGCACGCAGGCGTTCCCCCTCCTTGCGGCGCATCTCCTTGAGGGCGGAGAGCGCGTCGGAGAGCGCAGAGGTGAGCGCCCCGATCAGCGCGTCGTCGGCTGCTGCCGCCTCTTCGCTGCGCACGACGTCGTTCATGCGCAACAGCTGCGTGACGCTCAGATCGTTCGCAAGTCCCGTCTCGCGGGAGAGCTGATCTGCCGCCGCGGCATAGGCGCGCGCCGCCGACACGTCGACGAGCAGCCGCTTTTCGCGCTCGCGCAGGTCGGAACAGGACACGAACACATCAACGTGCCCGCGGGCAAGCGCCGAGCGGATCCCCGCGCGGATGAGCTCCTCGCAGGGCGCAAAGATGTGCGGCGTCCGCACGGAAATATCCAAGAAACGATTGTTGACGGATTTGAGTTCGATGACGAGCTCTATGCCGTCCTTGCGATATTCCCCTCTTCCGAACCCTGTCATGCTGTACATATGTATTTCCTCTGTATAATTATATCACAAGCGTTTGCGCAAATCAAGTACTTCCCCGAATTATACTGCGATTTTTTCACAAGATGCCGAGGCGGCGCAGAAATGCCTCCTCGTCGATGACGGGAATGCCCGCCTTGCGCGCCTTTTCGAGTTTGCTGCCCGCCGCCTCGCCCGCGACGACGAGTGTCGTCTTGCCCGTCACGGCGCTCTGGCATACGCCGCCCGCCCCCTCGATGAGCTTCTGCGCCTCGGGGCGGGACATCCGTTCGAGCTTTCCCGTGAGCACGACGCTCTCGCCCGAAAACACGCCCTGCGCCCGTTCCCGCGCCGTGGGCAGGGGCAAAACGCCGAGCGCGCGCAGGCGCTCCAGCTCCTGCCGGTTGCGCGCTGCGGCAAAAAATTCTGTAATGGCATGCGCTGTGACGGCGCCGATGTCCTCCATGGAAAGCAGCTGTTCCTCGGTGAGCGAGGCGACCTCCTCCCACGTTTGACAGCGTTCTGCAAGGTCGCGCGCGGCGACCCGCCCCACCCCCTCGATGCCGATGGCGTACAAAAAGCGGTCGAGCGGGATACGGCGGCTCTTTTCGATGGCGCCGAGCAGATTGGAGATCTTCCTCTCTTTGAACCCCTCCAGACCCGCAAAGCTCTCCGCCGTCAAGGCATAGAGGTCGGAAAAGTTGCGCACGCCCCGCCTTTCATACAGCAGCGTGAGCGTAGACTCGCTCATACCCTCGATATCGGCGGCGTTTTTGCTGCAATAGTGCGTCAGCCGCTGCACGACGCGCGGCTTGCAGTCCTCGTTGGAACAGAACAGGTTGGCGCCCGACTCCCGCACGGGCGCGCCGCAATAGGGGCACAGAGTCGGTTTTTCGACGGGTACGCTGCCCTCGGTGTGCATGGTCGCGCCCAGAATTTCGGGAATGACCTCGTTGGAGCGGCGAATGAGCACGCGCGAGCCGATCTTGACGTCCTTGCGCGTGAGATCGCCGAAGTTGTTGAGCGTGGCGCGGCGCACCGTTGCGCCGGCGAGCTCCACGGGATCCACCTCGGCAAGCGGCGTCAGCTTGCCCGTCCTGCCCACCTGCCAGAGGACGCGGCGCACCGTGGTCTCCGCCTCCTCCGCCTCGAATTTATAGGCGATCGCCCAGCGCGGGAATTTATCCGTATGCCCCAGCTGCGCACGTACCGCCTCCTCGTTGACCTTGACGACGGCGCCGTCCGTCAGCACGTCGATCTCGTGCCGTCTGATCTCGATCTCGTCGACGGCGGCAAACACCTCGTCGCAGGTGCGGCACACCCTGAAATAGGGGTCGATCTGAAAGCCCTCCCGCCGCAAAAAGTCCCGCGCCTCCTCCTGCGAGGCGACGGGCTGTTCGCTCATATAGTTGACGTCGTAAAAGATGATCTCCGGTCTGCGCTCCGCCGTCACCTTGGGGTCGAGGTTGCGGATCGCCCCCGCCGCGGCGTTGCGCGCATTTTTCAGCGGCTCATCGGGGTGCGTGCGGTTGTACTCCTCCAATACGGGCAGGCGGATGATCGCCTCGCCGCGCACCTCCAGCCTGCCGCGATAGGAGATGCTGAGCGGAAAGCTGCGCACGGTGAGCGCCTGCGCCGTGACGTCCTCTCCCTCCGTGCCGTTGCCGCGCGTCGCTGCGCCCACAAAGCGGCCGTTGTCGTAGGTGAGGCACATGGTCAGCCCGTCGAATTTATACTCAACGGTATAGCTCGGCTGCACGCCGCTCTTTTCCACCCGCGCAAAGAAGGCAGAGAGCTCGTCGCGCGTGACTGCCTTGTCCAGCGAATACAGCCGCGCGATATGGCGGTGCCGCTCAAACCCCTTTACGGGCTCACCCCCCACGCGGCGGGTGGGCGAATCGGGCAGCACGACGCCGCTTTCCCGCTCCATCTCACACAGCGTGCGGTAGAGATCGTCATATTCGCGGTCCGAGACGCTGGGCGCGTCGAGCACATAGTATTCATATGCCCATTGATTGAGGCGATCGACGATCGCGCGCATGTCCTGCATGATATCCCCCTTTACCCGATGATCTCCAGCGGGGCAAGTACCGCCGCCAGATCTCTGCTGCCGCCCTGTTCAAAGCGGACGGTGACGATGAGATTGGTCTTTGCGCCCCGCATCGCCGTGATCACGCCGTTGCCGAAGCGCGGATGTTTTACCTGTACGCCCACCGCAAAGCGGGAGGTATCCGCACCCGCCGCCGCGGGCTTTGCACCCCCGACATTGCCGAAGCGCACGGGCTGCTGCGGCGCAGGGGAAGCCCTGCGCCCCCCGCCGAAGGTGAACCCCTCCTCCGACTGCTCGCTTGCGCGCCCGACGCGCCGCACGGCGCCCTGCGCGTACCCTGTACGCCTTGCGCCGTAGGAATAGCCGTATCCGTAGGAAAAATCCCCCGCATAGCGGCCGGAATCGTTCTCTTCGGGCAGGGAGAGCTCCTCTTTGAGCTCCTCGACAAAGCGCGAACGGATGGTCGGCTCTCTTCTGCCGTACAGATAGCGCTCGCGGCTGCGCGTGAGCCAGAGCTTCTCCCGTGCGCGCGTGATGGCGACATACATCAGCCGCCGCTCCTCTTCGAGGGCATCGGGATCGTTCTGCGCGCGCGTCGTGGGGATGATGTTGTCCTCAAGCCCGCATACGAACACGCAGCGAAATTCCAGCCCCTTGACGGCGTGGATGGTGGCGATGGTGACATAGTCGCTCTCGTCCATCTCGTCCACATCCGAATACAGCGTGACCTGCTGCAGATAGTCGCTGAGCACGGCACCCTCGTTGAGGCGGGAAAACTCCTCGACCGAGCTTAAAAGTTCGTCGAGGTTGGCGCGCTTGGCGGCGCCCTCATCCGTGCCGTCCATGTACATCTCGTACATGCCCGACGTCTTGACGAGGTAGCTGCACAGCTCGTCGACGGGGCTCTCCTGCGACATGACGACGAGCTCTTTGATGTAATCGGAAAAATCGCGCAGTTTGCGCTTCATGCTCTCCGGCAGGGAAAGCTCGTCCGCCTCGAGTACGGCGTCGTAAAGCGAGAGATCCTCGCGCTCGGCATACTCCGAGAGCGTGCGCAGCGTCTTTTCGCCCACGCCGCGGCGGGGCACATTGATGATGCGCATGAGCGCCTCGCTGTCGAACGGGTTGGCGATGACGCGCAGATAGGCGAGGACGTCCTTGATCTCCTTGCGCTCGAAGAACTTGAATCCACCGAACACCTTATAGTTGATGCCGTACTTGGTGAACTCCTGCTCGTAGGAGCGGGTGAGCGCGTTCACGCGCATGAGTACGGCGAAATCGGAGAGGCGGTAACCCTCCCGCCGCATCTCGCTGATGAGCCGCGCGGCATAGAGCGCCTCCCCCGTTTCGTCGGGCGCCTCATAAAAGACGGGCTTGTCGCCGCCCTGCCGGTCCGTCCAGAGCTTCTTCCCCTTGCGGTTGGCATTGTGCGAGATCGAGGCGTTCGCAAGGGCGAGGATGGGCGCCGTCGAACGATAGTTGCGCTGCAGCTTGAAGATATGCGCTTTGGGGTAGGTCTTTTCAAACCCGAGGATATTTTCGATCCTTGCCCCCCGCCAGCCGTAAATGGACTGATCGTCGTCGCCCACGACGAACAGGTTGCCGTGCACGGAGGAGAGCATCTTGATGATATCGAACTGGACGGCGTTGGTATCCTGAAATTCGTCCACATGCACATAGCGGAATTTGCCCGCAAGGTATTCGCGCGCCTCGCGATCCTGTGCAAGCAGGGCGCGCGCCTCGGTGAGCAGATCGTCAAAGTCGAGTGCGTTATTCTTTTTTAAGTGGCGCGCATACCGCTCATACACCATCGTGATCTCGCGGATGTCGCGCTCCGTGCGGCGTGACTGGGCATATTCGCCCGGCGTCATGCCGAGCATCTTGGCATTGGAGATATGCCATTTGATGTTTTTAAGCTGCGCGTCCTCGTCCAGCCCGCATTCCTTGAACGCCTGTTTGATGACGGTGGCGCGCTCCTGTTCGGAATAGATGGAGAAGTCGGAGGTAAGTCCGCGCTTTTCGGGATACATGCGCAAGATACGCACGCACATGGAGTGGATCGTACTCACCCACATGCGGCGCGTATCCGTGGTAAAGGAGAGCCGCTCCTTCATTTCGTTGGCGGCCTTGTTGGTAAATGTGATCGCAAGGATATTCTCGGGCGCAACATTGAGATCGCGCACCAGATGGGCGATCCGCGCCGTCAGAACGCGCGTCTTTCCGCTGCCCGCGCCCGCCAATACGAGCACGGCGCCCTCCGTCTGCATGACGGGGGCGGTCTGTTCTTCGTTGAGTGCAATGTCTTCCATACCGCATTATTATATCATAGCGCGGCAAAAAATTCAAGCGGCTTACGCGCCAAAAGAAAAATTCAGCGCTTGTTCCCGTTCTGCGTCCGCCCCTTCCATTCGAACTCGTATTCCCGCTTGAACCGTTCCAGCGCACGCAGATACTTCTCCGAAAGCTCGAGCGTATACCGCTGCTTTTCCGAATAGGTCAGCGTGTTATAATACTCACGGTCGGTCAGTCTTCCGATCGCGTCGGACACTTCGCCCTCCTTGAGCAGAAGGTCGCGCACCTTCAGATAGAACTCGTCGGGGCTCTCCCCCTTGATCTCGGTGGACACCTTTTCATGAAAATACCGCGAGACCTTGTCTTCGTTCCTCCCCTGTTCCTTTGCGCTCGCCCGTTCGTGGTCGAGGCGCTGCCGATATTCCTCCCAGAAGCCCTTTTTCATGCGCATCTTCGCCTCTTTGGCAAGCGACTTGAGTGTACGATCCATAAATCTCTCCCCTTCATCGACAAAATGATACATGATTCGACACAATGATACAAAAAATCCGCAACTTACGTTACGGATTTTTTCCTTAGTTTCTGCTTCTTTTTCTTGCAGCCTCAGCTTTCTTTCTCTTTTTGACGGAAGGCTTCTCGTAAAATTCCTTCTTACGAAGATCGCCGATGATCCCATCGCGCGAGCACTTTCTCTTAAAGCGGCGCAGTGCGCTCTCTAAGTTTTCGTTCTCGCCCACTCTGATCGTAGACACGCTGACACAACCCTCCTTCGCCAAAGCACTTATTTCCCAAGTATTATAGCAAAAGCGCTGTGCGTTGTCAAACCGTTTTGGGCAAAATTTTACAAAATGATTATTTTCGCCCGATCACTGCGCCGAACGGATGGCCTCGACGGGGCGCTTGCGCACCGTGAGCGCCACAGGCAGCGACGTCGAAACGAGGGCGGTCACAAGCGAAATGGCAAGCACGATGAGTACGTTCTTCCAGCCGAAATCGAAAAGCGCGTATTCGAGCACCGCCTGCGAGATCAGCACGGAGTTGGTGATGGAGCATGCGATAAGGCTCCCCAGACAGCCGAGGGCAAAGCAGAACAGCGTGACGACGATGCCCTCGATGACAAAGATCTTAAACACGTCGATGCCGCGCGCGCCCACTGCACGGAGAATGCCGATATCCTTGCGCTTGGCATGGATGCTCGCCGAGATGAAGTTGAACAGAAGGAGCGCTGCAAAAATCGCAAGCGCGACGGCGGCAATCCCCAGGATGAGATAGATCTCCGAGAACATCTCCTGCCCCTCGCGGATGCCCGACATGAAGGAATAGGGAGCCTCGTAGCCGACGTCTGTGCTCTCATTCGTCGTTCCGTCCAGCCGCATGAGGATGTTCGCCCGTACGCTGCGGTTGCCTGCAAGCGGCGCAAACAGATACTGCACATAGCTGTCGCCCGTCTCTGCAGCGGGGTTGAGCTCGTACCAACCGCTTTCGGTAAACGTGATGTAGTTGGAAGATACAAAGTTCTCCGTACGCACGGCGGAGATGATATGCGCCATGGTGAGCTGATCGGCATATTCCCGCTCATCCTCGGCGTGCTCGGCATAGAACCCGTCGCCGACGACGCACAGCCCCGCCATGGAATAGGTGAAATGTTCGTTGAACTCCTGTTTGAGGTCAAGCCACTCGTCCGAGGTCATCCCCGTGCCGCCTCTGCCGTTCTGCAGCACTTCGTAGGCGGAGAAATCTTCGTGCGTATCGAAGATGCCCGTGATCGTGATATAGACGCGGCCGATGGAATTCATGCTGACCGTGAGCTCCTTTCCGATGAGATCGTCGTACGAGGCGACGGGCGTATTGACCTCTCCGCTGCGGTACCCACTTGCAACGAAGGCGTCGTACACGACGGAGGAGACTGCACATTCGTTTGCCGCCTCCGGAAGCCTTCCTGCGACGAGCTCCATAGCGCCGCCCGTCCCCGTGAACTGACTGACGTCAGAGGCATTGGCAAAGGCGGTGAACGAGGTGACCTCATCGTAATAATCGTTGAGGTTAACTCCGATGCTTGCGACATAGGAGCGATTGATCGCACTCATGGTATATGCGGGGATGAACTGCATCTCGGGATAGCTGTTTTGCAGCGCTTCGATCTCGTCCGGGGTAAAACGTGAATGCGTCGTCTCGCCCGTATAGAGCTTGTTGATGTAGGTGCGGTCGCCGTTCTGCATATGCAGCACGCCGTACTTGGTGAGGACCGCGGCGCTGTAGGTGGAATTTGTCAGCGTATCGGCGCCCTGCTCTGCGACGTTGAAGGTCATAAGCGTGGAGAACACGCCGAACACGATGAAGGCGATGGTCGCAAGCAATGTGGTAAATACCAGGCGCAGCGGCTTGGCGCGCAGGCCCGAAAAACCCATCTTCAGCGCATACCGCCAGGGGAACTTGGATTTGATGAAGCTGCTCTCGTCCTTTTCGTCGGGCATCTCCTCCTCGACCGTCTTGCCGAAGCCGACATACCCGCCGCCCGCAGTGACGCCGCTCAGATCCTCCGCGTCGGAGGAGATGACGACGCTCCCCTTGTTACGGCGAAGGAATGCGAGCACACGCTCCTCCTCGTCGTGCGTCATGGCGGTGCCGCTGTTGAGCGCGATCTTCTTTTCGGAGACCTCGATCAGGTTGTCCCCCTCCGTCGCGCCGCCGCGCGTCACGTCCGAGACGATCTTGCCGTCGCGCAGCTCGATGATGCGGTCGGCATAGCTCTCGGCAAAATCTCTGTCGTGCGAGACGATGACGACCAGCTTCTCCTCGGAGAGCTTTTTCAGCGTGTCAAACACCTGCTTGCCCGTTGCCGAGTCGAGCGCACCTGTCGGCTCGTCGCCCATGATGATCTCGGGATTTTTGACCAACGCACGCGCAATGGCGACGCGCTGCCGCTGCCCGCCCGAAAGCGTTCCGGGGCGGCGGTCGCCGTATCCATCGAGATCGACCTGCTTCAACAATTCGTTGACGTGCTCCTCGTCGCGCGGCTTGCCCTGCAATTCGAGTGCGAGCGCGACGTTCTCCGCCACCGTCAGTTCAGAGAGGATGTTATACTCCTGAAAGATAAAGCCCACATAGGTATTGCGGTAGGAGTCGAAGTCGCTCTTACTGAAATCTTTGCTCGACTTTCCCTTGACGATGACCTCGCCTTCGTCGGGGCTGTCCAACCCGCCCGCGATATGAAGAAGCGTCGACTTTCCGCTGCCCGACTTGCCGAGCAGAAACACCATGCCCTTCTCCGGGAAATTGACCGAAACGTCGTCGAGTGCGACGACAGTCTCTCCCTTGGTGACATACCGCTTGGTGAGATGCCTGACCTGTAACATTGTTTTCCCTCCTTTGTTTCGATTCCCTTTCAATTATATAAAAATATATGACCCATGTCAAGTCACCTTACAAATCCGCAGGCCCTTTCACATAAAAATCATAAAATTTAATGAAATCAGCGATACTTTTCCACCTTTTCCGCCAGAAATTCGTACGAGGCGATCAGCTCTTCATCGTCGGCATAGTCGCCCTTATAATTTTCGATGAGCAGCGGGCCGTCGAACCCGACGTCGCTTAGGCGCTGCAGGAGTTCGTCGAAATCGAACGTGCCGCGCCCGGGAAGGCACATCCTGCCCGCGCCGTCGCGGTCGCTGACGTGGACGTGCGCAATGCTTCCGCCCATCTCCGCAAGATATTCCCGCCAATCATAGCCGGTGATATACGCCTGCTTGATATCGAGCACGCCCGCAAGGGCGGGGCAGCGCGCCTTAAGCTCCCGAAAGACGCCGGGGCGGTTATAGAACGCCCACTCCACGTTCTCGTAGGCGAGCGTGATGCCATACTGCGCGCAGAAGTCGAAGATGCGTTGCGTCCCCTCCCCCGTCCGCGCGAAATTTTCGCGGAAGGTGCGTTTGAGGCGGGCGATGCCGTGAAAGGTATAGTACCGCGCTCCGAGCTGCTGCGCCGCCTGCATCGCCCTGCCCAGCCAGTCGAAGGCGTCTTTGCGGACGCGCGGATGTTCGGCATACAGCTGCGGTTCGAACTGCGTGTTCAGAACGTGCACGGAATGTACGTCGACACGCCCCTTGCGCGCGGCGAGCAGCGCCCCGAAGGCGGGGTCGTACTCGCTGAACGAGGTGAGGAACACCTCTGCGCAGGAGATGCCCCACCGATCAAACAGGGCGAGCGCTTCCTCGTTGTTTTCGCGCAGAAAGCGCGTCGCCGTAGAGATCCCCGCGCGCATCAGTAGAACAGCTCCATCAGTTCGTCGACGGCGCCCGCCATCAATCCCTTGGTGCAATAGAGGGTGAGAATGGTGAAGCGGTCGCGGATCTTATACGCCTCGAAGAACATACTGCGCACGGTATCCGCAGGGACGTCCAGCTGCGAGAAGCGCACGGGGCATTGCAGCGCGGCGAGGATATCCCGCACGTATTCGGGCTGCGGCACGCCTTTGATCAGATCGCGCGTGACCTCGTCGACGGGCATGCGCCGCTCCAGCGTGTGGTAGAGATAGCACGATACCATCGTGCCCAGCCCCACCTTGACGCCGTGCAGCGGGATGCGCTTGCCGCGGCGCAGAAAATCCATCTCCAGAAAATGGCTCATGTGGTGCTCCGCGCCCGATGCGGGGCGGGAATTCCCCGCAATGACCATGGCATAGCCCGAGATGATGAGCGCGTCCATCAGGCGCTTCACGCCCTCCTCCCGTCCTGCGATGAGGTCGGGAATGCTCTCGTCGCAGGCGCAGACCGCCTGGCGCATGAGATCGGCGGCCTTGCTGTCGTATTCCTCCCCCGTCAAATGGTGCGAGAGCGCCCAGTCGGTAAGGCAGCAATATTTGGCGAGGATGTCCCCCGCGCCCGCGCCCTGCATAATCCTGGGGGCATGCAGCAGCACATCGTAGTCGATGAGGATATCCGAGGCGACCTGCGCGTTGCGGGTGATCTTGAACCCCTTTTCGATAAGGGGCGTCACCCCGGAGGTATAGCCGTCCATCGAGGGCGCGGTAGCAAATACGCCGCTTGGCCTGTGCGTCAGAAATCCCGCCCGCTTGGCAAGATCGTTGAGCGTGCCCGCGCCCACGGCAAGGATATAGTCATACCCCTCTGCGCCCTCGCATACGCGCGCCACTGTCTCCTCGTCGGCGACGGGCTCCCGTGCGGGCAATGTGAGCACGCCGTACTCCCCCTGCCCTGCAAGCAGTTTACAGATCTCTCCCGCGAGGGGAAGCGTCGTCTCGTCGGTGACCACAAGCACCCGCCTGCCCTGCATCCGCCGCAAAAAGCGCGGAAATCCCTGCTCCGATCTGATCTCGACGTTGACGCCGAATTGTTCTGAAAGTGCCTGAATGTCCATAATATCTCCCGTCGCATCCATGAGGCGACCCCGTACACAGGGCCCCTGTCCGCCCTTATCTTTTCAGCCGCTCCATGACGAAATTTGTCAGAAGAATGCCATGCCGTTCCACCTGCTGCTCGCGCAGCACATGATAACCGCGGCCTTCGAAAAATCTGCGCGCCGTAAGCGAAACATGCGCAACGATACGCGCATACGGCGCCTCGAGCGCATCGCAAAGCGCCGTTGCAACACCCCGCCCCTGCGCATCGCCGCGCACATACAGGCGGTCGAAATATCCCGTTTCGTCGATATCGCCAAAGCCGAGAATGCCGTTCTCCTCCGCCACAAGCGTCATATGTTCCGAGAGGGACGCATGCCACGCCGACGCGTCTTCTTTCCCTGTTGCCCAGGCGTCGAGCTGCGCGCGCGTATAGTCGCGTGCGGCAACGGTATGGACGCTTTCATAGAAAAGCCTGAGAATAGCACGGCAGTCCTGCCGCCGATATGCCCTGAGGATCATGTCACCTGAAAATCGCGCCGCAGAGCATTTCGCTTTGCGGCGCGGTCTTGCTTGTTTGCCGCCCAAGACAGGCGGATCATTGTTTTACGCGTTCCAACAGCGCCTTGGCGGAGGCGTCTGCCTGTTCCATGAGCGCCTGTGCCGTTGCCTCGTCCTTGGCGCGGATGGAGTAATAGAGCTTGAGCTTGGGCTCCGTGCCCGAAGGCCGGACGCACACGAAGGAGCCGCCCTCCAGCTCGTAATACACGCAGTTGCACTTGGGAATGTTCAGCTTCTCCTCGCTGCCGTCTGCCGCCCTTCTCACGTCCGCAGAATAGTCGCGCACGGCGACCACCCGGAAGGGTCCGAATGCCTCGACCCTGACCGTCTTGAGCGCGTCGACGACGGCATTCATCTCCTTCATGGCGTTCAGTCCGGAATACTGTATGGAGACGTTCTTATCCAGCACATAGCCGTACTTTGCATAGATCTCCTGCAGTCTGCCCCACACCGTCTTACCGATGTAGGTATAGTAGCACACCATCTCGGCGCAGAGCATCGAAGCGACGACGGCGTCCTTGTCGCGCGCGTGCGTGCCGCGCAGGTAGCCGCACGATTCTTCAAACCCGAATACGAAGGTGTGCGAGCCGTCTGCCTCCCACTCCTTGATCTTTTCGCCGATGAATTTGAAGCCGACGGGCGTTTCGAAGAGCGCCACGCCGAAGTCGTCGCAGATCGCCCGCGCCATGCCCGTCGAAACGAATGACTTGACCACAGCGGCATTCTTCGGAAGCGTGCCCTCCTCCTTGAGGCGGGTGAGGATGTAATCGAGCAGGAGGATGCCCACCTGGTTGCCGGAGAGCGCCACAAATTCGCCCGCGTCGTTCTTGACGGCGACGCCCAGGCGATCGGAGTCGGGATCGGTGCCGAACACCACGTCGGCGTGAATGCGGTTGGCGAGCGCAATGCCCATGGAGAGCGTCTCTTTGAACTCGGGGTTGGGGACCTTGACGGTGGAGAACTCGGGATCCTGCGTCGTCTGTTCCTCCACCACAGTCACATTGATGCCGAGCAGCTTCAGAATGCGCATGACGGGCACATAGCCGCTGCCGTGCACGGGCGTATAGACGAGCTTGAGATCCTTCCCGCAGCGCTCGACCGCCTCTTTGGAGAGCGTCAGCTTGGACAGCGCCTCGATATAGGTGTCGTCCACCTCCTTGGGAACGGACAGGATGAGCGGGCTGTTCTCCTCCACCGTGACCGAGAGATAGTCGGTGATCTTGTCGATGAAGCCGACGACGATCGCCGTCGCCTCGGGCGACATCTGCGCACCGTCCTCGCCGTACACCTTATAGCCGTTGTATTCCTTGGGGTTGTGCGAGGCGGTGATCATGATGCCCGCGATCGTGTTCAGATAGCGCACGGCGTACGAAAGCATGGGCACGGGATGCACATCGTCAAAGACGTATGCCTTGATGCCGTTCCTGGCGAGCACCGCCGCCGCCTTTTGGGCGAACAGACGGCTGTTGCGGCGGGTATCGTACGAGATGACGACGCCGCGCGCCTGCTCTGCGGGGGAGAGCGTCTTGATATATTCGGAAAGTCCCTGCGTGGCGCGCATGACAGTGTAAATGTTCATCATGTTCATGCCGCAGCCGAGAATGCCGCGCATGCCCGCCGTACCGAATTCCAATTCGCCACCGAAGCGGTACTCCTGTTCCTTCTCGTTGCCCGCAAGGGCGGCAAGTTCCTGCCTGCTCGCCTCGTCGAGGCGGGCGTCGTTCAGCCAGTTCTGATAGTTAGTGCGGTAATCCATAATTTCCCTCTCTTATCTTAAAATTTCGCGCGGCTTTGCCGCGCCGTTTTATCCGTTATGACTTCAAAGGTCAGACTCCTCCGAAGAGATCAGATCTTCGGGCTCTTCGTCCGCCCCGACGATCTCGTGAAGGGAGATATAATATTTCTTTCCGTTCTCGTCGTAGTAGCAGACGAACTGCACGACGAGCAGGAACAGATAGCTTGCGGGAATGCTGATGAAGAGCGCGCTACCCAACGTGCAGAGGCCGCATACAATGTTAAGAATGACGATGAGATAGACGCTGATCAGAAAGCAGGAATACCGCTTGCCGAACCCGCGCTTCAAGCCGCCGAAGCACTCCTTCAGGCCGCCGATCACGCTCTGCCCGCTCGTGAGCGCGGGAATCCATGCCGAGATGAGCGTCATCTTCAGCGATTGCAGGCACAAAAAGAGCGCAAGCGAGAACGAAAGCCCCACCAGCACGGAAACCAAACCGAGCGCCGAGAGCAGCGACGGGGTATAGAAGAAGAAAAACCAACAGCAGAGGATCGCCGCCACGTCGTAGAGGAAGGAGACGGGCACATAGATGATCTGGTAGAGCAGCGCCTGCCCCAGGTGTTTGAAGAATGCGGCGGAAAAGCTCGTCTTGCTGTAGGAGCGCATGCGGTCGTGATAGATGTTGCCCATGGCAACGACGGCGACGCCGTTGAGCAGCCGCTGCAACAGGTAGACAAGGCAGATGCCCGCACCCGTGCCCACGATGGGGTTGATATTTTCGGCAAGCATGACAAGGAGGTTTCTCATCGCCTCGGAGAACGTATCGCGGAAGGTACCGAGATAGTCCGCCTGCCCCGAAAAGAGCGCCTCGAAAAAGTCGCCGATGAGCACGCCGACTGCCTGCACCTGCTCGGAGGCAAAGATGGTATGAAGGCCGAAATTGAGCAGCGCATAGGCGATGCCGAAGAACACGATGCCGACGATGGCACGATAGAGCAGCAGCTTATATACGCAAGAAAAGTTGTCGGACAATATGCGCAATGCGTTTCTCAGTTTCATGATCAAAGCTCCCGATAGCTGCGCAGGATATCCTCGCGCTCGATCTTATCTGTATGGAAATAGAGCACCTCCATGCGGATGGCAAAGCTCAGAAAGAGCAGACATACAACAAAGAACATGAGAATGCCCGTCACGACGGGAGGCATGAGGGCGCCGATTCCCGCCAGAATGATGGTGGGCACGATCGAGATCGCCATGGAGAGCATGAGCCGCCCGCGTACGTTCGTCATCAGCCGATAGGAATACAGAAAGGCGTTGTAGGCGCGCATACCCGTGATCTGGATGCAGGGCAGCCAGAGATAGAAGATGGTCGCAACATAGAGCAGCACCGCAAGGAAGAGGGCGACAATGAGGATAAATAACACAGCCGCTGCAGCGGTGGCGCCCAGTGCCGATACGGTATAGAGCATGGCAGAGAGGACGAGCGCCCACAGTTCGTAGAGCGCGACATACAGCAATACGATGAGCGCGGTCGAGAGCAAATTTTCCCACATCTGCGCGAACACGCCGCTGAGCGTGCGCTTGCCGATGCGCATGTGCTTTTCCGAAAAGGCGAGCAGCGCGTCGAGAAAGAACACGACGCTCACAAGCATACATACGCTGTACGCCGCCCCGAGCACAGAATCGAAGCGAAGGAGGCTCCAGGAGCAGAACACGTCGAAAAAGTCGAAGTCGGGCCGCCCCGTAAAAAAGCCGTTCAAAAAGCGGTCGATCGCCTGATAGTCGAAGGAGAGCGCCAAAAAGAGCGCGGGCACCACGGCAAAGGGCAGCACGAACCAGATGTTTTTGAAGATATATTTCCAGTGTTCAAAAATCAGACGCATTTTGATACCATACAGAGAAGCATCTGCTCGGGCAAATGCTCATATCGCTTTTATTATATCTTAAAACGGGGGTTCTGTAAAGAGTTTTCACCGAAAAAGTTCCGAAGAAATTGATATATCCCCCTGTGCAGAGGCGGATGCGCCGCCCGCAGAACGCAGGAAAGCCCGAGGGTTCCCCCTCGGGCTTTCTGTATTTTTCCGGCGTCAGAGACAGTTATGCCGCCTGCCCTGCTGTCGAAGTCGTCTCTGCCGTCACGGTCACGGACTGAGGACCTGCGGCCGTCGACGTGACCACGATGGTATAGACCGTATCGCCGACGGTGAGCGTAAAGGTACCTGCCGCCGTCATGACGACCGTGCCCTCTGTACTCGTTTCAAAGTTCCAGACCTCCGTTTCAGTGCCGTCCTCTGCAACGGTGTTCAATTCGTACAGCCACAGCACGTTGCCTGCCGTATCGTAGAATACCGTAACAGAATAGCCGTCCGTCGTCAGCGTTGTCATCTGCGCAAAGACGAGCCGGTCTGCCTGCTCCGCACCGGGCGTGAAGTAGAAGAGCAGATACTGCGTGCCGTATCTCAGCATCAGCACATAACTGTCAGGCGCCGCCTCAAGGAGCACGACGAGATCGAGCAGCTCCGTGCCGGAAGTGAAGGAATACGTCGCATAGGCATAGGTGTAATAGCTGCCCTCTTCGTCGATCGCATAGTAGACGGTCGTAAGACCATAGGATGCCGAAGCCAGCGCATACCTTGCGATGGTGAAACCCGTCACAACGCCGTTTTCCCCATAGGTGAATGTCACCTCGTACATGGCATCTGCGGAGACGAGGTTGTACACGCCGTCCTCCTCGCTGAATGTGATCAAACTGATCGCCGATTCACCGTAATAGAGGCCAAGACGCCTGATGCTCATGGCGGGAACGTCCTCCTCATCGTACAGCGTGCTTACCACAAGTTGATACGCAACGATGGAGTACTCTCCGTTTGTCACCGTCGTCACCAGATAGCGCGTGTAATCGATCATTGCGCCGATAGAAGGATTGTAGAGCACCTGGATGTCATACGAATAGCCGTCGGTATGTGCAAACGAAGCATTGAACACAAAGAACTGCCAGATGAGGACCGTCGTCGTGCCTGCCGTTGCCGGCTGCTCGTCGAAGGTGACAAGATCTTCGCCCACATACAGGCTGCCCGCAAGGGTGTAGTAATAGCCGTCATCACTCACATCGTAGTATACCGTAATGACGATAAACTCTTCCTCCGTCTCCCCTGCAATCATGATCGAGATCGCTGTCGTCATGACCGTATAGCTGTTGTTCTCTTCGTCCACGGTTGCATAGTAGCGTGTGCCGTCGGAGAGCGAGAAGACAATGGAAAGTTCGCCGTCCTCTCTCGTCATGGAGATGGCAACCACCTCCGTCACGAGCGAGCCGTCAGACACATAGATGAATGCGCCGTACGTTGTGTCGGCCGTGACATCGGAACGGAAGAAGAGGAACCCGTCGTTCGCCGTAGAAAGATAGGTGTCGGCCAGCGTGTATGCCTTACCGTCCACCGTGATGATGCCGTTCTGATAGGTCCCGGTCATTGCGGTGAAATAGTAATCGTTGTCTGTCGCGCTGTCGCGCACATACAGCGTGACCGTACCGTTTTCGATGGTATAGTAACCGCCCATCGTGGCCTCTGCTTCGGTATCTGCGCCCGAGAACGAGGTCTGAAGGTACAGATAGCTGTTGTCATCCGCCACATAGAAACCGAGATAGTCTCCATTGTCGATATACGTTGCAACGCCCGTTTCGCCGTTGATACGGTACACACCCGCAAGCACGCCGCTGCAGCTCATATAGACGACGCCGTCGGCAAGCCTGGTGTAGTTGCCCTCGTACACGAAGCCGCGCTCATCGATATAGGTGAGCATGCCGAAGCCGTCGAGCAGGAAGAACTCCCATGCCGAGCTGAGGAAGATCCCTGCGCCCTCGTCGTCGAAGGAGAACACGCTGTAGTCGCCGAGCACACCGAGCACGATGTGATAGGAGGCCCCGCCATAGGTGATGACAAGCTCTGCGTTTGCTTCGTCGGCGATGGTGTAGGTGCCGCTGAGCTCGGTTTCATCCTCGCCGATCTGATAGGTGAAGTTGCCGTAGCCGTCCAGCGTAATGAGCATGCCGCCCACCATGACGTTGTTTTCCAGCAGCAGATAGCTGCCGTCGAATCCGTCGCGCACGGTGAAGGTGTCGCCCGTCAGGTCGATGGTGATGATTTGGGAGAGCGCACCCGCTTCGTCAAAGACGCGCAGATACAACACATTCCCGACGACACTGTACTGCCCTGCATAGGTGTTCCCCGCAAGATCGGTATAGGTTGCCTCGGAGGCAAAGCCGTCCAGCATGAGTACGCCGTAGTCCGTGGCGATGAGCGTTCCCGCGATGTCTTCGTTATAACGGACAAACACAGAAGTGTTCGACATGGTGAGCAGCAAGAAGTTAAACTGCGTGCCGTTCTCGCCCACAAAGGTGTAGAGGTAGCTGCCGTCTGCCTGTGCGGTATAGGTGTACGTTCCGTTCTCCTCGGTCTCGCCGTTGGTGTAGACTGCGCCGCCCTTGCCGTCGATGAAGAGCGTGACCTCGTCGCTGATCTCCCAATCGTCCCCTCTGAGATAGTAGGTCTCGCTGGGCATATCGAGCACGGTGAAGGTAAGCGTCTCGTCATCGAGCTCAAGATACAGGTAGACATATGCGCTGTTCGCCACATATCTCAGATATGCGCTCGTCTCGGAGAGGTAAGTCAACGAGCCTTCGTACACGTTGCCAGCTGCGTCGGTATACGTTGCAACGCCCGTGATGTCGAACACGACAAGCGTTGCCCCGTCCTCTGCGGTATAGGTGCTAAGATAGCTCTCTTCCTCCTCGCCCGTGCCGACAGAGGCGTAATAGTAGACGTCGTAGATATAGTTTTCGGTATCGAGTGCGATCTGCATGACGGCGGGCAGCATCGATTCGTACGCTTCCATGCCATCTGCAAGCGTGTTCGTGAAGGTCCAGAGCCCCGTCTCGCTGTCGTAAGCTCCGGTACCCGTACCGATGATATACGCCTCGCCGGTCGTCGAGTTGGCATAGATATACTGCGCAGTATTGTCGCCGTCCCTATTGAAGACGAGGATGGGATAATACAGATTGAGCTCGCCCGAAGAATCCTGATCGAAACGAAGGAATTCCCCATAGCTGTAGGGCAGGCTCACCGCATTCGACGACGCGCCGGCATCGGACACAGAGATCATGACCTTGATCTGACCCGCAAAGTCGATGATATACGCGCTGTACGCCCTGGACTGCGTGATCGTGAACTGCCCCCTGATCTCCGTGGTGCCCTGCTGATAGATGCCCTCCATACCATAGCCGTCCAGCGTAAGATAGGTCTGATCGCTGGGATTGCCGATCGTGAAAGTCAAATCCAGCGCACTGTAATAGGGCACGAAGCCGTACCCGCCGCTCGTGAACGAGATGAGACGCGCACGGAATACCTCGGTCCTGACGCCCGCGCTGGTATAGCCGTAGACGCTGACGACATCGTAGCTGTCATCTTCGATAAACTCATAATAAAAATTATAAGATGAGCCGCTCGTCGTATAGGCCACATTGCCGTAACCGTCGAATACCAGCGATTCGCTGCTCGACAGCGAATAGCTGCCCGTGTTCGTCGCACTCGGCATAGCCCGCACAACGGTACCGATGTCAGCCTCTGTACCGCGGCGGACATAGGCGTCGAACTCTTCCCCGGTGGAGTTGTTGGTCACGATGGTGAAACGGAAGGTGAATCCGTTGCCTGCCGCATCGCCCGAGGTGATGAGGAAGAGATACATGCCCTCTTCGTCGGCGGGGAGAATGGAGCCGCTGTAAGAGAAGGAAGCGCCCGTCTCGTCGGTGTAGGCCCATACGGCGTTCACGCCGCCCGTGACGGTGATGGTATTTGTGCTGTCGAGCTGGCGCTCATAGCTGTCGAAAAACTGATAGGTCCCCTCGGCAAGAGAGCCGAAGTATGCAAAGTAGTAGCCGCCGACGCCCATCTCACCCGTGAGAAGTTCGCCGTTGCCGAGCGTGAACGAGAAGGTCGTAACGCCGTCCTCGCCCGTGGTATAGCTGCCCGTGAAGTCCCTGCCGCCGCGCACCAGGGTCGCCACGCCCTCTTCGCCGAGGTAGATGACGTCTTCCCCGCCGAACGCGTTGATATAGCCTCTGCTCCAGACGGCATACAGCTGCCCGTTCGCCGTGAGCGTGTAGCTGTCGCCGGGGCGGTACTGCACTTCGCCGTCCGCACTCGTGGACCAGCCCGCAAAGCGGTATCCGCTGAGCGTATAGCCGCACTCGGCAAGCGTAAAGCTCTGCCCGTAGACCCCGTTGAGCTCCTCGTCCATGGTGCCCTCTGCAACGGTACCCTGAGGCGCATTTGCGTTATAGACGACGGTGTAAGCCGCGCGGTCATAATAGACGGCAAAGACGTTGTTTGCCGCATTCGAAGAGATGGCGACCTGCCCGTTCGTGACGGAGGTGCTCATCTCCGTATTCAGAATGAAGCCGCTGATCTCGGGCACGGTGACGTTGCTGCCGACCTCTGCCGTACCGGTACGGGTGGCCTCCTCGTCCTCTTCATATCCGTCCTGCGTGAGGTTCTGCAGGTAGATCTCGATTGTATAGGACGCGGTAGGCGTGACAGGCTCCTCTTCCTGTGCAGTCCAACCGGCATAATAGGTTCTGTCTTCGGCGGGCATCTCGGTGGGAAGTTCCTGTCTTGTGCCCGTTCCGTCTGCAGTCAGGTACCAGCCGTTGAAGGTATAGTTCTCCCGCGTGGGATCGGCGGGATACTCGATGGCGGTGCCTTCCGCTGCACTTTCCGTGAAATACACGCTGTCGCCGTCCATCAGAGTCAGCGTATACGTCTCTGTTTGGGTGCAGGCTGCAAAGCCGAGCGCCGCAAGCAGAAGCAGCAATGCCGACAGTACGGACAAAAAGCTCTTTCGTGCTCTGTGCATAATAAGCCTCCTAAGTTACATTATTGGAGTTTATTTTATCACCGCCCACCTTTTGAGTCAAGTTTTTAAGCGATCATTTCCTGTTTTTAAGCGTTCATTTCTTAAATTTTCACACCGCCATCAACTTTTTTGCCCGCAGGAATGCATATATTCCCAAATTATGCAAAGAGCGCCTCCCGCAGCTGGAAGCGCTCTTTGCAAACGATGATATTTTATTCTGTCTTGCCCAAGAGGTAGTCGCGGGCAGAGAAGGCGGCAACAAGCCCCTCGCCCGCCGCCTTGATATATTGGTAGGGCCGCCCCGTCACATCGCCCGCGGCAAACAGCCCGCGGATGTTCGTGCGCATGGCACGGTCGACCCTGACATGGGCGCCCTCCGTCTCCAGCCCGCCCACCAGCGCGGCGGGCGGGCTGGAATGTTTAAGAAAGAACACCCCGTCGACGAGCAGCTCCCCTTCGTTCAGGCGCAGCCGCTCCACGCGCATGCCGCCCTCGACGGCACGCGGCATGCCCTGCATGATACGGATGTTCGGCGCACGGAATGCGGGGTCGCGGTACAGGCAGAAGGCGTACACCTCGGCGGCATAGCCCGCCAGAAATTCGACTTCCTCGGCAAACTCTGCCGAGGAGATGACGACGGCGATGCGCCTGCCGCGGTACAGCGCGCCGTCGCACACGGCGCAGTAGCTCACGCCCCTGCCGAAAAATTCGCGCTCGCCCGTCATCGATCCGCCGCTCTCCACCCCCGTCGCCAGAATGACGGCGCGGGCGGCGTACATGGTCTGATTTTCGCTGAGCACGAAGTGCTCTTCCAGGCGGTAGACCGCGTCGATACGCGCCGGCGTGAGCACGATCCCCTCGCGCGCGCTCTGGGCAGAGAGCAGCGCGGCAAGCCCCTTCCCGTCCCCCGAATAGGAGGGAAAGTTACGCACATGTTCTGCCGCAGCGAGTTTTTCGCCAAAGCCCGGCTGCCCCAGCCACAGGGCGTTCAGGCGAAAGTTGTGTAAGGTAAGCGCCGCGGTGTACCCCGCGATCCCGCCGCCGACGACGGCGGCGTCATAGATGATCTGTTGCATGGTTCAAGTATTCCCCATGGCACGAAAAACTTGTGCCCTCACTTTAAGAATTTTCCGTAAACTTCCGACGCCGAAGTAAAGGAGGCGAAGGTATCGGGATATTGTTTGATGATGCGCTGCACCTCGGCGATCTGCCGCTTGCGCACGATACACACGAGCATCTTGTGTTCCACATGCGAGTACATACCCACAGCGGGCACCTCGGTGACGCCGTGATGGGTGCGCTGCATGATCTCATGCGCGATCTCTTCGGGATTGTTGGTGATGATCTCGAAGCGGTACGCCGTCTTGAAGCCCTGCAGAATGAGGTCGCAGATCCAGCTCGTCACGAACAGCGACACGAGCGCGAGCAGCACGGGATCGAGCTTTTCGGTAAAGCTTGCGCCGCGGTTATACACAAAGAACGAGGCAAGCACGACGCAGGCGTCGAAGGCGGAGGTGAGCCAGCTCACGCTGAGGAAGCGGAACTTCTTGTTGACGAGCGAGGCGAGCACCGTCGTCCCGCCCGACGTGCCGCAGCTGCGGAGCATGATGGCGAGCGCAAGACCCAGAAAGATGCCGCCCGCAATGGCGGCCAGCATGCCGCCCGAGGCGGGGTGGTATTTTAAGTCGCGCACGACGGGAATGAAGTCGAATACGATCAGCAGCCCCGAAGTGAGCAGCATGGAGAGGGTCGAGATGACCGCCTCGCGCTTGCCCAGACAGAAAAACGCAATAAAAAAGAGCGGGATGTTCAGCATGAGCAAAAACCAACCGGAGTTCCAGCCAACGGCATATTCGAGCAAAACGGAGATGCCGTTGATCCCGCCCGGCGCAAAATTGTTGGGCGAGACGAACATGTAGGTTCCGATGGCGCGCACGAGTCCGGACAGAAAAACGGGTAGCACGGCGGCCGAAAACAACTTTCTTGCTTTTGTCCAGAAGGACAGATTCTCTTTCATGATGCACTCTCTTCGCAAACGATATGATCTGTTGCCGCATTATCATAGCACAAAATACAACAAAAGACAATCCTTTTTTCCATCATTCGTCACATCATTTTCCCTGCGCGGAAGGGCGCGATTTGCCCTGCCCCTGCCCGCGGCACAGCCTGCGGTATGCCCCCGCCGTCATGCCCATGAATTTTTTATACTCCGCACAGAAATGCTCCGCGCAGGAGTACCCCGTCTCTTCTGCGATGCGCGCGACGGAAACGGAGCTTTCTGCCAGCAGGACATTCGCCGCACGCATGCGCGCCTCCGTTCTCATCTGCGTGAAGGTCTGCCCGTAATGCGCGCTGAGCACGCGCTGCGTCTGCCGCTCGCTCAGCCCCGCCGCCGCAGCGAGGGAGGAAAGCGTCACCGTGCGGTATCCGTACAGAAACGCCTCCTCGATTTTGAGATAGAGCGCCCCGCCCGAAAGCACGCCGCGCCGCTGCGCAATGCCGGACGTTCTTACCCGCGCCGCCCCGATGAGAAGCAGCTGAAAGTAGCAGCGCAAGGCGTCCTCAAAGCCCTCCCGCACCTGCGCAAGTTCCTTTGCCGTCTGCCGTGCGTAAAGGAGCATATCCTCGTCCGCCCTGCCCAAAAAGAAGGGGCAGGACAGCAATGCGCGCGCAGCGGAGCGCGCATTGCCTGAAAAGGTCGCATAGACGCAGAGTTCCCGCACAGGATCGGATGGCTCGGAGCGCTGTTCGTGCTCCGCCTCGCCGATGGTCAGATAGAAATCGCCCGCGCCGACAGGACGGCTGCCCGTGCGAGTGCAGACCTCCCCCCGCCCCGCAAGCACGATATGCAGCTCGAAGCTGTCCGCCGCATGGCGGTGCATGGGGATGCTCCCGCGGATATATTCGTCTGAGACGCGCACGGCGCCGATGCGCACGCCGTTCCATACAAACGCGCCTTCGCCCAGTTCGTGTACCATAGCCAAAGCATAACACGTTTTTCCGCCGCTGTCAAGAATTGCGCTGAGACGACATGAAAATCGCATCCTGTCATAAAACATACTACCGCATTCTGCGTCCCTCTGATATAATATAGCAAAAAAGGAGCATGGCAATGACAGTACAGGAATATCTCGATCGCATCCGCGCAGTGAATGCAGCGGGCAGATACAAGCCCGATTGGAACTCCCTCTGCACCCACAATACCCCCGCATGGTTCACGGAGGGAAAATTCGGCATCTTCATCCACTGGGGCGTGTTCAGCGTGCCTGAGGCGTTCAGTGAATGGTACCCGCGCCACATGTACCGCGAGGGCTCGCCCGAGCATGAGGACTTCAAGCGGCGCTTCGGCGACATGAAGCACTTCGGCTATAAGGATCTCATCCCCATCTTCACCGCGCCCGATTTCAATGCGGACGAATGGATGGACCTGTTTGCCGCAGCGGGCGCAAAGTATGTGACGCCCGTTGCCGAGCATCACGACGGCTTCCAGATGTACAGGAGCGAACTCTCCCGCTGGAACAGCGCCGAAATGGGCCCCTGCCGCGACGTGCTCGGAGAATTGAAGGCGGCGGCGCAGCGGCGGGGCATCACGCTCTGCGCCTCCTCGCACCGCGCCGAGCACTATTGGTTCATGAACGGCGGCAGGACCTTCGACAGCGACGTCAACGACCCCGCCTATGACGACTTCTACGGCCCTGCGGTGTACAACGACGACCTCAAAGACGCCGGGCCGCGCGACCTCTATACCACGACCATCGACTCCCCCCGCATGCGCGAGCACCTCGAAAACTGGCTGGCGCGCTGTGCAGAGATCGTGGACCGCTACCGCCCCGCCATGCTCTACTTTGACTGGTGGATCGCGAACGAGGCGTTCCGCCCCTACCTCAAAGAGTTTGCCGCATACTACTACAACCGCGCCGAGGAGTGGGGGCAGGAGGTGACCATCTGCTACAAGCACAACACCTTCTTGCCCGACGCCGCCACCTTCGACGTGGAGCGCGGGCAGCTGAGCGACATCCGCATGCGACCCTGGCAGACGGACACCGCCATCGCGGTCAATTCCTGGGGATATACCAAGAACAATCAATTCAAGCGCGCGGAGGATATCGTTGCGGACCTTGTCGACATCGTGAGCAAAAACGGCTGCCTCATGCTCAACGTGGGACCCAGGCCGAACGGCGTCATCTGCGATGAGGAGGCCGCCGTGCTGCGCTCTGTGGGGGCATGGCTGAAGGTCAACGGCGAAGGCATCTACGGCACGCGGGCATGGAAGGTATACGGCGAGGGGCCCACGGCGATCCCCGAGGGGCAATTTACAGACACGGGCAGGGCGCCCTTCACCCCCAAAGACATCCGCTATACCTGCAAGGGCGGATATCTCTATGCCTTTATCTTGAACGCCTCAGGCGGCATCGACGGGGCGGCGCTCAAAGCGCTTGCGGGCGGCGCCGTGCCCGGAGAGGCGGTGCTCGTAGAACGCGCAGAGCTCTTCGGCAGCGACATGCCCGTCGCATTCCGCCAGACGAAGGAGGCGCTCGAGCTCTCCTTTGCAGAGAAAATTGCCTCCGACTATCCCCTCTGCGTGCGCCTTACGCTCAAATAAGATGATCTATTTTGAACTGTTCGGGCTGCAGATCAACCTGTTCGCCCAGATCGCGGGCACGATCGGCATGGTCGTGCTCGTTTGGTCCTATCAGCTGAAAAAGGTCCGATATCTCATCGTATCGACGGCGGCAATGGCGATCTTTCTTTTGGAGTCCTGCCTGCTGTACGCCGACGCCGATACCTTTACGGGCATCGTATTGAACGCCGCGGCGATCGTGCGTAACCTGCTCATGCTGTTCAGCCTGCTGCGCTTTCGGCGCGAGCTGCCCGTATGGGCTGCCCTGTTGCTGCTCGCACTCGTGTGGGCGATCTGCGCCCCTCGCCTGGGCGCATGGTACACCTGGCTCCCGCCCGTCTTGCAGACGGTTTACACCCTCTGCTCGCTCTCGAAAAACTACTTCGTACTGAAGGGCGGCGCGCTGATCTTAGAGGGGGGAAACCTCTTTTACAACGCCTCCGTGGGGGCATACATCGGCGTGCTGCGGCAGGTCGTGCTCGTGACGGGGGTGATCGTCGGCACGATCTCATATGCCCTTCGACAAAAGAGAGCGCACAAAAAAAGCGGCGAATCTCAGCCGCAATGAATATGCCCGCGCTTTGCCCCCTTTCAGAAGAGAAGAGACAAAAAATCCGGATGCAACAGCAGATAGACGACCCCGAGCAACGCAAGATGCGCGGGATAGAAGATGTAGAACAGCCCTTTGAGGTTGTGTCTGCCGCGCCTCCCGCTGTAAAATGCGATCAGTGGCAGCGCAAACAGGCAGGGGCTCTGCGCAAGGCCGTAGACCGCAATGAGCGCCACAAGGTCGGCAAGGAACAGAAGCATGACCGTCCAGGGCCTGTAGAGCGCCGCAAGCACCCCGCGCCCGCCCTGCGAGCGGAAATCGAGCAGCCGGACGCAGACGGGGAGCGCAACGCCCGCAATGCCGTAATCGACATGGATGGGCGAAAAACAGCACAGCCCCACCGCGAGCGCCACCGACAATATGAGTGCAGCCGCGCTCAGCACGATCCCTCTCCATTGCCCGGAGAGGGAATATTTTTTGAGGGCGTCCAGCGCGTAGATGATGAGGCAGGCAAGGGAGAGCGTGATCAGGATATTCCCGTACAGCGAACCCCTGAAAAATGACATGGCAGCGCTTGTGACAAGGCCCAGCACGAAGATCTGCGCAAAATGCCAGCCCTTGTTGCGCGTATAGTGGCAGCCCTCGCCGAAGGTGAAGGCAAAGAGCGGCATGGAGATGCGGCCGATGAGGCGCAGCAGAAGCACCTGCGGCAGCAGAAAGGAGCCGATATGATCGATCAGCATGGTGATGCAGGCGATGATCTTGAGCTGATTGCCGCTCAGAAAGCCGTTGTAGATGCTCTTTTCTTGCGTCATGGTTATCTCGCAGTGTGATCTATCCTTTCAGATTCTCCAGAGCTGACGGATTATTTTCGAGGATCGCTCTTAAAGTCGCGCAGGTTTTTAATTCAGAACAGTCGCCACAAGTAAAAACTCCTTTCCCCAAAGCACATTTGCGGATTTTGCATATGTGCTCACAAAATACCGTTTTGGCGCCATTCATACGGCAGCCCTCACAGTTGATGTGTTCCGGCAGAATGGGCGCATTGTTTAACTCTGCCCACAGTTTCGCTGTTTTCTCACGCAAAGTTTGATCGTCACGGATGGTAGCAAGATATGCGTCGCATTTTGCGCAGTCAAGTCCGCAGTATCCGATCATCGCTTTCATAAGTAATACTCCTTCGCTTATTCTATATGGCGCATTATATCATAAATCTTCTGATATATCAAGGATGGAAGGCAAATATTGGTCTTTTTGTGAAGATATGAAACAGAGCGCGTAATGGTTTGCGCTCTGTTCAGATATCGTTGATATGCAGCCGCTTCGATGCGATAATTATTTCTCGGTCTCTGTTTTAACTGCGCACACTGTGATGCGTTATGCAAGCGTAAGGCCCGCACCCCATGCACCCACAAGCGCCTCTGCGTCTGCAAAATTGCGCGCGGTGAGATGCAAGTTATCGACGAAGCCAATCTAAGGATAAATTCTCCTTGGGCGGGCACCGCGAACTGCACGAGGCCGTCTTCTCCGCAGGCGCCCCGCAGATGTGCCTTTGCGGCAGCTTATTTTTGTTTGCCGAAGCTCATGCACTTGCCGATCGTCTCGCCCGTTCTCAGGTAGGTATAGCCGGGCATCTCGAAGAGGACGGGCTTGAACTTATCGAAGTCGGGCTTGTCGCCCTTTTCGTTGAGGATGCTCTCCTCGGCGAAGGTGTTGTTGACCTTGACCATGAAGTTTTCAAAGGCGGGCGTCTCGTACACATCGACGACGGTGCACTCCATGGTAAGTTTTGCATCGTTTGCGAGGGGCGCGCCCGTCTCGCCGACGGTATATTCGAGCATGCCCGATTTATCCGTCTTGTTCCCCGAGACGCAGCCCGTCGCATCCGCCTTTGCAAGCCAGCTCTCGTCCACCACGTTGATGGACAGGACCTTGTTCTCGCGGATGCCGCGGTTGATATAGTGCGCCTTTGCAAGGCTGACCATCGCCATGTCGTGCGAAGGAATGCCGATGTGGGCGACCAGCGTCCAGGTGGGCTTTCCGTTCACCATCGCGCCCACCACGATCGCGGGGGTGGGATAGAGTGCCATTGTGCTGCCGATATTCTTTTTCATCGTTGAAATCTCCTTTTATTCCTGATATCTTTATTCCATTTTGCTTTCCCAAAACTGCACGGACGTCACGCCCGACTTGTCTGCCGCCGCCTCGAGGGAAGAGATTTCTTCCGCCAAAAGCGCGAGCTCCGTCGTCTTTGCGGCCTCCTCCACCTGATACTCCTTCGTCACCCCGACGATGGGCAGAACGCCCTTCGCAATCGCATACGCCTCGGCGATCTGCGAAACAGACACGCCGTGCGAAGAAGCGACCTCTCTGAGGCGGGCGAGAATGCCGTCCAGCTTGCCGAGAATGGGGCCGAACACCTGCGCCCTTGCGCTGCCCGCGGGGAAGGGATGCGCGGAATCGTACCTGCCCGTGAGCGCGCCCTGCTCGAGCAGCATGTAGCCGAAGAACACGATATCGTTTTTCTTGCAGTAGTCGATGATGCCCGAGCTCTCGGACGAGCGGTTTAATAGGCTGAAATGGTTCTGCACCGCCGATACGCGGTAGCCCGCCGCGCGCAAGATCTCGTCCGCCTCCTTGATCTGGGCGAGGTTATGGTTGGAAACGCCCACGCTCTTTACTTTATCCGCTTTTAAGAGCGGAATGAGCTTTTTCGTGTATTCGGGCGCGCCGATAGGATTGTGGATCCAATAGATGTCGATGTAGTCGAGCCCCATCCGTTTGAGGCTGGCGTCGCACATGTTTTCCACGCTGTTCCCATACATGGCTGCCATCTGCGGCGTGAACTTGGTGGAGATGATCACGTTCTCCCTGCCGAAGTCGTTTGCAAGCGCGCCGACGATGCGCTCCGATTCGCCGTTGCTGTAAGCCGTCGCCGTATCCCAAAGGTTCAGCCCCTTTTCCAAAGCTTTTCTGAATACGGGGCGGAACTGCTCCGAAGCCATCATGTTGCCGAAGTATCCGTCCGTATCGCCCCACGCCCATGCGCCCATGGCGATTTTAGGCAAATTGTTCTGTCCCATTTTTATTTCTCCTCCTGAATGATATTTGTACGCCCTGCCCTTCCCGCAGCCTTTCATGGTTCTGCCGCATAGCGGGGTCGCCCGTTCCGATTGTTTCAATGCGCTTTCTCACCTGCTGCGCTTTCGTTTCATTTCATAGAGCACATAGTCGAGATCGCTGATGCGCTTCTCGTTTTTGTGGACGTCGTCGAGATAGCGCGCTCTGTACCTGCGCAGCAGCTTTTCCTGTGCGGCATATTGCAGCGCCTCTTCCAGGCGAAAAAATTCCGCTATGTCCTCCTGTGACAATCCGATCTCTGTGAGCCGTTCCTCTGATATCATGCCGCACTTCCTCTCATACGAAAAATAAGTACGCAGGGCCTTCGCCCCTGTGCGTACTTATTATACCACCGCCATCTTGGCATGTAAAATACTTATTTTTTATTTCATATCATAACAAGAAGGCATATCTTGATCACAGCGCGCCGACGATCTTGTGGGGTGTGTACAGCTCGTCGATGTAGGCGACGTCCTCATCCGTGAGCGCAACGTCGAACGCGGCGACGGCATCGTCGAGATACTTCGCCTTGGTCGCCCCCACGATGGGCGACGCGACGCCCTTTTTGAAATGCCAGGCAAAGGTGATCGCCGTCATGCTTGTATTGTACTTTTGCGCAAGTTCCTGTATGCGCGCGGCGATCGACTTGTCCTGTTCCTCTGTGGAGTCATACTTGCCCATTGCCACCTTGTCGGTATGGCTGCGCAGGGTGTCTGCCTCCCAATTCGGGCGGGCGCACCTGCCCGCGGCAAGCGGGCTGTACGGCGTGAGCGCCACGTTCATCTGGCGGCAGATGGGAATGAGCTCCCGCTCGTCCTCGCGATACAGCGGGTTGTAGTGATTCTGCATGGACACAAAGGGCGTCCAGCCGTTTTCCCTTGCTGCAAGCTGCATATTGTAGAACTGATAGCCGTACATGGCGGAAGCCCCCAGCGCGCGCACCTTGCCCGCCCTGACGAGCCCGTCGAGTGCCTCCATCGTCTCCTCGATGGGCGTTCCGTAATCGAAACGATGAATGATATAAAGGTCGAGATAGTCGGTGTTAAGGCGCCTGAGCGTGCCCTCAATTTCGCGGTTGACCGCCTCGCGCGAGAGATGTCCCTCGTTGAAGTACACCTTGGAGGCGAGTACGACCTTGTCACGTGCGATATTCTTTTTGATCGCCTTGCCCAGATACTCCTCGCTCGTGCCCGCCGAATAGCCGTTGGCGGTATCGAAGAAGTTGATGCCAAGCTCCAGCGCATGTTTTATGATCGCCTCGCTCTCGTCGGGATCGAGCGTCCACGCGTGCATTTTGCTTGCGGGATCGCCAAAGCTCATGCACCCCAAACAGAAGCGGGAGACTTCGATCCCGCTGTTTCCGAGTTTTGTATATTGCATAATGCCCTCCTTATTCCTATTCCTTCTGAATGAGACTTTCTCTGACATATTCGATAAATTTTGACACCGCGGGCGTCTGCGGCTGATGCTTTTTCCACACCATCACGCTCTTTACGGAAAATTCGGGATAGAACGGCCTGAAGATGATGTTCGCATTGTGGTACAGCTCCGCCGCCCCTTCTATGGTGATCGCAGCGCCCACCCCGCAATTCACGAGCATGGCTGCATTGTAGAGAAGGTTGTAGGTGGCGTACACATTCATCCTGTCGTAATATTCGCCGAACCAGTCCGCAACGCCCTGCGCCACGCCGCGCTTGGCGATGAACACCCGCCTTCCGACGAGGTCTTCCTTTGTGACGTACTCCTTCTGCGCGAGCGGACACTTGGCGGGCACAATGACACCCCACCGCTCTTTCCCGGGAAGTGTGATGCTCTCGTATTTGGAGATATCCGTCGGGCCGAGCAGCACGCCGACGTCCAGCGTGCCCCTCTCCAGCCGCTCTTTGACATGATCGGCGTCGTTGGAATAGATATCGAATTTGACCTCGGGGTACAGATCGCTGAACCCGCGCATCGCCTCGGCAAGATAGCGCATGGTATCCGCCTCGCAGCTGCCGATGGAGATCAATCCGCTCAGCGCCATAGAATTGCTCTGAAACTCACGCTCCGTCTTTTCGGTGAGATCGACGATCTCCTGTGCGCGGCGGCGCAACAGCATGCCCGCCTCGGTAAGCGTGCTTGCATGCCTGCCCCGCACAAAGAGCTGTGTGCCGAGCTCCTCTTCCAGCTGCATGAGCTGACGGGAGAGCGCAGGCTGGGAAATGTGCAAAATCTCCGACGCGTGCGTGATATTCTCCTCCCGCGCCACCGTTAAAAAGTATTTGAGTACACGAACTTCCACAGATATATGCCCTCCGTCGCCGGATGCCTCTGATCGACAAGAGACCGACGCAGCCCGCGGCGGTCTCATCGCTGTTACAGCGTATTATACTGCTCGTCGTCCACTGCCTCGAGCCACTCGTTGGACGAATTTTCGCCGGGCACTTCCACCGCGATGTGCGCGAACCAGCTGTCCTTCTTGGCGCCGTGCCAGTGCTTGACCTCGGGCGGGATGACCACGACGTCGCCGGGGTTTAAGGACTGCGCGGGCTTGCCCCACTCCTGATACCAGCCGCTTCCCGCCACGCACAAGAGGATCTGCCCGCCGCCCTTTGTGGCGTGGTGGATATGCCAGTTGTTGCGGCAGCCGGGCTCGAAGGTGACATTCGCAAAGAAGGGCGAAACACCCGCGGGCGTTAAGGGGTTGAGGTAGGACTTGCCGATAAAATACTGTGCATAGGCGGTATTCTCGTTGCCAAGACCAAATACATTGCTTGCTTCAAAATTCTTATCCATGTTTTATCACCTCTCTGATTTTATCCCTTTCTGATTTTATTCCTTTGACAAAAGATCTTTGGCGCAGTTGAGCGCATTGAACAGGCGCGGGATGCCCATGTACGGCATGGCGTGCACGAGCGCGCAGACGACCTCTTCCTTCGTATTGCCCGCTTTGAGCGCACCCATAACGTGCGAGCGGACCTGCACCTCTGCCCCGCCAAGCGCCGCAAGGATGACGACCGTCAGAAGTTCACGCTCCTTCTCGCTCATTCCCTTTCGGGTCATGAAATCGCCGAAGCCCAGTTCGGTGAGATAGCGCGGCACCGCCTCATCGAAGGGTGCGGGCAGCCAGGCATAGCGCTCTTTGATCTCCGTGCCGTAGATTGGCTCTTGCAGCGCAAGCCCCTTTTCATAGCGGGTCTCTTCCGTCACCGTCTCGCCGCTTACAAGGGGCAAAGCGATGCCGATCGCCGCGAACACCTCGTCCATGGTTGCGATGGCGTTGAGCGTCTTGGGGAAGCCAATAAAGGGCGCACACTGGTAGATGACCTCGCGGATCTCTTCAGGAGAAATGCCAATATGCAGGCAGGCTGCCGTGTGCGCTTTCAGCTGCGGCAGCGTCTGATTGACCGTGAGAACGGTGATCGTGATAAGCTCGCGCATACGGTTGTCGAGCGACCCTTCATAGCACACCTCGCCGAAGATGAAGCGCTGCAAAATGCGCATAAATTCGGGATCGTTCCCCTCGTTTTGGGTCGGTTTGCCGCCGAAGAGCTCTGCAAATTTTTCTTCACATCTTTCTACTCTGTCCATATCGTCTGCCCCCTCAAAGATCCAATGACGCGACATACGCACCAAGTTCCTTCTGCGTTGCGACGGCACTCAGCCGTTTGCACGGCTTCCACTGCACAGACGGCGGGCACAGCTTATGCAGCACGCTGTCCGTTCTGCCAACGCCGCTGCCGCCCGACGTACAGAAGGGCACCACCGTCTTGCCCGCAAAGTCGTAGCGCTCCAGAAACGTCTCGATGATGCGCGGCGCAATGCCCCACCAGATAGGAAAGCCGACGAACACGACGTCATACTTTGCCAGATCCACACCGTCTGCAATGGCGGGACGGCTGCCCTCGTCCTTCATCTCGCGCGAGGAACGGCTGTTTGCATCCGTCCAGTTGAGGTCTGCTGCCGTATACGGCTGCGCAGGCTTGATCTCGTACAGGTCTGCGCCCGCCGCTGCGGCAAGTTCGTGCGCCACGCGGGCGGTCACCCCGCTGCACGAAAAATACGCAACTAAAATTTTCTTTTCCATAGATAGTCCCCTTATTTCAGATTTTTGCCGAGTTCATAGGCGGCTTGCACGTAGCGCGAGCCCTGGGTCATAGCGGGCGTGCCACAGCCCTTGCCCCAGATCATACCCATGTCTTTGAAATTGAGATAGCGCACCAACGTCTTGTAGTGGCTTTCGAGCGCCTCAAACGTCCAGCCGTCCGCATTCCATGCCGCCGCGATCATCGCCGACTTCATGTGCTTGCGCTGAATGGAAGAATTGAAGGCGCAGAATCTGTCGACAAGGGTTTTCAGCTGTGCAGACATGCCGTAATAGTACAGCGGCGTGACGAACACCATCATGTCCGCCGCGAGGATGCGCGCGCGGATGCCGTCCACGTCGTCCTTCTGTACGCATGTACCCTCGTAACCGCACCGGATGCACCCCGTGCAGGGGTGGATATTGGCATGCGCGGCGTCGATGACGTCCACGCTGTGCCCCGCCTCCTTCGCGCCCTGTATAAAGGCATTTGCAAGTGTGTTGGACGAGCCATTTTTATTGGGGCTGCCCGCTAAAACTACAATTTTCATGGTATTGACCTTCCCATTCTTTTCTTCACAGATATTATAACGCAATCGCCTTGCAATGTAAAATACTTATTTTTTATTTTTCACCATGCCCAAAAGGTATGCCTGGAATGCGATATACACTTGATCTGCCTTGCAATCTTAGGCCAAGCAGACCCGTTTAAACGATGCAGACTACTTAAAACGCAGCACAGCCGGGAATATTTCGGCGGCGATGTCGCTTCATGCCATTGCTTCGCAATGGTCGTAAGGAGCGAAGCGACAAAGCAGCGCATCATTCGCCGCATTCTGCGGCGCGATCGCGTCACCTGCCCGCATCTCACACGGCAAGGTCACCAACACAAAAAAGGACTAATCCGTGTTCGGATTAGTCCTATGTTGGTGACCCCTTTGAAGTTAAAGGCGAACTATTCAGTTCTTCAAACGTTACCGTCTTGCTCTGTCCCTTATAATTG
>CALVLK010000009.1 GCA_944337235.1 uncultured Clostridia bacterium
ACGCTGGACGGGCTGAAGGTCAGCGGAAGCGTGGACGAAATTCTTGCGCTGTTGAATGTATCGCTCGAACTCCCCGCGGGGGGCGAGGAAGAAGCATTGCTCGAACAGCTTCTCTCGCTCAACTTCGGCGAACTGTTGCAGGTGAGCGAATCAGACGACACGCTTACGATCTTAGCAAACGGCACAAAGCTGTTGCAAGCCCTCGGCGTAGAGTTTGCGCTCGGCAATGTGGAAGTAAATGTCAGCGATACAACGCTCACGGTCAACGCGCTCGGCGCGAATCTTGTCATCACCGCGGCGGAGCAATTCACGGTTACAACGGAAGGTTATATCGACATCGATCCCACGCTGCAAGAGGTGTATCAGATGCTCGCGGCGCAGGCGATCAGCCTTCGCGGGACGCTGCAGCTCTCCCTTGGCGAGATCGAGCTCACAGCAGAGATCGGCAACGGCTATCTCGGCTGGAGCAACGGACTGTATCTCTATCTCGACCTGGTGGTCACGATCGGCGAGGTAAAACAGGCGCTGCAGCTCTCCGTGACCGATAAGATGCTGTCGCTCGCGTACGGCGGCGTCGGGGCGACGGTGTACTTTAACGAACTTTCCACACTGGAACAGGCGCTGATGGCGGCATACCGCCGCATCGCGCATACGGTCAATCTCGCATTCGATGCAGCGCATGCGCCGCTCAATGAATATGCCGCCTCGATCGAGGAACTGCTCTTCGCGCTGCAGACGGGGGCAGAGGTTGCCGCATGGGCGGGCGGGTTCGATCTCGTCTCGCTTCTAAAAGAACTGAAGATCGGCGCGCCCGTCTCGGAGGGCGGGATCTGTACGCTCTCGGCGCTCGGTCTGATGATGGAGCTCATGCAACTGCCGCAGGGCACGGAACTTGCGCTGCTTGGGGGCGAGCTTGGGCTGACGGGAAGGCTGAGCCTTGCCGTAGCTGCGGAGAGCGCGCCCAACATGCCCAAGATCGACTATCTTGACGGGGCGGGCCTTGCTGAGCTTATGGATACGCTTGCCGCCGCAGTGGCAACGCTTGCAGAGCAGAATCTCTCGCTGTCGCTTAGCGGCAAGACGGTCGCGGCAGACGGCAGCGCGCAGTACGATTTCGACGCCGCGATCTCCTACTATGCGGGCGAGGAATTTCCCGTGCACATCGATACGGAGCAGACCTCGATCACGGTGCGGACCGATCTCTATCTCAAACTCGAGCTTGCCTTCCGCAACCATGTCAGTGCGATCGACAGCGTCTATCTCACCATCTATTTCCTGGACTACAATAAAGACGGCGCGCTTGACTTCTTCTGCTCGCTTTCCCGCCTGGGGGCGGGGCATGAGGATTATCGTCCGCTCGCCTTCTATGCGCCTTCGAGCGAACTGATGAAGCTGCTCTCGGGCGGGCTTGCGATGCTCGGGGTGAACGTCGACCTCGTCAACAACTATCTCATTGACAGGTGGCTCACGCCGACGACGGTAGCGGAGCTTCGCTCTTTGGGCGCCTCGCTGCTCAAGACCATCGGCGTCGGCGACCTGCTCGAGGGGCTGTTCGGCGCAGAAGAAGGGGAGGCGGACGAGGAGGCGATCTCCTATCTGACCGCACTCACCTCCGATGCGGGCGGCGTGACCCTTCGCTTCAACGGGGCGGCGCTCTTCGGCACGGGCAAAGAGGATCTTTCGATCACCCTCTCCAAGGTGGAAAAGGAGGGCGGAAGCCTGCTTGCGGGCATTGCGCTCGGCGCCATTTACGACGGACAGGATCGCCGCACCGACGTGACTGCCGCAATCAAGACGGATCCCGTTACGCAGGACGCGCTCTCGCTGGAGGGATACATCGACTTCACCGGAATCGCCGATCTTCTGACCACCCTGGTGCACACTGCCGCGCATGAAGAGGTCATCTCGGGAGAACAGGAAACGCACGAATATGTCGTCAACAACAATTTCTATATCGACGGCAGCGCGGCGCTTCAGCTCAGCGTGCTTGGCTTTATTGATATCACGGCTACGGTCAGGATCATTGCAATCTCCGTCTCGCTGGACGAGGACGGCGCCGTCGCGTTCAATCTTCGCCTGGAGTATGACGGCGTACAGGAGCTGAATCAGGTCGCGATCAACGGCGACAGCACGGTCGATATCACCATCAAAGAGGATATGGTGTATATCAAGCGCACACAGACGAGTTATTGGGAGACGGTTGCTCTGTTTTTCACAAGAGAAGTGGAGTACGATCCGCCCGTCGTCCTCTATCGTGCGATGCCGCTTGACGTGTTCTTCGGCGACATTCTCAATCAGATCGGCTTCATCTTCAACCTGGGCAGCCTCATCACCGACCAATTTCCGCAGGGCGAGGAAACGGACGAGGAGAGCGTCGTCGAAGACTACGGCACGGCAGCGGCAAACATCCTCTCGACCTATGCGTATGCCGTGCAGGGAAACGGCACGCAGCAGTGGACGCTCGCGCTCAACGGCAGCGCGCTCACCGACGGCGTGCTCGACGATATCGAAGTTGCGATCTCGTCCGAGGAGCAGAACGGCATGCAGGTCGTGCGCGATCTCAGCGTAGAAACAGGCATTCAGACGGGCGTTTCGGAGAGCCTCGTTTCGATCTCGTTGACGGCAGATCTGCGCCTGCGCAACCCGTGCGGCGTCATGGACGAGGGCGTCACCGATCTCACGAGCGACATTGCGCCGATCATAGAGCGGGGCATGGACTGCGCGCTCGCACAGGCGCGTGCCGAGGCATGGACGGACGAAAATGGCAACCGCTACTATCTGGAGGGGCAGACCGCCGTGCTCACCTATTGGGCAGACGGGGCTGCATGCGGCAGTCAGGAGGTGTTCTATGACCCCGCAACGCGCGCCATCCTCACAACGCTTGCCGCGCCCGATATGCTGGAACAGGCGGGCTATGAGTTCCGCTGGGAGCTGCCCGCCGCGCTGCCCGACGGGAACGCCGTTCAGGGCGGATATCATGCGCAGACCTATACGATTACATTGGAGAGCGATCGCCCTGTTGCGGGGTGGACGTTCAGCGAGGAGACGGGAAAATACACCTGGGAACTCTCTTACCGCTATGGCTCAGAGCTGGTGCTGCCCATGCCGTTCGACGACGTGCAGAAGGTCGTGGGCTATCTCGGCGCCGACGGCAACATGCCCGCCGCAGAGGACATCCTTGCCGATCTCACGCTCTCTGCCGTATGGGAGATGCGCGAATATACCGTCAGCTATGTCGTCGACGGCAGCGTCGTGGCAACGCAGACGGGGCATTACGGCGACGCGCTGACCTTCCCCGCTGCGCCCGAAAAGGAGGGGTACAACTTTGTCGGTTGGAATACGGCGGAGAGCACGATCGCGGGCGACGCGACCTATACGGCGCAGTATGAACTCAAGCGCTATGTCGTGCGCCTCTACAGCGATGCGGCGATCGAGGGCTGGGAGGTCGAGAACGGAAGATATCTCTATTATACGGAGATGACGCACGGCGCCGTTGTGGAGATCTTTGTGGGCGGCAGCCTTGCATCGTGTTATACGATCACGGAGGAGATGAATATCGCTCTGCCCGACGTCGGGAGTCTTGTCTGGGCAAACGTCACGATCGGCGAAGCCGGCGCCCGCCTCGAGGCGATGAGCGCGCCCGATACCCTCGTCTATACCAGCACGGTCGCCTATACTCTTGCGGGCGGCACCGTGAGCTATGGCGGCACGAACGGCGACTACACCGTCCGATACAGCGCGGACACCGCGCTGCTGACTGCTGCGGAGTTGCAGAGCGAGGGGAGCACCTTTGTCGGCTGGTTTATAAAAAGCGGCGACTCCTGGAGCGAGGTCACGTCGGTCGCCTATTCGGGCGGCGGAAGCACGATCACGCTGTATGCCGTGTGGAAGGAGGGCGAGCTGACGTTGAATGAGGCAAATCCCAACAGCTATGCGCGCACGCGCGGGTCATGGAGCTGGCGTGGATATGCATATGCTTACAGCGGAGCATTGAACATCGCTTCGACCTTTACGCTGGTGGGCGTTCCCGTAGAGGATATGACGGTAACCACTTCTTATACGCATACGCTCGGATCTGTCACGCAGACGGGCGAAGCGCTGAGCTATTCGCATACGACATATTCTCCGTATAATTCCGTCACGGGCACCGTGACCCAAACTTATATGCTCGGGGATGAAGTCATACAGACGAAGACGGTGACAAGCACAAAGTCGTTTTAAACAAAAAGAGCAAAGGGGGGCGGGGTGATCCTCTCCCTCTTTCGCCAAAATTTGCGTGAAAAAATGCTCTGCCGGTACGGCAGAGCATTGCCATTTTTTCGGGGATATGCTATACTATCTCAAAAATGATCTCGGAGGTCTCTATGCGCCGGAAAGGGGAAACAGACGGGCGCAGCTCAGCTGCGCCCGCGGCGGAGCAGCGCGACCCTGCGCAGGCGGGGGAGGGCGGCGCGCAGGCCGCACAACACGGCGAACCCGACCTGAAATATGCCAACGGCCGCGCGGTCGCAAAGGGCGGCGTGCTCGGCTTCTTCATCGGGCTTGCCGTCATCGTGCCGGGGGTGAGCGGCTCTACGGTCGCCATCATCTTCCGCCTGTATGACAAGCTGTTGTACGCGCTCGGGAATATTCTGAAAAAATTCAAGATCTGTGCGCGCTTTCTTCTGCCCATCGCGATCGGGCTTGTGATAGGGTTCGTGCTCGGATTTCTTGCGATACAGCGCCTCATTGATCTGTGCCCGTTTACCGTCATCGGCCTGTTTGCGGGGCTCATGCTGGGGGCGTTCCCCGCCGTCACCGACGAGGTGCGGGCGGAGAAGAAGACGGCGCCGCGCATCCTGCTCTTTTTTGCGGGGCTTCTCATTCCCATCGCCATCGCCCTCTGTTCGCTCTTCCTCTCCGAGGGGGCGCGCACGCTCGAGGGGCTGAACGTCGGGCATTATCTGCTCTTCCTCGTCCTCGGCTATGTGGTGGCGATCACGCAGATCGTGCCCGGTCTGAGCGCGACGGCGCTTCTGATGGCGTTCGGGTACTTCACTCCCCTCGTGCAGTCGGTGCATCTGAGCTATTGGCGCGAAAATCCCGCCGTATTTCTTGTGTACCTCTGCTTTGCGGCGGGCTTCCTGCTCGGGCTTGTCAGCTTTTCAAAGCTGCTCACGCTCATTCTGGCGCGCTGCCGCGCCGCCGCATTTTTCGTGATCACGGGGCTTTCGCTCGGCTCCATCGTCACCATGTTCATCAATCCCGATATCGTTGCCGTCTACCAAAGTTGGGCGGGCGGCGTGAACGTCGTCGATCTCGTCCTCGGGCTGGTGTTGTTTGCGGCGGGCGTTGTGGCGGCATACCTCTTTGTGCGTTACGAGCGCAGGCATACGCCGCACAGATCGTAGCGGCAGAAATATCCATACAAAACAGGAACGGCGCATCCATTCGGATGCGCCGTCTTTTTCGTGGTATTCATATTGCGGACTGTTATTCCGAAAAGTTCTGTGCGCAGGCCGCATTTACGCGCTTCGGAAGATTCCGAATTCCGGACCCTTGTACAAAAAATTTCTTTTCCTTTTCAGCCTTCCCACGCATGTCGCTCATCTTTGTTGAACGCTCTTTTGCCTGTTCCGTATTTTCGTTTTCCGAAGATACGTTTTCCTGTTCTTCCCACATATGCATTAGGGGAATGCCAGAGGGGGATTTTTTACTCTTTGGCAGGCAGTGTCTGTTGCTGCGTTGCTTCGTTTTGCGCTTTGGGTTTTTACAAATCGTTGCATGCAGAACAAAACATGAAAAATGAAATGCGCTCTGTTGTGAGTCTGCGTGTGGATATGATACCACGCAACGCGGAAGTTTTTCAGGGTGCGAACGATTCGTTCCTTTGATCCGGTGTTTTCTCGCCGCTTGCGCTGTTTGTTATCGGTTTCGTCTACAGTGCTTTCAAAGTGAGAAATCAGAATGCGCAAGGCGTTCCGCTTTGCCTCTTTTTTTTGAGGCTTCCTGTGTCGACTTCCTTGTTGTGCGACCATTATAGCACAAAAAATGTATTTGTCAAGCGTTTTTCTGAAAATTACTACAAAAAAACGTCACGAATTTACATGACGCAATTTTGACGCACAAAAAAAGGCGGTCTTACGACCGCCCTTCTTCATGCGCCATGATAGGGCGCCGCTTAGTCTGCCTTGAAAGGGAGAAGCGCCGCAACGCGTGCGCGCTTGATGGCAACTGCAAGCTCGCGCTGGTGCTTTGCGCAGGTGCCCGTCATTCTGCGGGGGAGGATCTTGCCGCCCTCGGCAATGTACTTTCTCAGCTTGTTTGTGTCTTTATAGTCGATTTTGGCCGACTTTTCCTGGCAGAAGAGGCAGACCTTTTTGAAGTTCTGCTTCTTGAATCCCTTCTTGGCGGGGCGCTCTCTCGTTTCGCTTCTTTCGCGGGGAGCGTTCTCTCTGGCGGGTGCAGCCGCCTCTTCCTGTGCGGGAGCGGGTGCAGCCGTCTCTTCCTGCGCGGGGACTTCTGCCGCAACGGTCTCTTCCACCGTCTGATTCTGCATTTCTTCCATGATGTCTCCTTAAAATTTTAATATTCGTTTGCGCTCGCGTCAGAACGGGATGTCCCCGTCATCGTCAAATGCCTGGAGCGCAGGGGCGGGCTTCTTTTTGGGCGTGGCGGCAGGGGCCGCAGGTGCGTCGTAGAAGTCGTCGCCGGAGGAGTTCGCACTCTTGGGGGTGAGGAATTCTACGTCCTGCGCGATGATGTCGACTGCCGTGCGCCGGATGCCCTGGTTGTCGTCGTAGGTGCGCATCTGGATGCTGCCCGATACGGCGACCTTGGTGCCCTTCTTCGTGAAGCGCGCGACGTTGTCCGCAAGGCCGCGCCATGCGGTCACGTTAAAGAAATCTGTCTGCCGTTCGCCGTCTGACGAGGCATACGAACGGTTGACGGCGATGCCGAAGTGGCACACGCTCACACCGCCCGAAGTTTCTGTCAATTCCGGATCGCGGGTCAAATTCCCGATAAGAAACACCTTATTCATAACAGTCCTCGCTTAGTCTACTTTGGTAATGACGCGCCGCAGGCAGTCGCCCGAAATCCCCGCAATGCGGTCGAGCTCCTTTACGACGGCGCCCTCTGCCTGAAACGTCATGAGCGCGTAAAAGGCTTCGGACTTGAAACGGATGGGGTAGGCAAGCTTCTTGTTGCCCCATTTGTCGAATGCCTCTACGGTGCCGCCCATGGAGGAAACGATATCGCTGTACTTCTTCAGCTCAGCCTCTCTCGCCTCTTCCGTCAATTCGCTGTTAAGCAAAATGAGCATCTCGTATTTCTGCATTTTTTTCACCTCCCGGTCTTTCGGCGTATCTTGGCGATACGCAAGGTTTTGTTTCATCATTTTACTCTATTTTTGCTTTTCTGTCAACGATTTTTGCCCCGCTTGGGCGATTTTCCTGCGCTATTCCTGCAGAACGACAAAGACGCATCGCCCGTTCAGTTCATATTCTCCCTCGCCTTCGACAAGAAAGCTCTCGCCGGCGGCAAACGGCGTTTCGCCGCGCGCCCATTTGAAGTGACCGCTTCCCGCAAGGATGCGCACGCTGTCCCGCCCGCGGGCGTACAGCTTGAAGCGGCGGGGGCTGTCGATGTGCAGCAGGTTGCCCGCGCTGCGCCGCCGCGCGCCCTGCACGAGCGTTGCCTCCCCGAATGCCGCCGTTTCGGCGCCCGGGATCAGATTTTCGCATTTTGTCAGTTTCATTCCTCTCCTCCCTGGATCCCTCTCTCTCCCGTGCGGAAGCTGTCAAGCCTGCGCCCGATGATATCCGTCCGCCTGCTGGTGCCCTCCACGGCGTCCTGCGCCTCCTGCAATTTGCGTTTGGTCTTTTCCAGCCCCTCGGCAAATTTGGCAAACTCGGTGCGGAACTGTTCGAGCATGCGCACAAGCTCCCCCGATCTGCGCTCGATCGCCGCCGTGCGGAAACCCGTCTGCAGGGTAGAGAGCAGGGCGGAAAAGTTGGTCGGCCCGCACACGATGATCCTGCGTTTGCGCAGAAAATCGCTCAGCTCCTCGAGCTTCATCACCTCGGCATAGAGCGCCTCAGAGGGCAGGTACATCACGGCAAAGTCGGTGGTCAGGGGCGGGCGGATATATTTTTGCGCGATGCTCTCCGCCTGCGTGCGCACGGCGCGCTCCAATTCTCTGCGCGCGATGCGTTCGCCCTCGCGGTCCGCCCGCTCGGAGGCGGCGCACAGCCGCTCGAAGCACTCGACGGGAAATTTGCTGTCGACGGGCAGGTATGCCGCGCCGTCCTTTGCGGGCAGCGTCACGACGAAGTCGACGAAAAGATTGTCGGCGGGGTTGAGCCGCACGTTGTGTGCATATTGGTTGGGGGCGAGCATCTGTTCGAGCAGCGCGCTCAGCTGCGCCTCCCCCCAGCTGCCGCGCAGCTTTACGTTGGAGAATACGCGGCGGATGTCCGCAACGTTGCTCGAAAGGCTCTTCATCTCCCCGACGCTCTCGTACATCTTTTCCAGGCGGTCGCAGATGCGCGCGTAGTTGGAGGAGAGCTTTCCGTCCAGCGAGGCGGTCAGTTTGTCGTCCACCGTGCGGCGGATGACCTCAAGGTTATGTGCGTTGCTGTCGACGATGTACTTGATGTCCTCGTTCAGGCGGTCCTGGATTCCCTGCAGCCGCGCCTCCGTCGTACGGCTGAGGTTTTCCCCGTTGCGCGCATTGTATTCGGCGAGCGAACCGATGCTGTCCGTCTTCTGTTCCAGCCGCCGCAGGCTCTCCTGCACGGCACCCGCGCCGCCGCCCTCCCTGCGGGAGAGCAATACGAGCAGCAAAATCAGGCAGCATACCCCCACAAGCAGGGCAAGCGCACATAATATCAGCAATATTTCCTGCATCAGCATTCCTCCGTAAAATGTTTTACCGCATAGGCGATGAGTTTTTCTTTGCGGTTGCGCGCGCCGTCTTCTGCACAGTAACCGAGCAGGGCGTCGAGCGCCCGCGCCGTATCTTTGGGGGCGACGCCCGCCCGCTGCAGCTCCAGCCCAGAGACGGCGAGCTGCGCCCGCGTGAGCGGAACGCCCTCCTGCGCCATCTCCCGCAGGATGCCCTGCCACTTCTGTACGGCGGGGGCGGGGGAGAGGTCGTCCTTGCAGGCGGAATAGTCCGCCTGGCGCAGCGCGAACAGATCCTGCAAGAGGGGATAGCAGCGGATGATCTCCCGCCGCACTTTGACGGGCCGCATCTTCAGATCGAAGTCGCTCATATGCAAAAGCACAAGCTGCTGTACCCGCTCTGTGAGCTGCTTTGGCGCCTTCAGGCGGGTGAGCAGCTCATGGGCGATGCGCGCACCCTCCTCGGGGTGGGCATGAAAGTTGCCGTCGCGCAGCATACAGAATGGCTTGCCCACGTCGTGCAGCAGCGCCGCCCAGCGGATGGCATGCGGGGCATACACCACGCAGCGCAGCGAATGCTCGAGCACGTCGTAGCGGTGGAAGTCCGTGCGCTGTGCCATGCCGTCGCCTGCGGCAAGCTCGGGCATGATCTCGGCGAGCACCCCCGTCGCCCGCAGCAGCGCAAGGCCGCGGTAGGGCCCGTTTTGCCCGCCGGGCTTTTCATCCGCGTGCAGCAGCAGCTCCATCTCGTGAAAGATGCGTTCGGGCACGATGTCGCGGATGAGCGCGCGGTTGTGCCGAGCGCCGGCGAGGCACTCCTCGTCGGGGGAAAAGCCCGTCTGCGCAGCAAGGCGCGCAAGCCGCATGAGGCGCAGGCCGTCCTCGCCGAATACCCGTTCTGCGGGCGCCACCGTGCGCAATTTGTGCTGCGCAATGTCCTGCATCCCCCCCAACGGGTCGACGTATTTGTCCGCACGGATATCGTAATATACGGCGTCGGCGCAGAAGTCGCGGCGGCGTGCGTCCAGTGCGATGTCCTGCGTAAAGCGGATGCGTGCGGGCACGTGCTCGCCGCGCACATACTCATCCGAGCGGAAGCGCGTAAATTCATAATCGACCCCGTCGGGATCCTTCAGCTTGATCGTCCCCGTGCGGGAATAGACCGCCGTCACCAAAAATCCGCATGTCTGCGCCGCGGCAAGGAGCTCCTCCTCCGTGCAGGGCGAGGCGATATCCCAGTCGATGCGCTCGGGCGCGGGAAAGCCGCACAGCCGGTCGCGTACGCTCCCCCCTACAATATACAAAGAATCATGACAGACGTCTGCCAGTTTAATCAAATTGTACGGAATGATTTCGCGCATGGGCGCCCCCGTGAAATTTCTCTGAAATGAGTATAACAAATCGGGAAAAAAATTGCAATTCTTCGGGCGATATTGTATAATGGAATCGCGAAATCGGCGCTCTTTCCTTTCGGGCGCCGCCGTGCGGAGGAGAAGATGTACATCATAGCAAAGCCGCAGAAGAAAAAGGGGGCGAAACTGCTCGGGCGCGTCGAGGCGCTCCTGCGTGAGGCGGGCCGCGCGGTCGAGATCGCCTATACCGATGGTCCGCACGGCGGTTCTGCCGTTGCGCGCGCGCTGTATGCGCGCGGGGAGCGCGAGCTGATCGTGTTCGGCGGCGACAGCATGCTCAACGATGTGCTCTCCGGCATTCCCGATCCCGCCCAGGTGCGGCTGGGGCTGATCCCCGCGGGCACGGGGAACGACTTTGCCGCGGCGGCGGGCATTCCCTACGGCGAGCGTGCCGTGCCGCTCATTCTCAGCGGCAGGGCGCTGCCAACGGATTATATTGCATTTTCCGACGGCCGCAGGAGCATCAATATCGCGGGCCTGGGGATCGATGTCGATATTCTGGAGCGGTGCGACCGCATGAACAAGCGGCTGGGCAGAATGAGCTATTTTGTGTCGCTGCTCTGCGCGCTCATGCGCTACCGCTGTATACCCGTCACGCTCGAATACGAGGGGGAGCGCCGTAAGGAGCGTGTGCTCATCGCCGCCGTCTGCAACGGCAGGCAGCTGGGCGGGGGGATCCCGCTCTGTCCCGCTGCGCGCATCGACGACGGCATGCTCGAACTCGTATGGGTGGAGGATCCCGGGCGCAGGCATCTTCTGGGGGCGCTCATCCGCCTCATGCGCGGCAAGCTCTCCGATTTGCCCATCGCTCACAGGGTGCGTTGCGGGAAGGCGCTTATCCTGCCGCAGGCGGAGGGGGAACAGACTGCACAATACGACGGCGAACTGTACCGCACGGCGGCGCTCAACGCCTCTCTTGTGGCGCAGGGGATCGGGGTATATCGCCCCGATCGGGAGGAAGCATGATCAACACCTACAGGAACATACTCGACAGCATTCCGACTGCCGTCATTCTGGTAGAGAAAAACCTCAGGGTGCGGTATACAAACCGCGCCTTCCGCGCATACTTTCCCGCGTCGGCAGGGAAGGGATCGCTCAAGGCCGTGCTGCACTGTATGCAGCAGGGGGAGTGCGGCAGGGGCGAAAAGTGCGCATTCTGCCCGCTGCGCAACCTGTTTCTGGACGCGGGCAAGAACGGCGGGCTCGCCTTCCGGAAGCTCGTATTGCAAAACGGGCAGGGGGAGAACGTCCCCTTCGCGATCAAGGTACAGCCGCTCGGCAAATTCTATCTGGGCATCGTCGATACCGCCTACGAGGCGGAGATCGCCCGTGAGATGTATTCCGCGCAGGACATTCAGCAGCGCCTGCTCCCCCCTGCAAAGAGCCGCGAGGGCGTGCCCTATGCCTTCATGTTCATCCCCTGCCGGGAGATCGGCGGCGACCTGCCCGACGTGTATGAGACGGACGGGGCCACGATGGGGCTGCTTGCCGACGTCTCGGGCAAGGGCATCTCGGCGGGCATGCTTTCGGCGTTCGTCAAGGCGGGGTGGGACAGGAGCGAGCGCTCCCCCGCGCGCGCCATCCGCGGGCTGAATGCAAAATTCCAGGAGCTGAATTTAGACGAGCGCTCCTATGTCACGGCGGCGGCGGTGCGCATTGAACGCGACACGCAGCGCATCCGCTACTGTATTGCGGGGCACAATGCGCCCATCCTGCTCAAAAGCGGGGGCAGCATCGACGAGATCAACATGAGCGCGCCCCCCATCTCCACCTGGATCCCCGATTTTGCCTACCGCGACGACGAATTGCGCTATCGGGCGGGTGATATTCTGGTGCTGCTCACGGATGGGACCATCGAAAGCCGCAATGCGCGGGGCGAGCAGTTTTCGCTCGAGCGCGTCGAGGCCGTGCTGCAGCGCTCAAACGGCGCAGAGCAGTTCATAGAGCGGCTCAAGGCGGCGCTGACAGAATTTTGCGGAACATTCAACGACGATCTCACCGCCATCGCCTTTGATCTTTGACGCATCGGCGCATATGCGGCAAGGCGCATTGCGCCACAGCCACTGCGCAGAGGCCGCGTGCAGATTATATTTTAAGGAGGACATATGCCGTATATCGAACATCAGCTCAGCGTCGCGCTCAGCGGCGAACAGCAGGAGAACATCAAACGCCGCCTCGGCGAGGCGGTCACGTTGCTCGGCAAGAGCGAAAATTATCTCATGGTCGGCTTTCATGAGCGCTGCGACCTGTATTTTGCGGGGAAAAAGCTGGAGCGGGGCGCCTATGTCGCCGTCAGTCTGTACGGAAGGGCGTCCTCGTCGGCATACGAAAAACTGACGGAACGCATCTGCGCCATTCTGGGCGAAGAGGCGGCGATCCCGCCGCAGAACATCTACGTCACCTATCGTGAGGTCGGCGACTGGGGCTGGAACGGCGGAAATTTTTAAGGGCGCTTTTGCCATGGACGGGCGGCGAGAGGGGATGCATTTTGCCGCGCACCGCAAAAAAGACGCGCGGAATGCTTGCGGAATCGCCGAAAATATGGTAGAATGCCAGTGAACAATCAAGTGGAGGAATGACTATGCAGAATGCGATCAGGATGACGGACGACCTTTATTATGTGGGCGGGAGCGATCGGCGGCTTGCGCTGTTCGAGAGCGCATTCCCCATTCCGCGCGGGGTCTCGTACAATTCCTATCTGCTGCTCGATGAAAAGACGGTGCTCTTCGACACCGTAGACGAGTCCGTCTGCGATCTGTTTTTGGAGAATGTTGCGGCCGTGCTCGGCGAGAGGTCGCTCGACTATATCGTGGTGCATCACATGGAGCCCGATCACTCGGCAAGCTTTCTGCGGCTGGTCAGGACGTATCCGAACGTCACCGTCGTCACGAATGCCAAGGTGGCAAAGATGCTTGCCAACTATTTCCCCTATGACAGCGCGGGCGTCATGCTCGTGAAGGAGGGCGACAAGCTCGAAACGGGCAGGCATACGCTGCAGTTCGTGTTTGCGCCCATGGTGCACTGGCCCGAGGTCATGATGTCGTTCGACCTTACGACGGGCACGCTCTTTTCGGCGGACGCCTTCGGCACGTTCGGCGCCCTGGGCGGAAGCATCTATGCGGACGAAGTCAGCTTTGAACGCGATTTTTTGGATGACGCGCGCCGCTATTACTTCAACATCGTCGGAAAATACGGCGTACAGGTTCAGAACGTGCTCAAAAAGGCGGCGGGGCTGCCCATTCAGACTATCTGCCCGCTGCATGGGCCGGTATGGCGCAAAGATATCGCCTGGTATCTGGGCAGGTACCTCACCTGGAGCGCCTATCAGCCGGAGGAGAAGGGCGTGGCGATCTTCTATGCCTCCGTCTACGGGCATACGGGCAACGCGGCAGAGATCCTTGCCGCGGCGATCGCGCAGGCGGGCGTGACGAACGTGCACGTCTACGACACGGCATATACGCATGTGTCCGAATTGCTCTCTGAGGCGTTCCGCTATTCGCACCTCGTGTTTGCCTCCGCCACATACAACAACGGCATCTTCATCAGCATGGAAAATCTCCTGCGCGATCTTGCGGCGCACTCTTTGCAAAACCGCAGATATGCGCTCATCGAGAACGGCTCCTGGTCCCCCCAGGCAGGCGCGCTCATGGAGGAGGAGATCTCCAAGTGGAAGAACATGACAAAGCTCGGCGATACGGTAAAGATCATCTCTTCGGTCAAAGAGGAGCAGGCAGAATCGCTCCGTGCGCTTGCCGCCCTCATCGCGGAGGATGTCAAGGCGCAGGCATGACGCCGCGCACAACGGAAAACTGAAAGAAAGGAGGAGATATTATGGCAAAGTATGTATGCGACGTCTGCGGATACGTGTACGACGAGGCGACGGGCGATCCCGATAACGGCATCGCACCCGGCACCAAGTGGGAAGAGATCCCCGACGATTTTACCTGTCCGCTCTGCGGCGTCGGGAAGGATGAATTTTCCAAAGAGGAATAAAGTGCAACAACGGCGCGCCGCAGGAGATCCCTGCGGCGCGCGGCATATGTCCCGACAAATACAGCGCGCCCGCATCCGGATCACGGATGCGGGCGCGCTCATATGTGGATTATGGAAGGAATGATATCGTCGTTCACTGTTGTTCCGTCTTTTCGGCGGGTTCTTCCTCTTCCGCTTCGCCCTGTTCCTTGGGTCGCGCTGCGGATTCTCCGGTCTCTTCGGCTGCCGCCGCGGCGCGCCGCCGTTCCAGCGCGGCAGAGGCGGTCGTCACGATCAGACAGAGCAACACAAAGCCGACAATGAAGGCGCCCACACCCGCAAAGATGGGGGAGATATTGCCGCTCTCCATCGCCTGCGACGTCGTGAATACGGCGGAGGACTGTGCATACAGCCGGTCCGATACCGTTTTTACCTGTTCGGAAGCCTTCTGCAGGCGGGTAAATTCCTGTTCGAGCTTGCTCTCGAAGGCGAGGATATTTTCGTCGGAGAGCATTTCGACCTGAAAGAGGATCTGTTCGTTGCGCGAAATCAGCTGTGCGAGCAGCTGCGAAATGTCGGGGTCTGTCTCGGGAAACACGAGCTGAACGTCGTTCGTCTCCTCCTGCGATGCTTCAAGCGCATATGCTGCAGCGGTAGCGTTACCCGGGTCCGTCGTGCTGCCCGTTTCGAGCAGCGCCGAGATCTTGTTCTCGTTCAGACGGTATTCCTGTTGCAGGTCGCTGATCTTTGCCTCTGCCTCAGCAATCGGCACGTAGCCGCAAGCGTTCAGTTCATTCCACAGAGACAGGCTGGTCGAGTCGCTGAACACGATGTCCAGCGCCGCACGGTAATTGCGCAGCGTCACGCCGTCTACCTCGTAATTTTCGCGGAACAACCCGATCCATGCGTCGTACTGTGCCAGGAGATCCTCCTTCTGCGTTGCGAGAAGTTCCAGCCGGTCGGCATAGCTTGCGCTTGCAAAGATCTCATGGTCGAGGCTGTAATCGATGGCGCCGCTCAGCGTCTTGATGCGGTTGACGGGGACGTTCGCAATCGCGCGGATGAAGTTTGCCGCATCGCGCATGTTGTTGAAATAGGAACCGTTGACGACGATGGTGTACTGCCCCGTCTCCTCGGTGACGCCGTCTACCGTCTGCGTTCTGGGCAGTACGGCGATCGCATCCTCCTCGATCATGCGTTCGATGTCGACGTCTTCAAACTGCGGGCTGGAATGCTGCGCCTCGCTGAGGGTGTCGTAAGAGACGAGATCGTAATACCGGAAGGGCGTTCCGTCGGGATATTTCATCGAGTCGCTGTCCGGATAGCTGAGCGAGAAGGTAAGGCTGTAACTTGTGATGAGCGGATTGAGAAGAAATTCCACAAGCAATACGGCAAGTACCGTGACGAGCACGGTGCCGCCCAGAATGAGCCAGATATGCTTCCCGATGCGCTTGAGCAATTCTTCGATCGTAATGCCGTCCTCGAATTTGCGTTCCATAGCCCTCTCCTTATCAACCGTAAGTGGTAAATTCTGCCGACGTCAGGCGATATTGCATGGTGCCGAGCAGCCACATCACGGGCACTTCCATGCGCAGCATCACATTGCGGTAGGTGTTGTTCTGTGCGTCCGTCGTGGCGGCGTAGACGACTGTCTGCGGCTGCCCGGAGAGGCTCACGTCATAGGAGACCTGCGCGCTCATGGCGGCGATGTTTTCGTTGACCTGCCGCCCGCCCATGGTGAAGTCGACAAACTCCTCCACCGAGGTCGCGCTCACGGTCAGCGACTGTACGGCGCTCTGCCCGCTCGCCGCGGGGTTGATGGAGCGGAAGGTCGCGCCCGCCGAAAGGTCGAGGCCGCGCAGGGCAAATTCGATCTGGCGGTTGTCAAGGAAGGTCGAATCGCCCGAGATGTCGTATTCTGTGACGACGGGCGTCGCGTTCTCTTCGGTGAGGTCGGTGAACGTCTCCGTCGCGCGGGTGAGGTCTGCGCTGTATGCAATGTGCGAGCGGAAATAGAAGAGCTGAATGCCCTCGCCGAGCTCCAGAGAGGCGGGCGAGTCGCTGAGCGGCGTGGTGGAGTGGGTGACGCGCTCGCTCTCCACGGGCTGCAGGCGGTTGCCCACGGGCAGGAATTTGACCGTCGTCTGAACAAAGTCCTCAAAGGGCTCCCCCTGGGTGCCGTTGAGGGTGAATCTTCCCGTAATGTTCAGCTCGGTCGTGTACACATAGCCGCCCTGCGTGCTGCCGTCCTCCAGCGTGAGCGTCTCGAAGGAGAGCTCGGTGGTATAGGTCCCCGGGTCGTAGGAGAGGGAAAATGCCGCATTGCTGTCGGCAGGCGTAAAGGTGACTTCGTATTCCAGCCGTTCACTGAGTTCGCCCACCGTCGTCACCATGGTGTTCTGGTACCAGTTTGCAGAAAAGGAGAGGGGCGATACGCCCGTGCAGCCGCTCAAGGCGAGTACGGGCAGGAGCGCAAGCCCCGCGATCTTGATTTTTTTCATGTCATTCCCCGAATGAATTGATATCGTATCCCCATTATAACACAAAAATTCCCGTTTGTAAAAAATAATCTCCGAAAAACGAAGAAAATTTCATGAAATGTATGGTATAATGGGGTTACCATGCGCTGTGCAGAGGCCTGTTCTGCCCAACGCAAAACGACGGAGGAAGATCATGGCGGTATTGATGAGGGCACCCACGCTGGACGACGCGCTTGCCGCGCTGCGCGAACTTGCATCGCGCGCCGAGGAAGGGGGGTCGCGCATTCTTGTCTTCTGCGAGGACAGGCTCACGCTCTCTGCCGAGCGTGCCCTGCTTGCCTCGCTCGGCGGCAGCTTCACGGCGGAGGTCTCTACCTTTGCGCGGTTTGTCGCGGGGGATCGCCGCGTGCTCTCCAAGGAGGGCTCGGTCATGGCGATCTCTGCCATCATCTCTGCCTGCGAGGGGGAGCTGCACTGTTTTCGCCGCAGAGCGGCGCGCGCCGTTTACGAGACGATCGCCCAGCTTTCCGCCTCGCGCGTGGACGCGGATATGCTTGAGGTCGGCGCGGGCGAGACGGAGGGCGTGCTCTCGCACAAACTCGGCGATCTGGCGCTGATCATGCGGCGCTATCGGGAATTTCTGACTGCGCACGGCATGATGGACGAGAGCGGCTATCTTGCGCTGCTCCCCGATGCCATCCGCGCGCGCGATCTGTCGCATACGCACGTCTGTTTTTTTGCCTTTCCCTCCTTCACGCGGCAGGGCAGGGAGGCGGTGCGCACCGCCCTCGCCTGCGCCCGGGCGGTCACGGGCATCTTTTTGTCCGGGCGGGAGCACATCTATACCAACGAGGGCGCGCGCATCTTTGCGGAGGCCTGCCGTGAATTTGCCCCGCCCGAGCAGGTCGCGCTTGCAAGCAGTATGCCGGGGGAGGCGCGCCGCCTCTTTTCGGGGCTGTTTTTCCCCATGCGCACGGCGCAGGAGCCCTCCGCATGTATCCGGCGCATCGACGCGCGTGACGAAGCGGAGGAATATGCCCGCATCGCCGCCCTCATCAAGCGGCACGCGGCAGAGGGGGTGCGCTATCGCGAGATGGCGGTGCTCCTGCCCGGGCAGGATAGCTGCGCCGCGCTCGAACGCGTCTTTCACTCCTTTGGAATCCCCTATTATCTCGACCGAAAACGGCCCTTTTCCGAGCATCCGCTCTCGCGCTTTGTGCTTGCCGTGCTCGAAGCGGCCGCAAGCGGCGGCCTGCCCGAGGAGGTCGACCGCATCGCCGCGAATTTCTATTTCGGCGAGGGGGACAGCTATCGCAACTATCTGCTGCGCTACGGCGCCTATCGCGGAGGGTATCGCCGCGCCATCCGCAGCGCGGAGGAGCTCAAGGGGTTTGACCATGCCGAAATGGAGCGCTGCCGTGCGCGCATGACGGAACTTGTCGGCTGTTTCCCAGGCGCCCGCACGGCGGCATCGGGGGCGGAATATGTCGCGGGCGTGCGCGCATTGATGGAGAAGGCGGACGCAGAGCGCCGCACCGAGGAGCTCTCGGCGCACTTCACGGGGGCGGAGCGCACCTTTCTTTCCATCGAGCCGCTCGAGGAGATCCTCTCCGAGATTGAATCGGTGGCAGGCGGCATGCGCTTCACCGCGCGGGAGTTTGCGCAGGTGCTGCAGAGCGGGCTGGAGGCGAAGGAGATCGCCATGATCCCGCAGGCTTCCGACGTCGTATATGTCGGCGACGCCACGGACAGCCGCCTCGAACGGGTGCGCATCCTCTTTGCGGCGGGCATGACGGACGCCCTTCCCCGCACTTCGGAGGACACCGCCGTCATCACCGACGGCGAGATCGGGCGGCTGAATGCGCTCAAAGTGGAAATAGAGCCCGCGATCGCACAGGTGAATGCACGCGCGCGGGAGAGCCTGGCACTCAATCTGTGTGCCTTTTCCGAGCGGCTGTATCTGAGCGTGCCGCTGCGCAGCGGCGGGCGCGAGGCGGTGCCGAGCGGGATCATAGCGGACGCCGGGCGGCTGTTCGTGTTGGAGCGTGCGGAGGACGCCTTCCCTTATGACTGTTCGGAGCGGCAGCCCGCGCTCGTCAGCCTGTATGCACTGCGCAACGCCATTCAGCGCGGGGAGAGCACGGATATCAGCCGCTATTCCTCCCTCTATCTTGCGCTCGAACGCATGGGGGAACTTCCCGCGCTCCCCGCCGGACAGAAAAAGGACATTCCCGCCATCGCCCCGCTCTATTTCGCGCACGAGATCTCCCCGTCCGCATTGGAGGGCTATTTCCGATGCCCGTACCGGGGCTTCGGCGACTACGTCCTGCGGCTGCGTGAACGGCAGGAGGATTTTGCCGCTTCAGACGCGGGCAGCTTTGTGCATGCCGTGCTCGAGCGCAGCGCCGTGCGCTTCAATACGTTTGCAGACGAGGCCGCCTGTCGTGCGTTTGCGCGCACCTGCGGCGGGGAGCTGTTGCAGCTGCCGCAGTTTTCTGCGCTTGCCGACACCGCCGCGGGGCGGTATGCCGCAGAGCGGCTGATCTCTGAAGGGGAGGAGATCGCTGCCGCCGCCTTTCGTGCCGTCGCCCGCTCCGCCTTTCGGGTGGAGGCGACGGAGAAGAGCATTGCGCTGCCCGAGCTGGCGCTGGCGGGCAAGACGGACCGCGTCGACGTCTCGGGCGACTATGTGCGCGTCATCGACTATAAGACGGGGCACATTCCCGACGGCGCAGGGGACTATTATATGGGCACAAGCCTGCAGCTTCCCCTCTATCTGCGCGCGGCGACGGCGGGCAGGCGGAGCGCGGGCGCGTTCTACTTCCCCGCGCGCAACGACTTTGATCATGGCGGCGCCGGCCGCTTCCGGATGAAGGGATTTTTCAGCTGCGAAGAGGAGGTGCTGCGCCGCATGGATCCCGCGCTCGAACAGGGGGGCGAGAGCGCGCTCTTTGAATGGGACGGAACGGGCGGGGCGGGCGGCCTGGAGCGGGAGGATTTCGAGCGCTTCCTCGACTATGCTGTGCTCGTCGCCCGCCGTGCAGAGGAGGAGATGCGGCAGGGCAACATCTGCCCCTCTCCCAAGGAAGGGGCGTGCGGTTACTGCAAGTTGCATGCGCTCTGCGCCTTTTGCGGAGAGGAACGCAAAAAGCGCACGGTCAGCGCCGCACAGATCGCCGCGATCGTGCGCCGTGAGACAGGGGAGGAGTGAGCCATGGCAGAACGTATTCAGGAGATCCGCGATACACAGGAACAGCAGCAGGCGATCGGCACGCGCGGGCGCGTCATCGTGTCCGCCTCGGCAGGGAGCGGAAAGACGTATGTCATGATCCGCCGCCTGACGCAGCTCATCCTTGCCGGGGAGGATGTTCGCAGCGTGCTTGCCGTCACCTTCACCAACAAGGCGGCGGCGCAGATGCGCGAGAAATTGCGCACCTCGCTCGTGAACGCCCTCATCGGTGCGTCGGAGGAGGAGCGCCCCCGCTTAAAGGAGCAGCTTGCCGCGCTGCCCATGGCGGACATCAGCACGATCCACTCCTTCTGCGCCCGCCTTCTGCGCACCTATTTCTATCTTGTCGACCTCGACCCCGCATTCCGCATCGTGTCCGGCGAGGACGCCGAGGGGCGGGCTCTCTGGGACCGCGCGATGGATGAGGTGTTCGAGCACGCCTACGAGGAAAACACGGCGGAATTCCGCATGCTGCTCGCTGCATTTTACGGCAGACGGGACGATGCGCTGCGCGCCGTGGTCAAAAGGGCATATGAGAACATATGCGACTGCGAGGATCCGCAGGGGCGCGCAGCGCGCGCCTGCACCTTTCAGGACGCAACGGAATACGTCCGGGCGTATTATTGCGACGAGATCTCCTGGCTGCGCGAAAGGGCGGGACAGCTGCGCGATCTCATCGGTGCCGACGTCAAGGGGACAGAGGCCGCGTGCGCTGCCATGACGGCGCGCTGCGACGCCCTGCTCTCCGCGGGCAGCCTGTTCGCCATGGCGGAGCTTGCGCGCATGCCCATGGAGCGCCCCGCCATGCCCAGGCGGACAAAAACGCTCGGGTCGCGGCGCTGTGCGCTCATTACAGAACTGTCGCAGCTCTTCGATCGCCTCGGCGAGGTGAGCGCTTCCCTTGCCAAGATCGGGCCGGAGGATGAGGAGGAGGGGCGCTTTTCGGCTGCGGCGTCGCTTGCACGCACGATCAACCGCCTGGCCGCCGAGCTGTTCGACTGCTACGGCCGCCTCAAGCGGGAGGCGGGCGTGCTCGACTACGGCGATCTCGAGCGCTTCGCCCTCCGCGTGCTGGAGAACGAGGACGCGCTTGCCGCCGTGCATGCGCGCTACCGCTTTGTCTTTGTCGACGAATATCAGGACGTCAACGAGGTGCAGGAGCGCATCGTAAAGCTGGTGGGCGGGGAGGAGCTCTTCCTCGTCGGCGACGCCAAGCAGGCGATCTATGCCTTCCGCGGCAGCAATTCCTCCTATTTTCTGCGCGCCGAGCGGGAATTGGATCACGCGCTGCGCCTGAGCGAAAATTTCCGCAGCGCGCCCGCCGTCATCGAGGCGGTCAACCGCGTATTCAGCCGCGCCATGACGCGCGACATTGCGGGCGTCGACTATGCGGCAAACGAGATGATGCAGGGGGGCAGGCGGTACGGCGAACACCGCGGCTGCGTGCATTTTCATCGCCTGCCCGCAGTCTCTCGGAACAGGCGCACGAACGAGGGGGTCTACTCCGTGCGCGAGGAGGTCACGCGTACGCCCGACGTGCGCTCGCTCGCCGTGGTCGATCTCGTGCAGCAGGAGCTGGGCAAGGAGTGGTTCGACGCCGATACGCAGACGATGCGGCGCGTCGGTTACGGCGATATCGCCGTGCTCGCCTATTCGGTGAAGCGCACGCTGCCCGAAAACATTCTGGCGGCACTGTCGCAGTACAACATCCCCGTCACTTCGATGGCGGAGACGGACATCCGTAACTATTTCGAGGTGCAGCTTCTCATCGACTGGCTGTCCTATCTCGACAATGCCGAGCAGGACATCCCGCTGGCGGCTGCGATGCTCTCTGCCGTGGGTGGGTTCGACGAGGAGGAGCTCGTGTGCATCCGCACCGCATACCCTGCGGCCTATGCCTTCCGCACCGCCTGCCGCGAATATCGCCTGCACAAAGAGGACGAACTTGCGCGCAGGCTGCAGACCTTTCATGCCCTGACGGAGGAGCTGCGCGCCATGGCAAAGGTCTTGTCGGCGGCGGATGTGATCGGCCGCCTGCTCTCGCTCGGGCTGGAGGCGCAGTTCGCCGCCCGGCAGGACGGCGAGGCGGCGCTTGCGCGCGTCAGACGGCTCATCGAGGCGGGGGCGTGCGACGTCACCTCCTTTCTGCAGATGATCGGCAGGACGGAGCTCAAAACGACGGGCACGGCGGGCGGCAATGCCGTGCAGGTCCTCACCATCCACTCCGTCAAGGGGCTGGAATTTCCCGTCGTCATCCTCGTCGGGCTGGATAATAAATCCAGGACATCCACCGACAAGGTATTTTTCGACGAAAAATTCGGCACGGCGCCCGCCTGTTTCGACTTTGAAGAGCGAAAAACGTACGATACCATGCTGCGCCGTGCGCTCAGCATCCGGCGCGGCGAAGAGCAGCGCAAGAGCGATCTGAACGTGTTCTATGTGGCAATGACGCGCGCGAAATACCGCCTGCACCTGTTGGTCGGCACCAAAACGGGGACCTGCCCCGCGCGTTTTGCGGGCAGCATGGCAGAGTTCATCGACTTTGAGGCGTGTGCAGACTATTTTGTAGAGGATGCCCCCGTCCGCGCCGCCGAGCCCCGCGCGGCGTTCGTCTACCGCGGCGACGAAGAGGAGATCGCACGCATCCGCGCCGTCTATCAGCGGCCCTATCGCTATGCAGAGAGCGTATCGCTCCCCGTCAAGTGCTCGGCGACCGAGCTTCTGCAGGCGCAGCCGCATACGGCATATGCGGCGGAGGGCGGGTCGGACCGCGAGGAGGGCACGGCATATCATGCCTTTTTGCAGCATGTGCGCTTTGGCCGCCCCGCAGCGGAGGAGCTGGAGCGCATGCGCAGCGAGGGACTGCTCTCCGCAGAACAGCTTGCACGCCTCGATCCCGAACAGCTTGCACGCATGCTGGCGCTCCCCTGCCTGCGCGCGCTTGCGGGCAGAGAGGTGCTGCGCGAGCAGACCTTCCTCGTTAGCCTCACCGCGGCGGCGATCCCCTCGCTCGGCAGCGCCTCTGCCGACGAGATCGTGGTGCAGGGCGCCATCGACGCGCTCGTGCGCGAGGAGGACGGGTACACCATCCTCGACTACAAATTTTCCGGGGCGGACGGGGCGCATCTTGCCGCGGCATATGCGCCGCAGCTTGCGCTCTACAAAAAGGCGGTCGCCAAGATCACCAACACGCGCGAGGAAAAGATTCGTGCGCGCATCGTCAACATCCGCCGCCTGTTCGAGGTGGAAATGTGACAAGCCGCGCCCCTTCGACGAAAAAACACTTGTAATTTTCGCGCAAAGACGGTATAATGGTCTTACCTTTGGCGATGCCGCCGCGTTGCGGCTCATCCATATAAAAGGAGCGGTTATGGATCATCTCATCACATATTTTTCGGAATTTATCGGGGAAGTCGCGCGGCTTGAAGAGTGGCTGGTGCTGCTTGCCGCCCCCGTATTGCTGTTCGTCGTGTCGCTTGTGCTCGCCATCGTGCACGCAAAGCGCGCCTATCTGCCCGTCGCAGCTGCATTCGGCGGGGCGGGCGCATTCCTGGTGAACGCCGCGGCGGACATGAAAGTCCTCGTCGCATGGCTTTGCCTCTACCTGATCTGGTGCGTGCTGGTGCGGCTGCTCTTTCTCATTCCTTTTCGCAAAAAGGCAAAGGGGGAGGCGGATCTTTACGAGCGTTTTCACGTTCCGCTCGAGCTGCCCGAGGAGCGCGAAGCGGCGGAGGGGGAGCCCCTTGCCGCCGAGAACGCCGCGCTCTGCCTTGACCATGTCAACGCCTTGTTAGAGGAATTGAAAAAGCGCGACCTCAATCCCGCCGACCGTCTTGAGGCGGACGCCATCGCCCGCACGCTCGAAGGGTATGGGAGCGGTCCGCTGACCGCGGAGCAATTTGCCGTCGTCAACGACAGCCTCGCCTCCGTGCTCAAGCTCACGGCGAAATACAAACTTTGATTTTGGCGGAGAGCCCGGCAGCCAGGCCGGGCTTTTCCGTTGCATGAACTGTGATTATTTTGTAAACGGGTCTTGAAAAGCGTAAAAAAATATGGTATAATCGACATGCGGAGAAAGTGATCGCGCAGAAGGCGCGCCGTGATAAGGGGGGATTCATGTATCAACATCACATCGACAGCATTGAACGCCTGCGGGAATATTTCACGCCCATGGATGGGCTGATCGCCATCGTGCTCGACGGATCCGTCGTCAAGGGCACGGCGCGCCCCGATTCGGACATCGACGCCGTCATCGTCGTCACTGAGGAGCGCTATCGTGAACTTGCCGCCCTCAACCGCCTTGCCGAGGTCATCTCGGGCTATTGCACCTACTCGGGCGGATATTTCGACGTGAAGTATAAGACGAAGGAGATCCTGCGCCGTGCCGCAAAGTACGGCAGCGAGCCCACGCGCAACGCCTATGTGCAGGCGCGCGTCATCTATTCCAAAGACTGGGAGATCGAACCGCTCGTGCGGCTCATCGCCGCCTACCCTGAAAAGGACGTCGAGGCGAAGATCCGCTGCTTCAACGCCAACCTGCAACTCAACCGCGGATATTTCATCCACTGCGTCGAAGAGAAAAACGCCTATATGCGCGCACACCTTGCGCAGGAGATCGTGTACAGCGTCTATCGGCTGATCCTGGTGGAGAACCGCGTGCTCTTCCCCTGCAACCGCCGCCTGGAGGAGGCGGTGCGCTCCTGCCGCCACCGCCCGGAGAACATCATCGAGCTGGGCAACGCCTTTCTCAAGAGCAACAATATAAAGACCTGCGAGGCGTTCGTCAGGGCATTCTGGGAGCAGAGCGGGCTGCCGCTCACCGACAACGTGAGCGTCAATTGCAGCGCCTATGTGGAATTTTACGAGGACTGGTGGATGCGCGACTTTGCACCCTTCCCCAATGAGTGGTGAGATCGCGCAGCGTAAGTTTGCCGCGCTGCGCTTTGCGGAGGATCCCAATCTTTCCGACCGCGTCTACTGGTATGCCTGCGATTTTCCCGTGCGTGCGGGAGAGGCGGTGCTCGCGCCCGTCGGCGCGCACGACGGGCTGCAATGCGCCGTGGTGGAGCGCACGCTCCTTGCCGACGATGCGCATGCGCCCTACGACGTCCGTCTGATCAAGTGGGTATGCGCGCCCCTCGGGGCACGCAAGGCAGTCTTTTCTTCCTATGTCTGCCGTGATGTCGGCGGCGTTCGATACGACGGCAAGCGATATATTCGCCTGCACGTCTTCTTTTCGGCGCAGACCGCGCCGGACGGTGCGGCGCTCCGCGAACTTGCCGCATACGGCATCGGCGTGTATGCGTTGGCCGACGAGGCGGGCGATCTTTTGCGGCTTTCCGAAGGCGATGGCCCGCTGCTCTTCTGGGGCGAACGCGCGCCCGCGATCGAGGCGGTCCTCCATGCCCTTGCGCGGGGCGAGGACGAGGCAGTGCGCCGCCTTGCGGCATGCGGCCTTTCCGCGGAACAGATCCGCCGCCTTGCAAGAAAACTTCGATAGCGTTCTGTTGTTTCGAGCGCGCTTTTTGATAGAGGAAATGGAATGAAGCATATTCTGATGATCGCAACGGGAGGGACGATCGCCTCCAAAAACACGGGCGCGGGCCTGAAGCCCGCGCTCACTTCGCGCGAACTTTTAGACTGCGTGCCGGAGATCGAAAGCATCTGCAGTGTAGAGGCGGTGCAGCTCTTCAACCTCGACAGTACCAACATCCGCCGCGAGCACTGGCTTGCGATCGCGCAGCGGATCGAGGCGGAGTACGGCAATTACGACGGCTTTGTCGTCACGCACGGCACGGATACCATGGCCTATACGGCGGCGGCGCTCTCCTATCTCATCCAGAACAACAAAAAGCCCGTCGTGCTCACGGGCTCGCAGAAATCTGTCTACCTGCGCGATACCGACGCGCGGAAAAACCTGTACGACGCCTTTGCCTATTGCGCAGACGACCGGGCGAACGGCGTGCATATCGTATTCGACGGAAACGTGATCATGGGCACGCGCGCCAAGAAGACGCGGACGCACAGCTACAACGCCTTTTCCAGCGTGGATTTTCCCGAGATCGCGATCATGCGCGAGGGAAAACCCTTCTACTATATCGACGAGGCGCCCGAGGGCGATGTGCGCTTTTACCGCGCCATGAGCGACCGCGTATTCGTGCTCAAGCTCATCCCGGGGCTTCGGCCGGAGATCTTCGACTATCTCTCCGAGCACTGCGACGGCGTCGTGCTCGAGACGTTCGGCTCGGGCGGGCTGCCCGACTATGACGATGACGGCCTGTTCCGTCGGCTCAAAGGCTTTCTTGCGGGCGGCGGCTCCGTCGTGATCACCACGCAGGTGGAGCGGGAGGGGAGCGCGCTCAGCCGCTATGCGGTGGGGCGCAGGCTGCTCGACTGCGGTAACGTGCTCGAGGCGCGGAGCATGACCTTGGAGGCATGCGTCACCAAGCTCATGTGGGCGCTCGCCTACGGCGGCTCGCCGGAGGGGACGGCGCGCCTGTTCTCCGCCCCCGTCGGACATGATATCTTTTGAAAAAAGCGCCCCCGCGGGAGGGGGCGCTTTTCTCATCTTCTTGTGCGCAGGGCAGAGAAGAATGCGGCAAACAGCAGCGCCGCCAGGCTGCCCATGAGAAGCAACAGGATGGGCGGCATGGGGGAGAGGACCCCGAGCGTTCCTTCATTCAGAATGGTTATGCCGAACAGCGCGCACACGCCGGCTGCCTGCACGCCGAAGCGCAGCAGCGCAAAGATCCCGACAGCGCGGTATAGCCCGAAGACGCAGCCGACCAGATTGAGAAGGAGCAGGGCGTTCAGGATCAGATAGGGAAGATCGTCGCGTGCGATCTCCCCCGCAAGAAGGCGGGTCAGCACGGCGCGGAAGATCCCGCCCTTGATCGCGGGGGCGGCGGCAGCAGACAGGGCGGCGCACAGCAGCAGCAAGGAGACCCATGCGCCCGCGCCGCGGCGGTGCAGCGCGTCGGCAAAGAGTACGCCAAGGCAGGCAAGTGCCGAGACCGCAAGCGGCAGATCGAACCCGAGGGGCGCCTCCTGCCGGTTCGCGGTGAGCACGACAACGCTCTCCGCTGCGATGCTTGCCGTCAGAGCAAAGGCGGCGGAGAGAAGGAACAGCACCCGTCCTCCGCGCACAAACAGAAGGCAGTACATCGTGGTCAGCAGCGAGAAGAGTAGGGCGCACACGACGGCGCAAACAGAAAAGTACAGCACGAGTTGCCCTGCAAAGAGTGGAGAGAGCGCGGGCATCGGAATGCTGCGGCGCACGATCTCGATCGCCGTGCCGAAGAGGCTGTTCTCCCAGAATGTACTGCGCCCGATCAGGCAGACGCCGGCTGCCGCGCCGTGCGGCATGAGCACCGCGGCAAGTAGCGCAAGGCTGAGCAATGCGCTCAGAACAGCGGCGCCCGTATGGCGGGTGCGTTCGGTCGGGTCATCCTTTGCGGGCAATGAAAGCGCCTGTGTCATAGTCTGCTCCCCCAAGAGCGGCATATCGCCGAGTATCTCCGTTATATCACGGATCGGGCCCGGTGTCAACGGCGTCCAGACGGAGAGCTTGTCGCCTTTTGGGCGGTTTTGCCGTTTCTTCCGTGTCGGCGAAGGGGGAATTTCCGAAAGTTCCGTGAAAACCCGAAAAAGCCCTTGAAAAAACGCCGCGCGAATGATATAATGGAACAAGACGGAATGTCGGAGGGGAGGATCCATGAGCAGCGAGATCCGCGAAGAACTTGCGCGCATCTTAGAGGACGTCGGCGCAAAGACGGGCGTTAAGGTGCGCTTACAGCCGCCCGATCAGGAGAGGGGCTATCCCTTTTCGCTGGATTTTTGCGGCGGCACCTTTTCTGCGTGGCTCGAGTGCGGCGAGGATGCAAAACATATGGCGGCGCTCGTGCGCTGCCTTGTCTCCTATGCCGAGCGCGGGCACACCGTCCGCCGGAAGGAGGAATACCTCAAGAGCATCCTCGGCGGCGAGGGGGGCAGGGAGGACGCCCGCCAGTTCGCCCTCAAATATCGCCTGCCCGAGCGGCGGGAGTGCTGCGTGATCTCTATCGTGCCCGAGCGGCGCGTGGAGGAGGCGGAGCGGCACATCGCAAGCTGCCTCGAGACAGATTCGGACATGTGTCTGCAGCTGAACGCGCACATCGCCGTCGTCAAATTTCTCGGCGACGGGCAGACGGCTACAGAGTTCGGCGAATTTCTCGTGCAGTCCCTCTACGAGGAGGTGGGCACTACGGCGACGGCGGGGATCGGAAGCAGCGTGCCCTTTGAAGAGGTCGCCTCCTCCTTTGCACAGGCAGAGACGGCGGTGCGCGTCAGTACGCTTTTTCATGCGAGCGGGCGCGTGCACACCTACCGCGAATTTCTGCTTATCAAGATGCTCGAGGACGTACCCGTCGAGCGGCTGCGCGAATATATGCGGCAATTCAATATCGGCGACTCCGACAGCATCTTCGACGATGAGGAGATGGTCGCGACGGCGGAGGAATTTCTCAACAACAGCCTGAACATCTCCGAGGCGTCGCGCAACCTCTATCTGCACCGCAATACGCTCATGTACCGGCTGGATAAGATCGAGCGCATCACGGGGCTGAACATCCGCAACTTCCCCGACGCGGTGACCTTCCGCGTCATCAGTATCATATACAGATTGCTGCATCAGTAACGGAGGTTTATATGGAAGAAGAAAGAAACCGTAACGAGGAGAAAGACGAATTTTTCGACGCGCCGCCCGCACCCGAACCCACGCCAGCACCGGCGCCCGCGCCCGAACCCGCGCAGGACGGGCAGGAGCAGAAGGTGCGCTCGCGCCGCAAGACGCTCAACGCGATCGCAAGCGTCATTCTTGCGCTCATCCTCGTCGCCGCAGGCTTTTTGGGCGGGTGGTTTGTGCGGCAGGCCGCCATTCCGGACGAGGTACAGTCCTTCCTCTGGGCGCTCGATACGACGGAAAAATATTACTATCAGCCCATCGACCGCGACGCCGTGCTTGCAAGCGTGACGGAGGATTCCGACGCGGAGAGCTGGATCGACGCGCTCAATGCCGAGGTGGATATCTATTCGGGCTTCTATACGCTCAGCGAGTACGACGCACTGCTCCTGGAGAGCGCGGGGCAGAATGTCGGCGTCGGCATCTCGGTGTGGGACGCCGAGACAGAGGAGGGCGTGCTGCCGCAGATCGCCATCGTCGTGCAGAACTCCCCCGCCGAGCTCGCGGGGATAGAGAAGGGCATGTACGTCTATTCCTTCGGCACCGACCTCGGCGCTCTCGACACGGGGAATACCGATGAACTCATCGCGGCGCTCTCCACTGTGAGCGCGGGGGATACCTGCTATCTGCGGGTCGGCTACACCGCGGCGCGTGCCCAAACGGTGCCGCTCGTGCCGCAGGCATATCAGGCGGTATATTGCAGCTATCGCGACAGCGAAACGAGCTACTCCTTCCGCGGCGAGCTGGGCAACGAGTGCGTCGAGACGGGCAACCCGATCGTGGGCCTCCCCGGCGATACGGCGTATATCCGCATCGACGAATTCAGCGGCAACGCGGCAAACGAGTTCGCCTACCTCATGAATATCATGCGGGAGCGGGGCAGGGTCCATCTCATCCTCGATCTCAGAACGAACGGCGGCGGCTCGCTCGACATTTTGCAATCTATCGCTTCCTTCTTCTGCCGCTCCTCTTCCGAGGCATACCCGCCCGTGGTCACGGCGCGCTATAAAGACGGCACAACGGAGATCAACCGCGCGGCAAACAATCTCTATTCCGAGTATTTTTACAATGAATCGAAGATCTATCTGCTCGCAGACGAGAACACGGCGTCCGCATCCGAGGCGCTCATCGGCGTGCTCATCGACTACGACATGCTGGAATATTCCGATATTTGGCTGCGCGAGGAGAACGGCGTCGCCAAGACGTACGGCAAGGGCATCATGCAGACGTTCTATGTCAGCCCGTACGGCGTGATGAAGCTCACCGTCGCCACCATCCATTGGCCGACTTCCGACACCTGCATTCACGACGTGGGCATCACGACGGCGAGCGGCACAGAGGGGCACCCCCACGGCGTCTCCGCGCCCATGGTCTGGGGCGAAGACGACATCATGCTGAACGCGCTCGTCGCCGCGCTGTAACAACTTTATCCGACAATATGGCATCCATCGGGGCTCCGATGGATGTAATTTTTTTGTAAGCAATTTGTAATAAATCTGTATTCCCCGTTGCGGGGGGGGGTGCAGGTGATATAATATGATCGCAATATCCGGCGGATAACATTTGTGGGTGTGGGAAGAAGCATCTCGTGCCCTTTTATCTGCAGATTTCAGGAGGGAGTCCATGACAAAAAGAATCACAAAGTATGTGAGGCTGTCCGGCGTTTTGCTCTGTGCCATGTTCGACATATTGGCACTTGCCGCGTGCAGCGGGGAGGGCGAACATACGCACACGCTGACCGCGCACGAAGCCGTCGCTGCTACCTGCACGCAGGACGGAAGCATCGCCTACTGGTCCTGTGCAGAGTGCGGCAGGAACTTTTCCGATGCAGAAGGCGAGAACGAGATTACGACCATTACCCTTCCCGCCACGGGGCATACATACGAGGGCGAAGTCACCGCACAGCCCACCTGCACGGAAGAAGGCGTGCGCACCTACACCTGTACCGTATGCGGGGACAGCTATGCCGAGGCGATCGCAGCGACGGGCCATACCGTCGTGACAGATGCCGCCGTTGCGCCTACCTGTACGGAGACGGGCCTGACCGAAGGAAGCCATTGCTCGGTGTGCAGCGCTGTCCTGGCCGAGCAGCAGATCGTCGAGGCATTGGGGCACGATTTTGTCAATGATGTGTGCAGCATATGCGGCGCGCAGCATACGACGCCGGGGCTTGCGTTTACGCTCTCTGCCGATGAGACCCATTACGTCGTTTCGGATTACACGGGCGATGCGAGCGCAGTCTATATCCCTGCATTTTTTCAGGGGCTTCCCGTGACCGAGATTTTGGCGGAAGTTTTTTTTAGATGCGAGAGTATGACAAGCGTCTCCCTTCCGGACAGCATTGTGCGGATCGGTGAAAACGCGTTTGGCGATTGCAGCGGGCTGAAGGCGGTCTATCTTACCGATCTTGCGGCATGGTGTCAGATCGAGTTTGAGGACTCGTTCGCGAACCCGTTGGTATTTTCCGAAGCGTTTTATCTGAACGGCCAACTCTGCACAGATCTTGTCATTCCGGACGGCGTAACGCATATCCCTTTTTCGGCGTTCCGGGGTTGTGATACGATAAGAAGTGTCGTATTTCCGGACAGTTTGACGAGTATCGGCAGAGAGGCGTTCTTTTACTGCCATTCGCTTACGAGTATCGTCATCCCGGAGCATATGGAAAGCATCGGAACTTCTGCCTTCTATGGCTGTTATAAGCTGATCGAAGTCTATAATCGCTCTCCGTTGAGTATTACGGCGGGTGATGAAGAGTATGGCAATGTTGGCTATTATGCGCTGAATGTATATACGCCTTCCGTCGGGAGCAGCAACATGATCACGACTGACGACGGATATCTCTTCTATTCCGATGATGTCACTCATCTGATGGGCTATGTCGGAACGCAGACGAAATTAAATTTGCCGGACGATCGGCCATATTCTATCTATCAGTATGCGTTTTTCAAAAGGGATGATATTACGGATATTGTCATCCCAGACTGCGTTACCGGGATAGGTTCCAGTGCATTTTATGGTTGCGATAACGTCATACAGACAGAAAACGGCGTGCACTACATCGACAGATGGGTATTTGATTGTGATACGAATGTTCGCTCGGTCGCCCTTCGTCCCAATACGGTGGGGATCGCAGAATCTGCCTTTTCGAGTTGTGTAACGCTTACAAGTATTTCTATCCCGGAAAGTGTGGCCTATATCGGCGATTCTGCGTTTTTTAGTTGCAGAGCGCTTACAGGCATTACACTCCCGGGCGGCATAACGCGCATCGGCAGATTTACATTTTATTGGTGCGATAAGCTCGCCGCGATCCGCATTCCGGACGGCGTGACAAGCATCGGAGATTATGCGTTCGCAGACTGCGACGGGCTTAGAGACATCATCATTCCGGACAGCGTGACAAGCATCGGAGATTATGCATTCCGAGGCTGCACCTCGCTGACGAGCATCACCATAGGCAGCGGCGTTACAAGTATCGGGAGAGAAGCATTTCGCTATTGCTATCAGTTGGTGGAGGTATATAATTTTTCTGACTTGGATGTCACCAAGGGCAGCTTCGATTATGGCTATTTGGGGTACTATGCGTTGGATGTATATACCTCGGCAGATGCAGACAGCAAGCTGAATACCACAAGCGACGGCTACGTTTTTTATTCGGACGGCGGCGTTACCTGTCTGATTGGCTATGCCGGCACGCAGACGCAACTGACACTTCCCGATGACCGGACCTATGCCATTCATCGATACGCCTTCTATAACAGAGACGATATTACAAGCATCACCATTCCAAACAGCGTGACGAGCATCGGAGACTATGCGCTTGCCAACTGCGACGCGCTCAGAGATATCATCATTCCGGACAGCGTGACAAGCATCGGAAATTACGCGTTCGCATACAGCGATTCGCTTATGAGCGTCACCATCGGAAGCGGCGTGACAAGCATTGGGAAGGATGCGTTCTATGACTGTCAATCGTTGTCGAGCGTCACCTTTGAAAACCCGAACGGGTGGTGGCGGGCGACCTCGTCGACGGCAACAAGCGGAACGAGCATTCCAAGCAGAAATCTCTCCGACCCCGCAACGGCGGCAAGATATCTTACAGACACCTTCTATGGCAGCTTCTGCTGGAAGCGCAGCTGAATTTAAAATAAGGACTGCCCCGCCTGTCATGCAGGCGGGGTAAATTTTATGAAAATTTTTTTTATTTTGCTCTTGCAATGGCCGTTTTGTTGTGCTATAATGAAATCGGGTACAATCTTTGTATGGCGTAATGAAAAATAACAATTAAGGAGGTTGTCATGCCTGTCATTGCTCCTGGGGCGGATGAATTGTCAAATCTAGTCAGTAAACCTTTGTATGAAGTGTGGAACAAGTTGGTTGTTTTAATCGATAAAAACTATGATATGGAGCGTCTGTGGAATAGTGGCTGGAAGGCGTGGCAATATGAATATAAATACCGTCGTGGCGGCAAAACGCTATGCTCGCTCTATGCGAGAAAAAATTGTATCGGGTTTATGATCATTTTTGGAAAAGACGAGAGAGCAAAATTTGAAGCGAATAAAGACGATTACTTAGAGGAAACACGAGCCGTTTACGACCAAGCTCAAACGTACCACGACGGTAAATGGATGATGTTCGAGCCAAAGGACACCTCAATGTTTAATGATTTTTTGAAATTGCTAGCTATTAAAAGAAAACCGAACAAAAAATAATCGTCTATATGCCATATTGGGATACGAATGGACATTTCGTATCTCCAATTCCCGATATGGCGGAAGTTTGTACCTGGCAATCGGAGATACTGATGCAGGGCGTGTCTTCGGTTGAGGGCACGCTTTTACAAAGCCAAAAAAAATATTCAGATAAGGAGACGGTATATGAAAAAACACATTCGGCTTTTGGGCATTCTGTTCTGCACAACGCTCGCCGCGGCAGCACTTGCGGCATGCACCGAGAAAATCGAATATGATCCGACGCCCGGGCTCGTCTATAGGCTTTCTGATGACGGGTCATCTTACTTAGTCACCGGGTATACGGGAACGGCGACCGAGGTGTATATCCCTGCGACCTACGACAGCCGCCCCGTATCGGGCATAGGGGACTATGCGTTCCGCGACTGTTCGTCGATCACGAGCATCACCATTCCGGACAGTATAACAAGCGTTGAAAGCAATGCGTTCTATCACTGCGACTCGCTGCAAGTATAAATATCTTCGATCTTGCGGCATGGTGCGCGATCGCGTTCGAAGATATCACTTCCAATCCGCTGATGTACGGCGGGGGGCTTTACCTCAACGGTCAGCTCATCACAGATCTTGTGATCCCCGATGGCGTGACGGAGCTCGGCGATTATGTATTTCAGGGCTGCAGCTCGTTTACAAGCATTTCCATTCCGGACAGCGTGACAAGCATCGGGGTGCGGACGTTCGCGGTCTGCGGCGGCATTACCGAAATTGTCATTCCAGACAGCGTAACGTCGATCGGGGATGGCGCATTTAACGGCTGCACTTCGCTTGTGAAGATCAATCTGCCAGGCGGCGTGACAAGTATTGAAGATTCTGCCTTCATGTACTGTTATGCCCTTGAAGAAGTCGCAATGGAGGGCGCCGTCACAAGCATCGGGGACGATGCGTTCTCTCAGTGCAGCAGCCTGACGGAAATTGCCTTTTCGGCGGATGTTCTGTACATCGGGGAGCGTGCGTTCCAGGATTGCACGCGCCTTGCAAGCATTTCCATTCCCGACAGGGCGACCCGGATCGGCGCGCGGGCATTTTATCGCTGCGAGAGCCTTACAAGTTTTACCATCCCCGACGGAGTGACGAGGATTGAGTACAATACCTTTCAGGATTGTACCTCGCTTGCAAGCGTCACCATTCCAAACAGTGTGACAAGCATCGGCAGCGCCGCATTTGCCCGGTGTACTTCGCTTACGGCCGTCGCCATTCCGGACAGTGTTGTGCGTATAGAAGAGAGCGCATTTTCCGGCTGTGAAAACTGTATCCAAACGGAGGGCGGCGTAAGCTACGTCGACGATTGGGTGATCGACTGCGATAGGGCGGTGACCACGGTATCGCTTCGCGGCGATACGGCCGGGCTTGCCGATTCTGCATTCGATGTGTGCTGGCTTCTTACGGAGGTCTCTCTTCCGGAGGGGATGAAGAGCATTGGCGATGCCGCCTTCTCCGGCTGTAGCTCGCTTGCAAGCATTGTCATTCCGAGCAGCGTGACCAGGATCGGCGAACAGGCGTTTGATGGCTGCCGGTCGCTCATCGAGATCACAATTCCGGAGAGCGTCACGTTCATTGGCGCAGGGGCATTTTCCGACTGTGTCAGGCTCACGGACGTTGTGTTTGAAGATCCCGAAGGATGGTTCCTTGCTTCGGAGGCCGACGATACGAGCGGCCCCGATCTGTCAGGCAGAAGCCTGTCCGATTCCGAAACGGCCGCAAGATTTCTGAAAGATCCCTATGTCGATTACTGCTGGAAGCGCAGCTGAATTTAAAACATGGACCACCCCGCCTGTCATGCAGGCGGGGTGGTCTTGTCGTTCGGCATATTGCCAAGCAGAATGCTGAGGAGGGCGTCTGCGGCGGGCTCTTCTGCCTTGGTGTCCTCTCCGGCGCCCTTTTGCTGCGCTCCGGCAAGCAGCGCAAACAGTTCGCGGTGTTCGCGGTAGAAGGCAAGGGCGTCTTGCAGCGCCTGCTTCGAGCGGTCGTCGCGGTTGAACGCGGCAAGCAACAGTACAAGAAGGGTGAGATCCATGCTCCATTCTATGCCGCGGCACATTGCGCGCGTTCGTCGCATACGATGTGTTACGGGGCGCCCGCTGCGGCGTTTTGAAAAGGAGGGAGTGGAATGGACGATTTCGCAAGCTATCAGAGGAAAAATCAGGGGAATGCTACGGGGGAAGGCTTCGTCGACTGGCAGGGGGAGGTAAATCGTCTTGCCGCGCAGTTCGAGGGGAAGGGCGAGGGCGCGCTGATCAAGGAGATCTTTGCGCGCGCCGTCGAGGGAAAGCGCGCGGGCACGCTCACCAACGCAGAGATCGATCTCTTCTATCGCCAGTTCGCTCCCACGCTCGACCCCGTGCGGCGCAAAAAGCTGCAAAAGCTCGTGCAGCAGCTCAAGGAGATGTAGCCGCCTCTTCGGGAAGATCGCGCAGGGCGTGCAGCAGGGCGTCTGCCTCCTTCATGCCCTGTCCGAAGGCAAACGAGGCGCGCACAAGGCCGTTCGGGAAGCTCCCCAACGCCTTATGGGCAAGGGGCGCGCAGTGCAGGCCGCCGCGGACGGCGATGTCGAAGCGCTCGGACAGGAGATCGGCAAGCGCCTCCGACGGGATGCGCCGATGCGCAAATGCGCAGATGCCGCAGGGGTTGGGCGAAAAGAAGGTTTCGATCTCGGGCAGCGACAATAGCGCGGCATGCACGGCGGCGGTCAGCGCAAACAGGCTCTCGGCGATCGCTTCGCGGTGTTCGCGCACATACAGCGCACCCTCGAACAGCGAGGCGATGGCGGGGTAGCTGAGCGTGCCGCTCTCCAGGCGGTCGGGGTAGAAGTCGGGCATCTCCATGCGGGCGCTCTCGCTCCCCGTGCCGCCGAAGAGCAGGGGCGCAGGGCGCACGCGCTCGGAAAAGAGCAGCGCGCCGATGCCCTGCATGGCGTACAGCCCCTTGTGCCCCGCCAACGCGAGCATGTCGATCCCCTGTTCCGCCATGTTGAGGGGGATGTGCCCCGCGCCCTGTGCACCGTCTGCGATGAGCAGCACGCGCGAGGGGATGAGGCGGCGGATCTCTTTGAGGTCGGGCGTCTCCCCCGTCACGTTGGAGGCCGCCGTCACGACGACGGCGCGCGTATTCTTTTTGACGAGCGAGGCGATCGTCTCGGCGCGCAGCTTTCCGCCCACAAGCGGCGCGGCGGAGTATTCCACCCTGCGCGTGCGCCTCAGGTGCGCAAGCGGGCGCAGTACCGAGTTGTGCTCCAGGCAGGTCGTAACGACATGATCGCCAGCCTCGAGCGTGCCGAGCAGCGCCAGATTGAGCGCTTCGGTGCAGTTTTTTGTGAACACGACGCGTTCAAAGCCGTATCCGCCGAAGAGTTCGCTCAGCAGCCTGCGGCATTCGAGCACGCGCTCCGAAAGTGCAACGGAGAGGCGGTGTCCGCTTCTGCCCGCGTTGGCGCAGACCTGCAGCGAGGACATTACGGCGTTGCGTACGGCGGCGGGCTTGTTCCCTCCCGTCGCGGCATGATCAAGATAGAGCATGGCGTTTCTCCCTTTGAATCAGATGAGGGCGCGGCCCTCTCAATAAGACTATCATACGAATAAGAGGACAAAAAAATGACGGTGATTGCAGTATTTCGCTCCCGCGCACAGGCGCTGGACTTTCTTTCCCGTCTGCACGGCCTCGGCGCGCAGGCGCGGGCGATCGCTACGCCGGCATGCGCGGGGGTGGGGTGCGGGCTTTCGGTGCGCTTTGACGCGTCGGCGGCGGACAGGGCACGCGCGCTCGTGCGCGGCAGGGGGTACTCCTCCTTTGCGGGATTGTGGCGGTACACGGCGGAGGGCTGTTCCCGCCTGTAGGGGCGGCGCAAAACGCTTGCCTTTTTTGCACAAATGCACTATGATAGCGGTATGGACAATACGCAGGAAATTCTCAAGGAGCTGGAGCGGCTGTATCCCGACGCCCGCCCCGCGCTGCACTATCGCACGCCGTACGAATTGCTCGTCGCCGTCATCCTTTCGGCGCAGTGTACCGACGAGCGCGTCAATCTTGTGACGGAGCAGCTCTTCCGCGTCGCCGCGACGCCCGAAGAGATGCTTCACCTCTCGCAGGAGGAGCTGGAACGCTATATCTACTCCTGCGGATTTTATCACAATAAGGCAAAACACATCCTTGCCGCCTCGCGCGAGATCGTCGAACGCTACGGCGGGCAGGTTCCCGCCACGCAGGAGGAGCTGCAAAAACTTGCCGGCGTGGGAAGAAAGACGGCAAACGTCGTCTATGCCGTCGCATTCGGCGGCGACGCCATTGCCGTGGATACGCACGTGTTCCGCGTTGCCAACCGCCTCGGCATTGGCGTGGGCAAGACGCCCGAAGAGGTGGAACGCGCGCTCATGCGGGCGATCCCGCAGGAGCTCTGGAGCCGCGCGCACCACTGGCTTATCTATCACGGGCGCAGGGTGTGTCATGCACAGCGCCCCGATTGCGCCGCATGCACGCTGCGCGGCCTTTGCCGCCATGCGGCGGGCGGGCAGGAATAGAACGGCGGCCTCCTGCGCATATTGCTTGCAGGAGGTTTTGTTTATGGCAAATCTTACAGTCAAGGAACTCGACGTCCTCTCGCATGTGCTCATGGCGGAGGAGATGGCGTGCAAAAAGGCGAACGTCTACGCCAATACGCTTACAGATACGGCGCTTGCAGAGATGATGGCGTCCGTAGCGCAGGCGCATAAACAGCGCTTCGAATCGCTCAGATGTGTTTTGGGAGGCAAGGCATGAGAGCTTCAAAGCAGGATACTTCGCTCAACGAGCGCGACGCATTGCAGGACATGCTCAATGTCGAAAAACAGCTGATGGGCTTCTATGCGCAGGCGCTGACGGAGGGGAACAGCAAGGCGTTCCGCAAACACATTTTCGATTGCTATGCAGATGGCGCCGAGACGCAGTTTCATGTCTATGAACAGATGCTCGCCCGCGGCTACTACACGGTGCAGACGGCGGAAAAGAGCGCCGTGGAAGAGAAGGCGCACTTCTTTGGCAAGGTAGAAAAGGAACTGGATCCCGTGCAGGCGTGAGACTTAAAAAGATTGGCTCTTTACAAGACGGAGCAGATATGATATAATTTCCCTGAACAGGAGATATGACCATGCTTTCCGGACAGGGAAATTATTTTTTGTTGAGTACGGCGCATACGAGCATGCTGCTCTTCTGCGCAGACGGGCGTGCCGAATATCGCTACTTCGGCGAACTTGTGCGGGACACCGCGGGGGCGGAGCTGCTTGCCCCCGAATGGGAGGGCAGAACGCTGCTCCCCTGCTCGCCGTGGGGCAGTACGGACTTCCGCGAACCCTCTCTTCTGATCCGCCACGCAGACGGCTCCGTCGCCTCGCGCTTTGTGCTGACGGGGGCTGAGATCGCCCCGCGGGTTCTGCCCGCCGGGCTGCCGCATGCGTGCGGCGGGGGCGATTGCCTGCGGCTCACCTACCGCGACGAGGCGGCAAAGCTTGTGCTTTGCCTGCAGCTGATGCCGCTCGAGGCGTGCGACGCGATCGTCTCTTCCGCATGGCTGAAAAATGAGGGGGAGTATGCCGTCGAGATCGAGCGCATCGCCTCGCTGCAGCTGGAACTTTGGGGGAAAGATTTCTCCTTCACCACGTTCGACGGCGCATGGGGCAGCGAGCGGCAGCGCCATACCCGTCCGCTTGCCCTGGGCAAGTGCGAGAATGCGTCCTATGCGGGCTCCTCTTCGGCATTTCATAATCCCTTTGTCATGCTCACCCGCCCCGGGGAAACATATGCGTGCAATCTCATCTACTCGGGCAATCACCGCGAAACGGCGGAGGCGGACGACACGGGGAGAACGCGCCTGATCGCAGGCATCAACCCCTTCGGCTTTTCGTGGAGGGTGGAACCGGGCGAGACATTTTACACGCCCGAGGCCGTCCTCGTCTACGCGCAGTCCCCTGCGGAGGCGTCTGCACGCATGCGGAATTTCGTCATGACGCACATCATCCCGCCCCGCTGGGCGGATTGCGAGCGGCCCGTGCTCGTCAACAACTGGGAGGGCACATATTTCAGCTTTACGCGCGATAAGATCCTCTCCATCGCCGCCCGTGCCCGCGACGTGGGCGCGGAGCTGTTCGTGCTCGACGACGGCTGGTTCGGCAGGCGCGACGACGACACCTCTTCGCTCGGCGACTGGAAAGACTACGCCGCCAAGACGGGCGGGATCGCCTCGCTCGCCGATGAGGTTCGCGCCATGGGGCTGCAATTCGGCATCTGGGTGGAGCCGGAGATGATCTCTGAGGACAGCGATCTCTACCGCGCGCATCCCGACTATACTATGCGCGTTCCCTTCCGCAAGCCGCTGACCATGCGCAATCAGCTCATGCTCAACCTGGCGGACGTACGCGTGCAGGATTATCTCTTCGAGGCGATCTCCAATGTCATTCAGACGGTGAAGGCCGCCTATGTCAAGTGGGACTACAACCGCTATATGACGGATTGCTTCGACGCCGTCACGCGGGGCGGCGAATATTGCCACCGCTATATCCTCGGGCTGTATGCGTTGCTCGCACGGCTCACCGAGCGCTTCCCCGGCGTACTGTTCGAGGGCTGCGCCTCGGGCGGGGGAAGGTTCGATCTCGGCGTTCTCTTCTACATGCCGCAGATCTGGACGAGCGACAACACCGACGCCCGCGAGCGCATCCGCATCCAGGCGGGAACGGCGTGCGCCTATCCGCAGAGCAGCATGGGGGCGCATGTTTCGGCGTCGCCCAATGAACAGACGGGCAACCGCAATTCGCTGTATGCACGCTTCAGCGTGGCATGCGGCGGAGTGCTCGGCTACGAGAGCGATCTCACGGCGGCAAGCGAGGCGGAGCTGAGTGAGATCTCGGCGCAGATCGCCTATTATAAGCGCCACAGGCGTACGCTGCAGCTGGGCGAATATACCCCGCTCGGCGACGCGTTCGGCGATGACTGGTCGGGCTATCTCGTGCGCGCGGCAGACGGAAGCGAGGCGATCGCCGTCGTCTGTCTGCACGAGAAACATACGGAGGTATTCAACCGCCGCGCCCGCTTTGCGGGGTTGGAGGACGGGGCGCGCTACCGCGTCTATCGGGTGGAGAAGGATGGCGGAGAACAGCTGCTTACCGAGGCAGACGGCGATCTTCTCAACCGTGCCAGCGTTTCGCTTGGCGGCATCTTCGGCGAGACGGACGTGCGCGAAAATTCCAACCCGCTCTATGTAAGGATGTACCGCTTCGAGCGGATCGGGCGCTGAGAGAGGGGCGGAACAAATCAAGGGAGGAAAGATCATGCAGGAAATTTCAAAGAAACGGGAACAGGAGGAACAGATCGACCGTATCGACCGTGAGGCGGAGGAGCGGGAGTGCGAGCGCCGCCTGCGCGAGCGGGAGGCGATCGCCGAGATGAGCGGGCAGCCGCAGGAGGAATCTGTGCTGCCCGACGAAAGCGGCGCCGACGCCGAATAGGCGCGCCTCTTTTTGCACAATCTGCAAGGGGAGGGCATATGAAAACACACAAGAGCAAGAAAAAAGAACAAGATACAAAATATGCGCATAATCCCAAATATTGCATGATTCTGCCCGCGGCGGGCGAAGATGAAGATATCGTTTCGGGCGGGCAATCTTAGGGGAATGTGCGCACCTTGCGGCGGCGGAACACGCGCCGCCTGCGGAGCGGACGGAAGAGGTATGCCCCTCTCCGTCCTTTTTTATGGAAAAACCATGTGACAAAATTATGAGACCTTTGTGCTGGTAAAAATTCTCTCGGTTATTTGGTTGAAAAGCGGGAAAAGGTGTGATATATTAAACGGGTAATATTTATTCACACGAAGAACTGCATCCGCGGCTTCGGCCCGCAGGTGCAAAGGAGGACACATGGCAGAAAAACTTATTTCAACCAGGATCCTGTCCGTCATCCCCATGCGTACGCAGGTGATCTTTCCGCATACGAGCGTTGCCTTCGACGCAGGGCGCAATCTCTCGCTCGCCGCGATCGAGCGCGCGGAATCAAACGATAAGCTCGTCTTTCTCACCCGTCAGAAGGACGCGCAAAAGGAATATCCCGACGGCAGCGACCTCTTTGAGGTCGGTACGGTCGCGCGCATCCGGCAGGCGACCCGCCTCCCCGGCGATCGCATCCGCGTCTACGTCGAGGCGCTCTACCGCGCCCGCGCCCGCGATTTCCGCGTGGAGGACGGCTATATCTATGCCGTGACGGACGAGATCCGCACGATGCACGGCGATCCAGCGCTGGAGGAGGCGTACTTCCGCACGGCAAAGGAACTCGTCAAGGATATCGTTGCGGGGGACGGCAAGATCTCAAAGGATCTCGAAGGGAAACTCTCCACGATCGGGGATATCGACGAATATATCGACGTATGTGCATATAACATGCGCATCAAGGAGGATGTCAAACAGCAGCTTCTCGCCGAGGACAGGCTGGTGCAGCGGCTCAAGCTGTTCGAGCGCTGCCTCAACGACGAGCTTGAGATCTCCCGCCTCGAACGCAAGATCGCACAGGACGTGCGCAAGAATATCGACAAGTCGCAGAAGGAATATTTCCTGCGCGAACAGCTCAAGGCCATCCATGCCGAGCTGGGCGACGACGTCGAGGAAAATGCGCAGCTGCGCGAGAAGATCCTCGCCAAAAAGCTGCCGCAGGAGGTGGAGGAAAAGGCGCTTGCCGAGCTTGCCCGCATGGACAAGATGCCCCCCTCCTCCCCCGAATACACCGTGCTGCGCAACTATGCCGACTGGCTGATCGATCTGCCCTGGCACGAAGAGACGGAGGACACGCAGTCGCTTGCCGACGTCGAAAAGGTGCTCAACGAGGACCACTACGGGCTGGAGCGCATCAAGGAACGGGTGGTGGAGTATCTCGCCGTGCTCAAGCTCACGGGCGAGCTCAAGGCGCCCATCCTCTGCCTGGTCGGCCCGCCCGGCGTGGGCAAGACGAGCATCGCCCAATCGGTGGCGCGTGCGCTCGGGCGCAAATTTGTGCGCATGAGCCTGGGCGGCCTGAAGGACGAGGCGGAGATCCGCGGGCACAGGCGCACCTATATCGGCGCCATGCCCGGGCGCATCCTGTACGAGATGAAGAACGCGGGATCGGTCAATCCCGTATTCCTGCTCGACGAGGTGGATAAGATTTCGGCAGATCTGCGCGGCGATCCCGCCAGCGCGCTCCTCGAGGTGCTCGACCCCGAGCAGAACTCCACCTTCCGCGATCGCTATCTCGAGGTGCCCTACGATCTGAGCAAGGTCATGTTCATCGCCACCGCAAACACGCTCGACACCATCCCCGGGCCGCTGCGCGACAGAATGGAGATCATCGAGCTTTCGGGCTATACGCCGCAGGAGAAGGAGGAGATCGCAAAGCGCTATCTCGTGCCCAAAAAGCGCAGGGAGAACGGCCTTACGGAGGAGAACCTCCGCATCACGGACGGCGCCATCTCCGACATGATCGACGGCTATACGATGGAGGCGGGCGTGCGCAGCCTCGAGCGCACCATCGGTACGGTGTGCCGCAAGGCGGCGGTGCGCATTGCCAAGGGCGAAGAGGGCAGGCAGCTCACCGTGACCAAGAACAATCTGGAAAAATATCTGGGCGCCAAGCGCTTTGTGCACGACGAGGAGATGCGCGAACAGGACGAAGTGGGCGCAGCGACCGGACTTGCCTGGACGGCGGTCGGCGGCGCCACGCTCACCATCGAAGTCTCCGCCATGCAGGGCAAGGGCGATATTTTGCTCACGGGCAAGCTGGGCGACGTCATGAAGGAGTCCGCCCGCGCCGCGATCAGCTATATCCGCGCCCATGCCGAAAAGTACGGGATCGACGAGGAATTGTTCGAAAAGCGGGATATCCACATCCATGTCCCCGAGGGCGCGACGCCCAAGGACGGCCCGAGCGCTGGCATCACGATGGCGACCGCCATCCTGTCTGCGTTCACGGGTCAGCCGGTGCGGCGCGACGTCGCCATGACGGGCGAGATCACGCTGCGCGGCAAGGTGCTGCCCATCGGCGGGCTCAAAGAGAAGGCGCTCGCCGCCAACCGTATCGGCATCCACGACATCATCATCCCCGAGGAGAACCGCAAGGATCTCGAGGAGATCCCCGCCAACATCCGCAAGGATCTGAACTTCATCTGCGTGAGCAACATCGACGAGGTGTTCCGCTCCGCCGTGACAGGACTTCATTATGCAAATTCGTGAGGCGAAATTCATCACCTCTGCCGCGTTCGAGCGGCAGTTCATCAAGCCGGACAAGCCCATGATCGCCGTGTGCGGCAAGAGCAACTCGGGAAAGAGCACGCTCATCAACATGCTTGCAGGGCGCAAAGGACTGGCAAAGGTCAGCGCGTCCCCCGGCAGGACACGGCTTGTCAACTATTTCGACTTCGGCGATTTTTTGCTCGCCGACCTCCCCGGCTACGGCTATGCCGCCGTATCCAGGGCGGAAAAGGAGAAATGGGCGGCCACGTTCGACGCCTTCTTCGCGCGGCGCGAGGATCTGAAGCACGTCTTCGTGCTCTCGGATATCCGCCGCGATCCCTCGGAGGAGGATATGCAGATGGTGTCCTATCTCAACTATCACATCCTGCCCTTTACGCTGATCGCGACCAAGGCAGACAAGCTCTCGCGCATGAAGCAGAAGGAGCGCATCCGCGCCTTTGCCAACGGCTATGGCGTGGGGGCGGACAACGTCATTGCCGTCTCGGCCATGACGGGGGCGGGCAGGGAGGAACTCCTGCTTCGCATTCAGGAGATCCTCGCTGTGCAGCAGGGATCGTGAAGAAAATTTTCAGCGGCGCGCCGTCCTGTACGGCGCGCCGCATTTTCGTATAATCGCAGCCGGACGGGCATACGATAGAGGGTATGGAAGCCTATCGTATGACCAAGCGGCAGACGCTCGACGCGCTGCAGGCGACGGAGGGGGGACTCTCCTCTGCCGAGGCGGCGCGCCGCCTTGCCCGCCACGGAAAAAATGTATTGGAAGAGGGGAAGCGCCGCGGCATCATCGCCCTCTTTTTTGCGCAGTTCCACGATCTTATGACGATCATTCTGCTGTGCGCTGCGGCGCTTTCAGGACTGTTGGCATATCTCACGCGCGATCTTTCGGAGCTCGCCGATACGGGCATCCTCTTGGCGGTCATCCTGCTCAATGCATTCGCGGGCGTATTGCAGCAGTACCGCGCCGATTCCGCCATACGAAAGCTCAAACAGCTCTCCGTCGCCACGGCGCGGGCGGTGCGCGACGGGCGGGTGTGCGTGCTCCCTGCCGAGGACCTGGTGCCCGGCGACATCGTCGAAGTGGAGGAGGGCGACCGCATCCCTGCCGATCTGCGCATCCTTGCATGCGAGGGACTGCGCTGCGACGAGTCCGCGCTCACGGGCGAGAGCCGCCCCGCGGGCAAGCGCGATACGCTTTTGCAGCGCGCGCCCCTTGCCGAGCGGGAGAATATGCTCTATTCCTCGACCTATTGCGTGGGCGGAAGGGCGCGCTGCGTGGTCACCGCCACGGGCATGCACACCGAGGTCGGGGCGATCGCCGGTCTTTTGCACGAGGCAGCGCCGCAGCCCTCGCCGCTCGACAAAACGCTCGCCCGCCTCAGCCGCGTGATCACGATCACCGTTCTGTCGGTGGCGGCGGTGCTCTTTGTGGGCGGGCTGATCGCGGGCAGGGTGAGCTTTCTCGACAATCTCATGACGGCGATCGCGCTCTCCGTTGCCGCGATCCCCGAGGGGATGGGTGCCGTGGTCACCATCATTCTCGCCATGGGGGTGCAGCGCATGGCGGCGGCGCATGCCGTCGTGCGCAAACTGCGCGCCGTTGAAACGCTGGGCAGCTGCAGCTGTATCTGTTCGGACAAGACGGGCACGCTCACACAGAACAGGATGACGGTCGCCGCCGTCGCCGGCCAGACCGCGCGCGTATTGCGCTGTATGCGCATCTGCAACTCCGTCAAGCGGGGAACGGGCGGGTATGTGGGCGACCCCACCGAGATCGCCCTCGTCGAGTATGCCGCCGCGCGTGGCAAGACGGAATTTTCTCCGCTTGCGGGCATTCCCTTCTCCTCCGAGCGGCGCAGGATGAGCGTCGCCGCGCGCACCGATGAAGGGGAGGCGCTCTTCGTCAAAGGAGGAACGGATACGATCCTTGCCCGCTGCAGCCGCATCGCCGCGGCGGGCGGGGACCGCGCCATGACCGCAGAAGACCGCGAAGTGATCGTGCGGCAGATGCGCGCCTGGTCGGCGCAGGCCATGCGTGTGCTCGCCTTTGCCGAGGGGGATTACCGCGGCAAAATCGAGGAGGACGGGCTGACATTTCTCGGCATGGCGGCGCTGTACGATCCGCCCAAGGAGGGCGCAAAGGAGGCGGTCGCCGCCTGTGCGCAGGCGGGCGTGCGCACGGTGATGATCACGGGCGACGGCGCGGACACCGCGTTTGCGATCGCGCGGCGGCTGGGCATCGCCTCCGACCGCGGCGAGGTCCTCACGGGCGAGGAGCTGGACGACATGGGCGACGGGTTTGAAAGCCGTGCGCGCAGCTGTTCGGTGTTCGCCCGCGTCACCCCGCGGCATAAGCTCGACATCGTGCGCGCGCTGCAGGGCGGGGGCGAGGTGGTCGCCATGACGGGCGACGGCGTCAACGACGCCCCGGCGCTGCGTGCGGCGGATATCGGCATCGCCATGGGCGACGGCGCGGACGTGACCAAGGACGCCGCGGACATGGTGCTTGCCGACAACGATTTTTCTACCATCGTCCGTGCCGTGAAGGAGGGGAGGGGGGTCTTCTATAACGTCAAGCGCACGGTATCCTTCTTTCTGAGCACAAACCTTGCCGAGGTCTTCGCCGTGCTCATCGCCACCCTCTTTCTGTGGCGGTACGACTTTCTCACCTCCACGCAGCTTCTGTGGATCAATCTGATCACCGACTCCTTGCCCGTATTTGCGCTGGGTGCGGAGCGCACGCAGGGGGTCATGCAGCGGCCGCCCGTCTCGGCAGACGGCATCTTCCGCCCCCGCTCGCTGCTCTTTATGCTCGTATTCGGCATATTGCAGACGGCGATCGTCATAGGCGTGTTCGTCTTTGCAACGCTGCGTTGGGGGAATGCCGTCGGCTCTACCTGCGCATTCCTTACGCTGTCGCTGCTCGAGCTGTTCCACGCGTTCAATGTATGTAAAGAGCGGGGCAGGATGCGCCTGAAGGAGCTCTTTGCCCGCAGGGCGCTGCTCTGCACCGTATTGGTCGGGATCGTGCTGAATGCGCTGCTCGTGCTCCTCCCCTTCGCGCGCGGGCTGTTCGATCTCTCCGCGCTCTCACTGTCGCAATGGGCGCTCGTCTTGCTCTCCTCCGCCGCCATCGTTCCGCTTGGAGAACTGTACAAATGCACAGACCTGCTTGCGACGGAGTTGATCAGAAGGCGCAAAAGACGTATCCCTCTGCGCGGAAGTGCGCGATGATGGCGGGCAGCGCTTCGGCGGTTTGGCGGTGGAAGGCGGAATCGTGCATGAGCAGAACGACGTTGCGCTTGCCCCGCGCCGTCTCTGCCGCACGGGCCAGCAGATCTTCGGCGGAGGCGTCCCTGATCTCCTCGTCGCCGTTCACTGCGTTCCAGAAGATAATGCGGTATCCGTGCTCTTTGAGCATGGCGGCGTACTTTTCGTGCGCGCCGCCGCCGGGGAAGCGGTACAGGCAGGGCACTACGCCCGTCGTCGTGCGGATAAAGTCGGCGCACTCCGTTACGTCCTGCCAGAATGTCTGTTCGGAGGCATAGATGCTTGCATAATCATGTGTGGCAGAGTGCACGCCGATCGTATGCCCCTCGCGCGCAATGCGTCTGAGCGTATCCTTGCGCGTGCGCGCGCGGTCGCTCACGACAAAAAAGGTCGCGCGGATCCCTTCCTCCTTCAATGTGTCGAGAATGCGGTTGGTCACGACCGTGCTCGGGCCGTCGTCAAAGGTGAGGTAGACGCGCTTTTGCTCCTCCTGCGCATATGCGCGCGGCGTGGGCCGCGGGCAGGCAAGCGAGAGCAGCGCAAACAGCAGCGCGAACAACAGCACCGCCGGGATGTATCTTTTCTGCATACCTAAAGTTTGCAGAATTTTTTCTTTTTTATTTACAAATGACCCCGCCTGTGATATAATATTGTCATGCAGACACAGATGAAAAATCAGGCGGGAAAGCGCAGGGCGCAGCTGGAGCAACTGTTCCGCGAGCGCTTTCATCGTGCGCCGGAGCGCATCTTTTCCTCCCCCGGCCGGGCGGAGATCATCGGCAACCACACCGACCACAATCTGGGCAGGGTCATGGTCTCGGCGATCTCCTGCGACATCCTCTGTATGGTCGCCTCCCGCAACGACGGCGTTGTAGAGATCGTCGCGGAGGATTTCAGGCCCATCAGTTTCTCCGTGCGCGATCTTAGCATGCGTGAGCGGGAGAAGGGCAGGTCCGTCGCGCTCGCGCGCGGCGTACTGTACTATCTGCAGCAGCAGGGCTACTCCTTCGGCGGGTTCAGCGCCGCCACCCACAGCACCATCTTCCGCGGGGCTGGGGTCTCTTCGTCCGCAGCGTTCGAGGTGCTCGTCGGCGAGATCGTCAATGCGCTCTACTTGGGCGGCCGTCTTGCCCCCTCCGAGCTGGCGCGCGCGGGGCAGTTTGCCGAGAATACCTTCTTCGGCAAGCCGTGCGGGCTGCTCGATCAGACGGGCATTGCGCTGGGCGGCTTTCACATGATCGACTTTTCCGAGGGCAGCGTCGAGCGCGTGCCTGCGCCCCTCGGCTATCGCATGGTGCTCACCAACACGGGCGGCTCGCACGCCTCGCTGACGTCGCACTATGCCGATATCCGGCGCGAGATGGGCGAAGTCGCCGCCTGCTTCGGCAAGCGCTATCTGCGCGAGGTCGACTGCAAAGCGGTGTTCGACCGCCTCCCCGCGCTGCGCAGGCAGGTCAGCGACCGCGCATTGCTGCGCGCCTTCCATTTTTACGAGGAAAACGAGCGCGTGGCGGACGCCGCAGAGGCGTTGAAGGGGGGCGACCTCTCACGGTTTTTCGCCTGTATCCGCCAAAGTGGCGAAAGCAGCCTGGGCTACCTGCAGAATTGTTATCTGCCCGGCGAGATCTCGCAGCCCATCGTGCTTGCGCTGAAGATCTCCGACCGCATTCTCAAAGACGGCGCGTTCCGCATGCAGGGCGGCGGTTTTGCAGGCACCGTGCTCGCGTTCTGCCGCGACGGGCAGGAGGAATCGTATAAACGGGAAATGGCGCGTATCTTCGGCGCCGACCATGTCTTCGAGGCACAGTTCCGCGACCTCGGCACATGCGAACTCAGACAGTGACCGCTCCGGCGGACAGAAAACAGGAGAATAAAGCTATGATCACAAGTAAGGTATTCGGCAAGACACAGCGCGGCGAGGAAGTTCTCGCCTTCACGCTGGAGGACGGCGCGCGCCGCGCGACCATCCTCAATTTCGGCGGGATCATTCAGAGTCTCGTCGTGCCCGATCGCAACGGCACGCCCACAGACGTCATTCTCGGCTACAACGACGTGGCGGGCTACGAGAACAACGGCGGCTATCTGGGCGCGCTGATCGGCAGATTCGGCAACCGTATCGGCGAGGGAAAACTCACCATCGACGGCGTGCTCTACCAGCTGTACTGCAACGATCGCGGCAACCATCTGCACGGCGGCAAGGAGGGGTTCAACAAAAAGATCTGGGCGCATGAGATCGACGGCGACGCACTCACGCTCTCCATTCTCTCCCCCGACGGAGAGGAGAATTATCCCGGAAATCTGCGCGTGCGCGTCACCTACACCTTCCGCGACGGCGAGCTGAAGATCGCTTACTACGCCGTATCCGACAAAAAGACGGCGGTCAACCTGACCAACCACGCCTATTTCAACCTCAACGGCGAGGGCGACGGCAGCATTCTCGACAATACGCTCTGGATCGACTGCGACGAGATCACGCCCACCAACCCCACCATGATCCCCGTGGGCGGGTACAGGGCGGTCAGGGGGACTCCGTTCGATTTCAATACGCCTAAGGCGATCGGGCGCGACATCGACGCGGACGACGTCGACCTTGCGCAGGGCGGCGGCTACGACCACTGTCACGTCCTCAAAAACAGAAGCGGCGAATACGTCCGCTATGCCGTTGCCGAGGGGCCCAAGACGGGCATCCGCATGACCTGCTTCACCGATATGCCCGCCGTACAGTTCTATGCGGGCAACGGGCTGCATCAGCAGGGCAAGATGGCATATTACGGCAAACGCGCGGGGTTCTGTCTGGAGACGCAGGCGATCCCCAACAACGTCAACGTGCCCGAGTATGCCGCCCGCGGCAATTCCGTTCTGGAGGCAGGGCAGGTATATTCGTTCACGGCGGCGTATCGCTTCGAGGCATGATCGGCGCCATGGGGCGGGAGTTTGATTCTCCCGCCCGCATCGTTTTCGCGGCATTTTCTGTACGATTTTGCAAAAAAATCTGTGCGTTCGGCAAAAAAACAGTTGCACCCGCCGCGGATATCTGATATAATTTTATGGCTGTAAATACGCACCCCTAAGGCGCAGCACTCTCCGTGTCCGTAAATCTTTCTGCGGATGAATCGAGTGCGCCACAGGCGTCCGGGGGAGGTAAACGGAGGAATTATGGCAGTAATCACAATGAAGCAGCTTCTCGAGGCAGGCGTGCATTTCGGCCACCAGACGAGAAAATGGAACCCCAAGATGAAGAAGTACATCTTCGCTGCCCGTCACGACATCCACATCATCGACCTGGAAAAGACGGCAAAGCTCATCGAAGAGGCGTACACCTTTGTCACCGAATCGGTCAAGGCAGGCAAGAGCGTGCTCTTCGTCGGGACCAAGAAGCAGGCGCAGGAGGCGATCAGGGAAGAGGCAGAGCGTTGCGGGCAGTTCTATGTCAACTCCCGTTGGCTGGGCGGATGCCTCACCAACTTCAAGACCATCCGTGGCAGGATCGACTATCTCGAAAAGCTCGAGCGCATGGAAGAGAACGGCGAGTTCGATCTGCTTCCCAAGAAGGAAGTGCTCGGTCTCAAGAAGGAGATGGCAAAGCTGCAGGAAAATCTGGGCGGCATCAAGAATATGCGCTCCCTTCCCGGGCTCATGTTCATCGTCGACCCCCACAACGAAGATATCGCCGTTGCCGAGGCAAGAAGGCTGCATATCCCCATCGTCGCGATCACCGATACCAACTGCGATCCCGACCTCATCGACTATGTCATTCCCGGAAATGACGACGCGATCCGTGCGATCAAGCTCATTTCGTCCGTCATCGCGAATGCCGTCATCGAGGCAAACCAGGGCGAGACGTTTGCCGAAGAGGCTGCTTTCGAGGAACCCGCTGCCGAAGCACCCGCTGCCGCAGCAGAGGAAGCGCCTGCCGCAGAGCCCGTTCAGGAGTAAATCATCTTTTAAGGAGAATAGTACACATGGCAGAATTTACGGCTAAGGATGTAATGGCGCTCCGCGAGCAGACGGGCGCCGGCATGATGGACTGCAAGCGTGCGCTTGTCGATGCAGACGGCGATATGACCAAGGCTGCGGAGCTTCTCCGCGAGCGCGGCATCGCAAAGGCAGCAAAGCGCGCCTCCAAGATCGCCGCCGAGGGCGTTGTCTATGCCCTTGTCGAGGGCAACACGGGCGTCCTTCTCGAAGTCAACTGCGAGAGCGACTTTGTCGCCAAGGGCGAAAAGTTCCTCTCCCTTGTCAATGCGATCGCAAAGCAGATCGCTGCGACCAAGTCCGCTACGCTCGAAGAGCTTCTTGCAAGCGACCTCGAGGGCAGAACGGTAGAGACGTTCGTACAGGAGCAGGTCGCCGTCATCGGCGAAAAGATCTCTGTGCGCCGCTTCAAGCTGTATGAGAGCGCAGGCCTCATCGAAACGTATATTCACATGGGCGGCACGATGGGCGTCATGCTCAATTTCGCCTGCGAAGCGAACGAGGTCACCAAGGAGCTTGCGCACAACATTGCGCTGCACGTCGCCTTTGCAAAGCCCACCTATATGAGCGCGGCAGATGTGTCGGAAGAGACCATCGCAAAGGAGAAGGAGATCCTCAAGAAAGAGGTCATCAACGAGGGCAAGCCCGAAGCGATCGCAGAAAAGATCGTGCTCGGCAAGGTCAAGAAGTTCTACGAGGAAAACTGCCTGATGGACCAGAAGTTCGTCAAAGACGACAAGGTCTCCATCGCGCAGCTCATCGCCGAGGCAAACAAGAAGAGCCCCGTAACGCTCAAGGAGTTCTGCTTCTTCGTCCGCGGCGAGGGCCTGGAAAAGAAGAACGAGGATCTCAGCGAGGAAGTCGCCAAGCAGGTCGAGGCAATGAAGAAGTGATCGCACAAAGTTTTTTGTGCAGAATCTCAGCGGCAGCCGCAAAATAGCTGCCGCTTTTGTATTTTCCGAAAAAAAATATAGAAGAGAGAGAAAAAAGGGATGAAAAACGATTGACAAGTGGGGGGAGAAGTGATAATATAAGCGGGCTGTCCCAAGGGAAG
>CALVLK010000010.1 GCA_944337235.1 uncultured Clostridia bacterium
TCTCGCCCATCACGCAGGTGCTCATCGAAAAGTACATCGGCGGCTGGAAGGAGATCGAGTTCGAGGTGCTGCGCGACGGCGCGGGCAACGTGCTTACCGTCTGCTCCATGGAAAATTTCGACCCCGTCGGCGTACACACGGGCGACTCCATCGTCATCGCGCCCGCGGTGACGCTCTCGGACAAGGAATATCAGATGCTGCGCTCGGCTTCGCTCTCCATCATCTCCGAACTGGGCATCGAGGGGGGCTGCAACTGCCAGTTTGCGCTGCGCCCCGACAGCTTTGAATATGCCGTCATCGAGGTGAACCCGCGCGTTTCGCGTTCCTCGGCGCTTGCGAGCAAGGCGACGGGCTACCCCATTGCCAAGGTGACGACCAAGATCGCCTTGGGCTATACCCTCGACGAGATCAGAAACGAGGTCACGGGCAAGACCTTCGCCTGTTTCGAGCCGACGCTCGACTATGTCGTCGTCAAGCTGCCCAAGTGGCCCTTCGATAAATTTTTGTACGCCAAGCGGGAACTCGGCTCGCGCATGAAGGCGACGGGCGAGGTCATGGCGATCGCGCCCACCTTCGAGCAGGCCATCATGAAGGCGGTACGCGGGGCGGAGATCTCGCTCACGACGCTCAATGCGCCCAAGTTCGAGGCGCTCTCGCGCGAGGAACTGTTTGCCGAGCTGCACAAGACGACGGACGAACGGCTGTTCGCCGTGTTTGCGGCACTGAAGGCGGGCATCACCCCCGACGAGATCTTTGATATCACCAAGATCGATCGCTGGTTTTTGCATAAACTTCTCAATTTGGTGCGCTTTGAGGGAAGCATCGCGGGCAGCAAGCTGACGAGGGCGCAGTACCTTGCAGGCAAGCAGCTGGGCTATACCGACGCCGACCTTGCGCGCATCAGCGGGAACAAGGTCCCCCACCGCCGCGCATGCTTCAAGATGGTCGATACCTGCGCCGCCGAGTTCGCCGCGCAGACCCCCTATTTCTATTCCACCTTCGACGATCCCGCGCACGACGAGGCGGTCCCGTTCGTAAAAAACAGCAAGAAGCGCCGCGTCATCGTCATCGGCTCCGGCCCCATCCGCATCGGGCAGGGCATCGAATTCGACTATTCCTCCGTCCACTGCGTGTGGACGCTCAAAGAGCTCGGCTACGAGGTCATCATCATCAACAACAATCCCGAGACGGTGTCGACGGACTTCGATACGGCGGACAGGCTGTATTTCGAGTCGCTCACGCCCGAGGACGTGCAGAACGTCATCGACGTCGAAAAGCCGTACGGCGTCGTCATCACCTTCGGCGGGCAGACGGCGATCAAGCTGTGCGGATATCTCGCCAGGAAGGGCGTGCGCATTCTGGGCACGAGCGCAGACAGCGTCGACATGGCGGAGGACCGCGAGCGCTTTGACGAACTGCTCGAACAATTTCAGATCGCCCGCCCCAAGGGGCTCACCGTCATGACCAAGGAGGAGGCGATCCAGGCCGCCGAAACGCTGGGATACCCCGTGCTGCTGCGCCCCTCGTACGTCATCGGCGGGCAGAACATGACGATCGCCTTCACCGAAAACGATATCTCGCGCTATATGGACGTCATCCTGGCGCAGCATATCGAAAATCCCGTGCTCTGCGACAAGTATCTCATGGGGACGGAGCTCGAGGTGGACGCCATCTCCGACGGGGTGGACGTGCTCATCCCGGGCATCATGCAGCACATCGAGCGCGCGGGCGTGCATTCGGGCGACTCCATCGCCGTGTATCCGCCCTATCATCTGAGCGATCGCATGCTGAAAACGATCGTAGACATCTCGACGCAGCTGGCGCTCTCGCTCAAGACCAAGGGGCTCATCAACATTCAGTACCTCATCTATGAGAACAAACTGTATGTCATCGAGGTCAATCCGCGCGCGTCGCGCACCATTCCCTATATCTCCAAGGTGACGGGCGTGCCCATGGTGGAGCTTGCCACCAAGATCATGGTGGGCGCCAAGCTCAGAAAGCTGGGTTACGGCACGGGGCTGTATCCCAACTCGCCCTATGTCGCCGTCAAGGTACCTGTGTTCAGCTTTGAAAAACTCAACGACGTCAACTCGCAGCTCGGTCCGGAGATGAAGTCGACGGGCGAGGTGCTCGGCATCGGCAAGACGATCGAAGAGACGCTCTTTAAGGGGCTTGTCTCGGCAGGGTTCAAGATGTGCCACCCCACGCCGCACAGACCGGTCGGGGTATATTTCACCGTCAACGATCAGGACAAGTTCGAGATCGTGTCCATCGCCAAGAAATTTGCCGATCTGGGCTGTTCGCTGTATGCCACGGCGGGAACCGCAAAGGTCATCTCTGCGCTCGGTATCGACGTGACCGTGGTCGACCGGCTCAAGGCGACCAAGCAGGTATCCAAGCTCATGGACGATGGCAAGATCGACTATATCATCTATACGGGCAAGACGGACATGGATTCCATCAGCGACTATATCGAGCTGCATCACCATGCCATTCTGCTCGGCATCACCGTGCTTACCTCGCTCGATACGGCAAATGCGCTCTGCGACATCATCGCAAGCAAATTCACCGAATACAACACCGAGCTCGTGGACATCAACCATCTGCGCACGGAGAAGATGAACTTAAGCTTCGTCAAGATGCAGTCCTGCGGCAACGACTATATCTACTTCGAAGATCCCGACGGGCAGATCACCTGTCCCGAATCGCTCGCCGTCAACTTTGCTTCGCGCAGGTACGGTATCGGCGGCGACGGCGTGGTGCTCATCGAGCGCTCGGAGGTCGCCGACGCCAAGATGCGCATCTTCAACCAGGACGGTTCGGAGGGCATGATGGCGGGCAACGCCATCCGCTGCGTGGCGAAATATCTCTATGAAGAGGGCATCGTGCCCAAGGAGGAGATGCGCATCGAAACGAACAGCGGCGTGCGCAGCGTAAAGGTGTTCTCCTTCGGCGGCGTGGTGTCGTCGGCGAGCGTCGATCTGGGCGAGCCGATCTTTGACGGCGCCAAGATCCCCTCTGTATGGAAGGGGGAGCGCATCGTCGATCAGCCCATGCTTATCGACGGCGAGGAGCTGCGCGTCACGCTTGTTAATCTGGGCAACCCGCACTGCGTGATCTTCTGCCCCAAGGTGGACGATGTGCCTGTGGAGACGCTCGGCCCCAAGATCGAGCACAGCGAATATTTCCCGCAGAAGGTGAATGTGGAGTTCATCCGCGTCGTCAACCCTTACACGATCAAGATGCGCGTATGGGAGCGCGGCAACGGCGAGACGTGGGCGTGCGGCACGGGTGCCGCTGCGGCTGCGGTCGCCTGCGTGCTCAACGGCCTGTGTGCGCGCGACACCGATATCACCGTCAAGCTGAAGGGGGGCGATCTGATCGTCAACTATCATTCGGACGGATCCGTCACCCTCACGGGCGGCGTACAGAAAGTATATGAGGGGAAAGTGAGGTTCTGATGCAGAGAGAGACTTTTTACGAAGAGAGCGCCGTCCCGGCGTCGAGTCTGCGCGAAGCAAAACTGTATAAGATGTTTCATATCGCACAGATCGTCGCCATCGTGCTGCTCTGCGCGCTGCTTTTGTTCTTTGTTCCCTATTGGATGTCCCGTTGGGGCTTATATCGGAACGGAGATCTTACGATCGCAGAGTTTTTCGTGCTCATCATCCCGGAAGTGATGCTGATTGTGTTCATCGGGGTCGCGGCGCTCATCTTCTTTTTCATCAAGAGAAGGTTCAACATCAGCTACGACTATTCCTTTGTGGATGACGAGCTGCGCGTTTCAAAGGTGTTCAACGGCAAACGGCGCAAATTTCTCGTCCGCCTCGAGGCGGAATATATGCTCAAGCTCGGCTGGGCGGATCGCGAGTCCTTTCAGCGCACCTGCGCGGGGATGGACAGAAAGAGCATCCGCTTCCTCACTCCGAACAAGGCGCCCGTCGAGGGAAAAGAGTTTTATTACGTGCTGTACACCACATCGCTGGGCAAAACGGTCTATGTGCTCGAGGCGCGGCAGGAGATGCTCGAATGCCTGGTGCGTGCTGCGGGCGTGAATAAGTTGGAGCGCGCATGAAGATCTATCTGGACAACGCCGCGACGACGCGGCCGAACGTCGACGCGGTACAGCGTGCCTTCTCTGCGCTCGGCGACGATTATTTCAATCCCTCCGCACTCTATCTGGAGGGGGTCGTCATGCACAACGCGATCAGATCGGCACGCAAGACGCTGCTTGAGGCGGTTGCGGATCCCTTTCTGTATGATCTCATCTTTACCTCGGGCGGCACGGAGGCAGATAACCATGCGCTGTTCGGCCTGTGCAGGCGGGGCAATGTCATCATTTCGCAGGGCGAACATGCGGCGGTGTACGAGAGCGCCATGGAGCTGAAACGGCGGGGGGCGGACGTGCGCCTTGCGCCCCTGCGCGCGGACGGGAGCGTGGATCCCGAAAAGCTGCTCGCCCTCGTCGACGACCGCACTTCGCTCGTCTCGGTGGTGCACGTCAACAACGAGACGGGCGCCGTCAACGACATCGAGGCGCTCTCGTCGCAGGTCAAGGAGCGCAACGAGCACACGCTGTTCCACAGCGACGGCGTGCAGGCATACGGCAAGATCGCCTTTCGCCTGCCGCGCAGCGTAGACGCATACAGCATCTCTGCGCATAAGATCGGCGGCGCCAAGGGGACGGGCGCGCTCATCCGCAAAAAGAATATCCGGCTGCTGCCCTATCTCTTCGGCGGCGGGCAGGAGGGGGGCATGCGCAGCGGCACGGAGAACGTGTTCGGCATCCTCTGCTTTGCCTATGCCGCAGAGCCGAAATTTGTATCGCTTGCGCGCGAGGGCGCCCGCCTGAGCGCGCTGCGCGAACTGCTTTGGCAGAGTTTGAATTGCGACGTCTTCCGCCGCATATCCCCCGAAGACGGTTCGCCCTATATCCTCGCCGTGGCGGCGGACGGACTACGCGGCGAAATTTTGCAGCGGCTCATGGCGGAGCGCGGCGTGCTTGTCGGGACGGGCAGCGCCTGCTCTTCGCGCCATCCGTTCAGCCGCGTCGTGGCGGCGTGCGGGCTGGAGGAGCGCTTTTTGCACGGCGTTCTGCGCTTCAGCTTTTCGACGGAGACGACGCAGGAGGAGGTCATGGCGGCGGCAGCCGCCGCAAACGATGCGGCAAGCGAGCTGATCTCGCGCACGGGCCGCTGAGAAGGAGTATCATGGAAAAGGTCATCATCATCCGCTATGCGGAGATCCACCTGAAGGGAAAGAACAGGGGCTATTTTGAACGGGTCTTTGCCGTCAACCTCGAGCGGGCGCTGAAGGGCATCCGCCACGAATTGCACCGCACGAGCGGGCGCTATCTCATCGCCGCCTTCGACGAGGGGCGGACGGAGGAGATCCTCTCGAAGATTGCGCGCGTGTTCGGCGTTCATTCCTATTCGCTCGGATATCTTACGGGCGGGGAGCTCGACGAGATCTATGACGCATGCCTTCTGGTCGCGCCCAGGCGCGGCACGTTCAAGGTGGAGAGCCACCGCGCCTACAAAAATTATCCGCTCACCTCCATGCAGATCTCTGCCGAGATCGGCGCGCGGCTTCTGCAGGCGTTCCCCCTGAAGGTGGACGTCCATTCGCCCGAGCATACCGTCTATGTCGACGTGCGCACTGCGCACGAGGCGCTCGTGTTCTGCAGCTTTGAACCGGGGCCGGGCGGAATGCCCGTCGACACCTCAGGAAAGGGGCTGCTGCTGCTTTCGGGAGGCATCGATTCCCCCGTCGCGGGCTATATGATGGCAAAACGGGGCATGAGCGTAGAGCTGCTGCACTTCCACAGCTACCCCTATACCAATGACGGCGCAAAGGAGAAGGTCAAGGAACTTGCCGCACTGCTTGCTGCCTATTCCATATCTCCTGTGCTCACGACCATCAACGTGGCGCACATTCAGGAGGCGATCCACAGCAAGTGTGCGCCAGAGCTCAACGTGACGCTGCTGCGCCGCTTTATGGTGCGCCTTGCCGAGCGCGTGGCAAAGAGGAAGGGCGCGCAGTGCCTGATCACGGGCGAAAGCCTTGGGCAGGTCGCCAGCCAGACGATCGAGGGCATCACCTCTTCCAACGCGGTGGCGACGCTCCCCATTCTGCGGCCGCTCATCGGGTTCGACAAGGATGAGATTATTCTGCACGCCAAAAAGATGGGCACGTTCGATATCTCCATTCAGCCGTTTGAGGACTGCTGTACCGTGTTCCTGCCAGATTTCCCCGCGATCAAGCCAAAGCTCTCCTTCGTAGAGGAAGAGGAAGGGAAGCTGGACGTCGAGGCGCTCCTGCAGGAGGCAATGGAGAGCGAAGAGACGTTCACCCTGTAAAAATTACCTGCAGCAAAAAGCCCGCGGATATGCGGGCTTTTTCCATATATCAATATATTAAGGCAGCTCCCACCATTGGTCGGGCACATCGGCGGGAAGGGGAATGCGGACGGCGGGCAGAACGACCTCCTCGCCGCACACGCCCTGCCATACGGGCTGTACGGAGTATTCGTAGCGTTCCCCCGCACATACGGAGTTGTCGCAGATGCAGTTGCGGTATTTTCCCTGATAGATCGTAGTAGTTTGTTCGCCACAACGCCTTTTTATGACGTAATCATAGTACTTTGTCTGACATAATACTATAGTCACGCCCCCATCATGGACGGTGATCTGCGGTTTTTGGATCTTGGGATGGGAAAAGCGCGTGCTCGTCTGCTGCGGTATGGCGCTCTTGCGGAAGAGTTCCTTGCGCGCAAGATAGGCGGGGGCGAGCGGATCGGCGAGCACCATGCGGTGATTGGCGGTATATTCTTCGTCGTCGAGCGCGACCTCGCATACCTCGTCGCTCTCCGGAAGGGGGCGGGGTGCGGCGGCATACATGGCGCGCAGGATGTCGCAGGCGATCGCGGCGGGCTTTGCGCCGCCCGTCGTCTGGACGGGGGAATTGTCGCGGTTGCCCAGCCATACGCACACCGTGTCCTCGCCCGTATAGGCGATCGTATAGGCGTCGGTATTGCCTGCGGCCCCTCCCCCCGTGCCCGTCTTGGCGCAGACGGGAAAGGGCAGAGTGTTCAGTTTTTTTGCCGTTCCTTCGCGCACAGCGGTCGTGAGCATGTCGTTGACGAGCACGCAGACGTCGCGCGAGAAGACGGGGCGCTCCTCCTCTCTGTTCTCGTAGAGGATATGCCCCCGTTCATCCTTTACGCAGGTGATGAAGTGCCCCTTTGCAAAGGTCCCGCCCTTTGCAAAGGTTGCATAGGCGTCTGCAAGGGCGGGCAGCGTAAAGCCTTCGCGCATGCCGCCGAGCGCGAGCGCGAGCGTCTCGTCCTCCTCCGAAATACTTAAATCCATGCGGGAAAGGTATTGCGCCGCCCGATGCGGCGTAAGTGCGTTCAGCAATTTTACGGCGGGGATATTTACGCTGCTTGCAAGGGCCTTTCTTGCGCTCATGTATCCGCTGCAGGTGCCGCCGTAATTTTCGGGCGCATAGCCGCCGTAGTCGACGCGTTCGTCCAAAAGCGGGGTTGCGGGCGAGATGAGGTTCTCCTCCAGCGCCGGGGCATACACGGCGAGCGGCTTGATGAGGGAGGCAGGCAGCCGCCTGATCATGCCGCAGGTGGAGTGAAAGGCGCGCACGGCATTCGTTGCGTGTTCCCGTACGAGCATGGCCGCGTCGCTCTCCGCCTCCTGCCCTTCGAGGCGCTGTTGCAGTGCGGGGTCATAACGGGTATAGACCGTCACGTTGTCCGAGGAAAGGTCGGGCAGAATGTGCGCAAGCTCTTCAAACAGGGCGTCGAGGAAGGCGTTGCGTTCCAGTTGTTCGCCCGGCGCTTTGGGCAGGGGCTGCGTTGCGGCATAGCGCTCCTCCGCCTCGGTCAGATATCCCTGCTCGCGCATGAGCGAGAGTACGTAATTCCGCCGTGCGAGGCATGCCGCGGGGTCGCGGAATGGGGAGTAGCGGTTGGGGGAGCGGATGAGTGCGGCGAGCATGGCGCTCTCGTGCGGGGCGAGTTCGGGTGGCGTCTTGCCGAAATACAGCCGCGCCGCGTCTGCAATGCCAAAGGCGCTGTGCCCGAAATAGATGCTGTTGAGATAGCAGGAGAGGATCTCTTCCTTGCTCATTTCATGTTCGAGCATGCGCGCCAGGCGGATCTCGCGGCACTTGCGCCTGAGCGTCTTTTCCCCCGAAAGATGCGTGTTTTTGATGAGCTGCTGTGAGATGGTTGAGGCGCCCTCGCGGAAGGAGAAGGAGAGGGCGTTTTTCATTGTCGCCTTGACCATCCTGCGCACGTCCACGCCGTGGTGTTTGAAGAAGCGCTTGTCCTCTACGGCGACAAAGGCGCTCCAGACGTGAGGGGGCAGCTCGTCGAACGCCTGCGCCCCCGCGGGCAGGGGGACGGGATTCCCCGCCCCGTCGAAGATGCTGACGCACGCCGTGTCCTTCGTGAGTTTTTCAAGGTCGAGTTTTGCCCCCGCCGTCATGGCGAAGTAGAAGAGAAAGAGCGCCAACACAGCGGCAGAGAGCAGGGCGGTCAGCAAAAGAAAGAGTCGGAAAGTGCGGTTCATGCAAACAGTATCTGTTTTTTGTAAAAAAATTTGCACGCGCGCAGGGCGCATCGATTGAAAAAATATGCAATTTGTGCTATAATCGGACAAGAGATCTTGTCCCCCGAAACGGGGACGGAAGGGAGGACGGCATGACCAACCCTGAACGGGAAAAATTGCAGGCGCTCATCGATCTCGTGCGTGCGAGCAGCCGCATCGTGTTCTTTGGCGGCGCGGGCGTCTCTACAGAGAGCGGGATCCCCGATTTCCGCTCGCGCGACGGACTGTATCAGATGAAATGGCAGGACCCGCCGGAGCGCATTCTGAGTGCGTCCTATTTCCGTGAGCATGCAGAGGAGTTCTATCGTTTCTACCGCGAGAAGGTGTTCCATCCCGAGGCAAAGCCTAACGTCACGCACTATAAACTTGCCGAATGGGAGCGCGCGGGCAAACTGCTTGCCGTGATCACGCAGAACATCGACGGGCTGCATCAGCTTGCGGGCAGCAAAAAGGTGTATGAGCTGCACGGGAGCGTGTACCGCAACCGCTGCATCAAGTGCGGCAAGCGCTATAACGCCGAGATCGTCGCCGCCTCGCGCGGGGTGCCGCACTGCACCTGCGGGGGCGTGATCAAGCCGGAGGTCATCCTGTATGAGGAGCCGCTCGACGACAACGTCATGATGCAGGCGCTGTACGCCATCTCGCAGGCGGATCTGCTCATCGTGGCGGGCACGTCGCTCAGCGTATACCCCGCGGCGGGACTTATCAATTATTTTTCTGGAAGACATCTCGTCCTCATCAACCGTGACGAGACAGGGATCGACGATCGCTGCGAGCTCGTCTTTCATAACAAGCTCGGCGACATATTCTCCCGCCTGTAAGGCGGGAAGGCGGGGCAGCCCCGCAGCGGAGAAAACATGAAGTACGCTATCATCACCTACGGATGTCAGATGAACCTGCACGAATCGGAAAAGATCGCGGGGGTTTTGCGCGAACACGGATACGACGAGCGCGCAGAGCTCGAAGACGCGGACATCATCGTCTTCAACACCTGCTGCATCCGCGAAAATGCAGAAAATCACGCCTTCGGCAACATCGGGGCGCTAAAAAAATTAAAGCGGCAGAAGCGGCATCTCATCATCGCCGTGGGCGGCTGTATGGCGCAGGAGGAGGGCAAGGCCGCCCTGCTCAAAGAGCGCTTTCCCTTCCTCGATATCATCTTCGGCACGCACAACCTCGACGAGCTGGGCGAGCTGATCGAGCGCAAACGCCGCGAAAAGCGGGCGATCATATCGCTGCGCGAGGAGCGCCGCAGCACGGAGGACGGCATCGTGCCCGTGCGCACGAGCTACCCCAACGCCTGGGTGAACATCACTTACGGCTGCAACAACTTCTGCAGCTACTGCATCGTGCCCTATGTGCGCGGCAGGGAGCGCTCCCGCCATGCCGAGGATATCATCGCCGAGGTGACTTCGCTCGTCAAGGAGGGCTATCGCGAGATCACGCTTCTGGGGCAGAACGTCGACTCCTATCATTCGGAGGAGGGCGTGCGCTTTCCCGCGCTGCTCGACGCCTGCGCGCGCATCGAGGGTAAATTCCGCCTGCGCTTTATGACCTCGCACCCCAAAGATTTTTCGGAGGAGCTCGTTGAAACGATCGCGCGGCACGAGAAGATCTGCAACCACATCCACCTGCCCGTGCAGTCGGGCAATGACCGCATTCTGGCGCTGATGAACCGCCGCTATACGCGGGCGCACTATCTGGAATGCCTTGCCATGCTGCGCGCCCGCGTGCCCGGCTGCGCCGTATCGACCGACCTCATCGTCGGCTTCCCCACCGAGACGGAGGAGGAGTTCTGCGATACGCTCTCGCTGGTGGAGGAGGCGGACTTTTCCACCGCGTTCACCTTCATCTATTCCCCGCGCAAGGGGACGAAGGCGGCCGCCATGCAGGGGCAGATCCCCGAGGCGGTGCAGAAGGAGCGCATCATGCGCCTTGTAGAGGCGGTGAACGCCAATACGCGCAGGCTGAGCGCGGGCTATGTGGGAAAGGATACGGAGATCCTCTGCGAGGATTTCGACAAAAAGCGCGGCATGTATCTCGGGCGCAATCCCGAGGGGCGCATGGGCTATTTCACGAGCGACAGGGACAGGATCGGCGAATTTGTCACGCTGCACGTGACGAGCGCAAACGGCATTTCCCTGTACGGAGAAGAGAGGGGGGACTGATGTTATGGCGCTTTCACCGATGATGAAGCACTACCTTGCGATCAAGGAGAAGTACAAGGACTGCATCGTATTTTACCGTCTGGGCGACTTTTACGAGATGTTTTACGACGACGCGCGCAAGGCGTCGGCGCTGCTCGATCTTACGCTGACCGGCCGCGACTGCGGTCTGGAGGAGCGCGCGCCCATGTGCGGCGTGCCCTATCATGCCGCCGACGGCTATATCGCAAAACTGGTGGCGGCGGGCGAGAAGGTGGCGATCTGCGAACAACTCAGCGACCCCAAGGAGGGGAAGGGCATGGTGGATCGCGACGTCATCCGCATCGTGTCTGCAGGTACGCTCATCGAAGAGGATCTTCTCGACGCAAAGTGCAGCAACTATATTGCCTGCGCCGTAAAACAGGGGGAACGGTGCGCGCTCGCCTGGGCGGACATCACCACGGGCGAATGCGCCGCGAGCGAGGCGGAGAATGTGGAAAAGCTCCTTTCATCGCTCATCAATCTCTCTGTGGCGGAGGTCATCAGCAACGACGAGATGCTGCTTGCCTCCAAGGACAGCGAGGAGGTGCAGCGCGGGCTTCTGCCGCACTTTTCCTGCCCGCCTCCCTGGACGTTTTCCGCGCCCGAGGCGGAGCGCGCGCTCAAAGAACAGTTCGGCGCCGCGTCGATGCAGGCGCTCGGGCTGGAGGGGCGGCCCGCCGTCACGGCGGCTGCGGGCGCGCTCATCGCCTACCTGCATGACACGCAGAAGCATGCGCTCAAAAATATCAACCGCCTGCGCGTTTCAGACGGTTCGCAATATATGGTGCTCGACCCCACCGCCGTGCGCAATCTCGAACTGGTACGCAGCAATGCGGAGGGGAAGAAATATGGCTCGCTTCTGTGGCTGCTCGACCGTACAAAGACGGGCATGGGGGCGCGCAAGCTCGCCTCGCTCCTTCTGATGCCGCTGCAGAACAAACAGGAGATCGACGCCCGCCTTGATGCCGTGGACGAGATGTGCCGTGCCACCGTCGTGCGCATGGGGATCAGCGACATGCTCTCGGGCATGCGCGATATTGAGCGGCTGACGGGGCGCATCTCCAACGGGAATCTGCAGCCGCGCGACTGCATCGCGCTCTCCCGTTCGCTCGCCGTCGTGCCCTCGCTGCGGCTGCAGCTGGCGGGTTTTTCCTCGCCCCTCATGCAGGAGATCTCCTCCTCGCTTGCCGACACCAAGGAGGTGTGCGCGCTCATCGACCGCGCCATCGACGAGCGGGCGGGGCTGCTGCGCGACGGCACATTCATCCGCGCGGGATATTGCAAGGAGCTCGACGACCTGCGCGAGATCAAGGACAAGGGCAAGTCGCTTTTGGCCGACCTCGAGGCGCGCGAGCGGGAGGAGACGGGCATCCGCACGCTGAAGGTGGGCTATAACCGCGTTTTCGGATACTATATCGAGGTGAGCAACTCCTTCAAGGAGAAGGTGCCCTATACCTATGTGCGCCGCCAGACGCTCTCTACGGGGGAGCGCTATGTCACGGAGGAGCTGAAAAAGCTGGAGGAGCGCATCCTCGGCAGCGACGACAGGGCGCAGCGGCTGGAAAACAGCCTGTATGCCGAACTTTTGGAGATCCTCGCGCGCAACATCGTCGTTTTTCAGACGATCGCCGACGCCGTGGCGCGGCTGGACTGCATCGTCTCGCTTGCGACCGTCGCCAAAGAGAATAAATACTGCCGCCCGACCATTGTGGAAGAGGGCGCGCTCGAATACCGCGATGGGCGTCATCCCGTAGTAGAGGCGCTCTCGCGCGAGCGCTTTGTGCCCAACGACTGCCTGCTGGACGGGGCGGAGAACCGCACCATGATCATCACGGGGCCGAATATGGCGGGCAAGAGCACCTTTCTCAGGCAGACGGCGCTCATCGTGCTCATGGCGCACATCGGCAGCTTTGTGCCCGCCGCAAGCGCCACCGTGCCGCTCGTCGACCGCATCTTCACCCGCATCGGTGCGAGCGACAATCTCATTCTGGACAGAAGCACCTTCATGGTGGAGATGACCGAGGTCGCCGCCATCCTGCGCGGCGCCACGCCGCGCAGCCTGCTCATCCTCGACGAGGTGGGGCGGGGCACGAGCACATACGACGGGCTCTCCATCGCCTGGGCGGTGATCGAATATCTCAACGAAAATATCCGCGCCAAGACGCTGTTCGCCACGCACTATCACGAACTGACAGAGCTGGAGGGCAGACTTGCGGGCGTCAAAAATTACAAGATCAATGCGCGCGAGTCAAACGGGACGATCGTGTTCCTGCGCAAGATCGTGCGCGGGGGCGCCTCGCGCAGCTTCGGGGTGGAGGTCGCCGCGCTCGCGGGCGTGCCGCAGGAGGTCACAACGCGGGCAAAGCGCATTCTGCGTTCGCTGGAAAAGAACGATCTTGCCGCGCGCCCGCAGGAGCGGGAGGAGGCGCCGCAGGATCCGCTCAGAGAGGAACTGAACGCCCTCGACGTCAATGCGCTCTCTCCCATGCAGGCGCTCGCCCTGCTCGCGCAGTGGAAGGAGAAATATCATGAAGATTAACATTCTTTCACCCGAGGTGTACAACCGCATCGCCGCGGGCGAGGTGGTGGATCGCCCCTATTCTGTCGTCAAAGAGCTCGTGGAAAACGCCATCGACGCGGGCGCGGACGCGATCACGATCGAGATCGAAGGCGGCGGCAAAAAGCGGGTGCGCGTTGCGGACAACGGCAGCGGGATCCCCAAAGAGGAGCTGCGCGCCGCCTATCATCCGCACGCGACGAGCAAGCTTTCAAGCGCAGAGGATCTCTTCTCCGTCAGAACGCTCGGCTTCCGCGGCGAGGCGCTCGCCTCCATTGCCTCGGTGTCGCGCATGAGCATCTGCTCCAAGACGGCGGATGGCGAGGCGTGGGAGCTGAAAGCGGAGGGGGGCGTGCTCGGCGAGATCGTGCCCTCTGCCTCGGCAGACGGCACGACGGTGACGGTGGACGACCTCTTCTTCAACACGCCCGCGCGGCTGAAATTTCTCAAATCGGACGCACAGGAGGAGGGGGACGTCTCGGCCATGGCCGCCCGCTTCATCCTCTCCCGCCCGCACATCTCCTTCACCTACCGCATCAACGGAAAGGTGCGTTACCGCTCCTTCGGCGACGGACTCGAGAGCGCGCTGATCAACGTGTACGGCCCTTCGATCGTGCAGAACTGCTACGAGATCTCGGCAGAGAAGAACGGCATCCGCCTCTATGGCTTTATCGGGAACCAGAACTTCGCCAAGCCCAACCGCAGCTATCAGACGCTGTTCGTTAACGGGCGGTATGTGGTCAACCAGACCGTTTCGGCGGCGATCGCCAATGCCTACGGCAACTATCTGATGAAGCGGCAGTTCGCCTTCTATGTGCTCTTTCTGGACATAGCGCCCGAAGCGGTGGATGTCAACGTGCACCCCAACAAGACGGACGTCCGCTTCCGCGACAACCAGGTCGTCTACGGCAATGTATATTCCATCATCTCCTCCGTGCTTGACGGCAATTCGCGCGCGCTCGAGTATGTCGTCTCCCGCGGCACATCTTCTGCAGAACAGGAGAGCGCTGCGCCTGCGCCCGGGGAGAACGCCCCCGCAGGACAGGAAAACGCCGCGGCGCCTCAAGAGAGGGGTTCTTTCTCCATAGGGCAGGGGGGATCTGCCGCGCCCGGGCGCAAGGCGCCCCCCATGCGGCAGATGACGGCGGAGGAGGCGCGCCGTGAGCTTGCATTCGACGTGACCCCTATGGGCATCCGCCGCGATCCCTTCCCCGCGCCCGAGGTAATGGAGGTGCGCTCCCCGCGCGTGCCGCCGCAGGAGGACGCCTTTGAAGAGAACCGCCGCCTTTTGCGCGAAGCGGAGGAAAAGCGGGGGCGGGAAAAGCTCGACCCGCAGGCGCTCGTCTATAAGGGGGAGCTGTTCCGCACCTATCTCATCTACGAGGCGGGAGACACGGCATACCTCATCGACCAGCACGCCGCGCACGAGCGCATGCTGTACGATAAATTGCAGGAAAAGATGGAAAACGGCACGATCAATGTGCAGCCTTTGCTCGTTCCCTACATCTGCAATGCGAACGCGCAGGAGTTTGCCTTTTTGCAGCGCAGCTTCGGGGCGCTGCGCGCCCTCGGCTTTGAGATCGAGGAGTTCGGCGGCACGAGCGTAAAGGTCTCGGCGCTGCCCGCAGAGCTGACGGGCATGGACATCGGCGCCTTCTTTTCCGAAGTGCTCTCCTCCATGGAGACGCTGCGCGCCATCAAGCTCGGCGAGCTTCTGCGCGACAAGTTGGCGGGCATGGCATGCAAGGCGGCGGTCAAGGGGGGCGAACGGCTCACGGAGGAGGAGGCGCGCGCCCTCGTCCGCGCGATGGACGGGGACATGGGCCTGCGCTGCCCGCACGGCAGACCGGTCTGCGCCCGCCTGACGCGGGCAGAGCTGGAAAAGCTGTTCAAGAGGACGGTATGAAGCGGCTGCTCGTCATCTGCGGCCCGACGGCGACGGGAAAGACGGCGCTTGCGGTGGAATGCGCAAGGCGGCTGAACGGGGAGATCGTCTCGTGCGACGCCCTGCTCGTCTACCGCGGACTGAACATTGGGACCGCCAAACCGGACATGGCGGAGCGCGGCGGGATCGCGCATCACCTCATCGACGTGTGCGACGCGCGCGAAAGCTTCTCCGTCAGCGATTTCCGCACCCTTGCCCTCGCTGCCGTCGAGGACATCTTTGCACGAAAAAAGACGCCCATCCTCTGCGGGGGAACGGGCTTTTATATGAATGCCGTGCTCTATCACAGCTCGCTGGGCGGGGCTGCCGCCGACGGGGCTGTGCGCGCGCGGTACGAGGCGATCGCGCGGGAGCGGGGCAAAAGATATCTCTGGGAGATGCTGCGCGCGTGCGATCCCGAGAGCGCGATGCGCCTGCATGAAAACGACGTCAAGCGTGTGGTGCGCGCCCTGGAGATCTACGAGGTGACGGGAACGAGGAAGTCCGACCTGCACGACGGCGCGCCGCGCTATGCCTTCGAGGCGTTCGCCTTCGACTATCCGCGCGCGGAGCTGTACCGGCGCATCGAGGCGCGGGTGGACGAGATGATGCGGTACGGCCTGATCGGCGAGGTGAAGGGGCTGCTCGAAGGGGGCGTTCCGCCCGACGCACAGTGCATGCAGGGGATCGGCTACAAGGAGGTCGTCGAGGGGCTGCAAAAGGGCGAGACGGAGCGTATCATCTCAGACAGGATCAAACAGAATACCCGCCGCTATGCCAAGCGGCAGCTCACATTTTTCAAAAAGACAGAACATCTGCATCTGCTTGCCCCCATGGCGGCAGCGGATGCGGCGCAGGAGGTCATGAATATCTATGGAACTTGAACAGCTGATCCTCTCGCAGGAGCAGGCGCTCGCCCCGCTCTTTTGCGAGATCGATAAGATCGCCCTCTATAACCAGGAGAAGGTGCTCTCCGCCTTCCGTGAGGAGCGGGTTGCGCTCTACCATTTTGCGCCCAGCTCGGGCTACGGGTACGGCGACGAGGGCAGGGATACCCTCGGGCACGTGTATGCGTGCGTCTTCGGCGCCGAACGCGCGATCGTTTCGCCCGCGCTGCTCAGCGGCACGCATGCGCTCACGGTGGCGCTGTTCGGGCTGCTGCGCCCGGGCAATTCCGTGCTGTGCGTCACGGGTACCCCGTACGACACGCTGCGCGGCGTCATCTGGGGGGAAGGGAACGGCTCTCTGCATGACTTCGGCGTCACGTTCGACGTGATCGCGCTCAACAGGGAGGGCAAGCCGGACGAGGGAGAGATCACCCGCCTGCTGCAGGAGAAACAATACGACATGGTATATATTCAGCGCTCGCGCGGATATGAGCTGCGCGACGCTTTCACGATCGAAGAGATCGGGGCGTGCGTCGCCTGCGTGCGCGCCGAGGGCTTTGCGGGGTGCATCTTTGTCGACAACTGCTACGGCGAATTTGCCGAGCGGCAGGAGCCGTGCGACGTGGGCGCGGATATCGTGGTGGGCTCCCTCATCAAGAATCCCGGCGGCGGACTTGCGCCGACGGGCGGATATATCGCAGGCGGGGCAAAGTACATCGCCGCCGTCGAAAACCGCCTCACCGCGCCCTCCGTGGGGGGTGAGGTCGGCTCGTATGCCTTCGGGTATCAGTACTTTTTCGAGGGACTGTTCCTGGCGCCGCACGTCGTGGCGCAGGCGCTCAAGGGGGGACTGCTCATCGGGGGCTGCCTCGAGGCGCTCGGCTTTGAAAATTTCCCCTCGGCAAAGCGGCTCCCGCCCGATCTCACGCGCGCCGTGCGCTTCGATACGGAGGAGCAGCTCACTTCTTTCATCCAATCGGTGCAGGAGTGCTCCCCGGTCGACTCCTTTGTGCGGCTCGAGGCATGGGACATGCCCGGCTACGACTGCAAGGTCATCATGGCGGCGGGCAGCTTTGTGCAGGGTGCAAGCATAGAGCTCTCTGCCGACGCCCCCATCCGCAGGCCGTACACCGCCTATTTCCAGGGCGGTCTGACGTATGAGCATTGCCGCATCGCATGCCGTCATATTTTAAGCAAACTCATGCCGCGCGAATAAGAGTATCGCCGGAACGACAAAAGGGGCAACTCCGAAAAGAGCTGCTCCTTTTGTGTACGGTCATTTCACCGTGAACGGTACCGGTTCCTCTTTGATCTTTTTGTATCCCTTCTTGGGTTTCAGGCGGAAGAAGTCCACCTTGGCGCCCAGTTTTACATAGATGACGGCAAGCGCGATGACGAGCACGGCAACGCAGATGACGACGATCGCCCAGGCGTCCAGCGTCTCGCCCTTGATCTGCGTCCACAGTTCGTTGATGCGTTCGCCCGCCTCGTCGGCGAAGTAGTCCATGACCGCGCAGCGGTGCATGACCTCCTCGGTGGGGTACTGCGCATACAGCTGGCGGGACAGCTGATCTTCATAGGTCAGAATGGTCGTTCCTTCGCCGAAGAAGTAGCTCACGTCGTATTCCACGGCGTCCTCCTCGTCGCCCTCTTCCACGCCGTAGGTGTCCTCGACATAGGCGAGTACCTCGTCGCCCGCAATCACGGAGGTGTAGCCGATGTAGTACATGTTGCGCACCGCCGTCTGCGGCATGGAGAGGTAGTTGATGAACGCCTGCGCCGCCTGCCGGTTGGCGCCCTTGGGCATCGCCCAGCCGTCGAACCAGAGGTTTGCGCACTCCTCGGGCACATAGTAGTTGAAATAGGCGGGCTCCTCCTCTTCGCTTTCGGGGTACTCGGCAAGGTCCATGGCATAGACGGCGTCGCCGCTCCAGGCAAAGTTGATCCAGATCTTGCCTGTGACCATGTCGTTCTTGCCCGTATCCGTCTCGAATCCGTAGATGTTCGACTTCATTTCGAGCAGGATCTCCTGCACCCGGGCGACCGTCTCCTCATCCGTGCGGTTGAGCAGTTCGGTGATCGCCGCATTGTAGGCGTCGTCGTCGAGTTCCCCTGCGGCATTGCGCTCCTGCAGGGCGAGCAACTCGTCGCGGTAGAGAATGGCAAGCCCGACGAAATAGGTGTCGCGCACGTTGTCCTTGGTCGTCACCTTGTTGGCAAATGCTGTGTCGAGCATGGTATCCCAGCCGTCCAGCTCCGCCTCGTCTACATACTCCGGGTTGTAGATAAAGCCCGTCGTGCCCCACATATAGCCGGCGGCGTATTCGCTCCAGGAGTGCTCGCTGCGGCTGCCGTCTTCGCTTGTGATCGTGACGGAATTGTTCTCGAAGATGCCCTCGATGTAGGAGGAGACGTTGTTGATATAGTAGTTGTTCTCGTCGCTTTCGTCAAAGAAATCTTCGGTGAAGGGCTCGAGCATATCCTCCGCCATCAGCTTCATGATCATGTAGTCGGAGGGGCAGACGAGGTCGTAGGTGTCGCCCAGCTTGAGCTGATTGTACAGATCCTCGTTGGTGCCGAAGGTGGAGTACTCCACGCGGATGGGCGTGCCGTATTCCTCCTCGTACCAGGCGCAGAAGTCGTCCAGTACGGAGGGGGCGTTCTCGTCGATCTCGTAGTCGTAGAGGTAGGAGCCCTCGCCGCCCTCGTCGATGTATTCCTCCCAGTTGTAGATGCGCAGGATGATCTCGTCGCTGCCGCTGCAGCCGGAGAGCGCCGCGGCGGAGGGGAGGAGAAGACATGCCGAGAGCAAAAGGGCGGCGGTGCGTCTTATCTTCATGTGCGGTCCTCCTTTTTCTTGCCGTCCACAAGATTCGCAATGAGCACAACGGCGAGAATGATGACAAAGATGATGGTGGTCAGCGCCCAGAAGGAGGCGAGCGTCTCCGCCGTATGCGCATTGCCCTTGGTGGTGGCGTTGTAGACATAGGTGGAGATGGTATTGAAGCCGGAGGGCTTGCAGTAGCTCGTCACGATGTAATCGTCAAGCGAGAGGGTAATGGCGAGCATGAAGCCGGAGATGACGCCGGGGATGATCTGCGGCAGGACGACCTTGAAGAGCGCCTTGGTGGGGCTTGCGCCCAGATCCAGCGCCGCCTCGTACAGGCTGTTATCCATCTGCTTGAGTTTGGGCGTGACCGAGAGGACGACGAAGGGAGTGCAGATGATCATGTGCCCGATGAGCAGGGTGAAATAGGATTTTTCCAGCCCCACGGTGACAAAGGCGATGGCGAGCGCGAGCGCCGTGACGATCTCCGCATTGATGACGGGGATCTGCGATGCGCCGTACATGATCGTCCTGGTGCGCTTTTTGCTGTAATAGAAGCCGAGCGCGCCCGCGGTCCCGAGTACGGTGGAGAGCGCCGCCGCCAGCAGGGCAAGCCCCACGGTGTTGCCGATCATCTCTAAAATGACGGGGTCGCCGAACAGCTTTGCATAGTGTTCCAGAGAGAACGCGCCCCATGTGCCGATGAGGTCGACCTCGTTGAAGCTGTACACGGCAAGCAGCAGGATGGGGGCATAGAGCAGCAGAAGGATGAGGCCGACATATGTCGCTTTGATGCACTTTTTGATCATATCGTTGCACCTCTCGTATTATTTTCCGAGCGGAATCCGCCCGAGAGCGCCGTTGTCGCAAAGACGATGACAAGCAGGATGAGCGCAATCATCGAGCCCATATGCCAGTCGGTGCCGAAGTACGTCTCGATGAATTTGCCGATGATGGTGATCTTGGAGTTGCCCAACATATCCGATACGACATAGTTGGTCATGGAGGGGAGGAACACCATCGTGATCCCGCTGAGCACGCCGGGCATGGAGAGGGGCACGGTCACGCGCGTAAAGGTGACAAAGGGGTTCCCGCCCAGATCGGCGCTCGCCTCGAGCAGGCTGTTGTCGATCTTGATCATGGTCGTGTACAGGGGCAGGATCATGAAGGGGAGGAAGTCGTACACCATGCCGAGCACGGTGTTGAAGTAGTTGGTCTCGCCGAGGAGACCGATCCAGTTGAGCAGCTCGCGGATGGCGTTCACGCGCAGCACGAAGTTGATCCACATGGGCGTGACAAAGAGCAATAGCAGCACATATTTCTTCTTCATCTTGCTCCGCGCCAGAATGTAGGCGACGGGGTAGGCGATGAGCAGGGTAAAACAGGTCGTCAGAAGCGCTATGACAAGCGAATAGACGATGGTGGAAAGCTTTGTCGGGTCGGAGAAGAACTCGATAAAGTTTTCAAAGGAGAAGCGCATGTTCTGATCGGTGAAGGCGTACACCACGATGATCAGCATGGGAATGATGACAAAGCAGATCAGAAAGACGGCATAGGGTATGCCCAGCGTCTTTCTTGAAATTCTCGGGATCTTCATGATTTTGCCTCCTCCGTGCGCTTGAGCGTGAGTTTGATCTTTTCGGGCGGGATGATGACGGAGACGTAGTCGTTCTCGTTCCACAGATCGGGCGTGGCAAAGACGAAGTCCTCCTCTTCCTCCTCGGTGCGCACGATCAGGCGGTAGTGGTCGCCCTTATAGATGATGGAGATGATATGCCCCGTTGTGCCGCCCGCTTCGGCGTCGTCGCTGATGGTGATGTCGTTCATGCCGACCTCCACGGTGACTTCGGCGCCCGTAGGGTCGATGACCTCGCCCGTCTGGGTGACGAGATCGCCCTCCTCGTTGAGGCGGCTGCCGGGGTAGAGCTGCGTGACGTCGCACGCAAATTCGCCGTCGGCAAATTCCACCGTGTTGCGCTTGGTGATGACGCCGTCGAAGATGTTTGAAGTATATTTGGGCTTCATCAGGTGGATGCCGTCGGGATCGATATTCATGCCGATCTCTTCGCCCACGGCGCGGCTCTGCGTGCTCTGAATGACCATTTCAAACTTGCCCACCTGCACGGTGATCTCGTAATGGATGCCCTTGAACACGACGGAGATGACCTTGCCCCGGAGCATGCCCTCTTCGGGAGCGCACATATGTACGTCCTCGGGACGGACGACCACGTCGACAAGTTCGTTCTTTTCAAAGCTGTCTACGCATTGGAAGGTCTTGCCGCAGAAGCGGACCTCTCTCTCCCCCGTCACCGTGCCGTTGAAGAGGTTGCTCTCGCCGATGAAGTCGGCAACGAAGGTGTTGGAAGGCTCGTTGTAGATGTCGGTGGGGGTGCCGATCTGCTGCACGACGCCGTCTGCCATGACCACGATGGTGTCGGACATGGTAAGCGCCTCCTCCTGGTCGTGCGTGACGTAGATGAAGGTGATGCCAAGGCGCTTGTGCATGGCCTTGAGTTCGATCTGCATCTCCTTGCGCATCTTTAAGTCGAGCGCGCCGAGCGGCTCGTCAAGGAGCAGGATCTCCGGTTCGTTGACGATGGCGCGCGCAATGGCGACGCGCTGCTGCTGCCCGCCCGAGAGGGTAGAGATGGAGCGCTTTTCAAACCCCTCCAGATCGACGAGCGCAAGCGCCTTCCTGACCTTTTCGGAGATCTCCTTTTTGGTGAGCTTCTCCTTTTTGGTGTAGCGATCGCCGCTGTCGTTTTCGTAGGTGTTGATCACCTTCTTGCAGCGCAGCCCGAAGGCGATGTTTTCAAACACGTTCAGGTGCGGAAAGAGGGCGTACCGCTGAAACACGGTATTGACGGGCCGCTTGTTGGGGGGCAGGGAAGAAATGTCCTTGCCGTTGAGCAGGATCTGGCCGCTTGTGGGCAGGTCGAATCCTGCGATCATGCGCAGCGTCGTCGTCTTGCCGCAGCCCGAGGGGCCGAGAAAGGTGATGAATTCACCTTTGTTGACGTAGAAGCTGACGTTGTCGATGACGAGCGTGTCGTCATAGTACTTGGTGACGTTCTTGAGTTCGATGATGTGTTCGGACATTTCAGATTCTCCTTATAACATACAAGCGGCATGCGCCGTCCTTGTCAGAAATTGGGGGGCGTGCTGATCCAGAGAAAGCGCGCCCTGGTCTTGCCGCGGTTGACGATGTAGTGCTCGCGGTCGGCACGGTAATAGAAGCTCTCACCCTTCTTGGCGGGGTACTGTTTTTCCGCCGTGACGACGGCGATGCGCCCCTCGAGCACATAGCCGAACTCCTCGCCCTCGTGCGGGAAGTCCACGCTGGTCGAGGCGCCCGCCTCCAGTTCGACGAGCACGGGCTCCATCATGTTCTTCTGCGCATTGGGGATGACCCAGTTCCAGATCATGCCGTCCGACTGCTTTTCGATGTACTCCGCCTGCGAAAAGACGATCTTCTCTTCGCTCTCCTCGCGGAAGAAGTGCCCCAGATCGCTCCCGAGGGCGTTCAGAATGTCGACGAGTGTGGCGATGGAGGGGCTCGTTACGTCGTTTTCCAGCTGCGAGATGTACCCCTTGGTCAGTTCGCAGCGATCCGCAAGCTCCTCCTGCGTAAGATTTTTTTGCAGCCGCATTTCGCGCAGTTTTGCGCCGATTTCCATAAAATACCTCTCTTTCTGCCATTGCGGTTTAGTAAAAGTAAACTTTTAGTATGTTTTTGCGAAACCATTGTTATACTAAACCAAAAGTTTAATAATTGTAAACGAAAGACCGTGACAAGTATAGTATATCGCAAGGGGAATGTCAACTGAATCGACGCACTTTTTTGTAAAAAAACGGCGGAAAACGCATTTTTTTACAGCAAAAAAAGCCGGGTCGTCATGACCCGGCAAAGCGGCGCCCCGCCGCCCGGAAGGGGAGGGCTGCGGGGCGCATTTTTATCATATAATATAGTCGCGCGCGAGCGCACATAAAATTTTGTAACGCAAAAAGGCGTCCGTTCAGGACGCCTTGAAAAGGTGATGCGATCGCCTTGCCATCAGGCGGAAAGGGCGTTCAGGCGCTTTGCGAGCTTCGCCTTCTTGTTGCTGGCGTTGTTCTTGTGGAGGATGCCCTTCGAGCAGGCGGAGTCGATGGCGGAGACCGTCTCGGGATAAAGCTTTTCCGCCGCTTCCTTGTCGCCCGCGTTGACCGCCGCAAGGAACTTCTTGATCTGCGTCTTGAGCGCGGTCTTGATCGCCTTATTCTGCTGCGTCTTCTTCTCGGTTATGAGTACGCGTTTTTTTGCGGATTTGATGTTTGCCACGGTATATATTTCTCCTTCAAATGCATTTCAATACTTCGCCATTTTATCATAAAATAGAATACTTGTAAACTGTTTTCGCGCGGTTGGGCGAAAAATTTCCGAGAAGTTTGCCAAAAAAAGGGGAGGGACGGGAGATGCAGCGGCACTGTATCGGCGTGTTTGACAGCGGCATGGGGGGACTGAGCGTGCTCGACGCCTGTCTGCGTGCGGCGCCCGGGCACAGATATCTCTATTACGGCGACAACCTGCACGCGCCCTATGGCGAGCGGGCGGAGGGGGAGGTGCGCGCCCTGGTGCGGCAGGGTGTACGCTCCCTTATGGCGGCGGGGGCGGAGGTCATCGTGCTCGCCTGCAACACGGCGACCGCACTCTGTGCGCAGGAGCTGCGCAGGGCGCTGCGCGTTCCCGTCATCGGTACAGAGCCGGACGTGCGCTCTGCCGCGCGCGTATGCCGGCATGCACTCGTGCTCGCCACGCCGCATACGGCCAACAGTCCGCATCTGCGGCGCCTCATTTTGCGCGCCCCTTCGTGCCGGTTCGACGTCCTGCCGCTTGCCCGTCTTGCGGGGGAGATTGAACGCTATGTCCGCGGCGGGGCGGCGCCCGATCTTTCCGTACTACCGCGCGGGGAGTACGACGGGGTCGTGCTCGGCTGTACGCACTACGCGCTGATCGCCCCCATGTTGCGGGATTATTTCCGGGTGCCGCTCTTCGACGGCGCCCCCAAAACGGCGGGGCGGCTTGCCCGTCTGCTGCCCCGCCTGCCCGTGCGCGGAGAGGGGAGATTTTTCGACGATTTTTTCAAAAAAACCAACACCGTTTTAGGGACGGATGACCACCTTTGCCCCATGTCAATATCGAACATATGTTTGCTATATCATACTGAAATTAACACAAATTCTGAGATTATTTTTCTAAATTCGACAGGATTTATCAATAAATGCGCATACAAACAAATGTTTTTATCTTCCTTTTGAGCGATCTTAACGAAAATAAGCAAAAAAATTTTTGGAAAGTGGAAAAAAGTGGCCGCGAGTGGTTGACTTGCATTTTTTCTTATGGTATAATGGACTCATCTTAGCGGAGGGAGGGAAAAAGGTGAAGGCGCTTCTCGGCACATACGAGCATCAGCTCGACGCCAAAAACAGAATCCGTATCCCTGCCAAATTCCGCAAAGAGATGGGCGACGAGTTGTTCTTCATGCTCCGTCCCTCCGGCTGCATCGGGGTGTACAGCAGAGAGGGGATCGATCCCCTGCTTGAAAAGCTGAACAACGTCACCACGAAGGAGGAGCTGGAGGCGGCGCGGATCATCTACCGGAGCATTCAGCCCGTCGAAGAGGACACGCAGGGCAGGATCGTGCTTTCCGCCTCGCTGCGTGCCGCCGCCAAGATCGAGCGCGACGTCGTCACGGTCGGTATGGGGCGCTATCTCGAGATCTGGCCGGCAGACAGGTGCGCCGATGAGGACGCCGCGGCGAGAGAAAATGCGTTCGCATTGCTCGGGGCATTCTGATGGCGGAGTTTTACCACAGGCCCGTCATGCTCGACGAGGTGATTTCGGGCCTGAACATACGCAGCGGCGGCGTCTATTACGACGCGACCGTGGGCGGGGGAGGTCACTCCTATGCCATTCTTGCACACGATCCGACGGTACGGCTGATCGGAACGGACAAGGATGACGAGGCACTCACCTATGCGGCGCAAAGGCTTTCGCCCTTTCAGGGAAGATTTCAACTGTATCAGTCGGATTATAAAAATTACGGTGAAGTACTCAGCCGGGCGGGTGCGGACAGATTGGACGGCGTGCTATTGGATTTTGGAATTTCCTCTCATCAGATCGATGACGAAACGAGAGGGTTTTCATACCTAAGATCGTCCGCACCGCTCGATATGAGAATGGACCGCTCCTCCTCCTTCACCGCCGAGGCCGTCATAAACGAATACTCGGAAGAGAAACTCCTGCGCGTTCTGCGCGAGTATGGGGAAGAGCGCTTTGCTCCCCGCATCGCGCACATGATCGTGCAGGAGCGGCAAAAGGGGCGTATTACGACATCGGGGGAACTCGTGCGCATCGTAGAGGCCTGTTATCCCGCGCGGCTGAGAACGCCCGCCTGCGCCAGGCAGACCTTTCAGGCGATCCGCATCGAGGTCAACGGCGAGCTTGTGGGGCTGCGCGAATGCGTGCGGGGGCTTACAAGAAGGCTGAACAAGGGCGGCAGGATCGCGATCCTCACCTTCCATTCGCTGGAGGACAGGATCGTGAAACAGACCTTTCAGGAACTGGCGACCGCCTGCACCTGTCCCAAATCCTTTCCCGTATGCGTATGCGGACACAAAAAGGAGATCGAACTCGTCAACAAAAAGCCGATCACTGCGAGCGAGCAGGAACGGCAGGAGAATACGCGCAGCAAAAGCGCAAAGCTGCGGATCGCGGAAAAAATTTAGCATGATCGCGGCAACCAAAGAATAAACTGTAAGGAGAGATACAAATGGCGAACCCCGTTCTGGATAGAGATGCTCAGACGATCGATCCCGCGCGCACCGCTGCGGACCTGCAGGCGGAGAGCGAGCACACAAGGGACATTCCTGGTAATTATCAAAGGTATTTCGGTTCAGAGGGGCAGAGCAGCTATGCGCCGGCAGCGCAGAGCAGCACCTATCTCGACGCGCCCGCCCGCCCCGCCGCCAACGACGGCATTCCTTCGGCGGCAAAGCGGCTTGCCGACTATGTGCCCGTGAAGGTGGGCATGAAGAAGGTACAGCGCATGGGCGACATTCCCTCCTATCCGGAGCCCGCAGTCGTGGACTATGCGCCCGTGACCGAGGCGCCGGTGCGCGAGGAGACCAAAACGGAGACCAGGCGCCCGCAGCTGTTTGAAACGCTGTATTATAAGGACGGGCAGCTCATGGATACGGCCGCGCCCGCCTATGCGCCCGAAGTGATGCCTGAATACGCGCCCACCTATGCGCCTGCGCAGGCGCCTGCGCCCATGCAGACGCCCGTCTACGATCCTTCGATGATTCCTTCGGAGGAGGACGCAATGCCGAGCACGCGCACGATGGAGACGCTCCGTCAGCGGCACGAGCAGCAGGAGCAGACGGGGTTCTTCACCTCGCTGTCCGCCAAAACCAAGATCGCGCTCGCCGTGGTCGCATCCGTCATCGTGCTCATGATCGCGCTCGTCTGCATCAATACGGTCATTCTCAGCTCGCTGCAGGCGGAGATCAGCTTCAAAGAGGCTGAGGTCCAGCAGCTGAGCGAAGAGGCGCAGCAGATCCGGGACGAGATCAGCGAGATCACCGATCCCGAGAACATCGCCGAATGGGCACAGCAGCAGGGGATGACGCGGGTCACCGACTGAGAGCGGAGGAATTGAATATCAAAGAACAGTTTGCATCGATAACTGTTTTACGAAAGAGGTTATTTGCCGTGATCATGGCGATAGCCTTTCTTTTTTGCCTTTTTCTCGGCAGATTCCTGTATGTGCAGGTGATCTGGCGGGAGACGCTCGTCTACCGCGCGCTCGATCAGTGGACGCGCGAGGTGCCCGTCATCGCGCAGCGGGGCAGGATCTTCGACCGAAACGGAGAGCTGCTCGCGGGCAATGTGGCGGCATACAGCGTGTTCGCCCGCGCCAATGCCGTGCAGGACGCAGAGGACGGCGCGCGGCTGCTCTCGGCGCTGCTGCCCCTGAGCTATGAAGAGGCGCTTGCAAAGCTGACCGACCATTCCCGCTCGGAGATCACGCTGATCAAGCAGGCGGAAAAGTGCGTGGCGGAGCGGATCGCGGGCAGCGGCATCGCGGGGATCTATTATGCGCGCGACAATCTGCGCTTTTACCCCTACGGCGCGCTCGCCTGCCAGGTGCTCGGCTTCACCGCAGAGGGGCAGGCGGGCGTGACGGGACTGGAGCGGTACTACGACAGCTATCTCGCGGGCGAGGCGGGGGAGATCGTGTACGAGACAGACCTCGTGGGGGTACAGCTCGAGGGGACGGGGGCAAGCTATCTCCCCGCGACGGACGGGCTGGACGTCACGCTGACGATCGACAGCCGCATCCAGGCGCTTGCGGAGCGCGTCATGGCAGACGCCATGCAGCAATACAATGCCGCGGGGGTCACCTGCGTCGTGCTCGATCCGCAGGACTTCTCCGTATATGCCATGGTCGATTTGCCCTCGTACGATCTGAACGAGGTGCCGCGCGACGACCTCGACGTGCTCAACAGCCTCTCGCGCAACACCGTCGTCAGCGACGCATACGAGCCGGGCTCCACCTTCAAGATTGTCACGGCGGCGGCGAACATCGAGGAGTATCTGCGCGGGAACGAGCGCGCGTTCTCTCCCACCCATATCTTTTCGTCGGCGCGCACGCGCACGGTGGACGGGGGGAGCATCCGCTGCTGGAGCGACCATGCCAACGGAAAGCACAGCAATCAGACGCTCTCCATGGCGCTCAACAACAGCTGCAATCCCTGTTTTGTGGATATTGCGCTCTCGCTCGGCACACAGACGTTTTACGACTATCTCGAGGCGTTCGGATTTGGCAAAGTGACGGGCATCGACTTTTCGGGAGAGGCGGCGGGGATGCTTCTGAGCGAGCTTGCCGTGCGCGAGGGGGATCTTGCGCGCATCGGCTTCGGGCAGGCGATCGCCGTGACGCCTCTGCAGCTTGCATGCGCGGCCGCCTCCGCCGTCAACGGGGGGTATTATTACACGCCGCGGCTGCTCGATCACATCTCCTTTTCAGACGGCGCCCCCGCCGTGCAGGGCGAGAATGCGCTTGTAAGACGCACGGTGAGCGAAGAGGCGTCGCAGCTGCTCTCCTCCATGCTCGAGGGGGTGGTCGCAAACGGCAGCGGAAAGAACGCGTACATCGAGGGCTATCGCGTGGCGGGCAAGACGGGCACGGCGCAGAAGTATGAGAACGGCGTCATCGCGCAGGGCAAATATGTCTCCTCCTTTCTCGGGTATTTTCCCGCGCACGATCCCAAATATCTTGCGCTCGTCACGGTGGACGAACCGCAGGGCGCCTATTACGGCAGCGTGGTGGCGGCGCCCTGTGCCAGAGAGATCTTCGAGGGGATCATCGAACTCATGGATATCCCCCCGTATGTATAGCTGTCGTTTGGGAGGGAATTTCATGAAATTATCGGCGATCGCATCGGAACTTTCGGGGGCGGAATATACGGCGGACGCAGAGATCCGCGGCCTCTGCACGGACAGTCGCACGGCGGCGGAGGGGGACCTCTTCTTCTGTCTGCGCGGCAGGAACTACGACGCTCACGAGTTTGCGCGCGACGCGGCGGCGCGCGGGGTCGCCGCCGTCATGTGTGAGCGCAGACTGCCGCTCTCCTGCCCGCAGCTTATCGTGCCCGACGCACGCGCGGGAATGGCGATGGCGTGCGCGGCATTTTACCGCCATCCCGAGCGAAAAATGAAGATTGTCGGCGTCACGGGGACCAACGGCAAGACGACGACGGCGCACATGATCTATCATATCCTTGCGCAGGCGGGGCAGAAGGCGGGGCTCATCGGCACGCTGGGCGCGGCCTACGCGGGCAGGAGCCTTGCGCCCACGCTCACCACGCCCGACCCCGTCATGCTCTTTTCGCTGCTTGCGGAGATGCGCAGGGCGGGGGTGCAGACGGTCGTGCTCGAGGTGTCGGCGCACGCCCTTGCGCTGAAAAAGGAGTGCCCCATCGTCTATGAAGTGGGGGTATTTACCAATCTCTCGCGCGATCATCTGGATTTCTTTGCGGATATGAAGGCATACGGGGCGGCGAAGCTGGAGATGTTCCGCCCCGCGCGCTGCCGCTTTGCCGTGGTCAATGCCGACGACGATTTCTCGCGGGAGATCGTGCGCCTGCGCGGGGAGGCCTCTACGGGGTCGTATGCCTTAGAGACGCCCGCCGACGCCTTTGCGGTCGTGGAATCGGCGGGGCTGGGGGGAACGCGCCTCATGCTCAATCTCAGCGACGCGCTGTGCGAGGCGAGCATCCCGCTGCCCGGGCAATACAACATCAGCAATGCGCTCGCCGCGGCCTGTGCCGCGGAGCGGCTGGGGGCGGATATGTCGGATATCGCGCTCGGGCTTGCCTCGACGGCGCATGTGGACGGGCGCATGGAGCGCGTGGCGCGCTGCAACGGCGGCACGGTGTTTGTGGACTACGCGCACACGCCGGACGGGTTGGAGAAGGCGCTCACCGCCCTCCGGGCGCATTGCGAGGGGCGGCTGATCGTGCTCTTCGGCTGCGGCGGCAACCGCGACGCGGGCAAGCGGCGGGAGATGGGGGAATGCGCCGCCCGCCTTGCGGACTTCGCCGTGCTCACGTCGGACAATCCGCGCTACGAGGATCCCTGCGCCATCCTCGCCGCGATCGAGGAGGGGTTCAAAGCGATCTCAGACCGCTACGTCGTCATCGAGGAGCGGGAGCGCGCCATCGAATACGCCGTGCGCATGCTGCGGCAGGGGGACGTGTTGCTCGTGGCGGGCAAGGGCGGGGAGCGCTATCAGGAGATCATGGGAATAAAATACGATTTTAATGACAAAGCTGTCATCAGATCGGTGGTGGAACGATGCAGCTGAGGCAGATCCTGTTATGTCTGACGGGGGCGGGCGCACTATCCCTGGTGTTGTGCGCCCTCGAGATCCCCCTCCTGCGCCGCCTGGGGGCGGGGCAGAATATTCTGCACTATGTCCGCGAACACGCGGGCAAGCGCGGCACGCCCTCGATGGGGGGATTGGGCTTTGTCGTCGCCGCGGCGGCGGTCGCCCTCGTGTTTGCCGAGCGGGACAGGCCCTTCTTCGTGGCGCTTGCCGTCGGGGTCGGGTACCTGCTCGTGGGCTTTCTCGACGACGTCATGAAGTGCCGCCGCCGGGACAACCGCGGGCTTACCCCCGGGCAGAAGCTCTTCTTTCAGTTTGCCGTGGCGCTGCTCGCCGCGCTGTACTGCTGCCGCGCCGGGCTCACAAGCATATACCTTCCGTACACGCGCACAGCGGCGGACATCGGATTGTGGATGCTCCCGCTCGGGGTACTCGTCTTTCTTGCCACGGTCAACGGCGTCAATCTCACGGACGGGCTGGACGGGCTTGCGGGCGGCGTCTCGGGCGTATTCTTTCTGGGGCTCGGCGTGCTCATTCTGCTTCAGGGCGGGGGCGGGGCGCTCGATGTGCTCTGCTTTGCGCTCGCCGGGGCGCTGTTTGCCTATCTCGTGTTCAACACCAACCGCGCAAGCGTGTTCATGGGCGATACGGGCTCCCTCTCGCTGGGCGGTTTTGCCGCGGCGATCGCGCTCTTTTCGGGCAATGCGCTCGCAATCCCCCTCCTCGGCGGCGCGTTCGTGCTTTCGAGCATATCTGTCATCCTGCAGGTAATATACTATAAGCGGACGGGCAAGCGCATCTTTCTGATGGCGCCCATCCACCACCACTTTCAGGAGAAGGGATTTGCGGAGAGCAAGATCGCCTATGCCTATGCCGCAGCGACGGCGTTTGTCGGCATGACGCTGCTCCTTCCGTTTGCATGATCTCAGGGTCCGAAAAAAGGAGGGAAGATGTATTTTCAAAGACAGTCGTTTCTTGTCGTCGGGCTATCCCGTTCGGGGGTGTCCGCCTGTGAATTTCTGCGTGCGCACGACGCCGTGGTGCGCTGTTACGACGACGGCGCGGGGGAGGCGCTCGCCGAGGCGGAGCGTTCGCTCGAAGAGAAGGGCTGCGTGATCCTGACCAAGGACACGCTGGAGGAGGGGAGCGCAGAGAGCGATATCCTGGTGCTCAGCCCGGGGGTGCCCATCGATCATCCGCTGCCCGTTGCCTTCCGCCGTGCGGGCAAGCGCGTCGTCGGCGAGGCGGAGCTCGGGGCGCTTGCGCTGGGCGCGCCCTGCATTGCCGTCACGGGTACGAACGGCAAGACGAGCGTCGTCACCCTCATCGACGCCATGCTGCGCGCCTCGCATATCCCGTCCGTCGCCTGCGGCAACATCGGCACGCCCATCACCGCGTGCGCCGGGCATATTCCGGAGGGGGGCGTCGCCGTGGCGGAGATCTCCTCCTTCCAGCTCGAGACGCTCGTCTCGCTGCGGCCGCACATCGCCGTCGTCACCAACATCTCGGAGGATCACCTCAACCGCCACTACAATATGCAGAATTACATATATCTCAAGTCGCGGCTGCTCAAAAACAGCACGGAGAGCGAATACGCCGTGCTCAACTACGACGACGAGAGGGTGCGCGCCTTTGCGGAGGGCTGCCGCGCCCAAGTGTATTGGTTCTCCCTGCGCGAGCGGGTGAAGGGGGCGCATCTTGCGGACGGGCAGCTGTGCTGGGAGGGAGAGCCCGTTCTTCCTGCCGAGCTGCTGGGTGCGGAGGGGGAGCACAACATACAGAATGCCCTCGCCGCCCTTGTCGCCGCAAAGTTGGCGGGGGCAAAGACGCAGGCGATCTGCGCGGCGCTTACCTCTTTTCGCGGCGTTGCCCACCGCATCGAACGGGTGGGGCGGGTGCGCGGCGTGTGCTTCATCGACGACAGCAAGGCGACGAACGTAGACGCTGCGATCAAGGCGATCGCAAGCATGCGCGAGGAGACGGTGCTCCTGGTGGGCGGGAAGGACAAGGGATATTCCTACGAGCCCCTGTTCGAGGCGGCAAAGCGCTCCCTCGTCGTGCATGCCGTGCTCTACGGGGAAAATGCCTTCCGCCTTTTGGAGGCGGCGCTGCATGCAGATTTTACCGCCGTCACCCTCTGCCGCCCCTTCGACGTCGCCGTGCGCGTCGCCTATCTTACGGCAAAGGAGGGGCAGAACGTGCTGCTCAGCCCCGCCTCGGCAAGCTTTGACAGCTTTCGCAATTTTGAGGAGCGCGGCGAAAGGTTCTGTGCGCTCATGCGCCGCTTTGCCGAGGAGGACGGGGAGCAGGAGGGAGCGCGGGAAGGAGATGCCCATGAAAAGGCCGGCAGCTGACGGGCGGGGCAAGGGGGATCTCCTCTTTTTTGCCGCCGTGCTCCTTCTGGCGGGTTACGGCGTGGTGTGCGTGTATGCCGCAAGCAGCTATAATGCGCAGGTGCAGTACGGCGACAGCTTCTATTTTATGAAGAAACAGCTGATCGGCTTTGTGCTCGGCGCCGCCGCCATGCTGCTTCTGTCGCGCGTGCCCCTCTCGGCGCTGCGGCGGCTGGGCGTGCCCGCGCTGCTCCTCTCCGCGGTGCTGCTCGTGCTCGTCTTTGTGCCGGGGCTGGGCAAGAGCAACTATGGCGCAACGCGCTGGATCGGGCTGGGCGGCGTGACCATACAGCCCTCGGAGCTTGCCAAATACGGGCTCATCCTGTTTATCGCTGGCTATTTTGCCGCGCGTCCCGCGCGCATGCGCTCGCTTTTGGGCGTCTTGCCCGTACTGCTTGCGGGCGGCGTACTGTGCGTGCTCATCCTGCTCGAGCCAAACCTTTCCGTCACCATGTGCCTCGGGGCGGTCATGCTGGGCATGATCTTCCTCTCCGGCCTGTCGTGGCGGGCCGCGCTCGTCATTCTGCTGCCCGTCGTCGCCCTCGTCCCCGCGCTCATTCTGGCGGCGCCCTATCGGCTGAAACGCCTCTCTGCCTTCCTCGACCCCTGGGCATCCCCCAGGGAGGAGGGGTATCAGCTCATTCAGTCGCTGTATGCGCTTGCCAACGGCGACCTCTTCGGCGTAGGATTGTTCAACTCCCGCCAGAAATACCGGTTTCTGCCCTTTTCGGAGAGCGACTTCATCCTCTCCGTCATTGCGGAGGAGACGGGCTTTGTGGGCGTGCTGCTGCTGTTTGCGCTCATCGGCTTTATCCTCTGGCGCGGATTCCGCATCGCCGCCCGCTGCAAGACCTTTTACGGCTATATGCTCGCCTGCGGCATCATGCTCGCCTACGGCGTGCAGACGGCGCTCAACGCCCTCGTTGTGAGCGGCTGCATTCCGCCGACGGGGCTTCCGCTCCCCCTTGTGAGCGCGGGGAATACCTCGCTCATCGTCACGATGGCGGGCATGGGCGTCGTGTACGGCATCTCCCGCGGGCAGGGGAACGGGAAGGGCGCGCCGCGTCATAAAATACAACGACACGGATTAAGCGTGCGGGACTGAGCCCTTCGGGCGTTTTTTCGCACGGGGAGAGACTTATGGAAAAATTGATCATAGAAGGGGGAAGGCGGCTGACGGGCGTCATCCGCGCCGAGGCGGCAAAAAATTCCGTATTGCCGCTCTTTTCTGCATCCATTCTCACGGACAGACAGGTGGTCATCCGCGGGGTGCCCGCCATCACAGACGTGCTCTGCATGGCAAAGATCTTGCGCGAGCTGGGCGCGAGCGTGCGTTTTTGCGGGGGCGACGTCGTCATCGAAAGCGCAGACGCCTGCTGCCACGAGATCCCGTCCTCGCTCACGCGGGAGCTGCGTTCCTCCGTATTTATGCTGGGCGCGCTGCTCACGCGCTTCCGCCGCGCCGTCATTGCCTATCCCGGCGGGTGCGACATCGGGCTCAGGCCCATCGATCTGCATCTTTCCGCACTCAAACGATTGGGCGTCTGCATCCGCGAGCGCGAGGGCTATATCCACTGCTCGTGCGACGTGCTGCGCGGGGCGGAGATCACGCTGGATTTTCCCAGCGTGGGTGCGACGGAGAACGTCATGCTCGCTGCCGTCATGGCGGAGGGTAGAACGGTGCTCGAGGGGGCGGCGAAGGAGCCGGAGATCGTCGATCTGCAGCGTTTCCTCAATGCCATGGGGGCAAAGGTGCGCGGCGCTGGCGGCGACATCATCGAGATCGAGGGCGTATCGACGCTGCACGGCGCAGACTTTTCGCCCGTTGCCGACCGCATCGAGGCGGGGACCTACCTCATCGCCTGCGCCGTCTGCGGGGGCGAGCTTGAGGTGGAGGGCGTCCGGGCAGAGAATATCCGCCTGCTTTTACATAAACTGCGCGAAAACGGTTGCAAAATTCATACAAAAAATGATAAAATAAGAATAGAGAGTTCGGGGCGGCTGCGCTGCAACCGTCGCATCGAGACGATGCCCTTCCCCGGCTTTCCCACCGATCTGCAGGCGCAGATGACGGCGCTCAACTGCGCGGCGCGCGGCAGCGCGCTCATTGTGGAAAATTTGTTTGAAACGCGCTTCAAATATGTGCCCGAACTGCAAAAGATGGGCGCGGATATCGAGGTGCGCGGCAGAAGCGCGATCGTGCGCGGTATTCCGCGGCTGCACGGCGCAAGCCTCACCGCATGCGATCTGCGCGGCGGCGCGGCGCTCGTCGTGGCGGCGCTGGGGGCGGAGGGCGTCTCCGAAGTGACGGAGCTTTCGCACATCGACCGCGGCTATGCCGATCTTGCCGGAAAGCTCTCGCGCATCGGGGCGTCGCTCAGGCGCGTCCCGTAATGCAAAAGAGCGCGATTATTAAGGAGTACCTATGAAGAAAAAGATCCTGATCATGACGGCCGTCTGCGTCGTTCTGTTCGTTGCGGTCATCGCCGCCGCGCTCAATGCGGTCTTTACCGTGACGGAGGTACGCGTCCTGTGGCGCGCGCCCTTCTCCGAGGAGGGGGAAGAGGAGGTCTACGAATTGCAGGGCAGGCTGGAAGACGCCTTTGTCGGCAGCAGCACGACCTTTCTCAACCTCTCGGATGTCGCCGCCCTTGTTTCGGAATATCCCTTCCTCGAATTGGAATCTGCGGAAAAGAGCTATCCGCAGCGGCTGCTTCTGCAGATCAGCGAGCGCAGAGAGGTGTTCGCCTTTCAGCGGGAAAACGGCAGATATGCCGTGCTCGACGCGGAGGGGCGTTACCTCGGCGACAAGGACGGCAACCTCAACCGTTACGGCGGCGAGAACATTCTGCTTGTCGGCTTCTCGCTCACGCAGGACGGGGCGGGTTTTGTGACGGGGGAGCTCTTTGACGAGGCGCTCGCCTTTGTCTCCTGTTTTGCGGCGGAGCTCGAAGACGTGCGCGCCAACATCCTCTCGATCGAGCTTGGGTCGTGGGGGGTCCCCAGCGATCCCGAAACGCTCTTCCGCGTGCGCATGCGCGAGGGAGTGAGCATCGAGATCTCCAGCCCCGAGGTGCATACCGAAGAGAAGATGCGTACGCTGCTTGCGGAATATCAACTCCTGAGCGAGACGGAGCGCACGCACGGTTTTCTGAACGTGACTGACGTGACTGGCTCCGAGGAATTTACGGTGAGTTATTCGCAGGATCCCGTATTCGTATCTTAAGCGAACGGCCCTGTGGGCGTCCGTGAAAAACGGGCGCCTTTTTTGTTTGATTCGGCAAAAAATTTATACAATCCCTTGACACTCTTGTGTTTCTTTGGTATAATTTAATAAGATTACCGAGAGGGAAGAAGCATGACGGACAAGAGCGTTGCCATACTCGATGTGCGCTCCTCTGAGATCGCCGTTTTATACGGAGAAAGGGGGGTCAATCATACCTTTGTCTTTAAGGCAAGCGATACGCAGGCCTACAGCGGGTACGAAGACGGCGCGTTCTACGACGAGAAGGAACTTTCCGAGGCGGTGCACCGCGCCGTCGCCGCCGTCGAGCAGACGTGCGGGATCAGGCTGCGCGACCTATATGTGGGCGTTCCCGGCGAATTTACGCTGGCGCTGCCCGCGGAACAGTCGGTCAGCTTTCCCAAGCGGACAAGGATCGAGCGGAAGACGCTCGACGCCATGGCAGAGAGAGCAAGGCCGCGCGTTGAGGGATACCGCCATATCCGCACGGCGGACGTCACCTTTGTCACGGCAGACAACCGCCGCGAAAGCGACCCCGTCGGCTCGTATGCAACGGGGCTTTCGGGCGTATTTACCTATTTTTTCTGCAGCGAATATTTCGCGGAGCGCATCGAAGCGATCTTCTCCGGCACCCGCGTGGCATTGCATTTTCTGCCCACGGAGTATGCCATGTGCAGCTACCTCATCCCGCCCGAAACGCGGGACGAGTGTGCGATGCTCGCCGATGTTGGCTTTCTCTCTACGACGGTGTGCGTCGTGCTCGGCAACGGGCTGTTGGCACAGAGCACCTTCTGGGTGGGAAGGGGGCAGATCGCCGTACGGCTCATGCAGCGCTTTTCTCTTCCTTATGACGCCGCATTGGCGCTGCTCTCCAAGGCGAACTTAAATATGAGAAAGGGCGCGAAGGACAGGGAATTTACCCATCAGGGCGCCTATTACAGCATCCCCGTCAAGGATCTGATCGAAGAGATCAAAGCGGGACTGGACGGGATCTGCGAAAAGCTGGGCGGCTTTTTGGAGGAGTGCTCGGGCAAGGAGCTCGACAATAAGCCGCTGTATGTTACGGGGGACGGGCTGGACGGCATCCGCGGGGCGCTGGAATATATGACGCAGCGGCTCGACTGCGTCTGCGAACAGATCGCGCCCGATTTGCCCTATTATAACAGACCTGCGATGAGCTCCCGCGTGTCGCTCATCGACATGGCGTACGAAGATCACCGCAAATGCGGATTCTTATATCGACTCTTAAATTTGATCGGAGGTTAAGCAACTATGTACAACGACAGCATGCCCTTCCTGGGCGGAAATGATATGCCTGAGCAGCCGCAGGCACAGTCCATTGAGGATACCGTTCTGACGGGGCGTGCGCGCATCCGCGTCATCGGCGTGGGCGGTGCGGGCAACAACGCCGTCAACCGCATGATCGACGCCGGCATCACGAGCGCAAGCTATATCGCCGTCAACACCGACGCGCAGGTGCTCGCGTGCAGCAAGGCAGACTATAAGATCCAGATCGGCGCGCACCTTACCAAGGGCCTCGGTGCGGGCGCCGATCCCGAGATCGGCAGAAACGCCGCCGAGGAGAGCAAGGAGGAACTTGTGAAGGCGGTGGAAAATACCGACCTGCTCTTCATTACGGCGGGCATGGGCGGCGGCACGGGCACGGGCGCCGCGCCCGTCATTGCAAAGATCGCAAAGGATATGAAGATCCTCACCGTTGCGGTCGTCACCGAGCCGTTTGCTTTCGAGGGTAAGCGCAGAATGGAGAACACGATGAAGGGCATCGACAATCTGAGAAAGTATGTCGATACCATCATCATCATCCCCAATGAGAAGATCGCCGACGTCGCGCCCAAGAACGCGACGATGGAAGAGGCGCTGCGCATTGCGGACGACGTGCTCAAACAGGGCATCCGCGGGATCGCGGACCTCATCGTCACACCTGCGCTCATCAACCTCGACTTTGCAGACGTCAGAACCATTCTGAAGGACAAGGGTCTTGCCCACATGGGCGTCGGCGTGGCGAAGGGCGAAAACAGGATCGTCGAGGCGGTGCGCCTTGCGGTCAACTGCCCGCTTCTTGAAACGACCATCGAGGGCGCCACGGGCGTCATCCTCAACGTGGTGGGCGGCAACGACCTCACCTTCGACGAGGCACGCCTTGCCGCATCCCTCATCCACAGCGTGGTCGATTATTCTGCGAACATCATCTTCGGCGCCTGCATCGACGAAAACATCAGCGACGAGGTGGAGGTCACCGTCATTGCAACGGGTTTCCCTTCGGGCGACAGAACGCTGCAGGAGGCTGCGCGCGGCGCCGGCAATGCCCGCCCCGCCATGCAGCAGGGAACGCAGCAGCGCACGCAGGCTCCCGTCCGCGAGCGCCTCACGAATGCGTCCTATAACATGCCCCAGAATCAGCGCGCGCCCCAGCAGCCCCAGCAGAATTATGCGCCGCAGCAGCCGCAGGGGGCGGGAAATTATGCGCAGAATAACGGCTATCAGCAGAACAATGGCTATCAGCAGCCGCAGCACAGTACATATTACGGGGTAGAGAACAGCCGTCAGCCCGACATCGGGCTGCGCCCGCAGCAGCCGCAGGGCTATCCTCAGAACGGGTATACCCAGAACAACGGGTATCAGCAGCCGCAGGGCTATCCGTCGGTTTATCAGCAGGGTGCTGAAAGCCGGCAGGAGGCACAGCAGAAGTATCCGCCTGCCGTCTCCCGCGACGATATCGCCGAGCCGGACGGCGAGGAGCATACCTCCGCTTCGCGCGGACAGGGCCTGCCTCCCTTCGTGCAGAAGCTGCTCGGCAAAAAGAAGTAAAACACGACACCGATCGGCACGGAAAGGCCGCCAGAACACTTTGGCGGCCTTTCCGTGTTGTTTTCACGTTTTATTATGCACGGTATGAGATGTAGACCGAAAGGCGGTCCGGAATGCGGCTGATGCTCAGCCACCGCTCGCCGTCGGAGAGGATCATGGCGATGGACACATAGTCCTCGCCCTCGATCTCCTCCGAGACGCTTTCAACGATGGAAAATCCTCCCTGCAGCAGAAGGGTCATATATGTGTTGTAGTCGCTCTCGCCAACGCCGACCAGTCCCACGCTGCAATTTTCGTGCTGCGTATCCAGCATCGCCCATTCAACCGTACCGGGCGGAACGGGAAGGCCGTCCGTGTATTCGTTGCGCGGCCATACGCCCGCATCGAGCACGATCATGTTGTCCGACGCGTCTTCCGTCTGCGGGGAGCGGGGGAGAGAGCATGCCGAGAGGGCGAGTGTCAGGATGGCGATCGGAATGCACAGATATTTTTTCATGCGTTACCTCTCTCTTTTGTGCAGGATGCGGAATACCAGCAAAATTGCGATCAGCGCCGCGATGCATCCGACAGCCAAAACGATGGGCAGGACATCGAAGCCGAGCGCGCCCGCGATCTGAATATCGATCATTGCCTCGCCCTGACCGATCGCCGCGGGCGGAACTGCGTCTGATTGTGTTGCGGCGTAGAGGGAAAGGGAAAATATGGCGATCACAAGGGCGACGAGGGCGGCGATGACCGCTCTGCGTGTGCCCGTCTTTGCGCTGTTGTCGCAGATCTGATCTGCGATCCCGTCTGCAAATTCTTTTGGCGGGCCAAGCCGTTTGATCACCTGTTCCTCTGTTTCCCCGTTGTCCAGGGCAGAGGCAAACATCTCATTTAGATCGCGCACGACCTCCCTGCGCAGTTTGCGCGAGACACGCAGCGCCCGCCTGACCTGTCTGATGTACGTTTCCTTCATTTTCCTTCCTCCGTCAGCCTGTAATCTGCGATATAGTCGTCGACGCAGCGTTTATAGTCCGACCAGAACGAGATCAATTCGTTCAGTACCTGCCTTCCTTGCCCGGTCAGCGCATAGTATTTTTTCAGCCCGCCGTTTGCAGCGGCCTGCGCGAGACGGCATCGGACAAAGCCCGCTTTCTGCATTCGGTACAGAATGGGATAGATCGTCCCCTCTTTCGCAAAGCCAAGTACCGACGCACGGCTGTTCAGCTCGGTCATGATCTCGTAGCCGTACCGCTCCCTTTGCCCGATCAGGCAGAGCAGGATCATCTCCAAAGAGCCCTTTTTGAATTGTCGGAGATAGCTCGGTTCCATTCTCTGCCGTGATCCTTCTACTTAGTAATGCTAAATAGCAAGAATATTATATCCCGAACGATGGGCGGATGTCAAGCGTTTTCAAAAAAATCCCCTCCGGTTGCGGAAGGGAAATGCGCGGCGCAAACATTTTTGTTCAGTTGAAAGGTCAAGCGGTGCCTGAATTTGAATTTTGATTTGACCGGAGTCGTGGCGGGTGCTGACGGCTGTTTCGATAACAGTGGTCCGGGGTAAATATTATAAGGAGATCTATAACAAAAACTGTCTGTAACGGAGGGAACACAGGACTGCAATGGACGGAAAACTTCTGACGGAAAAACTCATCGCCTATGCCGGGGCGCATCTCTCGCTCGACGGGGAGGACGTGATCTATCTGCGCAACACGCTGCTTGCGCTCTTCGGGCTGGACGCGCCGCTTGCAGAGGAGGCCGACGTCGCCGACGCCGTGCATGCGGACGTGCCCGATCGGCTTTTGGAGGAGGTCGCCTGCTATGCAAAGGAGCACGGCCTGTGCGGGGAGGGCGAGGAGCAGCTGTACGCCGTCGTCATCTTTGGCATGCTCATGCCGCGGCCTTCCGAGGTCAACCGCACCTTCCGGCGCGTCTATGCAGAACAGGGGGCGCAGGCGGCGTGCGACTATCTGTACCGCCTCTCGGTCAAGAGCGGATATGTGCAGAAGACCGCCATTGCGCGCAACCTGAAATGGACATACGACGACGGGAAGAGCGGGCTTGAGATCACCGTGAACCTCTCGAAGCCAGAGAAGAGCAATAAAGACATCGCAAAACTTCTGGCGCCGTCCACCGACCGAAAGTATCCCCTCTGCGCGCTGTGCAAGGAGAACGAGGGCTTCAAGGGAAGCGCCGCGCACCCGCCGCGCGGGAATCTGCGCACCGTCGAACTGACGCTCGGGGGCGAGGAATGGTTCTTGCAGTATTCGCCTTATGCCTATTACGAGGAGCACTGCATTGCGATCAACAAGGCGCACACGCCCATGCACATGGACGCTGCGACGCCCGAAAAACTCTTGGACTTTGTCGATCTTCTGCCCAATTATTTTATCGGGAGCAACGCGCCCCTTCCCATCGTGGGCGGCTCCATTCTCAATCACGAGCATTTCCAGGGCGGAAAGCACCTGATGCCCATGCACAGGGCGAAGATGGAAAGGACGTACCGGAGCGCGGAATTCCCCACGCTCTCCATCGGCATCCTGGACTGGTACAACAGCGCCGTGCGATGTTCGGGCACGGACAGGAAAGAGGTTTCGCGCTTTGCCGCCAAAGTGATCGGGGCGTGGGAAAATTTCGACTGCCCCGCATGCAACATCCTCAGCCACACGGGGGAGGTTCGGCACAACGCCTGCTCGCCCATCTGCCGCAAGGAGGGGGATAAGTACATCTTCACGATCATCCTGCGGAACAACCGCACGGACGAGCAATACCCCGACGGCATCTTCCATGTACATCCCGAGTACCTCAACATCAAGAGCGAGGGGATCGGGCTGATCGAGGCGATGGGGCTGTTTATTCTGCCGCCCCGCCTCAAACGGCAGCTGGAGGAGATCGCAAAGATCCTCTGCGGGCAGACGCAGTACAATGCCGAAGTGCTCGCCGATCCCGCGCACGACCTCTTTGTGCACAGGAACATGATACGCGAGCTGCTCGCCGCGGGCGGCGCCGCAGATCTCGGGCAGGCAAAGGCGGCGGTGTGCGACTACGTCGGCCGCGTCTGTGCAGCCATTCTCGACAACACGGCGGTGTTCAAGCGGGACGACGCCGGAAGGGCGGGCTTTGCACAATTTATGGAAAGCATTCTGAATTAAAAGGGAAGGAGAGGAATCATGGATTCGATCAAGCTTTTTGAGAAAACTTTCGGCGCGTCGCCCGTGTATGACATCAGCGCGGCGGGGCGCATCAACCTCATCGGCGAACACGTCGACTATTGCGGCGGGAAGGTCATGCCCGCGTCGCTGAATCTGAAGTGCCGCGTGCTCGGGCGCCCCAACGGGACGAATGTGATCAACGTGTATGCCGACGACCTCGATGAGACGGCGCGCCTTTTCATCCCCGAGATAGAGAGCTACCGCGGCCTCAGATGGGGCAAATATCAGGCGGGCGTGGCAGATGCCCTCATCAAGGCGGGGTATCCGCTCGTGGGGTGCGATCTGCTGTACTCCTGCTCCGTCCCCTTCGGGAGCGGGCTCTCCTCCTCCGCCGCCATCGAGGTCGCCACGGCCGTCGCGCTCAACGAGATCGCTGGGAACAGCTATGACCTCAAGGAGATGGCGCTCCTCTCGCAGAAGGCGGAAAACGAGTACTGCGGCGTCAACTGCGGGATCATGGACCAGTTCGCCTCGGCAATGGGCAGGAAGGACAGGGCGATCCTGCTCGACTGCAAGACGCTTGCGTATGAATACATCCCCTTTGAGCTCGGCGACTATGAGCTGATCGTGGCAAACTGCAACAAGCCGCACGCCCTCGTCACGAGCAAATACAACGAGCGCCGCGGCGAGGTGGAGGAGGCGCTTGCCGCCCTGAAGGGGGTGTATCCCGAAATCTCCTGCCTGGCAGAACTGACGCCCGCCATGTTCGAGGCGGCAAAGCATGTGCTGCACGGAAAGATCCTCGACCGCGCCACGCACGTCGTCTACGAATGTGCGCGCGTGGAGCGTGCCGCCGCGGCATTGAAGGCGGGCGATATTCAGACGCTCGCCGCGCTCATCAACGCCTCGCACGACAGCCTGGCAAAGCTCTACGAGGTGACGGGCAGGGAGCCCGACGCGCTTGCCTATGCGGCGCGGGAGACGGAGGGCTGCATCGCCTCGCGCATGATCGGCGCCGGATTCGGCGGCTGTACGATCAGCCTTGTGCAGCGGGAGCGGGCGGAGTCCTTCAAGGAAATCGTCGGGAAAAAATACCGCGACGCAGTCGGCTACGAGGCGAGTTTTTACGATACCTCGGTGGAGGACGGCGTCACAGTCAAAAAAATATAAGGAGATCTCAGCATGCAAAACATTCTCGTTACGGGCGGGGCGGGCTTCATCGGCAGCCATACGCTGGTAGAACTTCTCAACGGCGGGTACGGCGCCGTCGTAGTGGACAATCTGTGCAATGCAAACGAAATTGCGCTTCGGCGGGTGGAGGAGCTCACGGGGAAGAAGGTCGCATTTTACAATGCGGACATCCGCGACCGCGCCGCGATAGAAAAGATCTTCTCTGCACATCGGTTTGACGCCGTCATCCACTTTGCCGGGCTCAAGGCGGTGGGCGAAAGCTGCGCAAAGCCGCTCGAGTACTACGATAACAACTTATACGGCACGCTCGTGCTGCTCGAGACGATGCGCGCGCACAATGTAAAGAAGATCGTCTTCTCCTCGTCGGCGACGGTGTACGGCACCCCCGAAACGCTGCCCCTCACCGAGGACTGCAAAACGGGCGGGACGACCAATCCGTACGGGACGAGCAAGTATTTTCAGGAGATCATGCTCACCGACCTTTACAAGGCGGATCCCGCGTGGAACGTCATTCTGCTGCGCTATTTCAACCCTGTGGGTGCGCATGCGAGCGGGCGCATCGGCGAAGACCCCAAGGGCATCCCCAACAACCTGATGCCCTACGTCGCGCAGGTGGCGAGCGGAAAGCTGAAGAAGATCAACGTGTTCGGGAACGACTATCCCACTAAGGACGGCACGGGCGTGCGGGACTATATCCATGTGGTCGATCTTGCGCGGGGGCATCTCGCCGCGATCGAACACTGCACGGACGCAGGCGTGCACGTCTATAACCTCGGCACGGGCGTGGGTTACAGCGTGCTCGACATGATTCATGCCTTCGAGAAAGCGTGCGGAAGATCGCTGCCGTATGAGATCTGCCCGCGCCGCGCGGGCGACATTGCGGCGTGCTATGCAGACCCCGCCAAGGCAAACCGCGAGCTCAAATGGAAGGCGGAATACGGCATCGAAGAGATGTGCCGCGACCAATGGAACTGGCAGAAGAACAATCCGAACGGCTACGAGGGATGAATCAGGGCGGTGGTCGATCGCCGATGAACAAAGGCTCGCCTTCCGGCAAAACTGCCGGGAGACGGATGGCGGTGCAAGATTCTTCTTGTGTTCGTGCAGATCAAACATTCGGCGAAAGAGAACAGATCCGTATGACGGGCGGGTGGAGACGAGCGATGAAGACTGCCGTTTCGGACGTCGGGGGAGGGCTTCGCAGGATGTTGCCGCGATGAAAAATTTTTATCGGAAGGGATGCGCTGACGGGCAGAGGATCGTCTCCTTTTTGCAATGACGATAAAAGTGGGCGGCATGCCCGATCTCATCATGTATTATTTTGGGAGGAATGTTCTATGAAGTATGTGATCGTAGGCGGGAACACGGGCGGCGCAGGCGCCGCCGCAAGACTGAGACGGCTGGACGAAGGGGCTGAGATCGTCGTGCTGGAGAGGGGCGGATATGTCTCCTATTCCAACTGCAGCCTGCCCTATCGCCTGAGCGATACGGTAGATGACACGCAAAAACTCGTGCTCAATACGCCCGAGGCGCTGTTCGCGGCCTATCATATCGAGACGCGCCTGTTCAGCGAGGTCGTCTCGATCGACCGCGCCGCAAAGGAGGTCTGCGTCAGAGACATAAAGCAGGGGCGGACATATCGCGAGCGCTACGACAAACTGTTTTTATCGCCGGGCGCCCGCGCTATTCTGCCGCCCATTGCGGGGATAGAAAAGGCGGACGTGTTCACAGTCAAGACGGTGGACGACGTTGCCCGCCTGTATGCCTTTCTGCGGGACGGGAACAGGAGGCGCGTCTCCGTCATCGGCGGCGGGTTCATCGGCATAGAGGTGGCGGTGAACCTGCGCGAGGCGGGGTTTCAGGTCTCCGTGATCGAGGCGGCGCCGCAAATCTTGAGGACCTTCGACGACGATACGGTGCAGATCCTGCAAAAGGAGATGTACGATCATGGCGTCGATCTGCTGCTCGGGGATGCCGTTGCCGCATTCGAGGGGAACGATGTCCTGCTCGGCTCCGGGCGCAGGATACCGGGCGACGCCGTCGTCATGGCGGTCGGGGTAAGGCCGGATACCGCCCTGGCGCAGCAAGCGGGGCTTGCATGCACCGAGCGCGGCGCGATCAAAGTGGACGCAAACTATTGCACAAGCGATCGAGATATCTATGCCGTGGGCGACGCGATCGAGGTATATAACCCGCTGACCCATCATGCCATGGCGCTGCAGCTTGCGGGACCTGCGCAAAAACAGGCGCGGCAGGCGGCGGATCATATGTGCGGGCGCACGGTTCGCAACACCGGGTACATCGGCTCCAACTGCATCAAGGTATTTCGGATGAATGCCGCGAGCACGGGGCTTACTGCGGCGCAGTGCGAGCAGGAGAAGATCCCCTATGACTTTGCGTATGTCCTGCCCAAGGACAGGGTGGGCATCATGCCGGGCAGCTGCACGATGCACTTCAAGGTCCTCTTTGAGGTGCCGACGGGGAGGGTCCTCGGCGCGCAGGCGATCTCGGAAGGGGACGCGACAAAGCGCGTCGATGTGGTGGCGACGCTTCTGAAGTTCGGGGGCACGGTCGATGATCTGCGCGATCTGGAGCTGTGCTATGCACCGCCCTTCAACGCACCCAAGGACGCATGCAACTATGCAGGACTCGTCGCGGACAATCTGCTTGAGCATGCCTTCCGCCAGGTGGGCGTGGCGCAGGTGAGAGAGCTCGTCGAGGCGGGCGCGTACATCCTCGACGTCCGTCCGAAGGCAATGTACGACGCGGCGCATCTGAAGAACGCCGTCAATATTCCCATGGCGCAGCTGCGCCAAAGGCTGAACGAGATCCCCAAAGACCGCCCCGTCTATATCCATTGCAGGGTCGGCCAGACAAGCTACAATGCCGTCATGGCGCTGCAGGGGAACGGGTTTGAGAACGTGTACAATGTTTCGGGCGGATTTCTCGGGATCTGCTATCATGAATATTTTAAGGACATGACGCAGAAAAGGGAGCCCATCGTAACGGGATACATCTTTTGATTGTCTTGCCGAAGGCGGCCTTGCACATTGCCTTCGGGATCATGTACGAAATGCTTGCAATCGGGGTGGCGCAGTGCTATAATGGCTTGGTAAGTTTTTTACGAGTCGATTTTTTACAAGAGTCTGTATTGCTATGAGTCCATTTGTACTGGTTATTATCATCACTGCGATCGCCGGCGTCGTCGGTACGGGGCTGGGCGGCCTGATCGGCGTGCTGTTCACGCGCAATTCCGAAAAGATCGTCAGCCTGCTTCTGAGCTTTGCGGGCGGCGTCATGCTGAGCATCGTTTGCCTCGATCTGCTCTCGGATGCGCTCAGCCAGGTGCCCGGGTCGGTGGGACATGTCTTTTTCGTCGTCGCCATGACGGCGGTGGGCTTCGGGCTGATCTATCTTCTGAACGCCTTTGTCGACAAAAAGACCAACCCTCAGGTCAAGCATATCGATAAGAACCACCCCAAGACGGCAGATCAGCTTTCGGAGCTCATCCACAGCGACCACTATGAGGAGCACAAAAAGGAATATGAACAGACGAAGGAACAGAAGTCGCGCCGCCAGCTGTTTATCGCGGGGCTTGTCATGGCGTTTGCGATCGCGCTGCACAACTTTCCCGAAGGCATGGTCATCGGTGCGTCGTATGCAAGCGACGCGGTGACGGGCGGTATCGGCGGGCTTGCCACGGCGATCGTCATCGGGCTGCACAATATCCCCGAGGGCATGGCGGTCTCCGTGCCCCTTGTCGCGGGCGGCATGGGCAAGGCGAAGGCGACCTTCCTTACGGCGATCACGGGCGCCCCGACCATCCTCGGCGCCATGCTCGGGTACTTTCTCGGATCGCTCAGCCCCGTCAGCCTTGCGCTCTCACTCAGCTTTGCGAGCGGCGCCATGCTCTACGTCGTATTCGGCGAACTGCTGCCCGAATCCATTCTGATGTGGCGCTCCAAGGCGCCCGCCTTTGCCATGCTTGCGGGGCTGCTCGTTGGCGTTGTGATCCTGTTTGTATAAGGTTTTATAAGATCGCAGACCGCACGATCATATCAATAAGAATTGAATAAACTATACGGCGCTGCGATCAGGGCAATGTTTGCACGATCGCAGCGCCGTATGCTATTTTTTTCTCTGTGATGATTTCGAGCAGAGGATCTCTGCACGGAGCAAAAGGATTCATCGGCTCGGGCACTGACCCATGCCGGATGTGCAAAGAAACAGATGGGCGCAGCCGCGTTTTCCCTTTGCGCAAATTTGATGGATTTTTCATCTCTTTTACGCCCGCGCATGTAGCCTTTAATCCTTGTATTGATTGGAATATGTAAGGCCATACGACATTTCATCCGGTCGGTTCTGCAAATAATCAAATCCCGGATCACTGACAATGCGAAATCCTGCGTTCTGGTGCGCCTTCAAAGAGGCAAAATTGCGCTTGGATACACAGCTCGAAAGCGTAAAACAGCCTCGCTCTTTTAAGAACAGAATTGTCTCACAGAGCAGGCACGTTGCATAACCTTTGCCTCTTTGCGCCGGACGAGTTTCAAGCGCCTCGATATAGTAGCGGTTTTTTCCGATGCCATAGACCCGCATGGCGCCCAGCCATCGTTCTTGTTCCATCCATACAGCGCAAAAATTTTGTCCGTTCAAAAATTCTGTTTTGAGATAATTCAAGTGACTGCGCTCTGCTTCCTGAAGCGCAAGCTTTTTGTCCTTGATGTGCGGAAAAAAATAGTCCGTGTTTTCGAGATTGCTCCGGGCATAGATATCCATATATTGCCGTTTTTTGATCTGTTCGTAAGATGTGATGATTTTTAACATTCATTCACTCCTCAGCCGCCTTCTTGCACGGATTTGAAGGAATTTTCCTCCAATACAACCACCCCAACCAAAGGTAAAGGTACCCCGTATGGCCGCGGCTCTTTGCTGCCCGAGGGGCGCTTACAACAGGAGCGGGGTGCACATCTCGTAACTGTAGTCCTCGACATAGTTATCGACGAGCAGCGTATCGGATGTCGGGAAGGATGCGCCCCGATAGAGGGGAAAGTCCCGTTTGGGCAATTTCGTCTGATGAAAGATCCGTCCCCTCAGGTCCCAATGCCCGAGAGATCCTTGGGGATATCGAATGGATACGAAGAGCGGATAGATCCCCAAATGCCAGCCGGCGCCTGCGATGCGCGGGAGCAGCCGCTCTGTCACTTCACGCTTTGCCCGGAAATCATCGTCGTCTTTTCCATACCTGAAATCCAGCGAATAAATTTCGACTATGATGATCAGCTTTTGTACCGGCATCTCCGTTTCGTCGTATCCCCGCCCCGCATAAAATGCGAGCGTGGGGGCCCGCATGCGATCGGCCCGATCCGCGATCTCGTCACACAGGTCCTGCAGCACCACGCTCATTGCCGCATAGGAGTATGCCCCCGTGACCGGAACGAGATTTCTCATTTCATCGAGATCGACAGATCTGTCGCAGGTGATGATTTGGATCTCGGGGCGGGGGACAACGCCCCTGTACTTCTTCTGCAGATTATGAATGATAAGCCGCAGGAATTGCGTGTGATCAAGGATATGGCAGAAAAATCCGTCCACGCCGGAGATGGGCCCGCCGCAGCACAGTCCTATTTCGACGATATCGTTCCCCTTTGTCGAGACGCCGATGGGGATCGCAAGGCTCTGGTTGTTCGGCCATGAGTAGCGGGGCAGTTTTTCCGTCAGGCGTGAGGCCAACGCAGGCGAACCCGACGCGCTGACTGTAACGCAGGCGCCCGACGGTCTTACCGAAGGCA
>CALVLK010000011.1 GCA_944337235.1 uncultured Clostridia bacterium
AGATCAGAGCAGTTGTACACTTCGATCAGCTTGTAACAGCCATCGAATGCATTATTTCCAATGCTTGTCACGCTGTTTGGAATGGCAATGTTTGTAAGCATTCTGCAGCTATAGAACGCATAATCCCCAATGCTTGTCACGCTATTTCCAATGGTGACGCTTGTCAGCGATTCACAGTTATAGAACGCATAACTTCCAATGCTCGTCACGCCGCTTCCAATGGTGACGCTTGTCAGCGAGCTGCAGCCAGAGAACGCCAATCTCTCAATGCTTGTTACGCTGTTTGGAATGGTGACGCTTGTCAGCGAGCTGCAGCCCCGGAACGCCTCCCGTCCAATACCCGTCACGCTGTTGGGAATGGTGACGCTTGTCAGCGAGGTGCAGCCCGAGAAGGCACCATGTTCAATGCTTGTCACGCTGTTCGGAATGGTGACGCTTGTCAGCGAGCTGCAGCCATAGAACGCATAATCTCCAATGCTCGTCACGCCGCTTCCAATGGTGACGCTTGTCAGCGAGGTGCAGCCAGAGAACGTAGCATATCCAATGCTTGTCACGCTGTTCGGAATTGTGACGCTTGTCAGCGAGCTGCAGCCCGAGAAGGCACCATGTTCAATGCTTGTCACGCTGTTGGGAATGGTGACGCTTGTCAGCGAGCTGCAGCCGGTGAACGCATAACTACCAATGCTTGTTACGCTATTTCCAAAGGTGACGCTTGTCAGCGAGCTGCAGCCGCGGAACGCATCCTGTCCAATGCTTGTCACGCTGTTGGGAATGGTGACGCTTGTCAGATCATTTCTATTATAGAAAGCGTATCGATAAATGTCATAGGTTCGGTCATTGGGTAAAGTCAGCTGCGTGTGCGTGCCCACATAGCCCATCAGATAGGTGACGCTGCCGTCCGAATAGAAGATATAACCGTCTGATGTTGTACTTAAGTTGCTGCTTCCGCTTGCAGGGGTATATACGTTTAATGCGTAATACCCTACACGGCCATATTCTGTACTGCCGTTGGTGATATTGAGATCAGAGCAGTTGTACACTTCGATCAGCTTGTAACAGCCATCGAATGCATTATTTCCAATGCTTGTCACGCTGTTTGGAATGGCAATGTTTGTAAGCATTCTGCAGCTATAGAACGCATAATCCCCAATGCTCGTCACGCCGCTTCCAATGGTGACGCTTGTCAGCGAGGTGCAGTCACGGAACGCATAACTTCCAATGCGTGTCACGCTGTTGGGAATGATAATGCTTGTCAGTGAGGTACAGTCCTGGAACGCATAACTTCCAATGCGTGTCACGCTGTTGGGAATGATAATGCTTGTCAGTGAGGTACAGTCCTGGAACGCATAACTTCCAATGCTTCTCACGCTGTTTGGAATGGTGACATTTGTCAGCGAGGTGCAGTTATAGAACGTTTGCTGTTCAATGCTTGTCACGCTGTTCGGAATTGTGACGCTTGTAAGAGAGGTGCAGTAAGAGAACGCCTGACTTCCAATGCTTGTCACGCTGTTCGGAATTGTGACGCTTGTCAGCGAGCTGCAGCCATCGAATGCATTATTTCCAATGCTTGTCACGCTGTTTGGAATGGCAATGTTTGTAAGCATTCTGCAGCTATAGAACGCATGATCTCCAATGCTTGTCACGCCGCTTCCAATGGTGATGCTGATAAGCGAGTAGCAGCCAGAGAACGCATTTCTTCCAATGCTTGTCACGCCGCTTCCAATGGTGACGCTCATCAGCGATGTGCAGTCACGGAACGTACCATATCCAATGCTTGTCACGCTGTCTGGAATAGTGACGCTTGTCAGCGAGCTGCAGTAAGAGAACGCACCCTCTCCAATGCTTGTCACACTGTCAGGGATGGTGACGCTTGTCAGCGAGATGCAGTAAGAGAACGCATCCTGTCCAATGCTTGTCACGGGCAGTCCATTGTAAGAAGAGGGGATACACACCTCTGTCGCCGTGCCGATGTAGCCGGTCACGGAGTAGGATGTTTCATCGGAAGAGAGGGTAAACACAAATCCCTCGGTCGGTTCCGATTCCTGTTCCTGTTCGCCGCAGTTTTCGCATAATCCGTCGACATAGTTATGCCCCAATGCTGCAACCGCCTCGGTATAGCTGTCCTCGCAGATAGAGCAAGTGTAGGTGCGCACGCCGTCCTCTGTGCAGGTGGGCTGTGTGGTGACTTCGCTCTCGTATGTATGTCCCGTGGCGGGAAGGGTAACATCTGTCACCTCGTTGTTTCCTGCTGCGTCGGAAAAGTTTTTGCCGCATTCTGTGCAGGACCAATAGGCGATGTTTCCGTCCTGCGTGCAGGTGGCGGCGACTGCCTCGTGCGCGGTCAGCGTGTGCGTGTGTTCGTCATCTGTGTCGCACGCCGCAAGCGCCAGCGTGCCCAGCAATGCGCAAAGCAGAACGCCAAACAGCCGAAAGTGTTTCTTCATATGTCTTCTCCTTTGGGGAGGTTCCCCTTCATTTCTGTAAGTATTATACAATATGATGGGGGGGGGTCAACTATTTGGAGAAGTTTTCTAAAAAACCGCAAAAAAATTTTATGCGGCGGTCAAGTTACAGCACGTTCTCGGGCGTGGGCAGATAGGTCCCCGGGAGGCGTTCCAACATGCACAAAAGCACCTCGAGCTTGGCAAGCGCGAAGGCGTACTCGCCCGCACCGATGAGCCCCGCGCCCTCGGCGAGGTACTCGTCGATTCGGTTGATGTCGTTGTGCGGGATCCAGATGTGCAGGTAGCGCTTGCGGCTCTCCCACGAGCGCACGACGGCCGTGGCGTCGCTGTCGGTCGCCTGCTCTGCCTGCGTCTTGTCGTAGAGGAGCTGTACCTGCTCTTCAAATGCCGAGACCTCCTTTTCAACGCTGAAAAACTCGCCGAACACCGCGCCCAGGAGCAGCAGCGCGGCGACGAGGATGCTGACGATACATTTTACCATGTTATGCCCTCCGGGTACTGCGCCTGAATGGTGCGGTAGCGCTCCCCCTTTGCCTGTAAGTATATCTTGCCCGTGCCGTCCGCCGTCAGAACGAGCACCTTTTTTTCGCTTGCGATGCGCTGTTCCTTCAGGATCCCTTCAAAGAAGCTGCGCGTCAGACCTGTAAGGCTGAGATTTTTGCCGTTGAATTTTCCGTTATCGATGATGAGGAAGGGTAGGGAGTTCTGCCGCGCCTCGTAGTCCTGTTTGGGCAGGGCAGAGAAGGTCCCGTTCGCCTCGTACAGGGCGTAGTCGATGCTGTCCAGCGAGAAGTACCCCGCAGACCGCAGCGATTCGATGAGGTCGGATACATCCAGGCTGTTCTTTTTGAGCTGATAGTCGTCGATGCCGTCTTTGTTGACGACCACGCTCGGCTTGCCGCTGATGAAGGATTTCAGCCCCTTGACCTTCAGATCGATGAGGGTGACGATCTCGTGCAGCACATAGATGCTGAGCACGGACACGACGCCGTACAAAAGCGGAATGGAGGCGTCTGCCATGGGGATGCAGGCGAGCTCCGCAATGAGAAGGGTGATGACAAGCTCGAAGGGCTGCATTTCGCCGATCTGCCGCTTGCCCATCAGGCGCATGACGATGAGCAGGGTCAAAAAGATGACGGCGGTGCGGATGATGATGAGGGCCATACCGCAAGTATGCACCCGCCGCAGGAAAATATGTGCAGCGCGGCGCGGGGAAGCCGATCAGAAATTTGTGCGCAGATGATTGCCTTTTACGCGGCATTGCGCTATAATAGATGGGAAGAGTAGCCAAGGCGCGTCAAGTGTTGCGAAACGGGACGTTGTTCGCAAACGAAAGGGAGGCAAAATTGCATGCGCTCCCTGCGGTGCCGCGGCGCGTCCGCTCATCTCGGCTCTGCCGCCTTAGGGCAGCACAAGCTGCCGCAGAGTGGACCTCCTCGTCATTCGGGAGGTTTTTTTATGTCGTCTTCAGCCGTACATGCCGCGCCCGTTTGGAAGCGCGCGTTGTTCTCGGAGCTCATGCTCTCCAAGTCGCCCGCCGCAAGGCTCGCCTATATCGGCGTGGTGACGGCGCTGTGTATCGCCGTCAACTTTGTCGAGATCAAGTTTGCGACCACGCAATTCTCCTTCACCATCATGATGTCTGCCTTGGCGGGCATTCTGATCGGCCCGCTGTTTGGCTTCTGCGCCACCTGGCTGGGCGACGGGATCGGGTATCTTTGCAACAGCGCGGGCTATCCGTACTATTGGTGGGTGGCGCTCTCCTGCGGGTGCATGGCGCTCATCGCCGGGCTCGTCATGCAGCTGCCCATGCGCGGAAAGCATGCGCTCGCCGCAAAACTTGCGCTCATCTGCGCGCTTACGTTTCTGGTCTGTTCGGTCGGGATCAACAGCGTTTGCAATTACTATATCGGGCTGCGGCTGTATATGCCCTCCGACGTGACCGCCGCAGCGGCGGAATATTTTGGCGGAAGGCTCACCTTCGGCACCTATCTCGTCATAAGATACATCTTTTTGCTTCAAATTTTGAACAGCCTCGTCAACGACGTCCTGCTCGTGATCGCCGTATATGCGCTTCGGGCAGCCAAACCGCTCAAGCTGGACTTCGATACATGATTTTTGATAAAGCTCCCCTGTTCGGTTGACTTTCACGGGGGCAGGATGTATAATATCGTTACCTTATTTTGGGAGATCGTATATGAATTGCTATCTCTTGGCAAGCAATCCGCTGTTCGGCCTTTCGCCGGACGGTCGCGGCTTTTATTTCTTCTCGCTTGAGATCTATTTTTACGGCGTCTTTATCATGACGGGCGTGCTCGTCGCCACCATTCTGAGCGCCCTGCTCATGAAGCGGCGCAATATCTCGCCCGACCTCATCTTTGTGCTCTTTCTGTGCTGTATCCCGACCGCGCTCATCTGCGCAAGGCTGTTTTACTGCATCACGGACGGCATGCCCATCGGCGATTGGTTCCGTTGGAGCAGCATCCGTAGGGGCGGGCTGTCCGTCATCGGCGGCGTCATCGGCGGCGTTGCCATGGGGTATCTCGTCTGTCGGCTGAAAAAGATAGAGTTTCTGCGCGCCGCAGACTGCGTTGTCGTGACCATTCTGATCGCGCAGGCGATCGGCCGTTGGGGCAATTTTATCAACGAAGAGGTGTACGGGCCCGAAGTCACCAACGAGGCGCTGCAGTGGTTCCCCGTGGCGGTCCAGGTGGGAACGCGCTGGTATCTGGCATTCTTCTTCTACGAGGGATGCATCAACACGATCGGATTCATCATCCTGTACACGTTGGCATGGAAGTATGCCTATAAGCCCAACGGGCTGTTCACGTTTGCATACTTTTTGTGGTACGGTACCGTGCGCTCGATCATGGAGCCGCTGCGCAACGAAAGTTTCATCCTCTCGGGCGGGGGCGTGCCGTGGAGCCTCGTCTTTTCCATTGGCATGGCGGTGTTCGGTCTGTGCGGCATCATCGTGCTGCTCCTTCTCAACTATAAGAAGGAGGGCAAGCTGATCGGCAGCGAAAAGGGCGATCCCTGCGGCATCACCGCATATATCCCCGCCGCAAAGGACGATAAGCCCTATTACAGCAAGATCAATATGCTCGGCGCAAATTATCCGCCCATGCCCGAGGAGGAGCGCTCTGCGCTCTCCCGCCGGTGGGAGGCATTCTGGGCAGCGCGCAGAAAAAAGCGGACGGCTGAAGAGCCGGGCGAAGCCGCGCACGACGTGAGCAAGGCAAATGCAGAGAGCGCCGCGCACGACGACAGCACGGCGCCGCATGAGGGAAACGACGGGGGAGAACAAAAATGAGAAATTTATCGCTTCTGACAGATCTCTATCAGCTGACGATGGGGCAGGGGTATTTCAACGAGAACCGGCACGAGGAGGAGGTAGTATTCGATCTCTTCTTCCGCCCCAATCGCCTGATCACCTATTCGGTGGCGGCGGGCATGGAGCAGGCGGTGGATTTTCTCGAAAATCTGCACTTTGACGAGGAGGATATTGCCTATCTTCGCTCGCTCGGGCTGTTCACGGAGCCCTTTTTGCAGTACCTGAAGGAGCTGCGCTTCACGGGCGACGTCGTCGCCGTGCGCGAAGGGGAGATCGTATTCCCGTACGAGCCCATCCTCTCCGTGCGTGCGCCCGTCATCCAGGCGCAGCTGGTCGAAACGCCCCTTCTCACCTTTATCAATCATCAGACGCTCATCGCCAGCAAGGCGGCAAAGATCTGCTCTGCGGCGGGCGGCGGCGTCATGGAATTCGGCCTGCGCCGCGCACAGGGCGCCGACGCGGGGATCTACGGCGCGCGGGCTGCCATCATCGGCGGCTGCGTGGGGACCTCCAACGTGTATGCGGGCAAGGAGTTTTCCGTGCCCGTTTCGGGCACGATGGCGCACAGCTGGGTGATGAATTTCCCCACCGAGCTCGACGCCTTCCGCGCCTATGCAGAGTGCTTCCCCAATCAGTGCATGCTGCTTGTCGACACCTACGATACGCTCAAGAGCGGCGTGCCGAACGCCATCCGTGTGTTCCGGGAGCTGCGGCAGAAGGGGTACGAGCCGGTAGGGATCCGTCTGGATTCGGGCGACCTTGCCTACCTTTCCAAAGAGGCGCGCAAGATGCTCGACGAGGCGGGGTTTGAAAAGTGCATCATCTGCGCGTCGGGCGACCTCGATGAAAATTCCATCCGCTCCCTCAAGACGCAGGGGGCGCGCATCGATACCTGGGGCGTCGGAACCAAACTCATCACGAGTGCCGACATGCCCGCCCTCGGCGGCGTGTACAAACTTGCCGCGGTATTTGAGAACGGCGAGGAGATCCCCAAGATCAAGCTCTCCGACACGACGGAGAAGATCACCAATCCCGGGCAGAAGAGCGTCTACCGCCTGTACGACAATGCGAGCGGCAAGGCGATCGCCGACCTCATTACGCGCCTGGGCGAAGAGATCGACACAGAAAGGCCGCTCGAGATCTTCCACCCCGTAGAGACGTGGAAGCGCATGACGATCACCGATTTTTCCGTCCGCGACATCCGCGTTACCTGGATGCAGGGCGGAAGGCGTACGCGGGAGGCGCTGCCGCTCACGGCGATCCGCGACTATTTCCGCGGCGAGTTCGATCGCTTTTGGGAGGAATATACGAGGCTGGACATGCCGCACATCTATAAGGTCGACCTCTCGCAGGCCTTGTACGATCTGAAGAATGAGATGCTCTGCAGATACGGAAAGGGGAAGATATAATGTTCAAACGCTATTCGGAAAAGCAGGTCAAGGCGCTCGTACAGCGATTAAAAGAGGAATACAGCGCCGCCGTGGCGCGGCAGCAGGAGATTTGCCGCGAACTCAAGGAGGAGAACAGGATCCTGCGCTCCCGCCTCTCCGTGCTCGAAGGGCAGCGCGGCGAGGTCTCGGAGGCGCTGATGCGCGCCGTGGCAGAGGGGGAGCGCATCAAGAACGACAGCGTGAAGGAGGCGGCGGAGGAGAGCAAGGAGCTTGAACTGCTCGCCGAAAAGTGCCGCATCCTCTGTACGCGGCTGCTGGAAAAATATCCCGACGAAGAGGACTGCGCCGACTTTAAGGTGTTTACCGATTCCCTCTATGCCCGTCTCGGCATGGAAGGGGGCGAAGAGGAGGAAGATACGGGCTTCCGCATGGAGGACGTGCTCGATCCCAAACAGCCGCTCGATCTGGAGGAGCTCTGCCGCGGGCTCGATCTCATGGGGGACGACGAGGAATGAAGGAACTTTGGGAGAAATTGAAGCGCAAAGATGCGCTCTATCCCATCTTGTGCGGCATCGTATTCGTGCTGCTGCTTGTGATCGATCTTGTCAGCAAGGCATGGGCTGCAAACGCCGCAGGGGGCGTGGAGGGCACATTGCTCTTTACGCTCATTCCGCATCTCATCTATTTCCGCTATGCGGAGAATACGGGGACGGCGTTCGGCATGTGGGACGATAATCCCACCATGATGGCGGTCGTGACGGTGATCACCGTGCTGATGATCGCGGCGGTCGTCGTGCTGTTCTTTACGTTTTTCAAAAACAACCGCCCCATCCGCATGGCGCTTGCCGTCATCGAGGCGGGCGCGATCGGCAATTTGATCGATCGGCTGTTTCTCGGCTATGTGCGCGACTTCGTCGATGTCTCCGCGTTCGGCTTCGGCATCTGCAACATCGCCGACTTTTGCGTGACGTTCGGCGCCGCCGTGCTCATCTTCTGTCTGCTCTTTATCGGAAAGGACGCCCTGTTCCCGCTCAAAAAGAAGTGGCGGGAGGAGGCAAAGGCGCAGGAATTGCGCAAAGAGCAGGAAAAGGAAGGCGGGGGCAAAGAGCCGCCAGTCTCTTCCGACGGCGCGCAGGCGGAAGAGGAGCCCCGCAGCCGGGAAGACGGCAAAGGGGATCATGAATAGGCAGAGTTTCACGGCGCAGGCGGCGGGGCGCGTCGATCTTTATGTCAGCGAAATGACCGCGCTCACGCGTTCGGCGGTGAAGCGGCTTGCCGACGAAGGGCACGTTCTGGTGAACGGCGCCGCGGTGCGTGCGGGGCATATGCTGCGCGCAGGCGACACTGTTGCGGTGGAGATCCCCGATCCGAAGCCCATCGAGGCACGCGCGGAGGATATCTCCATCGACATTGTCTACGAGGACGACGACATCGCCGTGATCAACAAACCGCAGGGCATGACCGTGCATGCGGGCAACGGCAACTATGAAGGAACGCTCGTCAACGCGCTGCTCTTTCACCTGAAGAGCTTAAGCGGCATCAACGGCGCATTGCGTCCCGGCATCGTGCATCGCATCGATAAGGATACCTCCGGTCTGCTCGTCGTGGCAAAGAACGACGCGGCGCACCTTTCCCTGTCCGCCCAGATCGCGGACAAGACCTGCCGCAGGGAGTATCTTGCCCTGCTCGAGGGCGTGCTCAAAGAGGATGATGGCAGGATCGTGACGCAGATCGGGCGCAATTCGCACAACCGGCTGCAGATGGCAGTCCTGCCGCCCCCCAAGGGGAGGCGCGCAGAGACGTTTTTTCATGTAGAGGAGCGCTATGCGCACAACACGCTCGTGCGTTTTGTGCTCGCCACGGGGCGCACCCATCAGATCCGCGTACACGCGCAGTATCTGCATCATCCCGTCGTGGGCGACCCCGTCTACGGCTATCAGAAGCAGCGGTTCGCGCTTGCGGGGCAGTTGCTGCACGCGTGTAAGTTGGAGCTGACCCATCCCGTCACGGGGGAGCGGATGTCTTTTTCCGCGCCCCTGCCCGCCTATTTTGAGGCGGTGCTCAGGATCGTCAGACAAGATCGTTAGAAAGGAGAGGATATGAAGACCATTCTCGACGAACAGGCGCTTTCCCGCGTCATACGCCGCCTTGCCATGCAGATCTCGGAGGGTGCGCACGGCAAGCCGTTTGCGCTTGTCGGCATCCGCACGCGCGGCGTCATTCTGGCGCGCAGGATCGGGCATGAACTTGCGCGCATCGAGGGCATGGACGTCCCGCTCGGGATCCTGGATATCGCGCTCTACCGCGACGATCTGCTGCTTGGCAGCTGCGACGCCGTGTTCAAGGGCAGTGAAATGGATTTTGAGATCGACGGAAAGAACATTGTACTCTGCGACGACGTGCTCTATACGGGCAGGACGGTGCGTGCGGCGCTCTCGGCGCTCGCCGCAATGGGCCGTGCAGACAGCATACGGCTTGCCTGCCTTGCAGACCGCGGTCACAGAGAGCTTCCGTTCTCCGCCGACTATATCGGGAAAAACATACCGACTGCGCGCGCGGAGCGCGTTCTGGTCCACTTCCGCGAGACGGACGGCGAAGACGGCGTGTTCCTTGTTAGGCCGGAGCAGGACGCAACCACGATATCAAAAGAAACGGAGCGCAGCATATGAGCAATACCATTGCGATCGTCGGCAGGCCAAACGTCGGCAAGAGCACATTTTTCAATAAGGTAGCAGGCAGGCGCATCTCCATCACGGAGAATCGCCCGGGCGTCACGCGCGACCGCATCTATGCCTCCGCTGAATGGCGGGGCAAGGCGTTCACGCTCATCGACACGGGCGGGATCGAACTCAAGAGCGAGGACACGATGTGGCGCGAGATCGCGCTGCAGGCGAAGCTTGCCGTCGAGACGGCGGACGTCATCCTCTTTTTCGTGGACGGAAAGGAGGGGCTGACTTCCTCCGATTACGACGTTGCGGACTATCTTCGCCGCAGCAAAAAGCCCGTTGTGCTTGTGGTCAACAAGGTGGACGAATATTCGCCCGACAAGGTCTTTGAATATTATTCGCTCGGGCTGGGGGAGCCGTATGCCGTCTCCTCCGAGCATTCGCGGGGCATCGGCGACGTGCTCGATAAGGCGATCGAGAGCTTCTCCTATGGAGAGGAAGAGGAGAGCGACCGCCTGAAGATCGCCTTTGTGGGCAAGCCCAACGCGGGCAAGAGCTCCATCGTCAACCGCATTTTAGGGCAGCAGCGCACCATCGTCACGGAGATCGCGGGCACCACGCGCGACGCGATCGACACCCCGTTCGAGCTGGACGGCAACAAATATACCATCATCGATACGGCGGGCATGCGCCGCAAGCGCTCGGTGGAGGACGACGTGGAATATTATTCCGTGCTGCGCGCCTTCGAGGCGATCCGCCGTGCCGACGTCGTCATGCTCGTCGTGGACAGCCACGAGGGGATGACCGAGCAGGACGTGCGCATCATCGGCACCGTGCACGAGGAGGGGAAGCCCTCCGTCGTCGTCATGAACAAATGGGATCTTATCGAAAAGGATACGCACACCGTCAACCGCTTCGAGGAGAAGCTCAAAGAGGATCTCAAGTTCATGGATTACTATAAGTCGGTCTATGTGTCCGCAAAGAGCGGGCAGCGCATCGACAGGCTGCTCTCGCTTGCGCGCGAGGTCTATCGGAACGCCTCGCAGCGCGTGCAGACGGGCGCGCTCAACGACCTTCTGACGGACGCCATGCGCGTCTCGGAGCCGCCCTCTTACCAGGGCAGGCGCCTGAAGCTGTACTACGCCTCGCAGGTGAGCGTATGCCCGCCCGTGTTCGTACTCATGGTCAACGACGAGACGCTCTTGCATTTCTCCTACGCGCGCTATCTTGAGAACGTCATCCGCGGCGCATACGATTTCTCGGGTACGCCCATCAGGATCCAGGTGCGCAGCAAGAAGGACGACTGAGCGAAATATACAACGAAGAGGGATGCGGAATGAGAGAACTTGTCTTTTCGGAGCATTGGTACTGGTTCGTCGTTGCGGCGATCGTGTGCTATTTCATCGGCTGCTTCAACTTTGCCGTGCTCATTGCCAAATTCAAACATAAGGACGTGCACAAGATCGGCAGCGGCAACCCCGGCACAATGAATATCAGCCGTGAATTCGGGCTCAAGGTCGGGTTGATCAACTTTCTGCTCGACGCCTGCAAGGGGGGCGTGCCCGCGCTGATCAGTTATTTTGTATTCCGCGGCTATGTCTTTGCGGGCACGGATGTCATCGTATCGGACTTTACGCGCTATTTCTGCGGCCTGTTCGTCATCATCGGGCACATCTATCCCGTCACCATGAAGTTTCAGGGCGGGAAGGGCATCGCCTCCACGCTCGGCCTGTTCTGGTTCTGCATCTCGTGTGAAAATCCGTGGTATATCCTCGTCACATTCCTCTGTCTGGTCTGCGTTCTGGGGTATATCGCCTGGACGGAGTGGGGATCGATGGGCTCTCTGCTCGGCGTGACGGGGTTCAGCATCTGGCAGGGCGTCGAGTTCTATCTGCGCTATCTTGCAGACGGTTCCGTCGGCTCCGGCGCGCGTACGGCTTGGGTCGCCGCGCTGTTCTTTCTGCTGTTCGCCCTCAACTTTCTTACCTGGTTTGCCCATCGTAAAAACCTCGTGCGGCTGTATGCGGGCGAGGAGCACCGCACGTCCGTCAAGAAGCTGTCGCACGGAAGGCGGGGCACGCAGAACATGTAGGGCGGCGCACTTCGGAACATCATTGTGCCGCATTTGATCGGAGAAGGACAGAACGGGCCGACGCCCGAAGGAAGGAGATATGTTACAGGTCAACCACGTCAGTTTACAATTTGGCAGCAAAAAGCTGTTCGAGGACGTCAACCTCAAATTTACAAACGGAAATTGCTACGGCATCATCGGTGCAAACGGCGCCGGAAAGAGCACGTTTTTAAAGGTGCTCTCGGGTGAGATCGAGCCAAACAAGGGCGACGTCTCGCTCGGCAAGAACGAGCGCATGTCCGTGCTTGCACAAAATCAGAACAAATTCGACTCCGAGACGGTGCGCCGCACCGTCATGCTCGGGCACAAGCGCCTTGTCGACATCTTGGACGAGAAGGACGCGCTGTATGCGCATACGGAATTTACCGAGGAGGACGGCGTGCGCGCCTCGGAGCTGGAGAGCGAGTTCGCCGAACTCGGCGGTTGGGAGGCAGAGAGCGAGGCAGAGACGCTTCTGAACGAGCTTGATATCCCGCCCAAACTGCACGACAAGCGCATGGGCGAGCTCGATCCCAAGGAGAAGGTGCGCGTGCTTTTGGCGCAGGCGCTCTTCGGCAACCCCGACGTGCTGCTCCTGGACGAGCCGACCAACAACCTCGACTTGAAAACGGTGCGCTGGCTGGAAAATTATCTGCTCGACTTTGAAAATACCATCATCATCGTATCGCACAACCGGCACTTCCTGAACAAGGTGTGCACCCACATCTGCGATGTCGATTTCGGCAAGATCAACCTCTATCTGGGCAACTACGATTTCTGGTACCAGACCTCGCAGCTGCTTGCCCGTCAGCAGCGCGACGCCAACAAAAAGGCAGAGCAGCGCGCGCAGGAGCTCAAGGAGTTCATCGCACGCTTTGCGGCAAACGCGAGTAAGTCCCGCCAGGCAACGTCGCGGAAGAAGGAACTCGAAAAGCTCACCATCTCCGACTTTCAGCCCTCGCTGCGCAAATACCCCTTCATCGACTTCAAGTACGAGCGGGAGATCGGCAACGATATCCTCTCCGTCGAGGGGCTGAGCAAGGAGGGCTACTTCCAGGACGTCAGCTTTACCGTGCAGAAGGGAGATAAGATCGGCATCGTCGGGAACAAGTCCACGGCGATCACCATGCTCTACGAGATCCTCACGGGCAGGCAGCAGCCGGACGAGGGGACGATCAAGTGGGGCAAGACCATCTCCTATTCCTATTTCCCCACCAACAACAGCGAGTATTTCGACGGCTGCGATCTCACGCTGGTGCAGTGGCTTTCGCAGTTCTCCAAGGATCATTACGAAGAATACCTGCGCGGATGGCTGGGCAGGATGCTGTTCTCGGGCGAAGAGGCGCTTAAGAGCGCAAAGGTGCTCTCCGGCGGTGAAAAGGTACGCTGCATGCTCGCCAAAATGATGCTCGAGGGCGGGAACTTCCTCATCTTCGACGAGCCGACCAACCACCTCGATCTGGAATCGATCACCGCACTCAACAACGGGCTCACGGCATTCAAGGGCTGTATGCTGCTCACTTCGCACGATCAGGAACTCATGAATACGGCGTGCAACCGCATCATCGTCATCAACTACACGAAGGAGTACGACAAGCGCATCACCTTCGATGAGTATATCGACAGCGTCAACGGCTGAAGGCATACGCGGCGCGGCCCAGAACAGGGCCGCGCCTCTTTTTTGACAAGCTTCCCGATTTATTTTCATAATTCGACGAAATATGAAAAAAATTCGGATATTTATTTACAAAAATAGCTTTACATTTACAAAATTTTGATTTATAATGGGAGAAAATTCAGAAAAGGGAGTACCCATTATGAAACAAGTTGAAATTCTCATACTCGAGAGCAACGATGCCTTTGTACGGGAGCTGAAGGATCAGCTGGGATCACGGGAAGAGTTTCACATCTGCGGCGTGTCGGGGGATGGCAAAGAGGGGCTGGAATTATTGCGCAGCTGCAATCCCGGCGTCGTCATTTTAAGTCTGTTACTGAAGAATCTCGACGGGCTGACCGTACTCGAAACGGCACACCGCGAAGAGTGTAAGGCAGAGTTTATCGTGATGGGAAATTTCGCAGACGACAAGATCATCAACCGCGCCATCGAGCTTGGGGCACGGTATTATCTGATGAAGCCTGTCAGTGCGTCCGTCGTGGCGGACCGTGCGGCAGAGCTTGTCGAGCCTTCGCCCGTCCGCGAGGCGGTGGAGCGCCGCCGCGCCGGCTCTATGGACGAGCGCATCAGCAATATCTTCATCTCCATCGGCATCCCGCCGCATATCAAGGGGTATGCCTATCTTCGCGAGGCGATCAAGATGGCGGTCAACGATCCGCACGTCATCAACAACGTGACCAAGGGGCTCTATCCCGTCATCGGCGAGACCTTTCAGACGACGGCGAGCAAGGTGGAGCGCGCCATCCGCCACGCCATTGAGGTGGCGTGGAACCGCGGCAGGACGGACGCCGTCAACGCCATCTTCGGCGCGAGGGTATATATCGGCTCCGAAAAGCCCACCAACAGCGAATTTATCGCGCTCGTCGCCGATAAGCTCATCCTTGAAAACATGGGCTGAACGGGCTCCGATTCCCGAAAAGAACAAACCGCGCGCCGAATCACTTGACAATCTTTTGGCGGAATATTACAATAAAAGAAAAAACGAAGGAACGGAATATGTATTTCAGAACACATACCTGCGGCGAGCTGCGCAGGGAGGATGAGGGGAAGGAGGTCAAGCTTTCAGGCTGGCTCGATTCCAAGCGCGACAAGGGCGGCCTGCTCTTTGCGGTGCTGCGCGATTTTTACGGCGTGACGCAGATCGTCTGCTCGGAGGAGCCGCTGCTCTCGCAATTTCGGGACATCCCCACAGAGTCGACGATCAGCGTGGAGGGGCGCGTCGTGCTGCGCTCCTCCCCCAACGAAAAGCTGCCTACGGGGCTCATCGAGATCGTTCCCACGCGGGTAGAGGTGCTCGGGCGCCGTACGGTCCCCGCGCTTCCCTTCGAGATCAGCCATTCGCTGGAGGCGGGCGAGGACGCGCGCCTGAAATATCGCTTTCTCGATCTGAGGAATCCGCAGGTGCGCGACAAGATCATTCTGCGTTCGAACATCATTGCCGATCTGCGCAGGCTGATGACGGAGCAGGGCTTCTACGAGATCTCCACTCCCATACTTACGAGTTCTTCGCCCGAGGGCGCGCGCGACTATATCGTGCCCAGCCGCCTCTATCCGGGCGAGTTCTACGCGCTGCCGCAGGCGCCGCAGCAGTACAAGCAGCTGCTCATGTGTTCGGGATTCGACCGCTATTTTCAGATCGCCCCCTGCTTCCGCGACGAGGACGCAAGGGCCGACCGTTCGCCCGGCGAGTTCTATCAGCTGGATATCGAGATGGCATATGCCACGCAGGAGGACGTATTCGACGTGCTTGAGCGCGTGCTGCCCCCCGTGTTTGCAAAATATTCGGGCTGGCAGGCCGATCAGCCTCCCTTCCGCCGCATCGCCTACCGCGACGCGTTGGAGACGTACGGCACGGACAAGCCGGATCTGAGAAATCCCCTTATCATCCGCGACGCGACGGCGCTCATGCAGGGCTGCGGCTTCGACAGAACGGAGGGCAAGATCGTCAAGGCGATCGCCGTGCAGGGCGTGAACGTGGCGCGCAAGTGGATCGACAAGACCGCCGAAGAGTTCAAGATCAAGACAGAGGGCGGCGCGATGTTTTGGTTCAAGCTGGACGAGAACGGCGCGCCCCAGGGCGGCATCGCAAAATTTGTTGCGGATCGTGCAGAGGAGTGGAAGGCGCTGCTCGGCATCGGGGCAGGGGCGTTCGTTGCGCTCGTCGCCGAGGATAAGCGCGGCCTTGTCCAGAAGCGTGCGGGCATTCTGCGTACCATGCTGGGCGTCGGGCTCGACCTGCTCGAAAAGAACGTCTATCGCTTCTGCTGGATCGTCGACTTCCCCATGTACGAGATCGGGGAGGAGAGCGGGGAGCTCGAATTCTGCCATAATCCCTTCTCCATGCCGCAGGGTGGCATGAAGGCGCTTGAAGAGCAGGATCCCCTCGAAATACTCGCCTATCAGTACGATATCGTGTGCAACGGCGTAGAGCTTTCGTCGGGCGCCGTGCGCAATCACGATCCCGAGATCATGCTCAAGGCCTTCTCCCTCGTCGGGCTGGACAAGAGCGCGGTCGAGAGCAAATTCCCCGCACTCTATCATGCCTTTGAATACGGCGCACCCCCGCATGCCGGGGTGGCGCCCGGCGTGGACCGCATGGTCATGCTCATCTGCGACACCGTGAATATCCGCGAGGTCATCGCATTCCCCATGAACGCCAAGGCGCGCGACCTCATGATGAACGCGCCCTCGCCCGTGGAACAGCGGCAGCTCGACGACGTGCACATTGCTGTCGTCCGCCAAGAGAAAAACTGATCCCGGCCATGGTCGGCACAATGCTCCGTTGCAGCAAGGCGGAGCATTTTTTGTTATTTTGTTTCAGAAACCCTTGCAAAAATCTGTACGATGTGTTAAAATGGCACTATCGGCAGGCTATGATCGTGCCGAATGAGAATCAGGGGGAAACTATGATGAAACGATGGTTATCCGCAGGACTTGCAGGGATCATGCTCACGTCGGTCGCCGTGTGTGCGGGCGGATGCATGCCCTCCGACGTGGACATGCAGGGCAACACCTTCTCCGATGCCGACGTCACGCTGACGGCGGACGCCGCGCAGGTCGTCGATATCTCCGACACGCTGTTCGGCGTGTTCTTGGAGGACATCAATTATGCGTCCTACGCCATGGACGACAATCTGCTCTGCAACGGCTCGTTTGAATTTTCCGACGCGACGCGCGCATGGAGCGCAACAGACGCCGCGATCACGGGGGAGAATGCCGAACCCGTCATCTCGACCAGTCTCAACTATCTGCGCGTCGACGCCGAAGCGTCGGGCGCAACGCTCTCCAACAGCGGATTTGCGGCGGTACCCATCGCCGTGACCGAGGGGGCAAGCTATACCTTCTCCGCCTTTATCAAGGCGACCGCCTATAACGGGGAGATCGGGCTGCGCCTTTCTTACGCCAATGGGATCGTGGCGGAGGGGAGCATTACGGTGAGCGAAAGTACGGAATGGGTCAAATATCAGACCACGCTGACCGCGTCGGAGACGAGGTCGAACCTCTCCTTCGAGCTGGTGTTCAGCGGGGCGGGCGAATTGTACCTCGACGGCGTCTCGCTTGTCACCTCCGAGGCGACGGACGGCATCAAGAATTATATGTACGAGGTGATCGAGGAGCTCTCGCCCAAGTTTGTGCGCTTCCCGGGCGGCTGCGTCATCGAGGGAAGAACGATGGACGACGCATATGACTGGAAGAACTCCATCGGCGTCAACGAGGCGGACGAGGTGCCCGAATTTACCTATACGTGCAATGTGGACGGTGCGGTGACGACGGTGACCACGCGCGGCGAACCCATAACGCGCAAGCCGAATACGGACATCTGGCAGAACGGCAGCAACTACTATCTCATGGAATACGGCGTGGGCTTCTACGAATATTTCCTGCTCTGTGAAAATCTGGGCGCAAGCGCGATCCCCATCGTCAACTGCGGGCTCAGCTGCATGATTCAGACGGCGGGCGGCGGGCGTTTTAACCGCCTGGAGGGCCGCTACGGCAACGGGATCGAAGATTATATTCAGGACGCCCTTGATCTTGTCGCATTTGCGAAGGGAGATGTAAACTCTACCGACGAAAACGAGGCGTACTGGGCGCAGGTGCGTGCGGATATGGGGCACGAGGAACCTTTCGACATGACCTATCTCGGCATCGGCAACGAACAGTGGGGCGATACCTATTACGACTACTACGAGCAGTTTATCGAGGCGTTCCGCGAGGCAGAGCAATCCAATCCCGATCTCTATGAGGGCATCGAGCTCATCGTAGGCAACGGAACCTCCTTCAACGATATCGAAAGGTCTGGCACGGGCGGTCTGGCGCGCACCGCGGCGAGAAGCTATATGGACGGCGGCAACATCTCCTCCCTCAAAGAGTACGGCGTGCAGGATCATCACTACTACATGAACTATGCCGACTTTTTCATGAACACCACGGTGTACGACGGCTATCGGCGGGAGGGGGAACTTGCTTACGACGTGTTTGTGGGCGAATACTCCGCCAATCAGGCAAACTCCCTGAGCGGCTATACCTTTGCCTACGAGGATAACAACTGGATAACCGCGCTCTCCGAGGCGGCATATATGACGGGCATCGAGCGCAACGGCGACATTATCAAACTTGCGGCGTATGCGCCCATGTTCGGCGCGCTGAATGCGACCAACCAGTGGACGGCGGATATGATGTTCTTCACTTCCACGAGCGTGGTGCGTACGCCCAACTACTATGTGCAGCAGCTGTTCATGCGCAACCAGAGCTCCGGGGTGCTTGCCACGGAGGCCACGTACGCTGACGCCTTTGAGCGCACTTACGACCTTGTTCCTGTCGGCGGAATCGGCTCTGTTTCCATCAATAAGATGTATCAGGTCATCGGCGTCGACGGGGCGACGGGGGATGTCATCGTCAAGCTCGTCAACGCCTCTTCGGACTATATTAAAGCAAACGTCGAGCTCAGTTCCGTCAGTGTGACGGGGTATGCCGACGTCACGCTGCTCTCCTGCGAGAATACGGCGGCGAAGAACTCCGCAAGCGAGGAAAACATCGCGCCCGAGTATTTTACGCTGGGTGTCAAGAGCACATTCGGTTACGAGATCCCGCCCTACAGCGTTGCGGTCATCCGCGTGCATACAAAATAAAATGCTATTGGTTTGAAAAGAGGGGGCTGCCTGCCGCAGCTTCCTCTTTTGGCATTATTTTTATCCGGGGAATTGCAATTGTGTCAGATCTGTGATATAATCATGCCAAAGACGGGTCGGGCGCGGAGCTGCCCGCTCCAACTGAAATCCAAAAGGGGGAAAGAAAATGAAAAAGGTCACACTTGTCGCGCTTTCGTCTGCGCTTGTCGCCGCATTTGTCTGCGGCGCGAGTTCATGCACGAGGATCGACTACGAGGCGACGGCGTTTTCCGATCCGACGGCGACGCTCTCTGTCGATCTCACGGGGGTAAAGGTGGGCATCTCCGATACGCTGTTCGGCGTGTTTCTGGAGGACATCAACTATGCCTCATATGCGCTCGACGACAATATGCTCGTCAACAACTCCTTCGAGGCGACGCAGGGCGTCTCCAGAACGTACGGCTGGGAGACGACGAACGCCACGCTCGCCATCGAAAACACCGACGGCGTGCTCGCGGACGTGGAGGGCTATCGCGATTCCGGGGTCAACACCTATTACGGGTGTCTCACGGTAAACGCCGCGGGCGGCACCCTCACCAACACGGGTTATGACGCTGTTCCCATGGCGGTCACGGACGGGACGGATTATGTGTTCAGCGCATTTATCAAGACGAATACCGCCATGGATATGACCGTGTCCGTCTCAAACCGCGACGGCGAGGTGCTCAGCGAGAGCATCCGCCTGGAGCAGGGCGACGAATGGGTGAAATATACGCGCACGATCGAGGCAAGCGGAACGGCATCGAATTCTCTGGCGTGCAACCTCAGCTTTTCTGCGCCCGGCACGGTGTATCTCGACGCGATCACGCTCGAGACGACAAATTCCACGGGCGGAATCAAACAGTATATGTACGACGCGATCGCAGACCTCGCGCCCAAGTTTATCCGCTTCCCGGGCGGCTGCATCGTCGAGGGCAACGGCTATTTCAACCGCGACGGGGAATCTGGACTGGACGACACCGCTTACGACTGGAAAAACTCCATCGGCGCGGCGGTCACGGCGGACGGCGACGATATCGTGCCGGCGTTCAGCTATCGGTTGAATACGGAGAACGGAAAGACGGAGGAGAGCGGCGCGACCTATGGCGAGCCTTCCACGAGAAAGCCCAACCGCGATCTCTGGGGCGGCACCAACCTGAACACCTATTACGATATGGAGTACGGCGTGGGCTTCTATGAGTACTTTGTGCTCTGCGACAATTTGGGCGCAAGCGCCATCCCCGTGCTCAACTGCGGCTACAGCTGCCAGGGCGGCGGCGCAAGCAATCCCCGTCTGCTCGTAGGGCGGCACGGAAAGGGCGTGGAGGACTTCATTCAGGACGCGCTCGATCTTGTCGCATTTGCGAAGGGTGACGTCAACTCCTCCGACGCAAACGAGGCATACTGGGCGGGCGTGCGCGCCAACATGGGGCACGAGGAGCCCTTTGAAATGGAATACCTCGGCATCGGCAACGAGCAGTGGGGCGCCACCTATTACGGCCTGTATCAGCAGTTCATCGAGGCGTTCAACGAGGCGAAACAGTCCAATCCCGACCTCTACGGCGACATTCAGCTCATCGTGGGCAACGGCACGCAGCTAAGCGACTGCGAGGGCTATGCTGGCGGCACGGGCGGCACGGCAAAGAATGCGGCGCTCGCCTATATGAACCAGGGCAAGATCTCTTCGCTGCAGGAATACGGCCTGCACGACCACCACTATTACCGCAACTATACCGAGTTCTTCGAGCTCTCCACGCTGTACGACGGCTATACACGCGGAACGGAGCGCGAATATCACGTCTTTGTGGGCGAGTTTTCCGCCAACTCCGAAACGCGCCAGAACGGCATTCCCTGCGTGCAGACGAACAACAGCTGGCTGACGGCGCTCTCGGAAGCGGCCTATATGACGGGCCTGGAGCGCAACGGCGATATCGTGGAGCTCGCGGCGTACGCGCCCATGTTCGGGGCGTCTGCCTATGCCAATCAGTGGGCGGCGGATATGATGTACTATTCCAATACGGCGCTCTCCTTCACGCCCAACTACTATGTGCAGCAGCTGTTCATGCGCAATCAGGGGAACGATTGGCTGGAGCACGAGATCACGGTGCGCGACGGGTTTGAAACGCAGTTCGAGTCGGCGGGATATATGCTGGACAAGCTGTACAGCAGCGTGTGCATCGAGGATGAGACGGGCGACGTCATCATCAAGATCGTCAATGCGTCGGAAGAGGCGGTAGATTTCAACGTGGCGCTCTCCACGGGCTCCATGTCGCTCACCGGCGTGGCGGACCTCACGGTATTGCAGTGCGACAATCTGCGCGCGACCAGCACGATCGGCGCGCCCGCCGTCACGCCGCAGACCGCGCGCATCGGCGTCGAGAACACCTTCGGCTATACAGCGGAGGGCTACAGCGTGGCTGTCATCCGCGTGCACGTCAAGTGAGCAGATTTCTATCAGAGCTTTCGGGTTTCAGCATGCTTCAGAGCGCATATTCCGTTCGTGGCATGCCGCAGTTCTGAGATCTGAGCAAAAAAATCATACAGCATCAAACACGGGAGGCGCTGCTTTTTGCCGCGCCTCCCGTGTTCTCACTTATAGTCGATTCAGGATTGATCTGTTTCGGCTGGGGCCTGCTTTGTGCGCGCCCTGCCGCCGCTCTCCTCTATTGCAACTGAGGCAGTTCGGACAACGAAGAGATGGTCAGATACGGGGATTCTTCCGCTCTGCCGCGAGACAGATGCGAGCGGTTGACCCATATTTTCTGCCAACCCATTTTATGTGCGGGTACGATGTCCCACCAGTATCCCCGTGCGATATGGCAGTGGTCTTTTCCGCGCAGGCCAAAGCAAGTCTCGGCGGATTCAAAAAATTTCAAATTTGGTTTATAGCATCTGGTGTCTTCCGCGGTCAGTGCGCAGTCGAAGAGGCCGCCCAGCCTGCTCAGATGCCCATCCATCAGCTGCCTCGTCGTATTTGACATGATGCAAAGCTCATATCCCCTGTCTTTTAATTGTCTGATCGCCGGCAGCACGTCGGGGAAGGGTTCAAACTGCTCATGGACCTTCATCAGCCGGGCATGAAGCGGGGAGAATGCGGCCGTGTTCAGTTCCATGTCGCAGTAGGACAGAATGTTGCGCAGCAGCAGGGGATAGGGAACGAAGTCTTCGCCGTACATTAGTCTGTCTTCATAGGCACAGTATACACCGACTGCCCGTTCCGGTTGCAAACCAAGCGAGTCTGCAGTATCTGCGATCAGCCGATACAGCGGGTCCGTATCAAGCAAAGTACCATAGCAATCGAAGGTAAGAATCTGATTCATGAGTGTTTCTCTGTTAAATTTCCAAAATGTGCGGCATGGAAATGCAGCTATTTTGATACGCCCGCATAATGGCATATCGTTTGCACCGGGCAACGGAAATGATCGCTCCGGGATCGTGCCCTTTTTTTGCGCCTTCAGTGCTCCAAGGCCCATTTGATGCCGTCGGCCATGCGCGCTGCGGCGTTCTTGAAATGGCCGCCCGGATTTAACACGAAGGCGACGGGCACAGATTGGCTGCGGATGTGTTCGCAGAGCGCCAGCGTATTGCGTTTGACTTCGCGCAGACAGAGATTGGATGTCTTTGCCTCTCTGTCGCCGAGGGAAAGGTACAGGCAATCGGGGCGGCGCAGAAACGCGTGTCCGGCGGCGAACTGTAAAAAATGCGGATACCAGAAGGAACCCGATGCGGACGCGGCCTTTGAAAACTGATCCGTTTTATAGAGCGAATAGACGGCGAACAGTCCTGCAAGGGAGTAGCCTGCAATGATGTTGCATAAAGGTCTGCCGCCGATCGTTTTTTCAGAGGCGGGCATGATCTCGCCCGTCAAAGCCGAAAGGAAGGCGTCGGCGCCGCCCGTGCAGGGAGCATCGTCTTTTGAGATGGGCGGGATCGCCCACGGCGACATGCAATCGTTCCAGTTGAAATCGGAAAGCTCGATGAGCGTAAACGGCGGACAGCCTTTTTCTGCGCAGGCCTGCCATACCTGTTTGCCCTCGTGCATGACAGTGGGCAGATATACCGCCGGAACGCCATTTTGTTCTGCTCCGAAAATTGTGACCTTTGCCACACTTGCCGCGAACTGTTCCGTCATATTTTATGTGCTCCGCTTCCTGTCTCTCTTTTATTTCCGCGCTTCGATGGCCTTTGTGCTGCAATGCGGTAGCTGTCGTCTATATGCGAAAAGATCTCCTCTGTGGCAACGCTTCCGTCCAGCACCATGGTAAACCAATTTTCCTTGTTCATATGATAGCCGCGCAGATAGCGCTTCCCGTCGATCATTCGTGCAAGCTGTTCGGGCTGCATGCGCAGATCAATGATTTCCACGACCTCGTCGTTGTCAAAGCCGAGTTTGGCGCGCGATACCGTAAGGATGGCGCCGTACCATGTCCTTGTGTCCCTTCTGCGGAATACGGCGTTTTCCGGAAACTTTTTCCAGAGATATTCAAGTTCGTCCCCGTAGGTCTGCCTGACGTACTCGATGACGCGCCGCGCCTGCTCGCTCTTGAAGATGTCCGTTTCACAGCAGCTCTGTATAAATTGGTCCAATGCGGCCTGATATGCCGCCCTGACAGCGCCGACAAACCCGCCTGCGGCATCCGGCACGAGATGTAGCGTATACTCTTCATTGAGTTCCTTCTCCACAAGACGAGTGCGCAGTCCGCCCTCGCGCGTTACATACAGTTCCAGCGTAAACTGTCCGTTCAGGAGGTCTGCCGAATATCGGTAGCCGTCCCCGTATTGCTGAAACCCGAAGGGAATGAGCCGATCAGCTGCTATTTTTTTGTGGTTTAACGGAAATTCTCTCATCATTTGCCCTCTGTATCACTTCATAGGACGAAGGCCGCCTTGTCACGGCAGCGCGCAGGCCGTTATTCATGGCATTGTCCGTATTCTGTCTTCACCGGTTCGCCTTTGTGCCTCTATTATAACACAAAAACACGACAACGGTATGCCGTGTTTGAGAAATTTCTTGATGCATTTGAAGGCCCGCCGCGCAAGATCGCAGTTTTCATTGGGACAAGCGGCATATCACCAAAGCTCGATCGGATCGAACCCATTGACCTGCACGATCTCGAACAGATCGCAGTTGGCAATGTCGCGCGAGGTGACGACGGGGCCGCCGTCCGAATCGATGTCGTAGCCGAAGTGCTTATATGCCTGCCACACCAGGTGCGAACAATGCGTATGCACGGGATCGTCGCCCTGATCTTTGGCGGAAAAGATGCCGACGGTGAGCGAGTATGGGACATTATACAGCTTTTCATTTGCCCAGTCGGCGATCGCGCTGCGCTCCTCCGCCGAGGCGTCCTTTAAGCGCAGTATGATAAAGTTTGCCGCATTGGAGAACCACGAGACGGAACCGATGCTGCTGTTGTAACCGGGCGAGACCGATTCGAGCACGCGGGAGGAGGAGAGCACAAGCGCGGAATGCCCGTTGCGCCACCCGAAGGTGTGGCAGGAGGAGGTCACAATGACGTCTCCGCGCTCCAGCGGCGCAAGCGGCGCATTGTAATTATCTGCCATTTCGTCATGTGAGCAGCCGAAGCTGACGCTGTCCTGCACGACCTCGCCCTCATAGAAGAGCGCCTCCTGAAAGGAGAGGATGCGTTCGGGGTCGTCCTTAAGACTGTCGAGCGAGGATCTGCCCAATCCCGTCTGAAGATAGAGCGTCTCATAGTCCTCGTCGCTCCATTCCTCCTGTTCCAGCAGCGCGCCGATGTCGATGCGCTCATAGGAGGGCAGCGTGCGTGCATACTGAATACATATGGCGTCTGCGGCCAGAAAGAAGCTGACCGCCACGATCAGAAAGCCGAAAAAACAGGCGAGGACGATGGCTGTGATGCGCAGACCTCTGTGTCCTTTCTTTTCTTTGCTTGCGTTCATGAATGCTCCTTTTCCTTTGCGTTTTCCTCATTATAGTCCTCTTGGGGCGCTTTGTCAACTACTCGATGCCGCGATGCGCCTATTTTCATCGCGGCGTCACACGCCGCTCAGCGCGGGGCACGGCGGGCAAGGACCTCCCCCGTTTCGGCGTCGAGAAGAAGGGCATACGTCTCCCCGCTGCGCGCCACAAATCCCACATAGTAATAATTTTTGTCCCGCCTGAGCAGGCGCACTTGGATCTCGCCGAGGAAAGTCCCGTCGGCGGTGAAGTGCGATAGGCTGTCGCGTTCGGCTTCAAACGCGCGGCGTGCGGCGTCCTCTGCCGAGAGGGTGTTGTCTGTCTTCACGCTCGTCGCCACAATGTCGCGGTGCTCGTCGCCCCAGGAGACGCGGAGTGATACGCTGCCTGCGGGATAGGCGTGCGTGCCCGAAAAGGTATAGTCGCCGCTTGCACTGCGATAGGACATCTCGCCGCCCCAGCCGTCGTCGAGCAGCGTGACCGTGTAGCGCTCGCCGAGCAGGGCAGGCGTCAGCGTGATCTCGATATAGTCGCTGCGCGGGGCGACGATTCCGTCGGAAAGAAAAGGCTGCTCACGCGAGATACAGGCGAGCGTAAGCGTAAATTCCTGCGTTTCGGCGAGAAACAGATCGCTCCGCACGTCAGAGATCGCCTCGGTGCAGTCCGCCTTTTTGCAGGCGGAGAGGGCAGGCAGGCAGAAAAATGCCGCCAGAATGATAAATCGTATTGCTTTCATATGCCTATGACTATGATACAGGCGTCGAATTCATGACTTTTTCTATGATTTCTGTTGCTTTTTCGCGCAGCGTATGATAGAATAGAAATGTGTTATCCTCAAAGGGATGTATAGACCGAATGAAAAAAATCATCATCAAGACGATATTGATCACGCTGGGCGTGACGCTTATATTTGCGATCTCCGCATTTGGGATCGTCTCCTTCTGCGCCCCCTCCGCCATGATGTCGCTCACCGCCTCGCTGGGGCTTGACAGCATCAGCGGGGACTATGCCTATCAGGAATATCAGAGGTCCGACGACATCGATTGCCTTGCCCGCTCCTTTGAAGTCGCGGCGATGTCGCAGCGTGACGAGATCGCGAACGAACGCTTCGAGGAGCTATACGCCCATGAAGCGTTTTCTTCATACTGCGAAGCACAGGATGGCGCGGCGATGGACCTCGTCAGCGACGTCAGTTACCGGGACTACGTCTGCGGGCTTGCCGCGCAGGTCAAGTACCGTCTTGCGCGCCTTGCCGAGATTAAACTTGAGGTGTACGAATTCGCTCTGGCAGAGACGGACAGCAGCTTCGCGCCGGGCAATCCCGTTCTGCAGCTCGCCGTTCAGGCCGTCGAGGCGGGGGATACGGAATTCTGCGCCGCGCTTCTGGAGCGGATCCCAGAAGCAGGATTTGAAGAAAATCAGACTTATTCAGATATCATACAAATTTTAGAGGAGGTTGTCGGAGAATGAGTCGCACAATTATCAAAGAGGGACTTACGTTTGACGATGTTCTGCTCGTGCCACAGGCTTCGGACGTGCTGCCCAAGGATGTTGATCTGAGCACCAAGCTGACCGAGGATCTGCGTCTGAACATCCCCATCCTGTCCGCCGCCATGGATACAGTCACGGAGAGCCGTCTTGCCATTGCCGTTGCGCGGGAGGGCGGAATGGGCATCATCCACAAGAACATGACAATCGAGGAACAGGCGGCTCAGGTCGACCGGGTAAAGCGCTCGGAGCACGGAGTCATCACCGATCCATTCTTCCTGGAGCCGCAGAACCTTGTCAAGGACGCCATCGCGCTCATGGAGCGCTATCGCATCAGCGGCGTGCCCATCACAAGGGAGGGCAAGCTCGTCGGCATCCTCACCAACCGCGATCTTCGCTTTGAAACGAATTTCGATCAGCCCATCGAAAATATCATGACCAAGGACAGGCTCATCACGGCGCCCGTGGGGACCTCGCTGGAAGACGCCAAAAAGATTCTCGGCAGGCACCGCATCGAAAAGCTGCCCATCGTCGACGACAAGGGCTATCTGAAGGGCCTCATCACGATCAAGGACATTGAAAAGAGCATTCAGTATCCCAATTCCGCGCGCGATAAGAACGGGCGCCTCATCGTCGGGGCGGCGGTCGGCACGGCTGCCAACACCATGGAGCGCGTTGCCGCGCTCGTTGAGGCAAAGGTGGACGCCATCGCCATCGACACCGCGCACGGTCACTCTAAATTTGTGCTGGAAAAGGTTACGCAGATCAAGGAACATTTCCCCAACGTGCCCATCATTGCGGGCAACGTCGCCACGGCTGACGCAACGCGCGCCCTCTTCGATGCAGGGGCAGACGTTGTAAAGGTCGGCATCGGCCCCGGTTCCATCTGCACCACGCGCGTGGTCGCAGGCATCGGCGTGCCGCAGCTCACCGCAGTCATGGACTGCGCCGAGGCGGCGGACAAGCTGGGCAAGCGCATCATTGCAGACGGCGGGATCAAATATTCGGGCGATATCGTCAAGGCGATCGCGGCGGGCGGTAGCGCCGTCATGATCGGCTCCATGCTTGCAGGCACGGCAGAAAGCCCCGGTGAGATCGAGCTCTTCCAGGGCAGAAGCTTTAAGGTGTACCGCGGCATGGGTTCGCTCTCCGCCATGGCGGCTGGGTCGAAGGACCGCTATTTCCAGGAGGACGCGAAGAAATTCGTTCCCGAGGGCGTGGAGGGGCGCGTCCCCTTCCGCGGGACCGTTTCAGACATCATCTATCAGATGAAGGGCGGTTTGCGCTCGGGCATGGGCTATTGCGGCAAGGCGAATATCGAGGAGCTGCGCACCACGTCGCAGTTTATCCGTATCACCAACGCCGGACTTTTGGAGAGCCATCCCCATGACATCTCCATCAGCAAGGAGGCCCCGAACTACAGTTCGAGAAACTGATCGGGCACTCGGATAAAACGCCCGCACGGGCGTTTTTATCGTTGACAGCACAGACGAAGAAGGAGAATTTATGCAGCATCAGAGAGTATTGGTTTTGGACTTCGGCGGGCAGTACAATCAGCTCATTGCCCGCCGTGTGAGGGATCTGAAGGTATATTGCGATCTCAAGCCCTGCGACATGACGATGGACGAGATCCGCGCATACGACCCCATCGGCATCATCTTCACGGGCGGTCCGAGCAGCGTGTACGACGCACAGGCCCCGCACATCCCGCAGGAGGTCTTTTCGCTCGGGATCCCCGTGCTTGGCATCTGCTACGGTTGCCAACTCATTGCTTATGAACTGGGCGGCAGGGTAGAGCACGCCGCAACCAGCGAATACGGCAAACGCACCTTTTCTTTCATCGCCGACAGTCCGCTTTCGGAAGGTGTTCCCAAGACGAGCATCTGCTGGATGAGCCATACCGACCATGTCACCGCAGTCCCGGAAGGTTTTTCTGTCCTTGCGGCGACCGAGACCTGCCCCGTCACCGTATTCGGCAGCGAAGAACGCAAGATCTACGGCATTCAGTTTCACCCCGAAGTCGTGCATTCCGAGTACGGCAACAAGATGCTCGAAAATTTCCTCTACCGCGTGTGCGGCGCCGCGGGCGACTGGACGATGCAGGGCTATGTGAAGGAGCAGGTGGCACGCATCCGCGAAAAGGTGGGCGACAAGAAGGTGCTCTGCGCCATGTCGGGCGGCGTCGATTCCGCCGTCGCGGCAACGCTCATCCACAGGGCGGTCGGCGATCAGCTCACCTGCGTGTTCGTCGATCATGGCCTGCACCGCAAGAACGAGCCGGAGGAGGTCATGTCCGTATTCCGTGACGGCCTCGGCATGAACCTCATCAAGGCGGACGCCGCCGATCTCTTTTTGGACAAGCTTGCAGGGGTCACCGATCCCGAGCGCAAGCGCAAGATCATCGGCGCGGAGTTTATCAATGTGTTTGAAAAAGAGGCGAAGAAGATCGGCGCTGTCGACTTTCTGGTACAGGGGACCATCTATCCCGACGTCATCGAGAGCGGAAAGGGCAAGAGCGCCGTCATCAAGTCGCATCATAATGTGGGCGGACTGCCCGACGTGGTCGATTTTAAAGAGATCATCGAGCCGCTGCGCGACCTGTTCAAAGACGAGGTGCGCCGCGTGGGCACGGAGCTCGGCCTGCCCGATTCCGTAGTGTGGCGTCAGCCCTGCCCGGGGCCTGCGCTCGCCATCCGCATCATGGGCGAGGTCACGCGTGAAAAACTTGCCACGCTGCGTGAGGCGGACTTCATCTTCCGCGACGAGATCGCCAAAGCGGGGCTGGACAGGCAGATCTGGCAGTACTTTGCCGTCATCACGAACAGCAAGACTGTGGGCGTTCAGGGCGATTTCAGAACGTATGAGAACGTCATTGCGCTGCGCGCCGTGACGAGCGTAGACGCCATGACCGCCGATTGGGCGCGCATCCCCTTTGAGGTCCTCGAAACGATCTCCAACCGCATCACCAACGAGGTGCCGCACGCCAACCGCGTCGTCTATGACATCACGAGCAAACCGCCGGCAACCATCGAATGGGAGTAAAAGTTAAAGGTGATTAATCCAATTAAAGACTCGGTGCAGTTAAATCTGGCAACAGACTGTATCGAGGTTGATTAAAAATCAGATTTTATGGTATCAGGAACTGCACAGTTCCCAATCTTTATAAAAATTTAAAATAAGATGGTGAAATGAACGAAGCGGAATTAAAATTTATTTGGAAAAAAGAAGAGGAAATAGCATATATTCACGGATGGGATTTTTCACATATACACGGAAGATTTGAGGAAGAGAACGATTTGCCATGGGATTATGAGGAGATTGTAAGACAGTATTTGAGAAATGATTCTAATATGCTGGATTATGATACCGGCGGTGGTGAATTTTTATTGTCGCTGAATCATCCGTTTGATAAAACATCGGCAACTGAAGGGTTTAAACCCAATGTACAGTTATGTCAGGAAAAGCTACTGCCCTTGGGAATTGATTTTAAAGAGTGCAGTACTCCTTCAAAAATCCCGTACAACAATGAAACTTTTGATATAATTATTAACAGACACGGAAGTTTTCATGCGAAGGAGTTATATCGCCTTTTGAAAAAAGAGGGGATCTTTGTTACAGAACAGGTCGGTGGAGATAATGAAAGAGATTTGGTTGAAATGGTTCTTCCCGGAACCGAAAAACCATTTCCACATTTGAATCTGAAAGAACAGAAAAGAGTATTTGAAGATGCTGGGTTTCACATCATCCGTGCAGAGGAAGCATATCGACCAATCAAGTTTTATGATGTTGGTTCTTTTGTCTGGTTTGCCCATATTATTGAATGGGAATTTCCTGACTTTTCAATTGACAAATGTTTTCAAGGATTATTGAAAATGCAACGAATGATTGATGACAAAGGGAATATTGAAGGGACCATCCATCGCTATCTGATCGTGGCCAAGAAATAAATTTTGTTGTGTGGCAGAGTTTATTTGCAACTGAAATTCCAAACAAAAATACGAGAATTAAATTGCAGTGAGACGAGTGGAAGTGACGCTCGTTAATGAATAAGGAGCGGATTCCATATGATTCGTCCAATGATGCGAGAAGAATACTCTGCGGTATATGACCTGTGGCTCTCCTGCAAAGGTATGGGGCTCAACGATGTGGATGATTCAGAAAATGGATTTGCCCGTTTTTTAGAACGCAATCCCACCACTTGTCTTGTTTCTGAAACAGATGGAAAATTGATCGGTGTAATTATGGCGGGCAACGATGGTCGGCGCGGGTACATTTACCATACGGCAGTACATCCCTCTTATCGAAAACAAGGCATCGGCTCATCGCTCGTGGAGGCCGTGTTGCAAGGCCTAAAGCAACTTGGTATCAGCAAGGTAGCATTAGTCGTATTTACAAAAAACAAGGACGGAAACGCCTTTTGGGAAAAACAGGGATTTACAGCGAGGAATGATCTGATTCATCGCAATAAATCTCTTGTGGAAATGACACGGATCGATACTTAAAAACAGACATTATCTTCTCTATCGGGAAAGATGAAAAATTGATGGGAGTGCCGATTGGTCTGAAACTTTATATTCATTGATTGTGGAAGTAGCAATACAGGGCGGGCAAGTCCCAAGGGTGCTTGCCTGCCTCCTTTGATTTTGGGTGGAGCCAGCTGTCGAGTTGCGTCCCACTATCGCCTGGGGCGTTTATGCTTCCAGGCGGTGGTCGAAATTAGTCTCAATTTGAGACTAATTTCGACCAAATAATGGGTAAAGCATTAACATATTTGCGAATGTTTTGTCTGTGGAATCACCTCAATTACACTCCTATATATCTGTATTTGCCGAATGGGAGTGACGCGCATTAAGCGCCCGGTTCGATCGGCCTTGCGACGGATCCGTTTTGACCGTGCGCAAAACAGAGGGCATATGACAGAGATCAGGATCATTACCGAAACACATCAGGACGATATCAACATCCCGAATGAACCATTTCGCAGGATCGGGAGGATGATACCGTCCTGTTTTCATGGGGCGTGGAGTTACGAGGCGGTCTTCTATGACGAACCGGATGCAACGGAGTGCTTTCCGGACGAACACTATGATTATACCGCAATGAAGGATCACAGCGTCTTTATCGGCGCCTATGACCGCGGGAATTGCGTAGGGCTCGCCATATTGCAGAAGACCATGTACAGATACATGTATCTGTACGATCTGAAGGTATCCGAAGCCTATCGGCAGAAGGGCGTGGCGACGGCCCTGATCCGGAAGGCCAAGGAGGTCTGCAAGGAGCATGGTTATTCCGGGATCTACACACAAGCTCAGGATAACAACCTTGCCGCCTGCCTTTTTTACATCAAAACGGGCTTCTATATCGGCGGTCTGGATACAAATATCTATAGGGGGACGGCGCAGGAGGGGAAGGCAGATATCGTCTTTTACCTGGATTGTGAAGACCCGGGGCTTTGACAGGCGAAGATTCTCGGACTACAAAGATGCTCTCTGTGGGATCGCCGGAACGGCGTTCGCTCTTCTGATCGCGTTTGCATATGCGGGAAGGACGTATCGCAAACGGCGCGACGTGGCAAAGCAGATTATGCGCCATATCCAAACAGGCGCCGGGATATGTTCATGAGAATGCTTCCTGCCCCGTTCCATGCGAATTTTTTGAACATTGCGCAAAGACATAGTTCGGGTCCGAGGGCCGGGATCTTTTCACCTTGTTTCCCTTGAGCGTTTTTTTCGTGAAGATGTGAAAAAATTTGGAAAAGCCCCTTGACGAATGAAAGAATTGGTATTATAATATGCAATGGAGTCACAAAGAGGGCCCCAAAATTCGAGATTTAAGGAGTTACGACAATGGCAAGATTTACATTACCGCGTGACTTGTATCATGGCAAGGGCGCGATGGAAGCACTGAAGTCCTTCCAGGGGAAAAAGGCAATGATCTGTGTTGGAGGCGGCTCGATGAAGAAGTTCGGCTTCCTCGACAAGGCGATCTCTTACCTGAAAGAAGCGGGTATGGAAGTGGAGCTGTTCGAGGGTATCGAGTCCGATCCCTCCGTCGAGACGGTCATGAAGGGCGCCGAGGCGATGCTCAAATTTGAACCCGACTGGATCATTGCAATGGGCGGCGGATCGCCCATCGACGCGGCTAAGGCAATGTGGATCAAGTATGAATATCCCGACATCACGTTTGAAGAGATGTGCAAGGTATTCGGGATCCCTCAGCTGCGCAGAAAGGCAAAGTTCTGCGCCATCTCCTCCACCTCCGGCACTGCAACGGAAGTGACCGCGTTCTCCATCATTACCGACTATCATAAGGGTATCAAATACCCCATCGCCGACTTCGAGATCACGCCCGACGTCGCGATCGTGGATCCCGAACTTGCCGAGACCATGCCCAAGAAGCTGGTCGCGCATACGGGTATGGACGCCATGACGCACGCCATCGAGGCATACGTCTCCACCGCAAACTGCGACTATACCGATCCGCTTGCGATCTTCGCGATCAAGATGATCCAGAACGACCTTGTCGCCTCCTATAACGGCGATATGGAAAAGCGCGACGCAATGCACAACGCGCAGTGCCTTGCCGGCATGGCGTTCTCGAACGCGCTGCTCGGCATCGTCCACTCCATGGCACACAAGACGGGCGCTGCCTTTGCCGACTACGGCGCGCACATCATCCACGGCGCGGCAAACGCAATGTACCTGCCCAAGGTCATCGCCTTTAACGCCAAGGATCCCACGGCGAAGAAGCGCTATGGCGTCATCGCAGACTATATGGGCCTGGGCGGCGCGAATGACGACGAGAAGGTCGCGCTCCTCATTGCATATCTGCGCAAGATGAACGACGACCTCAACATCCCTCACTGCATCGCGCACTACGGCGCAGACAGCTATCCCTGCGAGAAGGGTTTCGTGCCCGAGGAAGTCTTCCTGGAAAGACTGCCCGAAATCGCAAAGAACGCCATCGGCGACGCCTGCACGGGTTCCAACCCCCGTCAGCCTTCGCAGGAAGAGATGGAAAAGCTGCTCAAGTGCTGCTATTACGACACGGAAGTAGATTTCTGATCTGTCATGAGGCGGCGCGTCCCCTGCGGGATGCGCCGCTTTTCATGTAAAATACGCAACGGAGAACGATATGAGAAGAAGCGACAGAGAGATCACGGACCGGCTCGAACAGATCGCCGTTTTAAGACGGTGCGATGTCTGCCGCCTTGCGTTTGCAGACGGCGACTATCCCTATATCCTGCCCCTGAACTTCGGCATGGAGGAGGGGGAGGAGCTCACGCTCTATTTTCACGGCGCCGCGGAGGGGTATAAGTACGAACTCATCGCGCGCGAGGGGAAGGCGTCGTTCGAGGCGGATTGCTCGCATCGCCTTGTGTTGGACGAGCAGAAGGGCGCCTGTACGATGGAGTATGAGAGCGTCATCGGCTACGGCGTAGTGGAGTTTGTCGAGGACGAGCGGGAAAAGCTGGCGGCGCTGAAGGCGATCATGCGCCATTACGGCAGGGAAGATTTTGCTTTCCGGCAGGAGGTCGCAGCCGTCACCTGTGTGTTTCGCCTGCGCGTTGCGCATATGACGGCAAAGCACCGCTTTAAGCGGTAAAAAATGCGGGCCGAGGAGGGTCTGCCTTGTACGCAATACGGAAAGAAATATACAACGCCCCCGAAAGCCATTTCGCTTTCGGGGGCGTTTTCATCGAAAAAAGGCCGATCATAGCGTCGATCTTCTGCCCAGCAGATAGTCGGCAGATACCTCAAAAAAATCGCAGAGTTTTACAATGTAGCTTGCCTTCGGCTCGTTGATGCCGCGTTCCCAATAGTCGATCGCCTTTTGACTCACGCCGATCGCATGTGCAAGCTGCGCCTGCGAAAGGTTTCTCTCCTTGCGCAGTTCCCTTATAATGATCCCTATCGTCATATCCTCTCATATTGTAACTAAATATTATTGAAATATGTTGACAAAGAAGAAAACTTCTGATAAAATAAAAAAAGAAGAAATCTTCTTGTCACAAAAAAGAGAGTACATACGATGAAACTTGGGTTGGTCCTTTCGGGCGGGATCGCAAAAGGAGCTTATCAGGCAGGGTTTTTACGCGCCATGGAAGAGGAGGGGATCACAAGCCGGATCGGCTGTATTTCCTGCGCCTCCATAGGACTGTTCAGCGGCTATGCGCTCTCAGCAGGTAAGCTCGGACTGCTCTGCGACATCTGGAAGGAGATCCATTTTGACTCAACCGTCGATCTGGCTTGTGAGGTCTGGTTCAAGCGCTATCTGAAAAAACTCATGGAGCGTTTTCTCAATACGGAAGATGTGCTTCATATCCCCATCTATGCACCCATCTGTTATATTTTGCCGCTCATCAGAATGGAGTACTGCAAATTATACGGGCAGTATATCCGTTCGTGGTCGAAGTTTATGCTGGGGGCGGTCTCCTATCCGTTTCTTTCGGGCGGGGTTCACCTTTTTCGCGGGCAGGTCACCTTCGACGGCGGGGCGATGGACAACATTCCCGTCTTTCCGCTGCTTGAATTTGAGCAGCCCGACGCCATTCTCATCCTGCACTTTGAATCGGGCTATCGGCCGCGGCGCAAGTATCTTCTTTCGGGGATCCCGATCTTTGATTACGACATCTCCATCTCAGACCGATACAGAAAGCATTCCTTCGACTTTCATTCCGATACGCTCCATGCTCGCATGGAGCGTGGATATGAATACGGCATCCGTATTACGAAAGAGCTCTTTCGCGGCGGGGAAAATGATCTGGAGGCGGTGTGCGCGGCGGCAAAACGGCAGCACGAGGAGGAGACGGACAAGCGGCTCGACAGTGTTACCTTCGAAACATGGGTACAGCGTCTGAACGAGCTGTTCTATCCATATGTTTCGCAATTCAAGTTAAAAATGCGCGATCTTTCCCTGCACGGCAGGGTGACAAGGTTGCGCAGCAAGAAGGAGGGTAAAAAAATTGTCGATCAGGAAATGCCCTAAATGCGGATTGCCCGTTGGGAATTTTTATTCCGCATGTCCCAAATGCGGCGCGGCGATCGTAGAAAAAGGATCGGAGAGATCTGCAGAGGAGTCGATGCGGACGAGGAAGGAGCGCGCCAAAAAGCTGTTGCAGATCGGAAACATTCGCATTGGCGCATGGGAACTTGCGTTTATTCTTGTCTGCAATGTCGCCATTGTCCTCGTGCTCGTCAATGCGATCCTCGGCGGTGTCCCATGGTGTCATTATCCCGTATATGCGCTGTTTGTGGCGTATTTCCTTGCCTTTGCTTGCGTTTCGGGAAATATTAGGCGCTTTCTCACGCGCTATCGGAACGGTATCCTCGTCACAAATTTTATCGCGGGCGTCTTTCAGCTTGTCTATCGCGCGATCGGATGCGGCGGCATGGAATGGGCATTCGATTATTTCATCCCCATCAACCTGATCGCGGGATGTACCATCATACTGCTTTTGCTCCTTCACCCGGACATTAGAGTGCGTAGTGTGCTCTTTTCCATTGCCATATTGTTTGTGCAGAATTTTATCCAGCTGCTTCTGATGGCGTTCGGCATCACGGCAGACGGGCGCGTATCGGTCATATTGGTCACTGTGGCATTCGGCATCAATCTCATCTCGCTCATCGATCTGATCTTTATCTACCTTGTCAAATGCCGCAATCAAGTGGTGGAAACGTTCCGCTTTTGGGAATGACCCTGTGCGGGATATGAATAATTTTTTGGAGGTTTTTACAAATGGCAAAATTTTGCAGCAATTGTGGTAAGGAATTGCCGGAGAATGCGAATGCCTGCCCGTCGTGCGGAGCGGCGGTGCGGGCGGAGGCGGCACAAGGAGCCGCACAATCCGCGGCACAGCCGATCATTGTCAACGTCGAAAACAGCAATGTCAACAATAATACCGCTCCGGCGATCGCGGCGCACGAAAAGAACAAGTGGATCGCTCTGCTGCTTTTGTGGTTTTTCGGCGTTCTCGGGGCACACAAATTTTATGAAGGGAAGATCGGAATGGGCATTCTGTATCTCTTCACGCTGGGGTTGTGCGGCATCGGTTGCTTTATCGATTTCTGGGTTCTGCTGTTTAAGCCCACGCACTATTATGTCTGATGATCATATCTCGATCAATGATACTTTGCTCATACACTCATAAAATCCTTAATTGTCTCGGCTCCTCCTTGAGGACCGGGGCATTTTTATGTGCCAAGTTTTTCGCGCAGGGCGCGGCATCGTTCGGGATCGGCATGGTGCTCTTCGGCAAGGCGCAGGCAATTTCGCGCGGCGGACATGTCGCCGCGCAGCAGATACAGCTCGCACAGCGCAAGCAGCGGAATGCCCGTGCGGTAGGCGGGGATCTCGAAATCTCCCTCCCGCCCGTGATCGCGGCAGGAGAGGGCGGAACGGTACCAGAAGATCGCCTCTTCCGTCTTTCCCTCCTCCTGCAGAAGGGCGGCAAGCTCGCAGACGGCGGCCGCCCGCGGTTCGCCGTAGAGGAAGCTGCGTAGCAGCGCCCCTTTGGCAAGTGTTCTGTCGCCCAGGGCGAGGCGGCAGCGTGAGATGATCCTGCAGGCGTCGATCTGGTTGACATACCATCCGTCTGGACCGAGCATCTGTTCAAGTTTTTTGATCGCCTCCCCAAACGCAGCGTGATAGTACAGCTCCCGCCCGTAATAATAGAGGTCGCGGGGCGAGAGCTTTTCCTCCCGCTCCCACAGGCGGTAGATGTCGAGGTTGCGCGTGCCGCGTTCCTTTGCGCTTCCGAGGTGGCGGAAACACACGTCGGAATGGCAGATCACACCGCTCGGCTGCACACACTCGTGTACCCGTCCCAAAAAGCGAAAGCGCGCCTCGCGTTTGAAGATGCGCTCGCGGCAGAATATAAGCTCGCCCGCGGCGTAGGGGCACATGACGACGTCGGGCGCCCGCTCCTGCAACAGTTTTTTTAGCTCGGCAAAGCCCGCGCGGCTCTCCTGCGGCAGGATATCGTCCGCGTCCATCCACAGGATATAGTCGCCGTGCGCGCGGTCGATCGCGGCATTGCGCGCCGCGGCAAAATTCTGCCGCCAGGGCAGGTCAAAGACGTGTTCGGTATATCTCTCTGCGATCGCACGGGTGTCATCCTTCGAGCCTGTGTCTGCAATGACGATCTCATCGACGAGGTCGCAGACGCTGTCAAGGCAGCGCGCAAGCACTGCCGCTTCGTCGCGAACGATCATGGTCAGCGAAAGTTTCATGGGTATTGTCCTCTCGCCATGATATGCGGCTGGCAGGCGGCGCGTGCAAATTGCGCCGCTTCGGTTGACAGATAAGGGGGACATTTTGTATAATAGAAGCGGCATAAAATCATGTTGCAAAAGGAGAGAATATGCTTTCTGCAATCTTCTATACCGCGCTGTCGCTCTGTAATCTGCTGCTCGCATTGCTGGGCGTGTTGCTTTTGCCCGAAACGGTCGCCACGCATTTTTCTCTGCAGGGCGTGGTGGACGGCATGGGGTCGCCCGCCGTCTATCTGGCGCTTCCTGCGGCTGCCGCGCTCATCTCCGCCGCCGTGTGGGTGGCCGAGGCGCGCTTGCGCCGCCTCCGTACGCCGGTGAAAGGGATCTGCTTTGCCGTGGGCGCCGTACTTGTCTACGTCGGCTGGATCCTTTTTTCTCTCATTTCGGACGGCGTCGGGCCGGGCGAGACGGTGCGCTTTCCAAGTGCCGTCGCCGTAGGGCTTCCCTTTTCGATGCTGTATATCGCCTGCGGAGTGAGTTTTTTCCGCCTGCGCCCCAACTCCCTCTTCGGGATCCGCACCTCTGCGACGGGCAAAGATGATATGATCTGGGCAAAGACGCACCGATTCGGCGGCATTCTCTTTGTCGCGGCAGGTGTGCTCTCTTTTTTGGTATGCATTGCCGCGTCCAACCTGCTCTCCGATGCGATCGAGCCCTATCTGCTGCTCGTTCCGCTTGCGCTCATGGCTGCGGCGGGGCTGATCCCCATGTATTATGCGCATCTTCTCGCTCGGCAAAAGGTGCACAAGGAGAAAGAACAGTATGACAGATGAGATCGTACGCGCGGAGGCGCTGCGCAAGACCTTTACGCTTTCACGAAAACAACAGAAGATCGAACGCACATCGGAGCGCAGGAAGGTCGCCGTCGACGGGCTCTCCTTTTCTGTGCACAGCGGCGAGATCTACGGGCTGCTCGGCCCCAACGGGGCGGGCAAGACGACGACTTTAAGGATGCTCTCCACGCTCATCTCGCCCGACGCGGGCGACGCGACCGTGGCGGGGCATTCCATCGTGCATGAGCCGCAGGCGGTGCGCGATCACATCGGATTCATGACGGGGGAATTGAAGCTTGAAGGCTTCTTTACGCCGGACTATCTCTTCGATTTCTTCGGCGCGCTGCACGGGGTGGAGCGGGAGACGCTCGCCCTGCGCAAGCGCGAGCTCTTTTCCCGCTTCGGCATCGACAAATTTGCAGAGGTCAGGGTACAGGATCTCTCCACCGGCATGCGGCAGAAGGTCTCGCTCGTCATCGCCATCGTGCACGATCCCGAAGTCGTCATCTTCGACGAACCGACAAACGGCCTGGATGTCCTCACCGCCAAGGTCGTTACAGATTTCCTGCTCGAACTGCGCCGCATGGGCAAGAGCGTTCTGCTCTCCACACATATCTTCTCGCTTGTAGAAAAACTGTGCGACCGCGTCGGGATCATCGTCGACGGCAGAATGGTGCAGGACGGCACCCTTGCCGCGGTGTGCGGGCAGCAGACGCTTGAGGAGCGCTTCTTTGCGCTCTATGAGGAGCTCAAGGGGGAGGTCGTATGAAGCTGCTTGCCATTGCAAAAAAGGAATTTGCGCGCTTTTTCCGCGATCGGCGCATGGTCATCTCCATGCTCATCCCGGGGCTTCTGATCTTTATCCTCTATTCCGTCATGGGCTCTGCGCTCTGGGATGAGGAGGAGCACTATCAATTCCGCGTCTATCTTTCGGGGGAGTCGCTCGCCACGGAGCAGATTACCTCGCTTGCGGCCGCCTCCGATTGGTCGGTCGAATATCTTCCGGCAGAAGACATTGCCGCGGCGGAGGCCGCGGTGGAGGAGGGGGAAGCGACGGCGCTTGTCGTCTTTTCGCCGGGGTTTGACGAGGCGGTGCTCGCCTATGACGGCGGCACGGCGGGCGCCACGGTCGAGATCGTGTACAACTCCTCCGCCGAGGACAGCTTTGCCTTCTATACGCTCGCCTCGAACGTGCTGAGCAATTACAGGCAGGCATTCTATGTGCTTCCCTCCGACCGCGCCGATGAGACAAGCCTCTTTTCTTCGCTTTTGGGCGACGTGCTGCCCTTTCTCATCGTCACGCTGCTCTTTTCCTCCGCCATGAGCATCACTTTGGAATCGATCGCGGGGGAGAAGGAGCGCGGCACGCTGGCGACCATCCTGGTCACCCCCATCAAACGGTCGCATCTGGCATTCGGCAAGGTACTTCCCCTTGCGGGGATCTCGCTGATCGGCGCGATATCGAGCTTCCTCGGCGTCATGTTCTCCATGCCCAAACTTGTGGGGATGTCCCTCTCCGGTTTGGTCGGGGGATACGGCTTTGTGAGCTACCTTCTGCTGTTCTTGCTCATCCTCAGCATCGTGCCCGTCATCGTCTCCGCCATCGCCGCGGTGTCTACGTCGGCGCGGTCCGTCAAAGAGGCGTCGGGCTATACGAGCGTCCTCATGATCGTCGTCATGCTCCTCTCCATCGTGACGGGTTTTGTCGGGGAGATGGGCCCGTGGGTCTATTTTGTGCCCATCCTCAATGCCGTTGCGGGGATGCAGGCGGTGCTCTATATGAGCATATCCCTCTGGCAGGCATTGGCGGCGGTTGCGGTCAATCTCGTGTTTTCCGTGCTGCTCGTCTTTCTGATCGCACGCATGCTCTCCAGCGAGCGCATCATGTTCGGCAAATGACGGCGTGCCTCAAATTGCTTGACAGAGAGGCCCTTTGTGTGCGATAATAGATGAATAGCAAAAGGAGCATCATCATGAAGAGATATCTTTGGGCGCTCGGTGCGTTCGTCTGTCTTGCCGTTGCGTTGACGGTCGGCTGCACCAGAGCGCAGGAACATACAGAACATACCTTTGGCGAATGGACGATCGTCACGCATGCCACCTGCCTGGAAGAGGGGCTGCGCGAGCGCGTCTGCACGGAGTGCGGCGAGCGGGAGACGGAGACGATCCCCGCGCTCGGGCACGACTATAACAGCAAAAATGTCTGTACCTGCTGCGGTACCGCATGGGAATATACAGAGGGGCTCTCCTACGTCTCGAACGGCGACGGCAGGACCTATTCCGTCAGCGGCATCGGAACGGCGGAGGAGCGCGATATCGCGTTCCCGTACTATTACGACGACCGCCCCGTCATTGCGGTTGCCGCCTATGCCTTTGAGGACGTCACGACCATCAGAAGTGTGCGCTTTTCTCCCATGCAGACGAACGTCGGCATCTCTGCCTTTTCGGGCTGCACTGCGCTTGCGCAGGTGACGCTTACCGACAGCATCACGGCGATCGAGGACGGCGCCTTTGCGGACTGTTCCGCCCTGACCGCGATCGAGATCCCGGACAGCGTTACAAGGGTCTCGCAGCGCGTCTTTCAGAACTGCACCTCTCTGCGCGACGTCACGCTGCCGCAGGGGATGAGCAGCATACCAGCGTTTCTGTTCTACGGCTGCACCTCGCTTGCAGATGTGAGCATTCCGAGCGGGGTCATGGAGATCGGCATCTCGGCGTTCCACAACTGTTCATCGCTGTACGGTCTTACGCTGCCCGAAGGTCTGCGCACGATCGGCGACTACGCCTTCTGTGCCTGCACCTCGCTGGCAGAGATCACTTTTCCGGATAATACCACGTCGATCGGTGAAAGTGCCTTCTATGACTGCTACGGGCTCATTCGCGTCACACTCGGCAGGGGGATCTCGTCCATCGGCGCGAATTCGTTTTCGGGGTGTTCCAAATTGGTCGAGATTTCCAACCTCTCTTCGCTCACGATAAGGGCGGGCTCCACGGCAAACGGCGGCATTGCGGCATCGGCGGGGAGCGTGATTCGTGAAGGGGAAGAGAGCGCGATCACCGATCTCGACGGATTTTTGTTCTATCGCGGTGCGCTGTACGGCTATATCGGCAGCGAGCGCGCGCCGCGTATGCCCGAAGATCTTGCGGGCGCAACCTACACGGTCGTTCCCAGGGCGTTCTACGGACGCAGCGACCTTACGGGGATGACGATCTCAGACGGCGTCACCGCGATCGGCGATCAGGCTTTTTATGCGTGTACGATGCTCCGGGACGTCACCTTCGGCACGTCGCTGACAAGCATCGGGGAGAGCGCCTTTGCGGGCTGTCTCAACCTTTCCTCCGTCGCGCTGGGCGACAGCCTTACGGAGATCGGCGATAATGCCTTTTCGGGCTGTGTGAGCCTTTCTTCGCTCGAGATCGGCAGCGGCGTCACTTCGATCGGCAACGGGGCCTTTTACGGATGTACGACGCTCAGAACGGCGGCGATCGACGGGGCGGCGACCGTGGGCGACAGGGCATTTTATGGCTGCATACGGTTGGAGCGCGCAGATCTTTCTTCCGTGACTGCGTTGGGCGAGGCGGTATTCTTCCGCTGCAGCGCGCTGACGGAGGTCTCGCTGGGGGCGATCGATGCGATCGGATCCTCCATGTTCGGGCAGTGCTCCTCCCTGGTCGAGATTGAGATCCCTGCCTCGGTGACGAGCATTCACAGCAACGCCTTCGGGGGCTGCAGCGCGCTTGCAAGCGCACGATTTGCCGTGACGGAGGGCTGGCGTACTGCATTGGGCGAGGAGGTCTCCCAAGACATTCTCTCCGATCCCGCGGCTGCGGCACAGCTGCTTGCGGCAGCGCAGACCTATCTGATGCGCGGTTAAACACAAATGATCATGAGCGCCTTTCTGAAACAGGAGGGCGCTCTTTTATATTTTTTTGCAGGCGTGCTTGACGGACGGGCACGCCTGTGCTATAATCTTATAAAAAATCGGAAATGACAAAAGAAGGAGGTATGTTTTATGACGATCTGGGAAAGCATCCGAAACTTTTTTACAGAGTTCGGGCAGTCCTTTCTCGAAAACGCGGGATTGACCATCGCGCGGACGATCGCATTTTTGGTGCTCGGGCTTGTCATCATCAAGATCGTGCAGATCATCGCCCGCTCGGCAACGCTGCGCAGCCGCAGGCTCGACCGCGCCGCGTCGAGCTTTGTGCTGTCCATCCTCACCGTGGTGCTGTACATTGCGCTCGTCATCGTGCTTGTCAGCTCGCTCGGCTTCTCCACGGCGGGCATCATTGCGGCATTCTCTGCCGTGGCGCTTGCCGTTGCGCTCGCGCTGAAAGACAGCCTCGGCAGCCTTGCAAACGGGATGATCATCATCTTCACCAAGCCGTTCAAGAAGGGCGACTACGTCGAGATCGGCGGGCTCACCGGGCTGGTGCAGGAGATCCGCCTGTTCAACACCAAGATCCTCACCTACGACAACGATATGATCATCGTGCCCAACAGCGAGGTGCTGGGCAGCAAGCTCATCAATTACAGCGCCATGCCGCTGCGGCGCATCGTATTCGAGTTCTCCGCACCGCTGAATGCGGATGTCGATCTTGTCAAGCGCGTCGTCCTGGAAGGGGTGAAGGGGATCGAAAGCGTCGTCGAAATGCCCGCGCCCTCGGTGGTGCTCTCCGATTATAAAGAGAGCACGCTGCGCTTTTCCGTGCGCGTGTGGACGCCCAACGAGTCATATTGGGATTGCTATTTTGCCGTGCGCGACACCGTGCTTTCGGCACTACGCGGGGCGGGGATCGAAGTGCCCTATCAGCGGCTTGAAGTTGCGCTGCGCGACAATGCAGACTTGCAGCGGGGAGGGAAAGCACAATGACGACTATGTTGCTTGTATCCGGATCGCTTTGGATCCGCTATGCCGTATATGCCGCGATCATCCTCGTCGGCGTGATCGTCCTGCTGCTGTTGCGCCGCTTCTCCCGCCTGCCCTCGCATGCAGAGCTGAAGAACCGCATGAAGGAACTTTCTTCTCAGGTCGCAGAGGCTGAGAAGCACGCCGCAAACGGGTACGATAGGCTCAAGACGGCGTCGAAGCTGCTGTATCAGCTTGATAAGCTCGTGTATATCACCTCGGAACTGGCGCAGAAGGAGCGCGACGGCGACCTCGATATGCTCTGCACCATGCTCGAACAGGCGCGCGCCGTGTTGTTTGCCTACCGCAGCGGCGCCGAAGGGCAGGATCTTGGCGAGGTTGCGCGCAAGCTGGACGAGGGGCTTGCCCTGCTCGAGCGCATTCTCGCGCGCGATGCCGAGCTCAAAAAGAAGGCTGCCTGAATGTGCGCTTCGCCCATGCCCCCATGGCGGCATGGGCGATATCAGTTGATCAAAGAGGGGATTTGGACCAATAATACAGGGGCGCGCGGCTTTTGCCGCGCGCCCCTGTATGCTGTTTTTGTGAAATGCCTCAGCTGCGCTTCCAGTAATAGTTACCATAAGTATCTGTAAGATATCTTGCTGCCGTGGCGGGATCAGCAAGATCGCTGCTTGTAATGCTCGTTCCGCTTGTCGCCGTCGACGAGGTTGAACACCACCATCCGTTGCGATTTTTAAAGGTGACGCTTGTCAGCGAGCTGCAGCCGGTGAACGCATAACTACCAATGCTTGTTACGCTATTTCCAAAGGTGATGCTTGTCAGCGAGCTGCAGCCGCGGAACGCATCCTCTCCAATGCTTGTCACACTGTCCCCAAAGGTAACGCTTGTCAGCGAGGTGCAGTAAGAGAACGCATAATTTCCAATACTCGTCACGCCGTTTGGAATGGTGACGCTTGTAAGATCATTTCTATTATAGAAAGCGTATCGATAAATGTCATAGGTTCGGTCATTGGGTAAAGTCAGCTGCGTGTGCGTGCCCACATAGCCCATCAGATAGGTGACGCTGCCGTCCGAATAGAAGATATAACCGTCTGATGTTGTACTTAAGTTGCTGCTTCCGCTTGCAGGGGTATATACGTTTAATGCGTAATACCCTACACGGCCATATTCTGTACTGCCGTTGGTGATATTGAGATCAGAGCAGTTGTACACTTCGATCAGCTTGTAACAGCCATCGAATGCATTATTTCCAATGCTTGTCACGCTGTTCGGAATGGCGATGCTTGTAAGCATTCTGCAGCTATAGAACGCATAATCCCCAATGCTTGTCACGTTGTTTGGAATGGTGACGCTTGTAAGTTCATTTCCATTATTGATATAGAAAGCGTATCGATAAATGCCATAGGTTCGGTCATTGGGTAACGTCAGCTGCGTCTGTGTGCCCACATAGCCCATCAGATAGGTGACGTTGTCGTCTGAATAGAAGATATAACCGTCGTTTGTTGTGTTTAAGTTGCTGTTTCCGTTTGCAGGGGTATATACGTTTAATGCGTAATACCCTACACGGCCATATTCTGTACTGCCGTTGGTGATATTGAGATTAGAGCAGTTGTACACTTCGATCAGCTTGTAACAGTTGCGGAACGCAAAACTTTCAATGCTTGTCACGCCGCTTCCAATGGTGATGCTGATAAGCGAGTAGCAGCCAGAGAACGCATTTCTTCCAATGCTTGTCACGCTGTTTGGAATGTTGATGCTGATAAGCGAGGTGCAGCCTTGAAACGCATTAGTTCCAATGCTTGTTACGCCGCTTCCAATGGTGACACTTGCAAGTAAGTCGCAGTAAGAGAACGCAGAATCTCCAATGCTTGTCACGCCGTCCGGAATGGTGACGCTTGTCAGCGATTCACAGTTATAGAACGCATTATTTCCAATGCTTGTCACACTGTCTGGAATGGTAATGCTTATAAGCGAGTTGCAGCCCCAAAACGCATCCTGTCCAATGCTTGTCACGGGCAGTCCATTGTAAGAAGATGGGATATACACCTCCGTTGCTGTGCCGGTGTAGCCGGTCACGGAGTAGGATGATTCATCGGAAGAGAGGGTAAACACGGGTCCTTCGGCCGGTTCTCTTTGTTCGCCGCAATTTTCGCATACTCCGTTTACATAGTTATGTCCCGTCGCCTCAACAACCTGCTGTTCAACCAAAACTACATTGCACACCGAGCAATGGCTTCCTTCGGTCAGGCCCGTCTCCGTACAGGTAGGTGCAACGGAAGCATCGATTACAGCCGAGTGCCCCGTGGCTGCAACCGGCTCGGTATAGCTGTCCTCGCATACAGAGCAAGTGTAAGTGCGCACGCCGCCCTCCGTACAGGTGGGCTGTGTGGTGACTTCGCCCACGTATGTATGCCCCGTGGCGGGGAGGGTGACATCTGTCACCTCGTTGTTTCCTGCTGCGTCGGAAAAGTTTTTGCCGCATTCTGTACAGGACCAGTAGGCGATGTTCCCGTCCTGCGTGCAGGTGGCAGCGATCGCATCGTGCGCGGTCAGCGTGTGCGTGTGTTCGTCGCTTCCCCCGTTGCACGCCGCAAGTGCCAGCGTGCCGAGCATGGCACAAAGCAGAACGCCAAACAGCCGAAAATGTTTCTTCATATGTCTTCTCCTTTGGGGAGGTCCCCCTTTATTTCTGTAAGTATTATACAATATAATGGGGGGGGGCAACTATTTTGGAGAAGTTTTTGAAAAAAACGTAAAAAAATTTTATGCAGCAGACAAGATGGCGTACAAAAAAAAGAGGACGGCGATGAAGCCGTCCTCTCTGTCGTTGCGGGAAGAGATCACTCTCTGCCGGCCATGTGCTTGTAGCCTGCAAGGCGCTCTTTCGAAGATTCCTCTGTCTCTTTGAACAGTTCCTCGGCAACGGCAGGCTGCGTCTTCTTGAGGGAAGCGTAGCGCGTCTCGCCTAGGATGAACGCCTGGTAGTCGCCCGTGGGATCCTTGGAATCGAGGACGAAGGGGTTCTTGCCTTCCTTGGCAAGTTCGGGGTTGTAGCGGAAGAGCTGCCAGTAACCGCAGTCGACTGCCGCCTTTTCCTCTGCCTGCGACTTCGTCATGTTGATGCCGTGGTTGATGCAGGGCGCGTAGCAGATGATGAGCGAAGGGCCGTGGTAAGCCTCTGCCTCTTTCAGAGCTTTAACAAGCTGTGCCTTATCCGAGCCCATCGCGCACTGTGCGACATACACATAGCCGTAGGTCGCCGCGATCATGCCGAGGTCCTTCTTCTTCACGCGCTTGCCGCTCGAAGCGAACTTCGCGACCGCGCCGATGGGGGTGGACTTAGAAGCCTGACCGCCCGTGTTGGAGTAGACCTCGGTATCGAGGACGAGCACGTTGACGTCTTCGCCGGAGGCAAGGACGTGGTCGAGGCCGCCGTAGCCGATGTCGTATGCCCAGCCGTCGCCGCCGATGATCCAGAAGGACTTCTTGACGAG
>CALVLK010000012.1 GCA_944337235.1 uncultured Clostridia bacterium
AAAAGAAACCGACAAAGCGGTTTCTAATTCTGACATAAACGCAGAGTGTGCGTATACGTCGCGTTTGGTGGACCTGCGCAGAGTCGAACTGCGGTCTTACAGGGTTCCTCCGCGGATACTACACGCTTAGTCTGTGATCAGATCTCGCCCGCGGACAGTTCACAGACAGCCTGTTCCTTGGGCACATCTCCGAAAGACCTCGCATATCGGGGGAGATCAGCCGATACGCAATGTTCCCCACTCAAATGACGCCGCGTTTTCCGCCGTGGGCAACGGAAAGGCGACGGAGCTTAACGCTGTTAAGCCGCAAGTGCTACGCGGCGCGTTGCGCGACGTGCAGCAACAGATCTTCTGCTTTTATTATCAGCATTTAAATTTAGCCTCGTTTTTACGGAGCCGAGCCTCCGACGTGCATCCGTCAAATTCCGCCTGCAATCGAATCCAGAACAGGCCCGTTTGCAGAAGGCTTCCTCTATTATATACACGGCTGCGGCATTTGTCAAACTCTTTTTTGGAAATTGCGGGACAGGATATGCCCCGTCTGCGTTGTAATGGTGAAAGACATTGAAGGAGAGCAGGATATGTATTGTGAAAGATGCGGCTTTGTATTGGACGAGAACAACAGGTGCCCGCGCTGCGGTGCAGAATTTTCGCAGGGGAAGGGGGCTGCCCCCGTACGGCAGCCGCTTGCGCCGCAGGCGACGGTCCCCGCCCTGCAATGCGGCGGGGGAAAACGGCAGGAGAAGGAGCACGGCCCGCTCTCCGTTCTGAGCGTGATCTCGCTCATATTCTCTGCGGTCGGCGTCATTGCCCTCTCGCTCGCCTTTGCCATCTATAACTTCTATGATCTGACGGGGGAGGGCTGGATCATATGGTTCTATCTCTTCGCCTTTTTGCCCGCCGCCGTCATGGCGGTCATCGCCTTTGTGCAGTGCCGCTGCAAAAACCGCTCCGGCGTCTCCCTCGCCGTTGCCGCCTTTGCGCTCGCGGCGTGCGCGCCCATTGCGGCAGGGATCGGGCAGGCGTTCTTCCTGCTGCTCATCGCCATCATCGACGCCTTCGGCGGATTTATGCCCAGCTATTGACAGAACGGCGCAGATATGATAGGATAGAGGCATGATATCAGACGCCGAAAGCGTGCTGTTCGATCTGGACGGAACGCTCACCGACCCCTTTGAGGGGATCACCAATTCCATCGTTCATGCGCTGCGGTATTTCGGCATCGAAGTCGCCGACCGCCGCGAACTTGCCTGTTTTATCGGCCCGCCGCTGGTCGAATCCTTTCGCCTCCGCTTTGGATTTTCCGAGGCGGAGGCTTGCCGTGCCGTGGCGCACTACCGCGAATATTACGCCGCGCGCGGGATCTTTGAAAATACCGTCTACGACGGCATCCCGCAGCTGCTCGATGCGCTCAAAGCCGCGGGAAGGCGGCTGATCCTTGCCACCTCCAAGCCGGAGGTATTTGCAGAGCGCATCCTTGCGCACTTTTCGCTGACGCAGTTCGACGTCGTCGCGGGGGCGACGCTCGACTCCTCCCGCGTGGAGAAGGCGGACGTCATCGCCTATGCGCTGGAGAAGGCGGGCATCGGTGCAGAGCATGCCGTGATGGTGGGCGACAGAAAGCACGATGTGCTGGGCGCGCGGGCAAACGAGATCCCCTGCGTGGGCGTTTTGTACGGGTACGGAAGCCGCGAGGAGCTGACGGCGGCGGGCGCTGCCGCCCTTGCCCGTTCGCCGCAGGCGCTTGCCGACGTATTGTTGGGCAGAAGTGGCGGCGCAGAAGAATAAATTGCCGAAAAATGGGATAAGCCGTTTGACAAAGACGGTATTGTTAAGTATAATAGTTTCGTGTTATGGAAAAGCAAATGACTGTCAGGGTAAAAAGACTCAATGAACGGGCGGTGCTGCCCGTGTACGGCTCCGCCTGCGCGGCGGGGGCGGACCTCTGCGCCTGCATCGACGCGACGCTTGCGATCGGTGCGGGGCAGACGGTATTCGTGCCCACGGGCGTGGCGGTCGAGCTCCCGCCCGGCACGGTGGGGCTGGTGTATGCGCGCAGCGGAATGGCGTGCAAGCGCGATCTTGCCCCCGCCAACAAGGTGGGCGTCATCGACTGCGACTACCGCGGCGAGATCCTTGTGGCGCTGCACAATCATGGCAGCGAAACGCGCACCATAGAGCCGGGCGAGCGCATCGCACAGCTCGTCGTCGCGCCCGTCTATACCGTTCGCTTTGAGGAGGCAGAGTCGCTCTCGGACAGCGCACGCGGCGCGGGCGGGTTTGGCTCGACGGGGAGGGTATAGGCATGCGCATGCGCAAAAAGCGGCATCTCGACGAGCGGCTTGCACAGTGCGGCGCCGTCCTGCTTGCCCGCGGAAAACCCTGCCGCAACCTGAAGGAGGCGGCGGAGCATTACCGCGCGCTCATTGATTTTGAAGGGGAATTTGGCAATCGTAATTCCGTACATCTGGAGGTGGGCTGCGGCAACGGCGGGTTTGCCGCCGCGCTCGCCCTGCGTGAACCGGACATAAACCTCGTTGCGGTGGAGCTGTGTTCCAACGTCATCGTCACCGCGGCGGAGCGCGTTCTGCGCGAGGGCATATCCAATGTGCGCTTTCTGAACATTCCCGCAGAGATCCTGCCCTGCTATATCCCCGCAGGCAGCGTCGACGTCATCTATCTGAATTTTTCTACGCCGCTGCCCGAGACGAGCCGCGCGCGTCAGCGGCTCACCTCGCCGCGCTTTCTCGCCATCTATCACGAGTTGCTGCGCGCGGGGGGACGCATCGTACAAAAGACGGACAGCGCGCCCTTCTTCGATTATTCGCTGGAACAGTACGAACAGAACGGATTCCGCGTCGTACAGACGACGCGCGACCTTGCCCGCAGCGAATGGGCGGGGGAGAATATCATCACGGAGTACGAGGAGAATTTCATGCGGCAGGGGATCCCCATCTGCCGTGCCGTGGCGGTAAAATGTGCCCGGGAGGAGAGGATATGAAATTTGCATATGCCATGCCGACCAAAGTGATCTTCGGGCGGGACTGCGTGAAGGAGCAGGGTGCGCTTCTGCGTACGCTCGGGGATTCGGCACTCATCGTCACAGGGAGGAGCTCGGCGCACAACGGCGCGCTGCGCGACGTAGAGGAGGCGCTTGCGGCAAACGGGCAGGACTATACGCTCTTTGACCGCGTGACGCCCAACCCCGCCGTCGCCTGCGTGCGCGAGGGGGTGCAGCTTGCGAAGGCGGCGGGCGCGGACTTTGTCATCGGCCTGGGCGGCGGATCGCCCATGGACGCGGCAAAGGCGATCGCAACGCTTGCCGTGCAGGAGCGCGCGGACGACGAAATTTTTGCAGGCGGGTATGAGGACAGGGCGCTGCCCATGGCGCATATTCCCACAACGGCGGGAACGGGCAGCGAGGTTACGCCCTATGCCATTCTCACCAACGACGCCATGCAGACCAAGACGAGCATCACGTCCTATGCGATGTTCCCCAGGCTTGCCTTTCTCGACGGCAAGTATATGCTCTTTCTGCCGCAGGAGAGCACGGTAAACACCGCGCTCGACGCGCTTTCGCATGCGGCGGAGGGGATGCTTTCGCGCAATGCCACGCCGCTCTCCGATCTGTATGCGGAGGAGAGCCTGCGCATTCTGGCGCCCATTCTGCCGCGGCTGCGCGGGGCGCTCTCGGCGGACGATCGCGACATGCTGCTCTATGCCTCCTGCCTTGCGGGCATGACGATCGCACAGTCCGGCACGACGGCGGTGCACGGCATGGGGTACTATCTGACCTACTTCTACGGGATCGACCACGGCAGGGCAAACGGCCTTCTCTTGGGTGAGACGCTGCGCCTGTGCTGTGAGAAGGGGCTTGCGCAGGCGGACAGGATCCTGCGTGCGCTGCATCTTGCGGACGCGGACGCGTTCTGTTCCCTGCTCTCGTCGCTTTTGGGCAGACGGGAGGATATCCCGCGCGAGCGCCTTCTGGATTTTGCCGGGAGATCTGTCAGCAATAAAAATATTAAAAAATCAATCTATGAGCCGACGGCGGAGGAGTTGGCGCGGATCTTTCTGCGCTCCTTTGCGTAAGGTTCGGAGGGGATTATGGCGTGGCATCAGACGCTGTATGAAGTTTTATCCACGATCAACAATGTCATCTTATTTCTGATCGGAATTCCGTTTTCGCTGCAGCTTATCTTTATGCTGCTCTTCTGGCTGCCCAAGAAGCGGTATGCCAAAAGCGACAAGAAGAACCGCCTGTGTGTGATCATCTGCGCGCACAACGAGGAGGACGTCATCGCCAACACCGTGCGGCGTATCTTCGAGCGGCAGAATTACCCGCGCGAGCTCTACGACGTATATGTGGTGGCGCACAACTGTACCGACCGCACGGCAGAGCTGGCAAGGGCGGCGGGGGCGATCGTGTTTGTGCACGACGATCCCGATCCAGCGCACCATATCGTGTCGTATGCGCTGCGGCACGGGTACGAAAAGATCTTAGAGACGGGCATCGACTACGCCTTCTCCATCCGGCTGGACGCGGACAATCACATCAACGACGACTTCTTCTCGCTGATGAACGACGCCTTCTGCGCGGGCGTGCAGATCGCGCGGCCGTACGAGTCTGCGCTCAACATGACGCAGAATCAGTTCACGCGCGCCTGCGGGCTGTATTATACCTTCGATTCCCGCTTTGCTTCGCGCGTGCGCGAGCGGCTGCACCTGGACGCCCACGTCAACGGCCCCGGCTCGATGACGGATATGAACATCATCCGCAAGCTGGGCGGGTACGACACGATCAGCATCGTCGAGGACACGGAGTTCTGCTTCAAGCGCATGCTGGATGGATACCGCTGCCACTTTGTCGAGGACGCCGTGGTGTACGAGGATCTGCCTTCCTCCTTCCGCGATACGATGAACCGCAACAAGCGCATTGCATCGGGCAATGTAAGGCTGCTTGCCAAATATACGCCGCGCATGCTCTGGAATACGGTAAAACAGCTGCGCCTCTCCTTTGTGGAGCAGTTGCTCACCTACTTCTTTATGATCATCTGCGTGCTGCTCTGTACCTGGATCCCTGCATATTATATCTATGCGTGCAGCTATCTGGGCGCAAACGGGCTGATGAGCTATGGCGACGTCGCCGCGGCGGGGCTGTCCGGCCCCGGATTTTGGGAGCTGCTCCTCATCATCGGCTGCTGCCTTGCCGTCCTGTTTGTGTTTGCGGGCATCGCACAGGGGCTTTTGCTCGTGCTGCTCGACTATCGCAAGATGGGCGCAGCGCGGCGGCGCGACCTGCTCTCGGGGGCGTTCCTCTTTCCGTTCTTTACGGTCATCTATTGCGTCACCATGGCGATCGGGGTGTTCAGCAAACCGCGTTGGGCAAAGATCAACCGCAACACGGGCGAGAAGCTTCCCGAAAGTACCGCCGAACGCGAGCGCGAATAGCCCGCCTTGCGCGCAAAAAAGAAAATTATTTTTGCAAAAGATCCGATTTGTACGTTCGGATCTTTTTTTGAAAAATTTTTTCGCGAATTATTGACATATCAAAATTCAGTGATACAATATAAGTGGAAATATTTTTGATAAGGAGGAAAGAAAGAATGAAACATGGAAAGAAGGTAGCGGCATTGATCGCGGCGGTGCTGATGCTTGGCTGCATCGGCATGGCAGGGTGCAAAGAAGAGGCGCCGCCCGAGGAGCCAAAGGTACCCACGTTGGAAGATCAGTATGTGGTCTTTACCAACAACTACGGCCAAAGCTATCGGGCAAATTTGGATCACATCGGTTGGGAATGGAGTTTGCTGCAGGTGAACTATAATTACAGCGAAGATAAAGTGTATACGTTCACCTATGAGGCGTTTTATACGGCGAATGATGAGCCGACGGGCGCCAAGGGCGGCTACGGCTTTCCGCATGAGCCGATCGTAGGGTGGGATCAATTTACCGATGAGGATTACATGGTCCCCGGGAACAGACCAAATAATTATACTGTTGAAGCCGTAGTCCCGCGGGAAGAGGAAGGGAGCTATTATAGTTTTTCTTTGAGAGTGGTAATTTATCCTGAGGATACGATCATTGAAGAGGGGATACGACAATTTTAATGGATATAAGAAAGGAGTGAAGTATGAAAGTTACAAAGAAGATGAAGGCATTGTTAGCAGGGGTTTTGCTCCTGGTGCTCAGTTTTTGCCTGTTGGGTAACACCGGCGCGATCGGCGCCGCAGCCGAAGAAGAATTTACCTTGGACGCTGTTGCCGAGGAATGTGCAGAGATGACCGCAAACGCGGATTAAAATAGATCAAAAATATGTAAGGAGGAAAGAAAGAATGAAGCATGGAAAGAAGGTAGCGGCATTGATGGCGGCGGTGCTGATGCTTGGCTGCATCGGCATGGCGGGGTGCAAAGAAGAGGCGCCGCCCGAGGAGCCGCAGGAGCCAACGTTGGAAGATCAGTATATTGTCTTTACCAACAACTTTGGTCAAAGCTATCGGATCAACCTGGAACGGATCGGGTGGGAGTCACATTTGGTGTCGCTGCTATACAACTACCACCCGGGGCGGGTGTATACCTTTACCTACGCAACGTATTATACAGCGAACGACGAGCCGACGGGGATCACAGGGGGATATGGGTTGCCGACTGAGCCGGTATTGGAATGGCAGCAGCTGACCGATGAGGACTTTATGGTCTACGGAGACAGACCTGGAAGGTACCCTATTGAAACCTATGTTCCGCGTGAGGAAGAAGGGGAGTACTATAATTTCTGTTTAAGGGTGGTAATTTATCCTGAGGATACGATCATTGAAGAAGGATTGCAGCAATATTGAAAAGAGATAAGGAGTGAAATATGAAAGTTACAAAGAAGATGAAGGCATTGTTGGCAGGAGTTCTGTTTCTGGTGCTCAGTTTTTGCCTGTTGGGCAACACCGGCGTGATCGGCGCCGCAGCCGAAGAAGAATTTACCTTGGACGATGTTGCCGAGGAATGCGCGGAGATGACCTCGAGCGACGTACTGGCGCCGCTGGAGGACGGGACGGTGTATACGTTGCAGGATTACATGGAAAACATTAGAATGCTCGGCGAACTTAGCAATGTTACGCTGCACGATGAACTCGTGCGGCATATTGTGCCGGAGGAGCTGTTCTTCCATCCTGGCGACTGGTACTACGGGGGAACGGAATACTCCTTCTATGTGGGCACTTGGGATCCCCTCGGTGCATATGCTTACATGGCGGATCTCGTCCTGATCGATAACGTCTATGAGTTTGATGAGGGTAAGGGGGAAATTCGGGTCAGAGCCGAATTATTTTCGGTGGAATGTTCGGTCATGATGATAGACGGTGTTCCCTTCGTGCGCTCAAGTGGCTCCACGCAGGACGACTATTTCCTCAACAACGTGCAATGTTTTACCATGATCGCCAATGAACACAAGCTGAACATCGGCGATAAGGGGTATAACAAAATGACGGATGAGGGCATGTACATCCGCCAGACGCGCATGAATTACAGCGGGATCTGCGGCGAGACGATCTCCTTTGATCCTTCCGACCTGATCGAGGTGGGACTCGTGTCGTGATCGGTGCGCTCAAGCTTCCAAAGGAAATCAATTGGATCTATAATACGATCTCAACCTTGATCAGCAGCATTGAGGCGTTGGGCAATGCTTTCACCCGCGAGGACATAGAAATTGAAATGAACAACGAGGCAAATATTTACTCATATCCCATGATTTCTCAACAACGTCAAAACGATGAGCTTGACGGCTTGATCCGCTTTGTCACTGTCATGCCCGCCGACGATGGACTCATGGTAGACGACTATGCAGAATTTATTACCATGCTCGATGATGAGGAATCTGAAACACGGCTGACGACGGGGATCTTTTATAATCTCTATTCCAGAGGAATTTCGTCTCATGCAGATAGGATCATTCTGGGAAATGGTGAGGTCTATACAAATCCGACCGATCTCAGGCAGTATGCCTCGCCCATGGTGACGACGTTCAGCGATCTGGTGTACGAAGAGACGACGACGGGCATTCTGTGCAAAGAGCTTGAAGAGGGCAGCACGCGCTCGGGATATCTCTTTGACGGAGAGAGCGAGGAAGAGTTCAAATTTACGCCGTCAAAATCCGGTACATACACCTTTACCTCCGGTACGGATATACGGATGAAAGTGCGCGACGGCGCAACGCTGCTGAAAAAAGGATATGGGACCGTTTCGGTCTATCTCATGGCCGGCAGAGATTACAACATTCATGTGACGAGCAGAGGCTCCTCTTTCGGCAGCTATCAGATCAGTGTTCATGGGGAAGTTGTGCAGTACTCCATTGTGGCGTCGATCAATGCAGATATCCTCTCGATAGGTTTTACAAATGAATTGGGCCAGACGGTCAGCGACCCGATCTATAAGAGTATTTCTATCTATTATACTGCCCTTGACGGGTCAAAACAATTTTTGACGCAAAATGTCATCTCGGCCGATCTTTCGTCGCTGCCCACGATCGGGGGAAGCGCGATCACGATATCGGTGACATACAACGCGCAATATGCCGGAGAGGAATACTCTCAATCGCTGACAATAGAATACGTGACCCCCACCTTTGGCATATGGGAGACGCCGGATACTTCGGGGACGCGGCTTGCGATCGACGCACGAGGCGCTTCACAGTCAGGCAGCAATTCCATTACGATCCCTGCCAATATCGTAACGCTCAACCTCTGCGGCGATTTCAGAAAGATGTATCAGTATCTCAACTTTGAAATTTCTTCGCGCACGCAGCCTCTTACGATCAATATGTACTATTTTCAGTTCACTTCAGATTTTGGACCCGGAATTTTTGCATCGCTTCTCTCCGGGCAAGGAGATCTGATCTTTAACGCGTCGGAATACTGCACGATCAAGACGGTCGGAAGCGGCGCTACTGCGATCATTGCCTCGACAATGACCATGAACAGCGGAGAGCTTTCGGTATTCGGCGGCGGCAGAGAAAGCGGAAATTGCGGAATGGCGATCAACCTTGGCTCTGCTCTGATCATGAACGGCGGAACCTTGTATGCGAAGGGCGGCGACGGGATTTATAATGAAAGCCTGGAAGGCACGGGCAGAAGCGGCGCATACGGCGGAACAGGCATTCAGACGTATGGATTGCAGCTGAATGGCGGCAAGCTCGATGTGGAAGGCGGAGATGGCGGTGCCGGCATGTCCGGAAATTCCGGGCAAAAGGGCGGAAACGGCGGCAGCGGCGGCGCTGCTCTGGTGCTGAGATTTGGCTCTCCGATCGGTTCGGGCACGACGGTGGAACTGCACGGCGGCCATGGCGGCAGGGGCGGCAATGGCGGCAGCGGCGCGGTCGGTGGCAACGGCGGCAGCGGCGGCGCGGCCTATTTGCTTGGCTCTGTTGAAAGCACTTTTCCGGGTGCGATGCAGATGAACGGCGCAGACGGTTCTGACGGCGCTAACGGATAAAAGACATATAACAAAATTCCCGAACGGGTTAGCGTTCGGGAATTTTTTTGGAGTGTTTTGCTGCCTTGGCAGCGGGTGATCAATACATGCCGTCCATGCCGCCGCCTGCGGGTGCGGGCGCTGCGGGAGGGGTGGGGATATCGGTGACGATGGATTCCGTCGTGAGCAGGGTCGCTGCAACGCTTGCGGCGTTCTGCAGCACGGAGCGGGTGACCTTGGTGGGGTCGATGATGCCGCTCTCCACCATATCGACGTATCTGTTGTTGAGCGCGTCGAAGCCGAAGTTGGTCTCGTTCTTGGTGAGCACCTTGTCGACGACGACCGAGCCGTCTACGCCCGCATTCTCTGCGATCTGGCGAAGGGGCTCTTCGCACGCCTTCAGAATGATGCGTGCGCCCGTCTTTTCGTCGCCCGAAAGGGATTCGACAAGCTTTTCAAGCACGGGCACGCAGGAGAGCAGGGCGCTGCCGCCGCCGGGGACGAAGCCCTCTTCCACGGCCGCTCTGGTCGCAGCCAGCGCGTCGTCGATGCGCAGCTTCTTTTCCTTCATCTCCACTTCGGTCGCCGCGCCGACATTGATGACCGCAACGCCGCCCGCAAGCTTTGCAAGGCGTTCCTGCAGCTTCTCTCTGTCGTAATCGGAGGTTGTGACCTCGATCTGAGCCTTGATGGCAGCCACACGCGCCTTGATCGCCTCTTTGTCGCCGGCGCCGTCGATGATGGTCGTGTTGTCTTTGTCCACCTTGACCTGGTTGGCTCTGCCCAGCATGTCGGGGGTGACGTCTTTGAACTCGTAGCCGAGATCGGACGTGACGACCGTGCCGCCCGTGAGGATGGCGATATCTTCGAGCATTGCCTTTCTTCTGTCGCCAAAGCCGGGCGCCTTGACCGCCACGCAGTTGAACACGCCCTTGAGCTTGTTGACGATGAGTGCGGCAAGCGCGTCGCCCTCGACGTCCTCTGCGATGATCAGAAGGCGGGCACCCTGCTGGGCGAGGGGCTCGACGATGTGCAGGATCTCCTGCAGGTTCGAGATCTTCTTGTCGGTGATGAGGATGTAGGGGTTGTCGAGCACGGCCTCCATCTTGTCGGTATTCGTCACCATGTATGCGGAGGCATAGCCGCGGTCGAACTGCATGCCCTCGACGGTGGTAAGTTCCGTCGTCATGGACTTGCCTTCCTCTACCGTGATCACGCCGTCTTTGCCGACGATCTCCATTGCGTTTGCGATGAGCTCGCCCACCGTTTCGTCGCCCGCCGAGATGGAAGCGACCTGCGAGATCGCCTTCTTGCCGTCGACCGTCTTAGAGATGGACTTCAACTGTGCCACGGCGGCGTCGACCGCCTTCTCGATGCCCTTTCTCAGAATGATGGGATTTGCGCCCGCGGCAAGGTTCTTCAACCCCTCGCGGATGATCGCCTGCGCCATGAGCACTGCCGTCGTGGTGCCGTCGCCTGCGACGTCGTTCGTCTTGGTGGAAACTTCCTTCACAAGCTGTGCGCCCATGTTCTCGAAGGGATCGGCAAGTTCGATCTCCTTTGCGATCGTCACGCCGTCGTTGGTGATGAGGGGCGCGCCGAACTTCTTGTCGAGCACAACATTTCTGCCCTTGGGGCCAAGCGTAATTTTTACCGTATCGGCAAGGGTGTTTACGCCGATTTCCAGCGCCTTCCTTGCTTCTTCTCCGTATTTGATCTGCTTTGCCATGATATGATATCTCCTTATCTGATAATGATTATTCTACGATCGCGAGAATGTCGCTCTGCTTGATGATGGTAAACTCCTTGCCGTCTACCTTGAAATCAGTCCCTGCGTATTTGGAGCAGAGCACCTTGTCGCCCACTTTTACCTGCATGACGACCTCTTTGCCGTCGATCATGCCGCCGGGGCCGACCGCCACGACCACGCAGGTCTGCGGCTTTTCCTGTGCAGACGAGGGAAGAATGAATCCGCTCTTGGTCTTTTCTTCAACGGTGACCGCCTCGACGACCACCTTGTCGAACAATGGTTTGATGTTCATGGTAACCTCCTGAAAAATTGCAGCGCAATCTGCGCGTCCATTTTAATTCCTACTTATTATACACGCCGCGTGCGCGTGTTCAAACGCGAACAGGTAAAAAATTTTACCGGATGCGGAAATTTTTTCTGCGGGGTGATCGCCTCTCCGCGGCGGAGGCGATGCTCTGTGCCTGCACCACAATTTCGTATAATTTAATATAAAATAACTAAGAGTTTTTTTTGTAAGTATATTGATGGTTCGTGTTTTCTGTGTTATACTGAAATCAGAAGAAATATGATAAGGAGGGTGCTACTATGAAAACAATGAAAAAATGGGCTGCGTTACTAATGGGTGTACTTGTGTCGGTGAATCTGATGATCTCTTTTTCGATCGGGCTCAAAAATGCAAGTGCGGAAACGGCAGGAATTGATTTTTGAACGGACGAAGCAACTATTCCGTAGAAGAAACGGTTTCGCTGTCTGATTTCGCGGGGAATCAGTTCACAATGTATCGTTTGAATCCTGTGGGCTACGCAATATATGACCATAATAATAATTTTATTGAAGGGTCATATCAATGTAATTCTCCATATGATGCGTACGATGATGGCACATTTTACTATGTAGGGCCGACGTGCTACTATGTGCAGGATGAAAACGGTATCCTTGATATTAAAGAGGGTATTACATATTCATCGTCGCAGATGAAGGGTGGGACATACGCTTTACGTCCCAATATCGAACTGGAGCAGATGGGGTCGTCCGTTTCGACAAATGCCTATCCGAGCCCTGTTTCCGGGAAATCTACGACATATAATGATTTTACTGTTATAAATGATTATAACTTCTTCCGTAAAATGTCGGCAGTACCAGAATATGGCACGAATACTTGTGCGCTTGTCGCAATATCGATTTTGATGCTTTATTGCGATACATTTTACAACGATGCATTTGTGGCGGACAATTATATTTTAGAAACTTCTCATGTATATACAGATTATAGCTATTCGGTTAGTGATATAGATATTGATGATTTCCAAAAATCTCCATATGCGACGGATGGTTTTGTAAAATTGCTGCTGGAGGAATATGCGTCCTCGATCATTTTTACAGATGGCGCAATGGCAAATGCAGAGATCCGATCCACCATTAACAAGTACATCGAGGCAGAGGCAAGCAGCCTTGTGGGGAATTATTCCACAGATGACGGGGCAGTTTTCTTCACACATGCCAACACGAGAGATTTTATTGCGGACGGACTCCCTGTGTTGATTTCTATGACGAAATATACGCCCGCATCGGAGACGAAAGCGAGCAAGACGAAATATCATACCGTAGTCGCTTATGGATACGATTCCAATGATCGCTTTTTGGTACATATGGGATATAGGGATGAACAGGAGATGATATTGTCGAGCGCAACAATATATAGTTACTATGCATTGACCTATACGGGAAGCCATGTTCATTCATGCAATTATAAGGCGGCTAAATCGAACGGCACTAATTGGGGATCTGTAGAGCTTGGTTACGTCTGTGGCTGTGGAGCTGTGCTGGATTCAAATAAAAATGTGATTTCAGATTAAAAGACATAAAAAAAATAATATAGGAGGTATAACTGCATGAAGAAGGGCACGAAAAGACTGGGTAAATTTGCGGCGCTGCTGTTTGCGGGGGTGATCTTGTGCTGCGCGGGGTGCTCGAACGATCCCGAGCCGGGCAGCACGGTGACGGTAGACGGCCTGACCTATGCCTTCGGCTATTTCAACTACTATCAGGAGCCGACATATCGGTTCTGTACCGAGGAGAGCAGCGAGATCGAGCGCCTTGTCATCGCCGACGAGGTGAACGGCTACCCCGTCCGCGAGTTTCAGTCAAGTCGTACGAGTCTTGGTGGAACAGAGTCCATAGGGGTACTCTATTCCTATCAGGCGCTCAGGGAGCTCACGTTCGGGAATGAACTCTTTCATATCCCCGATACTTGCTGTTCCTCTTACAGAAAGGAGGCGGACGGGTATTATTATCATCGCGGCATCGCCACGCTGGAGGAGGTCACGATCGGAAGGTCTGTCCGAGCCATCGGGACAGAAGCGTTTGCAGGCTGCGCCGCGCTGAAGCGGGTGAACTTTGTCGACACCTCGGCAGACGCCGCGCTCGACACCATCCCCTATATGGCGTTTTATGCGTGCGAGTCGCTGACAGAGATCACCATTCCGTTGAGCGTTAAAACGATCGAAGAGCATGCCTTTGCGTATACGCCGCTCGAAACGATCACATACCCCGGAACGATGGCGGAGTGGAATATGATCACGTTCGAGGAGGGGTGGCTGGAGCAGTTTAAGGACTGGACGGTGCAGGTTGTCTGCTCAGACGGGACGATGGACGTCACGGTCAAAAGCGCATGGAGCACAGAGGAATAACCGATCGCTATGCAGAAGGGGCGGGGGCGGATGTCTCCGCCTTTTTGCGCAATCTTCCTGCAAAAACTATGCGGGCAAATTTTGGGATTGACAATGGGGCGCAGATCTGATATAATTGAAGGGAGGTCATCGCTATGGATAAATGGGACAGAAGATTTATGGAAATGACGGTGGAGGTGGGCGGCTGGTCCAGCTGCCTGCGCCGCAGGGTGGGCGCCATTATCGTAAAGGATAAGCGCGTCATGACGACGGGCTATAACGGTGCGCCGTCGGGCATTGCCTCGTGCACGGAGCGCGGGGAGTGCCTGCGTGAAAAGCTGAACATCCCCAGCGGCACGCGCGCAGAGCTGTGCTACGGGGTGCACGCCGAGCAGAACGCCATCATTCAGGCGGCGCGCTACGGCATCGACATCAGCGGCGCCACGCTGTACTGCACGCATCAGCCCTGCGTCATCTGTGCCAAAATGATCATCAACGCGGGTATTGTGCGTGTGGTGTACAAAGAGGGGTATCCTGACGAGTTTTCCATGCAGCTCTTTTCCGAGGCGAAGATCCTCGTGCAGCGATACGATGAACTGGAATAAACCGCATGGGCGCGCCCCTGCGTTTTGCAATAAAAGAGAGGGAGATCGATATGACAAATCAGAATCCGATTGCGACATTTGAAATGGAGAACGGCGAACGCTTTTCGGCCGAGCTCTATCCTGAACTTGCGCCCAACACAGTGCGCAATTTTATTGCGCTCGCCAACGGCGGATTTTACGACGGGCTCATCTTTCACCGCGTGATCGCGGGCTTCGTCATTCAGGGCGGGGACCCCATGGGCACGGGCATGGGAGGGCCGGGATATCATATCCGCGGGGAGTTCCGCGCCAACGGATTTTCCAACCCCATCCGCCATGCGCGCGGCGTTCTTTCGATGGCGCGTGCGCAGAGCCCCGATTCCGCAGGCTCGCAGTTCTTCGTCATGCATGAGGACTCGTTCTATCTGGACGGGCAATATGCCGCCTTTGGCAGGGTGGTCGAGGGGATGGATGCCGTCGACGCGATCGCAACGACGCAGACGGACGCCGCCGATCGGCCCTTGCAGCCGCAGCGCATGGCAAAAGTTCGGGTGGAGACCTTTGGCGTGGACTATCCTGCGCCCGAAAAACTCAAATAAAACGCAAAAATTGATGTTTTGGAGAGTATTATGTCTGACAAAATATACTATGAGAACCCGTTGAATACCCGCTATGCCAGCAAGGAGATGCAGGAAAACTTTGGCGATCAGAAGCGCTTCCGCCTCTGGCGCAAGCTCTGGGTCGCACTTGCCGAGAGCGAAAAGGAGCTTGGGCTGCCCATCACGCAGCAGCAGGTGGACGAGCTGAAGGAACATGAGACGGACATCGACTACGCGCGCGCCGAGGCGATCGAGCGCGAAGTGCGCCACGACGTGATGGCGCATGTGCGCACCTACGGCATTGCGGCGCCCTCGGCGGAGAAGATCATCCACCTTGGCGCGACGAGCTGTTTTGTCGACTGCAATTCCGAACTCATCATCCTGCGCGACGGCATGGATATCATCTTGAAGAAGCTCGTCAATGTCATGGATAAGCTTCGCCGCTTTGCGCTGCGCCACAAAGATCTGCCCACGCTCGGGTTCACCCATCTGCAGCCCGCGCAGCTGACCACGGTGGGTAAGCGCGCCACGCTCTGGCTGCAGGATCTTGTCATGGATTATTATAATCTGAAAAACGTGATGGCGCAGTTCAAACTGCGCGGCGTGAAGGGGACAACGGGCACGCAGGCGAGCTTTATGGAGCTGTTTGACGGCGACGAAGAGAAGGTGAAGGAGCTCGAGCGCCGCGTCGTACGCAAGATGGGCTATGACAGGGTGTACGGCGTGACGGGGCAGACATATCCGCGCAAGTACGACTACAATGTACTGTGCGTGCTCTCGCAGATCGCGCAGAGCGCATACAAATTTTCAAACGATATCCGCATCCTGCAGAGCATGAAGGAGATCGAAGAGCCCTTTGAAAGCAAGCAGATCGGCTCCTCTGCCATGGCGTACAAGCGCAACCCCATGCGTTCGGAGCGGATGGGCTCGCTCTGCCGCTATATGCTGTCGCTGCCCATAAACTCGGCGGTCACGGCGAGTACGCAGTGGTTCGAGCGCACGCTCGACGATTCGGCAAACCGCCGCATCGTCAACGCCCAGGCCTTCCTCACGGTAGACGCCGTGCTCAATATCTATCTGAACGTCGCCGAAAACCTTGTCGTGTATGACAAGATCATTGCGCGGCACATTCAGGCGGAGCTTCCCTTCATGGCGACGGAGAACATCATCATGGAGTGCGTGAAGGCGGGCGGCAGCAGACAGGCGCTGCACGAGCGCATCCGCGAGCTCTCGATGGAGGCGGGCAGGAATGTAAAGGTGAACGGCGGGGAGAATAACCTCATTGAACTCATCGAGGCGGACGAGATGTTTGCGCCCGTTCACGGCAAGATGAACGAGATCCTCGACGCGAAAAAGTTTATCGGCCGCGCGCCTTCGCAGACGGAGGAGTTCATCGCGGAGGAGGTCGACCCCATCTTAAAGGAGCACGAGGCGCTCCTCGGGGAACGGGGCGAAGTGCGGATCTGAATCAACGCAATAAAATTTTTGGCATGTACTGCGCGTACATGCCTTTTTTTGCGCTAAAATGAAGAAAAAACCATTTTGGGGAGGAGTTTATGTCGCAGAGCATTGCGATTACCGTCAAGGACAAAATTGCCTCGACGCAGTTTGACGAGGTCGTTTCCTTTAACAGTGTATATGACCTCAACTTTACCTTCGACGCCGAGTGGGATGACTTTCCCACCCGCGTCGCCGTTGCCTTATGGGAGGGCGGATGCGCGCAGACGGTGTTTACGGGCAGCAACTGCCGCATGCCGCTGATCTCCGCCCCCGCCTGCGACGGCGTCAGTCTCGGCGTGTACAGCATCAGCGGAGAGGACAGGATCGCCTCTTCTATGATCCGCCTGCGCTGCCGCCCGGGCGCACACGGCACGCCGCATGTCGTTGTGCCCTCTCTTTTAGAGCAGTTGTACGCGCTCATTGGGCAGCAGGATTGGACGATCTTTTCAGACAAGATCACACCCGGTGTCTACTCTGCGGTACAGGTGAACAAGGCGGGCTTTGTCACCGCGGGCTGGCGGCTCATCGAGGTGGGGGAGACGGGGCAGACGATGCCCGGGAGCACGCTTGCCGAGGGCGGCATCTTCTTCCGCAAGGAGACGAACGGCACCTATACGGCATGCCGCTACGAAAGCGGTACGCTTACGCCGCTGCTCTCCTCCGCGCAGGCGTCGCTTGCGCACGGACTGACCGTGGGAAGCAAGACCTTCGACGGAACGGCAGCGGTGACGATCACGAAGAACGACCTCGGCCTCCCCGATCTGGCGCTTTCGGGGGACTGGGAGGACATTGAGAACAACCCCATTCCCACGCCGTCATCGCTGTATGCGGGGAACGCGGTCGTCGTCAACGAGGCGGGCACGGGATTCGAGTTTGGCAGTGCGCCCGTGAGTTCGGTGAACGGGCAGAGCGGCGCGGTGACGATCACAAAGAACGATCTTGGTTTGCCCGATCTTGCCATTTCGGGGGAATGGGAGGACATTGCAAACAACCCTATTCCCACGCCGTCAACGCTCAATGCTGGCAATGCGATCGTCGTCAACGAGGCGGGTACGGGATTCGAGTTCGGCGGTGCGCCCGTGAGTTCGGTGAACGGACAGAGCGGCGCGGTGACGATCACGAAGAACGATCTCGGCCTGCCCGATCTGGCGCTTTCGGGGGACTGGGAGGACATTGCAAACAACCCCATTCCCACGCCGTCCGTCAATGATATGGGGAAGGTGATCGCGGTGGACGGCACGGGGGCGTATGTGCTGAGCACGGCGGGGGCAAGCGCCTCCGGCATCACCTATGCAACGACGCTGCCGACGGCAAGCGACAGCTCGCCCTGTTTCGTCTTTGTGGAGGAGGACTGATGGCGATCATACAGGGAATTTGGAAGTTCCATGCGGCGCCTGCCGCTTCGGCGGAGGTGATCATAGAGGACGTCTCGTTTGTCACCACCGACGGATACGATTATGACGCAATGATCTGCTATACGTCGGGAGGAACGGCGAGGATCTGCTATGGCGACATCTCGCTTGTGGTGTACAATGGTTCGTACGGATGGGACTATGAGGAAGACCGGACGATTGATTTCGGCGAGACACCGCAGACCGTCTCCGACGCCTTTTACGCGTACATCACACAAAATGCAGACGCGCTCTCCGTGCAGGAAGAGGCAACGCCGCCCCATCTCTATGTGAGGAGCAAGGAGGGCGGAAGGCTGTATGCCAAGGTGACGGGGGCGGGGCTGCTGTACGCCAGGATCACGGTTTGAACATTTCAGGAGGTATATTATGGCATGGATGAATAAGGCGCTGGGTTGGTCGGATGAGGATGTCTCGGCAATGAACTTCTCTCTCTCCGGCACGCAGCTGAACGGAGCGGTTACGCTCAAAGACGGTACGCAGAAGACGGCGTCTGTGACGCTCTCTCCCGCTGCGGTGGGGCTGCCGATGCCGACGGCGCTGTATGCGGGCAACGCGCTCATCGTAAACAGCGCGGGCACGGGGTACGTGTTCGGGGAGTCGCCCGTCACCTCGGTGAACGGGCAGAGCGGCGCGGTGACGATCACAAAGTCCGATCTCGGCCTTGCGCGGCTGACGGCGGCGCGGCAGATGCCGCTGAGCGAGTCGGTCGACGCAGGGGCGGATCTGAATGAGCTAATCGATACGGGTTGTTATTGGACGCGCGGCATGGCGAGCGCAGCCATGTCGAACGCCCCGACCTCCGCCGACAATACGGGCGCCTCAGATTGCGACTGGTTTGTGATCGTGATGAACCGCGGGGATACGGACGAGTGTATCACGCAGATGGCGATCTCGCTGCGCGCCGACTGCGCCGTGCGCCTGCGCAACCGCACGGGGACGAGCTGGACGGCGTGGAAGACATTGATGTGAGCGCATTCTGCAATATCTGCGGTGTATTGCGCAAGATGAGGATGTGACATATCTGAAACACAACGTCGAGGTGATCGCACGCTTCAGGCGGGAAGGGGGACTGTATCCGCTGCGCATCGTGTGGGAGGACGGGCGCGTCTTTGCGATCGAGCGCGTCCTTTCGCAGGAGTATGCGCCCGCGCGTACGGCGGGGCGGCTGTGCATCCGCTACCTGTGTACGATCGCGGGGAAGCGGCGCGCCCTCTATTTCGAGGAGCATGCGCGGCGCTGGTTTGTCGAGATCCCCGCCGCCCCCTATGGCGGCAAATAGAAAAGAGCCCGATCATCGGGCTCTTTTGCCGTTGCAAAAAGGATAGCTTACACGATGAGATTGACAAGCCGTCCGGGCACGACAATGCATTTTTTGACGGGGCTGCCGTTTACGCGTGCCTGCACCTCGGCAAGCGAGAGTGCACGCGCCTGGATCTCTTCCCTGCTGCTGCCGTTTGCGAACATGGCGCGGCAGACGATCTTGCTGTTGACCTGTACGGCGTATTCGCTCTCGTCCAGGACGAGTGCGGCAGCATCCTCTTTGGGGTAGGACTGCTCAAAGACAAATCCCTTGCCGCCCGTCTGCTGCCAGAGCTCCTCGCAGAAATGGGGGGCGAACGGGGCGAGCAGCAGAAGGAGATCCTTCGCCGTTGCCTTCAGAAGGGGGATATTGCGCCGATCAAGCGCGTCGTATTTGTTGATGGCATTGACAAGCTCCATCAGCCTTGCCACGGCGGTGTTGAAGGAGAAGGCCTCCAGATCGTGCGAGACGCGCTGAATGGCATAGTTGCGTGCATAGTTGAGCTGCTTTTCTTCGCTGCCGAACGCCGCTCCCTCCTCCTCGGGATACTGACAGATCTTGAGGATGAGTTTTTCCACGCGGTCGAGGAACTTGGCGATCGCCTTGATGCCGTCGTCGCTCCAGGGGCCGCCCTCGGTATAGGAGAACCCGAACATCAGGTACAGGCGGAAGGCGTCAGAGCCGTATTCCTGCACATATTCGTCGGGCGAGACGATGTTGCCGTGCGACTTGCTCATGCGGTTGCCGTCCGGGCCGAGGATGACGCCCTGGTGGACGAGACGGCGGAAGGGCTCGTCGAAGTCGAGATATCCCATGTCGCGCAGCGCCTTGGTGAAGAAGCGCGCATACAGCAGGTGCATGCAGGCGTGCTCGGCGCCGCCCACATAGGTGTCGACGGGCAGCAGCCTGTCAACCGCCTCGCGCGAGAAGGGGAGTTTGTCGTTGTGCGCGTCGGCATAGCGCAGGTAGTACCAGCTCGAGCAGACAAAGGTGTCGAGCGTGTCGGGATCGCGCTGCGCCTCGCCCCCGCACTTGGGGCAGACGGCGTGCATGAATTTTTCGTGTTTTGCGAGCGGAGATTTGCCGTCCGGGTGGAACTCCACATCGTAGGGCAGCCTGACGGGCAGATCCTTTTCGGGTACGGGCACGGCGCCGCAGACGGGGCAGTGGATGACGGGGATGGGCGCGCCCCAATAGCGTTGCCGCGAGACCAGCCAGTCGCGCAGGCGGTAGTTGACCTTCTTGCCGCCCTTGCCTAGCTTGGCAAGATAGTTTGCGATCTCGCTGCGCGCCTCTTCGCCGACGAGCCCGTCAAAGTTGAGCGAATTGACCACGATGCCGTCCTCCGTGAAGGGGAGTTCGGTCTGCCCGCCCTGGCGCTCGATGACCTTCACAATGGGAAGGCCGTATTTTGTCGCAAAGGCGAAATCGCGCTCGTCGTGCGCGGGGACCGCCATCACGGCGCCCGTGCCGTAGGTAGCAAGGACGTAGTCTGCAATATAGATGGGCACGCGCTTTCCGTTGACGGGGTTGGTGCAGTATGCGCCCGTAAAGACGCCCGTCTTTTCGCGTGTGGTCGAGAGCCGCTCGATCTCGTTGATCTTGGACGTTTCGACGATATAATCTCCGACCGCCTGCTGCTGCCCGGGCGTGGTGATCTTGGCGACGAGCGGATGCTCGGGCGCCAGCACGACGTAGGTCACGCCGTATATCGTGTCGCAGCGGGTGGTGAATACGCGGATCTTGTCCCCCGTTTCGCATTCGAACTCTACCTCGCAGCCAACAGACTTTCCGATCCAGTTGCGCTGCATCGCCTTGGTCTTTTCCGGCCAGTCCAGGTCGTCGAGCCCGTTGAGCAGTTCCTCGGCATATTCCGTGATCTTGAAGAACCACTGGGTGAGGTGCTTGCGCACGACCTGCGTGGAACAGCGCTCGCAGCGGCCGTCTACCACCTGTTCGTTGGCGAGCACGGTCTGGCAGGAGGGGCACCAGTTGACGGGCGCCTCCTTGCGGTAGGCGAGCCCCCTCTTGTACAGCTGCAGGAACATCCACTGCGTCCATTTGTAGTAGCTCTCGTCGCAGGTCTTGATCTCGGCAGACCAGTCGAACATGGCGCCCATCGCCCTGAGCTGCTGCTCCATGGTGGCGATGTTTTTCTCGGTGGAGTCCTTGGGGTGGATGCCCGTCTTGATGGCGTAGTTTTCGGCGGGGAGCCCGAAGGCGTCGAAGCCGATGGGCTGGAATACATTGTAGCCCTGCATGCGTTTGAAGCGGGCATAGGAGTCCGTCGGCCCATAGTTGTACCAGTGCCCGATGTGCAGCTTTGCGCCGGAGGGGTAGGAAAACATCTCGAGCACATAGCATTTGGGTTTGTCGCTCTTTTCGTTGAAGCGGTTGAACTTCGCCTTCTCCCAGCGCGCCTGCCACTTCTTTTCAATTTCTTTCATGTCCATATCGTCGTATTGCTCCGATGGTACTTTGGTTTTGAGTATTTTACTATATTTGGCAATGTCTGTCAAGTAAAACGGCCGCCCGTTGCCGTCTTGGCATGTTTTCCTGTCCGCCGCGACCCTTGCGCGCCCTTTTGCGCCGTGGGGCGGGTTTTGGGGAAAAAAGAAGCGGGATCGAGGATCCCGCTTCCGCCGAAGTTCGGCAGCTGTGACTGCCCGGTCGATTGATAGTCCGTTTCACATCGCGGCAGCACAGAGACAGTATGGTCCGTTTGGTGCGATTCATGCCCGCCGCGCCCGCCTCGCGGCAAAACCCGCAGCGCTGAAGATCAGGAAGGCAATGAGATCGACGGCGACGATGGTCGAGCCCGTGGGGGTCATCAGCCAGATGGAGGCGAGAATGCCGATGAGTGCGCAGAGAACGGAGACGCACGCCGAGGAGATGACAACGCCCTTGAAACTCCTGAACAGGCCCATTCCGCACAGTGCGGGGAATATGACGAGGGCAGAGATGAGCAGCGAGCCCACGAGGTTCATGGCAAGCACGATGATGACGGCGATGACGACGGCGATGAGCAGGTTGTAGATCCCCGTCTTTACCCCCGTCGCCTTGGCGAATGTTTCGTCGAATGTGATGGCAAAGATCTTGTGATAGAAGAGGATGTACAGCACGGTGACCGCGACGGACATGACGATGCAGATCCAAAGATCGGTCTGCGTGAGCGCCAGAATGGAGGTGGAGCCGAAGAGCGTTGTGCAGACGTCGCCGGATACGTTGGGCGAGTCGGAGAGGTTGTAGATGAGATATCCCAGGGCGAGCGCCGATACGGAGATCATGGCGAGGGACGCGTCGCCGTTGAGTTTTGTCTTTCTGCTGCTCGTGCAAAGGAGCAGGACGGCGGCGGCGATGGTCACGGGGAGGATGATGATCATCTGATTGGTCAGTCCCGCAACGGCGGCGACCGCCATCGCGCCGAAGGCGACGTGCGAGAGCCCGTCCCCGATAAAGGAGAAGCGCTTGAGCACGAGCGTGACGCCGAGCAGCGAGGAGCAGAGGGCGATCAGCGTGCCCACGACAAGCGCATACCAGACGAAGGGGTAGTCGAAGAAGGTGAGAAATTCGGAAAAGCTCATGCCTCTGCCTCCGCAAAAAAGAGTTTCCCGGCGTCGCTCGCGGCATATTGCGCCAGTGTGCCGAAGGTGCATCCGCCGTGCATGACGTGCAGAACGTGCGTCGCGTAGCTGCGCACGGCGGGCAGATCGTGCGAGACCATGATGATCGTGATGCCCTCGTCGCGGTTGAGCGAGGCGATCAGTTCGTACAGTTCGGCGGTCACCTTGGGGTCGAGTCCTGCGGCGGGTTCGTCGAGCAGGAGCAGATCGCCCGTCGCGCACAGGGCGCGCGCGAGCAGCACGCGCTGCTGCTGTCCGCCCGAGAGCTCGCGGTAGCAGCGCTTTTTTAGATGCCCGATGCCCAGACGCGCCATCTTCTCCTGCGCCAGTCCCTTCTCCTGTTTGCGGAAGAAGGGGCGGAGTCCGCTCTTGGCAAGGAAGCCGGAGAGGACGATCTCCTCCACTGTGGCAGGGAAATCGCGCTGCACGGGGGTCTGCTGCGGCAGATAGCCCACGGTTACCCGTTCCGCCCATGCAATACTGCCCGAGAGGGATGGCTGCAGGGAGAGCAGCGTTTTGACGAGCGTGCTCTTGCCGCTTCCGTTTTCGCCGATGATGCAAAGGTAATCTCCCCGTTCGAGGGTGAAACTGACGCCATCGGCGACGGGGTGCCCCTCGTAGCCGAGTGAGAGATCCTTGCAGGCGAGCAATATGTTTTCAGATAATTCCTGCATGATCTCACCTCAGTTGAGCGCCTGTTCGAGGGCGGCGGCGTTCTCCCGCATGAGCGAAAGATAGGTCATGCCCTCGTCGATCTGCGCCTGCGTGACGGACTGCAGCGAGTTCATCTGTACGATGGAAAGCGCGCTGTTTCGGGCGTTGGCGATGATGGCGTTCGCAATGTCGCGGTTGGAGCCCTCGAGCACGATGACGCAGGGGATGTCGTTCTCCTCCACGGCGTGGACGAGGTTGAGGATGGTCGCAAAGCTCGCCTCCGATTCGGCAGAGCAGCCCGAGAAGGCGGCATAGTACGAGAGTCCGTAATCCTCGCACAGATAGCGGAAGGGGAATCTGTCGCCGAACACGAGGGTGGTGCGCACGGCGGAGGATACGATCTCCTCCAGCTCTCCGTCAAGGGTCTGCAGCTCGCGCAGGTAGGCGGCGAGATTATCTTCGTACGGCGCGGCGGCAACAAGGTCGCTCAGGGGGCGCGCCGCGGCGGAGGCCTCGTCGTGGTTGTGTTCCTCTGCGCCCGGGACCTCCTCCTCGGCAAGGGCGCGCTCGCCCAGCGCCTCGAGCAGATCGATGCATACCATGGCGGGGTTGGCAGAGTTTCCGCCGTCGGGCAGAACGTCGCCGATCCAGTCGTCCGACTCGCCCCCGACGTAGAGCGTCTCGCTTGTGGCGCGCGCCTCCTGTAAAACGTCGGTGAGGTGTTCGCACAGGACCTCCGCATTGCGGACGGAGAGCCAGATGTGCTCGTCCTGTTCGGCGTGGTCATGTCCGTTTTTCGTGCAGGCAGAAAAACCGGTCAGCGCGAGGACGAAGGACGCTGCTGCCAACAGGCAGGAAAACAGTTTTTTCATGCGGCTGCCCTCCCTGTCTCGCCCTTGGCGGGGTGCAGAATGCGCTCCGTCCGCGCGGCACCCACGGCCGCGGCGATGCTTGCTGCCAGCGCGACGAGGGCGAGAAGGACGTTCCAGATGAGATCCGTCCGGACCGAGCAGGCGGGGTTGCCGCTGCAATAGCCGCTGATTATGGGCCCGTTCAGAAGGGATATGACGATATTTGCGGCAATGAACAGCAGGATGCAGAGCGCATGGCAGAGTACAGATACCCGGATGAGGCCGGCGTCTCTGTTGCGCAGCGTGAACAAAAAGCAGACGGCGGCGACGACGGCTGCCGCGGCGGCAACGAGAAAGGAAATGAGAATGAATACCGCGCTCAGCCGGGTCTCCGTGCCCGCCCAGTAATAGAAGTAAGAGATGTCGCCGTAGTCGACGGATTCAAACGCGCCGCTCAGCAGCGCTCCCATCGCCTGGAAGCCGGAGACGGAGATTTCCACGCCGCCTGCGACGTCTGTGTTGTGGATGTAAAAGCCCTTGGCTGCAAAGAGCAGCACCATGACGATACTGACGACGAGCGCGCCTGCGGTGAGGGCAAGGGCGACGGGGCGCCGTTTTGCACATGCAAGGCGGTAGCGCTCCTCGCGCTCCTCCCTACGCCTGCGCGCCTCTGCCGCCGCACGGGCGGCGTTGCGTCTGTTGTTATTCTGATTGGTCTGAGCCATTTTATTATTCTCCTTATGATTATTGCGTCACATAGTATTGCAGTCCGCTGCCGTCGATCTCCGTCAGGGACTGTACGGCAAAGCGGTACATATAGATCTGTTCCGTATCGTCGGTGGGGTTGCCCGCCGCGTCAAACGCCCATACGTTGATGTAGCAGCGCTGTGCGTCGACAAGGGCGCCGTCGATGTGGATCCATGTCTTGTCCGATGTGTCATCGCTCTGGTTTTTTGCCGCGGGAAGGGCGCCGCCGTACTCTAAGATGAACCCGATGATGGTGTCCTGTCCGCAGGTACAGCCGTAACCCGAGGAGCACTTTCTCACGCCGCAGACGTATTCCTCGCCCGTGACCGCATCTGTGATCTCATAGACGAAACAGTCGAGCTTGATGGTGGAGCCAAGGTACTGTTCGGGAAAGAGCAGCATGTTGCTCATGACGCGGAAGTACGAAGTCTCGGTGAGGGTATAATGTTTGGGGTTCTGCCCGCATGCCGAAAAAAGGCACAGGCAGCCGAGGATAAGCGGGGCAAAAATGCGATATAGTGAATGTTTCATGATGTTCTCCGATAAAAATATTAAAAAAATCGCATGAAAAAACAAGGGTCTGCCCAAATGCGCGGCGCGCCGAAAGGCGCACATGCGGGCGCCGAAGAGCAGAATATTCCCTTGTTGCAAAAAATCAGGCTGTCAGTTTTATTTTAAGCGATACGAGTGTTCCGCACCGTATGCTCCTTGTGCGGGGAAGGGGTCTTGCGTCCTCTTCGCGGCGGAACACGGGGCGGCGTTCCTCCCCGTCCTGTGCGGTCCCTGAAGAGAGGCCGCGCAGAAATTGTCTGCATTCGCTCAGCTCGGTGCAGATCGCACAGCCGTCCGTATCATAGCAGACGTGATCCGCCTGTGCCAGGAGAAGGGTGCAGACATAAGCAGCGTCATGATCATGATCGCTGCCGTGATGATGGCGAAAATTTTCTTGGTCCGCATCCCGCTTTTCCTCCCGTTTATTTTGTTCCATGCAATATTATAGGGGCGCCTTGCGCAATTTGTCAAGCGAATGGAAAGAATATTTTTCCATGGGCGGCGCCCGCCCCGCCGTGCGGCAAAAACACATAAATAAAAAGGGTCAAAAGCACATACAATAGGCTTGTGAGGGAAATCATCGTCTCGGATGGCGCAAGGAATGCGCTGTATGTCACATATCTCTATCATGCCGTCGTGCCCGCCGTGCAGCGCACGGGCGGCAGCGGCGAGATCATGCTCGCGGGGGAGCGCGCCGCAATGCGCCTGAAATTGGAGGAGGAGCTTTTGCCGCTCGCGGCAAAGCACATCTCCGAGGTCATCGCCGTGGGGTACAAATACCGCTTCTTGCAGCAAAGGTTGCGCGTCGCCCTGGGGGAACGGGAACGCCGCATCCTGTGCGCGGCGCTCATTGCCGCCGACGCGGAGGGGGACGAGGCGTATATTCGCCGCAGGATCGCCTGGCGCGACGAACTGTGCCTCGACGGACTGTTCCGCTTTCGCCTCGGTCCGCTCGCCGAAAAGTGGGAGCACGTCATCTCCTACATCCCGCCCGCATTTTCGCTGCCCGATCTGCGCAAGTTCTGCCGCTTTCTCATTGCAGAGAGCAAGCGCCGTGTGTACTTAAAGGAGGGGAAGGTGTTCGGGGAGCGGTTCGTGCCGCTGCAGCGCAGCCGCCTTCTGGGCAGAGAGGGGACGGAGGAGGAACTCGTGCTCGCCGACGCGGGCTATGTGTGCTGCCTGAGCGAGGTGCACCGCCCGCTCGAACAATTTCTGCAAAATTATTACGGCGAACGCGCTCTATTCTCTTGACAAACGGGCATAAATCAGATATAATGCAGAAAATCGACGGAAGAGACAAGTAGCTTCATCTTATGTCTTCCCCAGAGAGTGCGCCCCGCGGCTGAAAGGCGCGCGAAGAGGGATGAAAGCGAAACCACTCTTGCGGCAGTTTCATAGCAGGAAAGAGTGGCCGGGGGATCCCTCGGCAATTAAGGTGGAACCGCGCATCAACGAAAAATGCGTCCTTAAATCGCCCGCAAATGGCGTTTTAAGGGCGTTTTTGTTACCGAAACATAGTACTATGCCACGCATAGTATCAAAAGAAATAGAGGTGTACCATGAAAATTACTTTGAAAAACGGAGACGCATTGGAGGTTGCCGAGGGCGCAGTCTGTTCCGATGCGGCAAAGGCGATCTCGGAGGGGCTTGCCCGCGCGGCGGTGGCGGCCCGCGTCAACGGGGAGCTTGTCGATCTGAGCACGCCGCTGAAAGAGGGCGACGCCCTTGAGATCGTCACGCTCAAGGACGCAGACGGGCTGCACGTCTATCGCCATACCTGCGCGCACGTTCTGGCGCAGGCGATCAAGACGATCTACCCGACCAGCAAGCTTGCGATCGGACCCGTCATCGACAACGGATTTTATTACGACATTGACTTCAAGACGCCCATCACCATGGAAGATTTTGAAAAGCTCGAGGCGGAGATGAAGAAGATCATCAAGAGCAATCTGCCCATCGAGCGCTTTACGCTGCCGCGCGACGAGGCGATCTCCTTCATGAGCAAGTATCACGAAAATTATAAGGTCGAGCTCATTCAGGATCTGCCCGAGGGGGAGGAGATTTCCTTCTATCGGCAGGGCGCGTTCGTCGACCTGTGCAAGGGGCCGCATCTTCCCTCTACGGGCAAGATCAAGGCGTTCAAACTCGTGTCCATCGCGGGCGCATACTGGCGCGGCGACGAAAAGAAGAAGATGCTCACCCGCATCTACGGCACGGCGTTCGCCAAGAAGGAGGAGATGGACGAATATTTCGCCATGCTCGAAGAGGCAAAGAAGCGTGATCATATCAAGATCGGCAAGGAGATGAAGCTGTTCGCGCTCATGAACGAGGGGAAGGGCTTCCCCTTCTTCCTGCCCAACGGCATGATCATCAAAAATACGCTTGTCGACTATTGGCGGCAGCTGCACACGCGCGAGGGGTATGTCGAGATCCAGACCCCCATCATTTTGAACCGCTCCCTCTGGGAGACGTCGGGGCACTGGGATCACTACCGCGACAATATGTACACTACCAAGATCGACGGCGAGGACTGCGCCATCAAGCCCATGAACTGCCCGGGCAGCCTGCTCGTGTACAAGCTCACGCCGCACAGCTATAAAGATTTCCCCATCCGCATGGGCGAGCTGGGGATCGTGCACCGTCACGAAAAGAGCGGTCAACTGCACGGGCTCTTCCGGGTACGCTGCTTCACGCAGGACGATGCGCACATCTTCATGCTGCCCGAACAGATCCGCGACGAGATCAAGGGCGTCGTCCGCCTCATCGACGAGGTGTATTCGCTGTTCGGCTTCAAATTCCATGTGGAGCTTTCGACGCGCCCCGAGAACAGCATGGGCAGCGACGAGGACTGGCAGGTCGCGACCGACTCCCTGCGCGCCGCGCTCGACGAGATGGGCATGCCCTATACCGTGAACGAGGGCGACGGCGCCTTCTACGGCCCCAAGATCGACTTCCACCTGGAGGACTCCATCAAGCGCACCTGGCAGTGCGGCACCATTCAGCTCGACTTCCAGCTGCCGCAGCGCTTTGAGATCGAATATACGGGCGAGGACGGGCAGAAGCACCGCCCCATCATGATCCACCGCGTCGTCTTTGGCTCCATCGAGCGCTTCATCGGCATCCTCATCGAGCACTATGCGGGCAAGTTCCCCGTATGGCTTGCGCCCGAGCAGGTCAAGGTGCTGCCCGTCACCGACCGCGCGGCCGAGTACGCGCAGCAGCTCGTCGCCGAGATGAAGGCGATGGGCATCCGCGCGAGTGCAGATCTGAGAAAGGAAAAGATCGGCAAGAAGATCTTCGACGCCGAGACGGAGAAGGTGCCCTATAAACTGATCGTGGGCGACAAAGAGGTAGAGGACGGCACGGTCTCCGTCCGCCGCCGCGGCGAGGGCGACATCGGCAGCATGAAGCGCGCCGCGTTCTGCGCCATGGTCAAGGAGGAGAACGACAGCAAGAAGACGTTCTGAAAAATCTGACAGTTTGTTCCCCGCGACGGCGTCTTCCGTAGTATAATGGAGGTGTCAAGGGGGAAAACGCATTGCAGCTTTTATCATTGTTTCAACAGATTCTCGACGCGGAGTATGCCCGGGCGGGCAACGCCGCGTCCTATTTTTTACGGCGGGAGGGCGACGCGCTCATCTTGCTCTTTGAGGAGAGCAACGGCAAGACGGATTGGCGCAACAACCTCGATTTTCCCGCCGCGCTCGCCCGCGGCAAAGGGGAGAAGTTCTTTGCACACCGCGGGTTTTTGCGCGTCTGGCAGTCGGTCTTGCCCTGCATCGCCGGGGCGATCCGCGACCGTACCGTCCGGCGTATCCTCGTGGCGGGGTATTCGCACGGGGCGGCGCTTGCGCTGCTCTGCCACGAACACTGCCTCTCTGTGCGCCCCGAACTGGAAGAGAACATCCTCGGCGTGGGGTTCGGCTGTCCGCGCGTGGCATGGGGCATCCTGCCGCGCGCCGTCAAACGCCGGCTCAAAAGGTTTGTGCTGGTGGAAAACGGCAGAGACATCATCACCCGCCTTCCGCCCGCGCTCTTGGGGTATCGGCGCGTGGGAAAGAGAAGGCGCGTGGGACTCTTTCGCGGGTACGGGGCGGTCGGTGCGCACCGCCCCGAGTGCTATCTTGCGGCACTCGAGGGGGAGGAGCTATGATCTGGGACGGCGTCGTCCGCTTTGTCGTATGGCTTGCAACTTCGCTCGTCGGGGGCGCCGCCACAATGCTCGTCGGCCGCTGCAAGGCCTTCCGCCGCCGCGACCAGGCGCTGCGCGATGGGGTGGAGAGCCTGTTGCGCAGCCAGCTCATCTCTTTTCATGATAAATATGTCGAGCGCGGCTACTGCCCGCTGTACGCCAAAGAGGCGGCGCGCCGAAGCTACGACGCCTATCATGCGCTGGGCGGGAACGGCGTCGTGACGAAACTGTACGATGATCTGATGGCGCTGCCCGAGAACCCGCCGGGCGGCGTGCCGTGAGTACTCAATCTTTGTAAATCAAGTGACATATTTCGGGGCGTTGTGATATAATCGGTGCGATATCATTGCTTGGAGGGAATATGTTGATCCAATACGAACGCGCCGTGAGCGACGCGGGGGAGCGCAGGCGGCTGCGCAAGGCCTGGTGGGGCAAATTTGCCGCATGGGCACTGACCGCATTTTTTGCATTGTTGGTGCTCGTCTTTGCGCTGGTGCAGGAGGGCGGTACGCAGATCGCCTTTGTGCTGCTGTTCGGGCTGAGCTTTCTTATCTTTCTCGTCTGCCTCTGCGTTGCCATCGTGTTTCAGGTGCGCTTTCGGCGCAATTTTGTAAGCCTTTTGCAGCGGGAGCCCCTGGGCGGCGAACTGCCCGAGGCAATTGCCTACCGCAAGATCTGTCTGGAGCTTTACGAGCGCAGGCGCCGCCGCATCGGCTGGGCAGCCATCGTCGGCTATGTGCTCATTGGGCTGGGCGTCCTGTGCCTGGCGCTCGAGATCATACTCAACCTGCAGAGCGATTCGCTCGGGGCGTTCGGCCTTGCCGCAGGCATCCTGCTCTATCTCGGCATCATCTTCTATCCCGTCCTCTATCTGGCGTATGAATTTGTTCAGGGGCTGCGGGGGGAGACGATCGGCATCAGGGCGGGCAAGGAGATCGCCGTCATCGACGCCGCGCAGGGCCGCCCCGTCAGGTACCGCCTTGATGCCGACCCCAATCTGCAGAGCTATAGCTATATGTTCCCCGATGAGGAACTGCGCGCACGCATCATAGGCGAGGCAAGGCGCAATTCCTCTCTCATGCTGTGGGGCTGCATCCTGCCCGGTATCGTTCTGGCCGTGGCGGCATGCGTGGTGCTCAACTGGTTCTTCGGCGGCCGCTTCATGGGCTATGTGCTGCCCGGCGTCATGGTATTTGCGGCGCTTTCGGGCGGCGTGATCGGTAGCCTGGTGCGCGGCAGAACGCGCGCCATCCGCGAAGAACAGCGCAGGAAGCTGGAGGCAGATCCCGCGTTTGAAAAAAATCTTCGCATCATGAACATGTACGATGCCTTCAACCGCAAGTACGACCGCGTGCTGCTCGCTTTCTGCGGGGCGGCTTTCGTGCTCTCGCTTGTGCTTGCCATTTTCTTTCCGCACAGCATTCTGTCGCTCGCGGGCATCCTCGTACTGCTTGCAGGGCTTCTCAATAACAATGCCAAGGTAAAGCAGCTGCGGCTTCGCGTCATCCCCATCGAACAGGAGATCGAAGCGGAGCGCAGGGCAAAGGAGACTTCTGCGCCTTCGCAAGAAGATGCGCCTGCTGCCCCGCAGGAGGTTGCCGCATCGCAGGAGCCCGTCACCCTGCAGAAGGAGGAGGGCGACGAGACGCCCGGGACAACGGAATGAAGGCATAAAAGCCTTGCCCATCCCCGCCTGCCGGCGGGGATTTTTGTGCGATATCCCGCCGGAAAAAAGACATGTAAAATCCTTGCATTCTCACCGCAAGATATGGTATAATGAAAAATATCATACACAAGCATTTGAGGGTAAACTATGTCAAAGACGAGCTATGACGCGAACGACATCACCGTACTCGAGGGGCTGGATGCCGTGCGCCTGCGCCCCGGCATGTACATCGGTTCGACGGGCACGAAGGGGCTGCACCATATCCTGTGGGAGATCGTGGACAACGCCATCGACGAGGCGGCGAACGGCTATGCCGATACGATCAGCGTCACGCTGCACAAAGACGGCAGCGCCTCGGTAGAGGACAACGGCAGGGGCATCCCTACCGACATTCACCCCAAGATGAAGGTCTCGGGCGTGCAGGTCGTGTTCACGCAACTGCACGCGGGCGGAAAATTCGACGGGGAAAACTATGCCTATTCGGGCGGCCTGCACGGCGTGGGCGCCTCGGTCACGAACGCGCTCTCGGAGTGGCTGGACGTCACCGTCTGGCAGAACGGGAAGGAGTACGCCATGAAGTTCCACTCCTATTACGACGAGAAGAAGGGCAAGGTGGAGTCTGGCATTCCCATTGCGCCGCTTGCGCCCACGGGGGTCAAAACGAAAAAGCACGGCACGCTCGTGCGCTTCAAGCCCGATCGGCGCGTCTTCTCCTCGACGGACTTTTCTCTTTCCCTCGTATCCAACCGCCTGCGCGAGCTTGCCTTTCTGAACAGGGGGCTTAAGATCACGCTCACCGACGAGCGCATCACGCAGAACGAATTCGAGCGCGAGGCGCGCGGTGAGAGCGCCGAAGAGGAGAACGTACAGCTCGACCTTGCGGGCGCGCTCACGCCCTATTCCGTCATCTATCAGTATGAGGGCGGGATCTCGGACTTTGTAAAGTTCATCAACGAGGGCAAGAGCGTGCTGTACGGTAAACCGCTCTATTACAAGACAAAAAAGGACGACATCCTCATCGAGTTTGCCATTCAGCATACGGGGGAATATACCGAAAATCTCTTCTCCTTTGTCAACAACATCCCCACGCCCGAGGGCGGCTTTCACGAGGTCGGGTTCCGCGGCGGCGTGACGAGGATGCTCAACGATTACGCCCGCGAAAACAAGCTGCTCAAGGAGAAGGACGCAAACTTCCTCGGCGAGGACTTCCGCGAGGGACTCACCGCCGTGCTCTCCATCAAGATGAAGAATGTGCAGTTCGAGGGGCAGACCAAGACGAAGCTCGGCAATACCGAGGCGCGCGCCCCCGTCGAGAGCGCCGTGGTCGAAGGGCTGCGCTCCCTTGTCGGGCAGAACGGCTCCAAAAAGATCTTTGAAGAGATCATAAAAAAGGCGCAGGGCGCCGCGCGGGTGCGCCTTGCGGCGCGCCAGGCCAAGGACAACGCCCGCGCCAAGAACAGCCTCGATTCGCTCATGCTCGTGGGCAAACTTGCCGCCTGCTCGGGCAAGAAGCCCGAGCGCAACGAGATCTTTATCGTCGAGGGCGATTCCGCGGGCGGCACCGCAAAGCAGGCGCGCGTCAGGGAGTATCAGTCCATCCTGCCCCTCCGCGGTAAGCCGCTCAACGTAGAAAAAAAGCGGCTGGATCAGGTGCTCGCCAACGAGGAGCTGCGCACCCTCATCTCCGCGCTCGGCGCGGGCATGGGGAACGACTTCAACCTCGACAAACTCAACTACCATAAGGTCATCATCCTCTCCGATGCCGATCAGGACGGCTTTCACATCCGTTGCATCCTGCTCACCTTCTTCTTCCGCTATATGCGGCCGCTCATCAACGCGGGGCACGTCTACATCGGCATGCCGCCCCTGTACAAGGTGTACAAGCAGAACAGCAGCGTCGAGGAATACGCCTATAACGACGAGGAGCTGGCGCAGAAAATCGAAAAGGTGGGCAGGGGCTATCTCATCCAGCGCTATAAGGGGCTGGGCGAGATGAGCGCGGAGCAGCTCTGGGACACGACGATGAACCCCGCCACGCGCAACCTCACGCAGGTGACGATCGAGGACGCGATCGCCGCCGGGAACATGATCGAGACGCTGATGGGCGAGAAGGTGGAGGGGAGAAAGATCTTCCTCAACCGCTATGCAAACTTCAATAAGGTAGATTCATTTATGGACAAGGTAAAGATCAAGGAGGGCAGGCATGAAGAAGCGTGAAAAGCAGGAGGAGGTAAAGCCCTCCGGCAACCTGTATGTGACGCCGCTGGAAGAGGTGCTGCCCGCCGCCATGCTGCCCTATGCGGAGTTTGTCATCCTCGACCGTGCACTGCCGCGGGTGGAGGACGGCCTGAAGCCCGTGCAGCGGCGCATCCTCTATACGATGTACGAGATGGGGCTCATGCCCGATAAACCGCACAAGAAGTCGGCGCGCATCGTCGGCGACTGCATGGGCAAGTACCATCCGCACGGCGACAGCTCGGTGTACGACGCCATGGTGCGTATGGCGCAGGACTTCAACATGGGCAGAACGCTCGTCAACGGGCACGGCAACTTCGGGAGCGTCGACGGCGACCCGGCGGCGGCCATGCGCTATACCGAGGCGCGGTTGGAGCCGCTTGCGCTGGAACTTCTGCGCGACCTCGAAAAGGATACGGTCTCCTTCTCGCTTAACTTTGACGACTCGCTGCGCGAGCCGGATATGCTGCCCGGGCGCTTCCCCAATCTGCTCGTCAACGGTGCCTCGGGCATTGCGGTCGGGCTTGCGACGAACATCCCGCCCCACAACCTGGGCGAGGCGATCGACGGCGTCGTCGCCTTCATCGACAATCCCAAGATCACGCTGGAGGAGATGATGAAGGTGCTGCCCGCGCCCGATTTCCCCACGGGGGGCTACATTATCGCAAACGAACTGCATGAGGCATACCGCGGCGGCAAGGGCAGAATCGTACTGCGCGCCCGCATCCGCGTGGAGAAAGGCGAGGGGGACAGGAAGAACATCGTCATCTACGAGCTGCCCTATCAGGTGAACAAGAGCACGCTTCTGCGCAAGATCGCCGAACTGCGCGAGGAGAAGAAGGAGGAGCTTGCCGCCATCACCCGCGTGACGGACGAGAGCGACCGCGTGGGCATGCGCGCCGTCATCGAGGTGCGCGGCGACACCGATATCCCCGCGCTCATGAAAAAGCTGTACCGCTATACCGATCTCGAGGTGTCGTTCGGCATGAACATGGTGGCGATTGCGGGCGGAAAGCCCATGCTGCTCGGGCTTTTGGAGATCATCCGCTATTATGTCAACTATCAGCGCGAGGTCATCCTGCGCCGTTCCAGATTCGATCTGGCACAGGCCAAGGAGCGCTGCCATATTCTGGAAGGATTGATCATCGCCGTTCAGAACATCGACGAGGTCATCCGCATCATCCGCGCGTCCGCCTCCACGGCGGAGGCGCGCACCGCGCTCATGCAGCGTTTTTCCCTCTCCGAGCGCCAGGCGCAGGCCATTCTCGATCTGCGCCTTGCACGGCTCACCAAGCTCGAGATCTACAAGCTGGAAGAGGAACTGAAGGCGCTGAAGGCGCTCATCGAGCAGCTCACCGCCATCGTCGGCAGCAAAAAGCTGCAGCTCGACGTCGTGCGGAAGGAGATCCTCGAGATCAAAAAGAAGTACGCCCTGCCGCGCAGGTCCGTGCTCGTGCAGACGGAGAAAGAGGCGGTCATCGAGCGGGCGGATATCCGCGAGCCGGGCGTCGCAAGCCGCCTGTGCGTCATGGCGGACGGCACGGTCAAATGCATCACGGACAAGAACTTTGCCGCCTCCTCCAAGGAGTTTACCGAAAAGACGAAGGACGAGTCCGTCATTCTTGCCGAGGCAAAGATACTCTCGGACGAGGACGCCTTCCTCTTTACCAACCTCGGCAACTGCTGCCGCGTCAACGCGGGCGACTGTATGGCAAAACTGAACGAAAAGGGGCATGCGCTCTTCGACCTCGTCGAGGAGGCGGCGGACAACGAACGGCCCGTCGCCGTCTGTCCGGCGGGCGAAGAAGGCGGCGACCTCCTCTTTGTCATGCGGAGCGGCCAGATCAAACGCTCTGCGCGGAGCGAATATACCGCGCTCGGGAAGTCCTTTTTCCAGGCGCTCAAACTTGCGGAGGGCGACGAGGTACTGTGCGTGGAAGAGATTCGCGACGCGTCCGAGGCGACGCTCTTCTTCGTGTCGGAGGGGGGCATGTGCCTGAACTGTAAGATGGACGGCATCCCTGCGCAGGGTCGCATCGCGGGCGGCGTAAAGGGCATGGCGCTCGGCGAGGGCGACCGCGTCATCTTTGCGACGCAGGTGGAGCGCGACGAGGGCGAGATCGTGCTCGCCGTCTCCGCAGGACGCTTCAAGCGCGTCATCGTGGGGCAGGTGAATGCCATCAACCGCGCCTGTAAGGGGGTGCGGATCGCCTCGCTCAAGGAGGGCGAACGCATCATCTTCGCCGACTATGTGCGCGAACCGTATGTGCTTGCCGTGCGCATGCAGGAGGGTGCGGCGGAGATCTCCACGGAGGACGTGCCCATCGACGCGACGTCCGGGCGGGGCAGGGCGATCAGGGCGGTCGCAGGCGCGCCGCTCGCCGTATATGCCCTGAAATATAAAAAGACGGAATAAAAAATCTCCGCCTCGACATGCCGTCGGGGCGGAAAGTTTATAGCTCCGGTTTGGGAAGCCTGGGTGCAGGCTCGATGGGGAAGGGCTTTTTGGGCGGAAATCCGGGCTTGGGAAGCGCGTCGCCCTCCTCCTGTTCACTATTTTCCGCGGCGCCGTCGCCATTGTCCTCTTCGGGCGGGCGGCACATGGGCGGCCGCGCGTGGCGCGGCATGGGCGCAGGATGCCCGTGCGGCAGTTCCTCTGCGGCATGGGGAGGGGAGATCGGCTCCCGGGCAGACGGCGCTCTGCTGCTGCATGCGGCGCCAAAGAGCAGCACTGCCCCGAGTGCAATGGTTGCAACAATGGATATAGCTCGTTTCATATCCCTATTTTGCGGAAAAAGCCGCAATCTATCCCGCTTTTGGTTGTATTTCGGGCAAGATCGTGATATAATATGAGCACCTGAGCGGAAAGAGCGTTCTGACGGCGAAGGGCTGAATGAGTGATCCTGCGCATAAGCTGCGCGTTTTCTCCTTTTGCCCTCGGCGGCGAAAGGAGTTTTTTTATGGAAGATACCAGGATCGCCGTGCTCTCGGTCATTGCCGAGCATCGGGAGGGGGCGGCGCAGCTGAATGCGCTGCTCTCGGAATATGCGCCCTGCATCGTGGGCAGAATGGGCATCCCCTATCAGAGGAAGGGGGTCTCCGTCATCTGCATCGTGCTGGACGCGCCCGTGGCGCATATCAATGCGCTGACGGGAAAGATCGGCCAGATCGACGGTCTGAACGCCAAAACGCTGTTCAGCAAATTTTAATAAAAGGAAGGAACAGAACCTATGAAAAAGATCGTATCTTTTGCGATGGGTGCGCTGATGCTCGGCGGCATGCTGTCGGCTGCGGCATGCAACCCCACGCCCGCCGTGACCGAATTTGACGTGTACGCCCCCGACGGCGCCCCCGCGCTTGCACTTGTCAACGCCATCGCGGCGGAGGACGACACCTTCACCTATCATGTCGTCGATTCCTCGACCATTCAGACGTATGTCACGGGCACGGCGCCCGAGGCGGCGGAATATTGCATTCTGCCCGTCAACCTCGCGAGCAGACTGCTCGGCACGGGCGAGCGCTATCAGATGCTCGGCACGGTCACGAACGGAAACCTCTATTTCCTCTCGACGGGCAGCACCGTGCTCACGGCGGAGAATATCGCAAGCGAGCTGCCCGGAAAGACCATCGGCGTCGTACAGCTTGCAAATGTGCCCGGGCTCACCCTGCAGGCGGTGCTTGCCTCCTACGACATCGAATATCAGCAGATCACCTCGCTCGAAGATGAGAACAGATCGCAGACAGCGGTCAATCTGCTTGCTATGAACGCCACCGACGTGACCCCTGCGGGCGGCTGCGACTACTACCTCTGCCCCGAACCCGCCGCGACCACCAAGATCAACGGCACGGCGAGCGCGGCGGCGCCCCTCGTGCTTGCGGGCGATCTGCAGGCGCTGTACGGCGACGGCGAGGGCTACCCGCAGGCGGTGCTCGTAGCGCGCAGCGACGTGGTCGACGAACCCGCCACAGAGGCGCTCATCGGCTATATGCAGGGCAGCGCAGAATATCTTGCAGACGCCTCGCCCGAGACCGTGCTCTCGCTGCTCGACGACAAGCGCACCGAGGGGCTTGCGCCCTCCTTCAACGCGAACAATCTGAATGCGACGGTGATCGCAAATTGTTCCGTCCGCTTTGTGCCCGCGCAGCAGGACAAGGCGCGCGTGACCTCCTTCCTTTCGGAGCTCATCGCCGTGAATGCCAATGCGGCAGCAACCGTATCCGATGCGTTCTTCTTTGCGGGTTGATCTGAAAAATTTCATCATTTCCGTTGCGGCGCTCGTCGTTTTGTGGCTGGGCTGGCTGATCGCCTGCGCCCTCATCGGCAACGAGTACATTCTGCCCTCCTTTCCCGACACCATGCGCGCCCTCTGGCGCACGTTGGGAGAGGGGGACTTTTGGCGTGCGTTTGCAGGTACGCTTTTGCGCACGCTGTGGGCGTTCCTGTGCTCCTTTGCGGCGGGAACGCTTCTGGCGCTGTGCGCCCGCCTGCGGGGGGAGGTTCGCGCCTTTCTGGCGCCCGTCGTCTCGATCGTGCGCACCGTGCCCACCATGGCGGTCATTCTGGCGCTCCTGCTCTGGACGACGCCCTCCGTCGCCCCCGTTATCGTCAGCGTGCTCGTGCTGCTGCCCGCCGTCTATGCCGCGGCGCTCGCCGCATTCGACGAGGCGGAGGAGGGGTACGGAAGGCTGTGCGCGGCATACCGCGTGAGTGTATGGCGCAGGATCGGCCGCATGTATCTGCCCCTTGCCATGCCCTCGCTGCTGGCACAGGCGGGCGGCATCCTCTCGATGGGGCTGAAGATCACCATCTCCGCCGAGGTGCTCGCGAACACCTACCGCAGCTTGGGCGGCATGATGCAGGAGGCAAAGATGTTCGTGGACGCGCCCACGTTGCTCGCGCTCACGCTGCTTGCCGTTGTGCTGGGGTTTGCGCTCGAGGGGATATTCGCCTTTGCCGCGCGCCTTGTCGTGAGGTGGAGATCATGAAACTCATCGGGCTTTCCAAATCTTACGGCGCCGTCGAGGCGCTGAAGGGGATCTCGCTGGACATTCCCGAGGGGCAGATCACCGCCGTTCTGGGCGAGAGCGGGGCGGGCAAGACCACGCTGCTCAATGCGATCGCCGGGCTCATCCCTTACGAGGGGAAGATCGAGGGCGGCGGCGCATGTTCCTATCTCTTTCAGGAGGAGTCGCTGCTGCCCAATCTCACGGCGGAGGAGAATCTGCGCTTTGTGTTGCCCAAGGACGCGTGGGGCGGGATCGTTCCCATGCTTGCACGCGTGGGGCTGCGCGGCAGGGAACGCGCCTATCCCCGTCAGCTCTCGGGGGGAGAGCGCCGCCGCGTCGCCATTGCGCGCGCCTTCCTCTATCCGCATCGCCTGCTCCTGATGGACGAGCCATTCTCCTCGCTCGATCTTGCGCTCAAGCGCACCCTGATCGAGCTGGTGTGCGAGATGTGGCGGCAGGAGGGGAACACCATCCTCTTTGTCACGCACGACATCCACGAGGCGGCGCTACTTGCCTCCCGCGCCTGCGTGCTCCGTTCGGGCACATTGCGCGCGCAGCTTAAGAGCACCGCGCCCTATCCCCGCGACTTCTTTTCGCGCCTTCCCGAGGAGGACAGCCTCATGCGCCTTCTCATGCAGCCGGACAATAGCGATCAATAAAAAACAGAGCGCGCCCCGAAGCGATACGGCTTCGGGGCGCTTATGATATCTGCCATGTTTCAGCGCGGCGTGCCCTCGCGCTGCCTGCGGAAGCGGAGGGGGGTCACCCCCGCCGCCCGTCTGAACTGGCGGATGAAGTGCTCCACGTTCAGGTAGCCGCAGTGCTCCGCAATGCGCTCCACGCTGTCCGGGGTGGAGAGCAGCAGCTCCTCCGCCGCCTGGATGCGCGCGGCGATCACGTCGGCGGTGAAGGTCGTGCGGAAAAATTTTTTATAGGTGACATGGAAATACCCGTCGCTCACCCCGAGCTCCTTTGCCGCCCGTTCGGCGTTCCAGGGGCGCGCGGGCGTGCGGAACACCTGTTCGCGCAGGGCAAGAAAGGGGTAAAAGAGGGGGCTCTTCACCTCGACCTCCGCGGCGATCATCTCGATAAGGGCGGAGGAGAGCATGCCCGTGACGCTCTCTTTTGTGCGCTGTGCCGAGAAAAATTCATCCGCAAGGATGCGGAACAGCCCGTAAAAGCGCGCTGCGGCGAGCAGGGGGATGGGCCTGCCAAAGGGAAATTCGGCAAAGAGCAGCGGCCTTGCGCTCTCGATGTGCATCCAGCAGTCGGTATATTGCCCGCCGAGCGCGCGGTAGCTGTGCCGTTGCGCGGGGCGGAACAGAAATGCTGTGTGCGCGGGCGTGCGCACCCATGCCCCGTCCACTTCAAATTCTGCGGGCGTCTCTACAAGCAGGAGCAGATAATAGGGGTATCCCTTTTCGCGCAGCACGCGAAAGTCGCTCTCGTGCGTCGTCTCCCCAAGGCGTAGAATGTTCATGCCGTTTCCCTCCCGATATAAGAATAGATCAATTTTACAGTATCATACACCATTGCGCCGCGGCTGTCAAGGTGGTATGATATTTTTGTTTTGAGAGGTAAAAGAATTGCTGTTCTCCCTGTTGACCGTCGCATTCTATGCGGCGTCTTCGCTCGGCGATAAATTTATCGCCGCAAAACTTCAATGCAACGCAAAGGAATTTTCCTTTCTCGTCTCGGTCGCGACCGCCTTTTTTCTTGCGCTCGTCCTTCCCTTTGTTGGGTGGAATTTTGCGTTCACCCTTCAAAGCGGGCTTGCGCTGTGTGTGCTCGTGGCGCTTAAGATCGCCGAGTTCTATACGAGCGCGGCGCTCCTCAAGACGGCGTCCGCCTACGAACTGAAGGCATGGCTGAGCCTGAACGTCGCCGTCTCCTATCTGATCGGGCTGGCGCGCGGCACGGAGAATTTCTTCCTTGCCTTTCTGCCCTGTACCGCGCTGCTTGCGGCGGGCATCGCCATGATCGTCTTTGGCGAGCGGCGCGCACACAAACTGCGCTATGTCCTCTTGAGCCTTGGCTATATCGCCGCGAAATTTTTGTACGGGCTGCAGATGAATGTTCTGCCCGCAGAAACTTTGCCCGTCTCCGTTCTCCTCCTCGTCATGCTGGGCGTGGCGCTGCTGCAGCTCCCGTTTGTACGCATGAAGCAGTTCTTCCGCAAGAAGGGACTCGTGTTGGGGGCGCTCACGCGCATCCCCAATGCCGCGGGACTGTGGACGGAGGCGATCGCCGCGCAGCAGAATCTGCTGCTCTATTCGCTGGTGCAGCCCATGCAACTCGCGCTGCTGTTTGCGGCGGCGCTGATCCGCCGCGAAAAGATCGGCAGGCTGCGGCTTGTCGGCAGCATCCTTACCCTCTTTGCCGTCACGTTGTTGACAATACTCATCTATCTTTCCCGAGGTGAACTATGATCCGTACCTTTCAGACGCACAAGATCCGCCCGCAGCAGGAACTGACGGGCAAACTATGGGCATTCACGCCGCTGCAGGGCGAGCGGGCAGGCGAAACGCTTTGGGTGCATACGCCAAGCTGTTGGGAGAACTACCCCGGCTTCGGGCTGTACCGTGGGCAGGGCAGATATCAGACGCAATTTGAGGGAGCGGGCAACCTGCGCATCGAATGCAAGGGGGTGAGTCATACCGCGCAGGTCTACCTCGACGGGGAGGAGATCGCCGGGCATTACAATGCCTATACGGCGTTCTCTGCCGTCGTAAAGGACGTGAAGGCGGGCACGCACACGCTTGCGATCGTGGCGGACAACCGCTTTACGCCCGAGAGCGCCCTGCATGTTCCCAACGACTATATGTCTTACGGCGGCGTCTCCCGCCCCGTCGTTTTGGAGTCGGTCAAAGACGCCTTTCTCGAATATGTCCACGTCACGCCGTCGTATGAGAAAGGGGGGTGGCGTGCGCACATCCGCGCCTGCGTGATCTCGCTCGGTGCCGCCCCGCCCGCTCTGCTGCGCGTGCGGGCGGCGGGGCAGGAGCTGCTGTTCGGCGCGCGTGCTCTTGCGGAGGGGGAAAATATTTTTGAGGGCGACATGGCATTTGAGGGCGTTACGGCATGGAGCCCGCAGACGCCCGCGCTCTACACGGTGACGGCGACGCTGGAGCGGGCGGGGGAGCCGTTCGACGACCTCATTGACCGCTTCGGCTTCCGCACGGTGGAGACAAGGGGCAAGGACATCTTGCTCAACGGCGCGCCCCTTCGCATCAAGGGCGTGTGCCGCCACGAGGATCATCCGCAGTACGGCTGCGCGCTGCCCTTCTCCGCCATGGCGTACGACCTTATGATCCTCCGCGACCTCGGGGCAAATTCGGTGCGGACGTCGCACTACCCCAACGACGAGTGCTTTCTCGATCTGTGCGACGAGACGGGTGTGCTCGTGTGGGAGGAAAATCACGCGCGCGGCCTGAGCCTGGAGCAGATGCGCAATCCGTTCTTTGAGGAGCAGGCGGAACAGGTCACGCGCGAGATGGTACTGCAGCATTACAACCACCCGAGCATCTATATCTGGGGCATCCTCAACGAGTGCGCCAGCGACAGCGCGTATGGCAAGGAATGCTATGCAAAGCAGTTTGCGTGCATCGCCGCGCTCGACAGAAGCCGCCCGCGCTCCTTTGCAAGCTGTAAATTCAAGACCGATCTCTGCTTCGGTCTTCCCGAAGTCGTGTCGTACAATATCTATCCGAAGTGGTATCACGACATGCCGGCGGGGGAGTATCTTGCCGACCTCTATGATTGGGTGCAGACGCAGACGGAGGGCGCAGGGAAGCCATTTCTTATCACCGAGATCGGCGCGGGAGGGCTGTACGGGTACCGCAGCCCCTATGCGACAAGGTGGAGCGAGGAGTATCAGGCAAAGGTGCTGCGCGAACAGCTTGAGGCGGTGCTCTCCTTTTCCGATTGTGCGGGCGTGTATATCTGGCAGTTCTGTGATATCCGCATCAGCGAGGAGTGGTGGGGCGGACGCCCCAGGACGATGAACAACAAGGGGATCGTCGACGAATACCGCCGCCCCAAGCTGTGTTACGACGTGGTAAAGGAGATTTTTTCCAAATATTGACTTTTGGGGGATCAGATCATGGCTATAAAACATATTTCCACGCAAAGGGCGCTGACGAAAGTCAGCGCCCTTTGCGTGGAAAATTTAGCAGGAAATTTATTTTTTGCATGTTTGGATCGCCGCAGTTCTCTTCTGAAAAGCACAGGCTATCTGATTTCTTTTAATTTTGTGATATCGCTGGCGCACAGTGCTTCTAAATTGTTAAATATTTTTTCGGTGGGCCAGTCCCACCACTTCAACGCGAGCAAAAAATCTATGGTTGCCTCGTCAAAACGCTTTCTGATCTGTCTTACGGGATTCCCTGCAGCCACCGTATATGGCGGCACATCTTTAGAAACGACGGTATTGGCGCCGATGATTGCGCCGTCTCCGATGTGAACGCCCGGCAGCAGGGTTACATTTTGCCCGATCCATACATCGTTGCCGACGACGGTATCGCCCTTGATGGGCAGATCTGTCAGCGCGGGAGTAACTTTCTCCCAGCCATGCCCCAGTATGTTAAACGGATAAGTGCTTGCCGAATTGATGCGGTGGTTGGCGCCGTTCATAATGAATTCGACGCCCTTGCCGATCGCGCAAAATTTGCCTATGATGAGTTTATCGCCGATGAACTCATAATGATGAGTAACATGCTTTTCAAAATCCTCTGCGCCCGTATCATCATCGTAATAGGTATAATCTCCCACAAAAATGTTTGGACGCGTAATGACATTTTTAATAAAGCAAAGGCTGCGAATGTTTTCATTCGGGAAAATCATATCCGGATCCGGCCCGTATTGCATGGCGTTCTCCTCCTTGTTCAAAGTAGCATATCGGAATTATAGCACAAAACTGTGCACACGCATATCAAAATCAGATTTTTTTTAGTTTTGTGATAAAAATCGAATAAAAATTGCTTGACAACGCAGTAACTTGTTACTATAATTGTAGTAACAAGTTACTACATTGGAGGTTTTTCGATGCAGGAGTTTTTAAACTACGGCAGTGATATCGTTCAGAAGAAACAGGCATTGTTTGCAAGTTTTTTTGTGATACAAAACAGATTGCAGACAGCCGGTGAAAAGGTGCAAAAACAAATATCCATGCGGCAGTGGCATTTGCTTGCGATGACGCAAATATGTGAAAAGCCAAGGACATTGACAAAGATAGGCGCACTGATGGGTTGTTCGCGGCAAAATGTTAAAAACCTTGCGGCCGCATTGGAAGCAAAGGGGTTTGTAAAGCTTGTTTGCGGCACAAATAATTCTGTACAAATTGAAATAACGGAAGCGGCCGGCGCATATCTGCTGTCAATGCGTGATCGCCAAAACGAGGTCTTGACTCGTCTGTTTTCTTTATTTTCGGAAGATGACGTAAATAAGTTTTTTGACTTGCAGAATAAACTTCTGGACGGGCTGGAAAGTGTTGAAAACTATGCCTATGAATGCAAAGGAAACTATAATTATGAATAAGGGAATAATTGTTTATAAATCGAAATACGGCGCAACAAAAAGATATGCCGAATGGCTTGCCGAGGAAACGCACTATGACCTGACAGAAGTTTCGAAGGCTAAAATCAAACAAGTATCGCAGTATAGGAATATAATTCTGTGCGGTGCAATTTACGCTTCCGGCATCGGCGGCGTATCTTTTCTGAAAAAGAATTTCAAAATCTTGGACAATAAAAATATAGCAATATTTTGCGTGGGGGCATCTCCGTATGATGAAAAATCATTCGGCGAAATCAAGTCGCGCAATCTTAACGGTCTTCCGCAGAATATTCCCGTGTTTTATGGCCGCGGAGCATGGGATGAAAGCAAAATGAAATTTATTGACCGAATGCTGTGCAAGCTCCTAAAAAAAATGGTCATAAAAAAAGATCCGTCGACATACGAGCCATGGGAAGCTGCATTGGTGAATGCTTTTGGAAAAACTTGTGATTGGACGGATAAAAAAAATTTACTGCCGTTGATCGCTGCGGCGCAAACATGGCAGTAAGCAATCATTCAACCAGTGAAAAAAGCAACGGTCTGCCCGTTGCTTTTTTCATTTACCGAAGTTCGATTTCGGTTGCTTGTTGGTGGGAAGAGGTGGATTCGAACCACCGAAGTCGTAGACGTCAGATTTACAGTCTGATCCATTTGGCCGCTCTGGAATCTTCCCATAATAATGTTGTAAAAAAGTGGAGCTGGTGACTGGAATTGAACCCGCAACCTGCTGATTACAAATCAGCTGCTCTGCCGATTGAGCTACACCAGCAGGGTGGTGCCTTGGGGCGGAATCGAACCACCGACAGACGGATTTTCAGTCCGTTGCTCTACCATCTGAGCTACCAAGG
>CALVLK010000013.1 GCA_944337235.1 uncultured Clostridia bacterium
CCAAGAAAAATCTCGTATACCCGCAAGGGTATGCGAGATTTTTTCGTGCGCCTATCAGCGCACGACCTTAGGCGAGTCGTCAGTGACGCGAAATTGCGGGGAGGACAGATTTTAACGTGATCGGTCGCTATTCCGTCGGGCGGAGCCCTCCTTACGAGTCTGACAGGAGCACGACCTTAGGCGAGTCGTCAGTGACGCGAAATTGCGGCGAGGATAGATTTTAACGTGATCGGTCGCTATTCCGTCGGGCGGAGCCCTCCTTACGAGTCTGACAGGAGCAGCCAAGAAAAATCTCGTATACCCGCAAGGGTATGCGAGATTTTTTCGTGCGCCTATCAGCGCACGACCTTAGGCGAGTGCGGAGCTCTCCTGAAAAATACTTCGCCTTTTTCAAGGATGTTCCAATGGGGGCACCAAGGAAATATCGTAAAGAAATATGGCGTAAGAGGCGATGAAATATTGTCTGTGCAAAAAATATCTGCAGAAATTTGTTTCAGGTCATTGACATGGTGCAATGTTTTTATTATAATTGTATCATAAAAAACATAAAGGAGAACAATATGAAACAATCGAACATGCAAAAGACTCAAAAGATTCGGGGGGGGGGGCTTCTTTCATAGGCTGATGCGCGCGGTGTGTGTCTGCATGGCGTTGGCGTCCGTTGCGGCGGTCTCTGCCTGTACCCCAAACCCGGAAAACCCGAGTGTGGACGTTGATCCGGATCGCCCTGGCCCTGTTACACCTATTGACCCAGACAATCCAAATACTCCTGAAGAGCCAACTACTCCTGAAGTTACTCACAGCCAACTATTATATGACGTGCTAAACAACAGCGAATACAATGCTTTAATTGAAAATTATCAAGCAGATGCAAGTGTTAGAAATTTGCAACAATACGATCCAATTCCTTACGGCTTCTTTGAAGAAAGAGGATATAACATTGCAGACATTAAAAATGACACTTTAAGAGCCGACGCAGTGGCATACATAAAAGATAGCGAACCAAACAATCTTTACATAGCAACAAAGGTTGAAGGAACTGGATATGCGCGTCCATTTTACACGTGTTACACTTTAAAATATACTTTAACTAATGAAGAAGTGAACGATTTAAATTATATTCACGAAAATCATGCCATTCAAGCTCCTTTCTTTATTCAAGAGTTATCTTATCAAAATGAGGCAACTGTTGAATCTGAAGCAAATATATTTATTGAAACTTATGATAGATTCATTGAAGATTCTTCAGAATATTTCTCTAATCAACATGAAGCAGCTTTAAACACTACAGATATTGCTATGGATCTAAATAGTATTAATTTCGACAGCAATTCAATAACTTGCACAATACGACCAAGAAGCTCAGATGAATTTACCGCAAAATCTTCAATTAGCACAGCAAATTTGACTACACCTAGAGGGTATATTTTCGTACAATCGTGGAACAATACATATATCTATGAATCGCCATCCGCATTAGATTTTGCTTCTGAGGAAGAGATGCAGAATTATATGAATAATGCCACACCGGTTACATATTATGACACGCAAGATAAAACAGAATTTAACTTTTCATTGCGGGCATGACCTCAAAAGGCGTTCTGCACTTTGAAATTTTCGATCGGGAACCCAAAGAGCGCTCTGTGCGCAAGGCGCACGGAGCGCTCTTCCTTTTTTGGTTCCATTATATAAATGGGGCAGGGGGGATTCCGGATCATGGACCTCTCTTGCGGAAAGAGGGAGGATAAGCGTGTTAAAAAAACGGCGGAGCCGATATCGGCTCCGCCGCTGATCCTTCTCAAATGGGCTCAAAGCATCACAGCAGGTTCCCGTCGCCGTCGTATAAAAAGGCGTCGGTCTGAAGTTCTTTCCAGCCAGAGGAGTCGCGTTGATAGCGCAAACGTGCAAGCCACCAGCCCGTCCTGCCGTTGGTGCGCGCCATGGCCATTTGCGACTCTCCCTGATCGAGATCGGGAATGTAGGTCATGGCAGGCATCGTCATGTCTTCGTAGGAATCGGGTTCCTCTTCGGAAAAATACAGATAGATGTATACCTCTACCGTAGAAGGGAAGAGCGTAAAGTGGTTCTTGGCGATGGCACAGATGCGGTCGCCGTCACTCTGTAAGGTGAGCGAAATATTGACATAAAGCCCGCGGGTTTCTGCCATGGTCGCCGTTTGGACGACGGGGGCTGCCGTTTCAGCCGAAGCTGCAACTGCCCCTGTGCCGATGCCGCCGGCAAAGACCGCGATGAAGGCGGTGGCGGCGAGTGCCAACAGTTTGAGTTTTTTCATAATCAGTCCTCCATGATATTGGTTTCGGGTTGTTCGGTCGCTTGAAGACCAATTTGCTCTTTGGCCTCCAAACGCTGTTTGTTGAGGCGGCAGGCGATCGGGAGCAGCCAGATCTCTGCAGCCAGCAGGGCGAGCGACAGAAGGAGAAGGATCACAAAACCGGGAACGCTCATCGGCGTGGAATATACCACTTGTGCTGCGTTGATGTTAAACGGAAACAGAGATGTCCCCATGACGAATGTGACCATGGCGGAGCCGAGCATGATTCCGCCCAAAATAATGTTGAACAGGGCGAGCGCAAAGACGGCAATGCATTGCTGCAGATAAGAGATCCGGCTGAGGCGCTGCTCCAGATTGCGAATCTGATCGTGCAATGCCGAAAACGACGTCTCAAACTCAGATGCCGCGGGACAGGCATTGGGCGCTTTTGCTTCAGACAGGGCGGAAGCCTCCTCTGCGAAAACAGCTTCGTCGGGATAGGACTCCTCCCAGAAGTAGTTGGCAGAGATGTGAAAAAAATCGCATATGACTGCCAGGTTGTCCACGCTCGGTTTGCCGCGGTCCGTTTCCCACTTGCTCACGATATGGCGCGATACGCCGAGCATGTCGCCGAGCTCCTCCTGCGAGATGCCGTGTTGCCGTCGCACAAAGGCAAGCTTCTCTCCGAATGACTTCATATAAAAATCCTCCCTGAAATATACCGTCCCTCTTTGTCCTTTGAGGAAGAATATGGTATAATTGGTAATATTATAGCAAATCATTGGGTTTTTGAAAAGGGAATTATAACAAAATCAACAAAAATTTCACAGTTGCATGCGGTCGGGTCGTAGATTGCCGGCATTGCGCATATACTATATACTATGACGTTGATCCATGAAATCCTGTGCGCGCTCGGCGGTGCGGCGGGGAACAGGGTGCAATATACCGTGATCGACGGCGGGGGCGGATACTTTGAAAACGTCACCCGCATGGCGGAGTTTTCGCCGCAGCGCATCGTCTTCTGCGGCAAAAAGGGCGGGGTCGCCGTCGAGGGCGAGGCGCTCTCGCTGGGCAGATACGGCGGCGGAGATGCCGTGGTGCAGGGCAGGATCGTCCGCGTCGAGCAGTTCTGAGGGAGGAGAGGATGCGCGCAGGGATACAGATGCACATCGAGGGTTTGGGCGTGCAGCGCGTGCCCGATAAACTGGCGCGGGCGGGCGTGGAGCTTGTCGCCGTGCGCGCCATCGGGCGGAACGCCCTTATTTTGACGGTGCGCCGAAAAGACCGCGAAAAAGTTTTTGCAATTTTGCGGGATTCATGTTATAATATAAAAAAACACCGCCCCGTCGGCATATGGCGGGCTGCGCAATGCCTGCGCGCACGGGCGGGGCTGCTCGTCGGCTTTGTGCTCGCTGCGGCGCTGATCGGTTTTGCCGGAACGCGCGTACTCCGCATTGACGTCGTGGGCAGCGGCGCATACTATCGGACAGAGGTGCTGCGCCTTCTGGAAGAGGAGGGCGTTACGCAATTTTCTGCTCCTCCCTCTGCCGGGGCGGCGCTCTGCGCGCGTATCTTTGCGCTGCCGCACGTCACCTTCTGCGCGCTGCATCACGAGGGCGGGGTGCTCACCGTCGAGATCCAGACGGGCGAGGACGCCGCGCCCCTCTCCGAAGAATGGCTGTATGCCCCTGCAGACGGCGTCATCGAAGAGCTGACCGTGCTGCGCGGCACTCCGCTCGTGAAGGAGGGCGACAGCGTGCGGGCGGGCGATCTTGTCGTGTCAGGCGAGGAGAACGGGCGGCGGGTGCTGGTCATGGCGCGCCTGCGCATCCGCTTTGCGGTCAGCGCATATTTTTCCGGCACGCGGGAGGGCGCGCTGGCGCAGGCGTATTTGGAATACGGCGCGATGCAGGATATCGCGGCGCAGGAGGCGGAGGACGGCTGGCTGATCACGGGCCAGGCATTTGCGTCCTGCGGCGTCAACTTATAACACAGGCAATTCAGACGGGAGAAAAACGTGTCGATCAGGATCGAGACGGGCAGCCTGGACAGGCTCCAGCGCGTGCTCGGCGTATTTGATGAAAATTTAACAGTCATCGCGCGGGAGCTGGAGCTCTCCACGCGCATCGACGGAACGGCGATCTGCCTGGAGGGAGACGCTGCAGAGACGGGCGCAGAGGTCGTGCGCAGCCTGCTTGCCATTGTCGAGGCGGGGGACGCGATCGACCGCACCAATCTGCAATACTGCATCGCGCTCGCGCGCGAGGGGCATGCCGCGGACATTGCCGAGGTGCTCAGCGGGTGCGTCGCGGTGACGGCAAAAGGCAAGCCCGTCAAATGCAAGACGGTGGGGCAGCACGACTATGTCGCCGCCATCAAGAGCAATACCATCACCTTCGGCGTCGGCCCTGCGGGCACGGGCAAGACCTATCTTGCCGTCTGCCTCGCCGTCGCCGCCTATAAGGGCAAGCTGGTCGAAAAGATCATTCTCACCCGTCCCGCGGTGGAGGCGGGGGAAAAGCTCGGCTTTCTGCCCGGCGATCTGCAGACCAAGGTCGATCCCTATCTGCGCCCGCTCTACGACGCTTTGCAGGAGATGTTCGGGCAGGAGACGTATGCGCGCTTGATGGAGAAGGGCGCCATCGAGGTTGCGCCGCTTGCCTATATGCGCGGCAGAACGCTCTCCAACGCCTTCGTCATCCTGGACGAGGCGCAGAACGCCACCCGCGAACAGATGAAGATGTTTCTCACCCGCCTGGGCGACGGCAGCAAGATGGTCGTCACGGGCGATCTGACGCAGACCGATCTGCCCGAGGGCAAGATGAGCGGGCTGAAACAGGCGGTCTCGCTGCTGAAGGGGGTCGAGGACATCGCCGTATGTACATTGACGGAAAAGGACGTGGTGCGTCATCCGCTCGTCATGCGCATCGTCGCCGCCTATGAGCGCGACGCGCAGCGGCGCAACGCCAAATCAAACAAGGGGGACAACCGATGAAAGAGATCCGCATTCCCGGCGCCGCACACTGGCGCGGCATTCTGGCGCTTGCAGGGGGGTATCTGCTGCTCATTCTGTATGCGCTCCTGCTCATTGTACTCAACTATGCGGGGGGATTGAGAACATATTTTGCCGAGCAGGGTTCGGGCTTCCTCTCCATGGGTGCCTATATTCTGCTGCTGTTCTTTATCATCTATTACTATTATTATTTCGAGGACCGCGACTTCCTCGTGCGCGGCAAGGAACTGGCGCTCATCTACACGCTCATCTTTGTGTCGGTGGTCGCCTGTACGCTCGTGGGCAGATATTTCAGCCTCTATGCCCGCCCGTTCGCGCTGCTCGGCTTTTTGTGCCTCTTCCTCTTCAACCGCAGGCAGGCGATCGTCATCAACTTCGTGTTTTCCATGCTGCTCTTTGTCATCGACGCCTACACCTCCGGATTCGAGGCGCAGGGCAGCGACATCAGCGGATATGCCTCGCTGCTCATCTGCTTTGCGAGCGGCACGCTCGCCATCTTTGTGGCGGGCGGCGTCAAGACGCGCGGCGGCATGCTCATCACAAGCGTCGTTCTCTCGCTCATCACGGCGGTCATGGGATTTCTGGTCGAGCTTCCGAGCACCGACCTCAGCGACTGGATCTTCTACGTCGCCGTATTCGGCTATCGCATCATGGGCTGCATGATCGCCGCCGTGCTTGCGCTCTTTGTTTTGCCCCTCTTCGAGGTCATATTCAACCGCCTGACCGTGTTCCGCCTGCGCGAGTTGACGAGCGCGAGCGCGCCCATGCTGCAGCGGCTGCGCGTGGAGGCGCCCGGCACCTTCAACCACTCGCTCATCGTGGCGCAGCTTGCCGAGTCCTGCGCGCTCGCCATCGGCGAGAATGCAGAGCTTGCGCGTGCTGCGGCGTACTATCACGACGTGGGCAAGCTGAAACAGCCCGAGTGCTTTACGGAAAATCAGACGGACTATAACGTGCACGACGAACTGACGCCGGAATTGTCTGCCGACATCATCCGCTCGCACGCAAAGGACGGGTACGATCTGCTCATGGCGGCGCATCTGCCCCGTGAGATCGCCGATGTCGCGCGCGAACATCACGGCACGCTGCCCATCAAATATTTCTACGACAAGGCGATGCGCCTTTCGGGCGGCGACGCCAACATCAAAGATTATTCCTATCTCGGCCCCAAGCCGAGCACGCGGATCGCTGCGATCATCATGATTGCAGACGCGTCCGAGGCGGCCGCGCGCGCCATCCGCGACCGCTCGCCCGAGAACGTGGAGCGCATCGTGCGCTCCATCATCGAGGAGCGCATGGATCTCGATCAGTTCAGCGAGTGTTCCATCACCATGCGCGAACTCTCCATCATCCGACGCACGCTGGTCGAGGCGCTGTCCGGCGTGCACCATCACCGCGTCAAGTACCCCGCCATCCGCTTCAACCGTGCGCGTCAGGCGGTCAAGGAGGAGAAAGAAGAATGATTTTATTCGATTCCGATCTGCCCGCGGAGGGGCTTGCCCGCCTCTCCGCAGCGATGGAGGGGATGTGGGAGGGCGACGCGCTCTCCGCAGAGATCTGGCTGGTCTCCGAGTCGGAGATCCGCAGCGTCAATGCCCGCGAGCGCGGCGTGGACCGCGTGACCGACGTGCTGAGCTTTCCATCCATGGAGGACATCAAGGGGAAGCCCATCCTGGCGGAGGAACACGTCGACTGCGCCGACCGCATGAACGATACGGTCTTTTTGGGCTCCGTGCTCATTTCGGGGCAGCGCGCCCGCGAACAGGCGGCGGAGTACGGGCACTCCTACGAGCGGGAACTTTGGTACCTCGCCGTACACGGATTGCTGCACTGTTTGGGATACGACCACGAGACGGAGGAGGAACGGCGCGAAATGCGCGCAAAAGAGGAGGAGATCATGGCAAAACTTGATCTGAAACGGGAATCGTGAAGAGCGGATATGTCGCCGTCATCGGCAGAGCGAACGCGGGCAAGAGCACGCTCGTCAACGTCATGGTGGGCGAAAAGGTCGCCATCGTATCGCCCAAGCCGCAGACCACGCGCGATCGCATCCTGGGCGTGCTCACGCGGGAGGACAGGCAGATCGTCTTTGCCGATACGCCCGGCGTCTATCAGAGCCGCAACGCGCTGACGGGCATCATGATGCACACGACGGAGACGACGGCAGACGGCGTCGACGTCATTTTGTACGTCCACGACGGGCACGCGGGCGTCGCCGAGCGCGATTTTGCGCTGATGCGCAAATATCAGGCGCTCGGGATCCCCATGCTCATCGCCTATACCAAGATCGACATCATGCCGCGCGAACGCATCCCCGAGGACATCAGGGCGATGTACGAGGCGGGCATCACGGCAGACGTCTACCCCGTGTCGGCGCGCAAGGGCATCCATATCCGCAAACTGGAGGACGCCGTTTGCGCGCTCCTGCCCGAGGGCGAGCGCCTGTTCGGCGATGACGTCGTGTCCGACAAGAGCGAAAAATTCATGATCGCCGAGATTATGCGCGAGAAGATCCTGCTCAAATACGATCAGGAGATCCCGCACGGCGTCGCCGTCGTCGTCAATACATTCAAAAAGCAGGAGAACGGCGTGTACGAGGTCAACCTCGATATCGTCTGCGAAAAACAGAATCATAAGGCGATCCTGATCGGCAAGCACGGGCAGGCGCTCAAAGAGGCCGCCTCCTTCGCCCGGCAGGATATGGAAAAATTTCTTGGCGCCAAGGTCTTTCTTACCACCTATGTCAAAGTGCGCGAGGACTGGCGCGACCGCGAAGGGCTGCTGCGCGAGCTGGGCTATACCCAACGCGACGACTGACCGCGCGGCATAAAACGCGCCGCTTCGCCCATACTGACGGCGGAGGACTTTTATGGAAAAACACAATCCCCGCAGCGGGATCGAGAGGCGGCAGGCGGGCGAGCTCGCCTGGGAGATGTTCGAAAAGACGGGAAACGTCTCCTATTATCTGTTGTTTAAGGACCTTACGCGGCGTTAGGCCGCTGGCTGGAGGAAAAATGGAATTCAAGACGGACGCGCTCGTCCTGCGCACGACCGATTACGGCGAGTATGACAAGATGGTCACGCTGCTCACGGCGGAGCGCGGCAAGATCGGCGCGTGTCTGAAAGGGGTGCGGCGGGCAAATGCAAAGCTGAAATTTGCCGCGCAGCCCTTTTGTTTTGCCGAATTTGTTCTCGCCGCGCGCGCGGCGCGCTATACTGTCATCTCCGCTTCGCTGCACGACGGCTTCTATCCGTTGCGCGAACGCATCACGGCGTACTATGCCGCGGCGGCGACGACGGAGTGCTGCGACGCCCTGCTCCCCGTCGGGCTCGTCAATCCTGAGATGCTGCTCCTTGCGGTGCGGGCGCTCGGCGATATGTGCGGGGAGGCGCCTGCGGCAGCGCTCGTGCGCTTTCTGGTCGGAGCGGCGGCGCTCGCGGGATATCCCGTGCGCGCAGACGAGGCGGACTGTACTATGGCGCGGGGCGGAAGATTGGGCTTTCTGGTGGAGCGCGGCTGCTTCGTCGGGCAGGGGGAAGAACACGCGCTGCCCGCCAGCGAGAGCACCTGCCGTGCGCTTGCCGCGGCGGCACGGGGCGAACTCCCCCGCGATCCCGACGGGATACGCCGCGCACTGCGCCTTCTTGCGGTGTATCTGGCGGAAAAGGCAGACGTGCACATCGGCGCACTTGTCGAATTGGACAGGCTTTTATAACAGGCTTTTATAAAAAGAGCGCGGAAAGGGGGAGTGCTGCTCCCTTTTTGGCGCTTTCGCGCGGGTAGGCGGGTACACAGAAAAAATTCACATTGCGTCGTGAACTTTTTTGCAAAAGCTATTGACACGGACGAAAAAATGTTGTAAAATTACGTTAGCCATGACAAGAAAATGGTGAATAATTTCATTCAGGGGGCAACAACAAACATGAAAAAGCTGAGAATAGCTTGCACGCTTTTGTTCGCTCTGACCTGTTCGCTCGGGCTGTTTGCCTGCACGCAGACGCCGACCGAAACGCTTGATCGCATCACGATCGAGGGGCAGAAGACAGAGTTTACAGAGGCAGACACGCAGTTCACGACGGGTGACTCTTTCCGCGTCATCGGACATTTCGAAACGGACGATCCCGAAAAGGAAACGCGCGAGCTGACGGCAGAAGAGATCACGGTCGAGTCGGAGTCGATGGACGCCGCATTTGAAGCGATTGCCGCGGGGGATTACGATTCGGCACGCGGAACGTATACGATCACGGTCAGGGGCAGAGTCGGCAACGAGCAGCGCAGCACGACGTATAACGTCACGCTCGACCATGCCTGGGGCGAAGCCGATGAAAACGGCGTATATACCTGCCCGCTCGACGGCGCTGAGATGGAGTCGCACACGATCAACGATAACATCTCCGTCGCGGCATGGGGGTCTACGCCTACGATCAGCGAGAACGCAACGGTTCAGATGGCTTCCGACGGCAGCAACTACATGACGTACGGCAGCATCAGCCAGGGCCAGTCCATCTCCATCAGCGGTACCGCCTATACGACGGGCGCCGACACGTGGGACACGCCCGTTCTCGGGATCAGAAAGAACGAGAACCTCTTCCTCGCCCGCCAGGATACCTGGGTCATCGGCGCAGACGGCAACTGGGTCGGCTGCAGCTGGACGCTGCATCCCTCCGGACAGGCTGCGGTCGAATATACCTATGAGTCCACCGAGGCATTCCTGGAAGGTGCGACCGATTGGGAAGTTTATTATTCCGGCTCCAGCACGAGAACGGATTGGGGCAGCCAGGCTTCGCCCGTCAACTTCACCATCACCTGGGATTATGACAAGGCGGGCTTCGTGCTCATCTCCACGACGATTAACGGCGGCACGCCCGTGCAGCGTTACATCAAGGTGCCCAGCTCCACGTACGAGACGGCACTCTATATGGAAGACGTCACCATGACGGTCACCTCCGTCTCCGAGGTCAGAAACCTTGTCCTCGACGCAGAGGACGGCTTCACCCTTGAACAGGGCCCCGACAAGACCGTCTATGCAGAGAATACCATGATCGAGCTTGACGCAGATACCAACATCGTCGGCGTCAGGGCGGAAGGTCACTACAACGGCAATTCCGAAAATCCTGTCGATCTTGTCATCTCCACGTACGACATCTATGCAGATATCGTCACGACCGCAGAGAATGAAGGCGGCGAGCCGGAGACGGTTACCACGACTTATAACCTGCGCAACGAGCAGCTGCAGGCGGGCATGACGAACTTCCGTATCGCCTTCGGCGGATACGAACTTCCCATCAATATCACCGTCGTTCCTTCCTCGATCAAGAGTGTTACGACGGACCACGACTTCGGCGCAGGCATTGACAACAGCGATCTCATCTTCGACAATGCCGGCATTGAGCTCGTGTACGACGTTAATGATGCAGACGAGATCTCTGTCATGGCAAGCGGCACGGTCAGCAGGCTCACCGCAGAGCAGCAGCAGGCGCTCAACACCACGAAGGCCTACTACGTTGCGCTTCGCCTTGTCGGCGACGCAAGCGAGACGCTTGCGGCAGATGGGCTTGCATGCTCCATCGATGACGCTGTGATCTGGCTTGCAAACAACGGCGTAAACCTCATCATTCCTGTGGATTCCGCGGCGGATCTCGGCGAGGCGACCATCACCGTTCCTTCCAACGTTACGGCAAGCACGACCGTTCAGCTCGACCTCAGCGCGGTCACCGTTCCCGCAGTCAGCGGCGTGGTCATGTCCAACAACACCACGATCGATCAGGGCGGCGACGTTGTTGTCAACTTCTACGGCGTTGCAAGCGAAGCCGAGCTTGAAGACTACGACTTCATGATCGGTTCTCAGACGAGAACTTGGGCGCTGCTCAGCGGCGAAAACGGCGCAACGTTCGGTTCGCTCACCGCAAAGGGTGCCTATGCAGACGGCGTGCTTACGATCACCTATACGCTGCCCGCGCTCGATATCGCAGCAGGCTCCAACTTCAACCTGTCCTATCTCGTTACCATCCGTAATGCGGCAGGCGAGTCGTTTGGCGTTACCATCGCATACAACATGGTCATCAGCGAGGGCGCCGAGGACTTCTACAAGGTCAACGATACAACTTATCTCACCTATTCGAGCAGCGCGCTTGTCGTGCTCACCATCGAAGACGACCGTACGCTTGCAGGTACTGGCGCACTTACGCTCAACCTTCAGAACGCCACGGGCGAGATGTACGATCTGTCCTTCACGGCAACCGATTCCGGCATCACGTTCACGACGAGCAATGCCGCTACTCTTGCGGCTACGACGACGCTCGGGCTCGACGGTACGATCGGCGACGACACCGACGGCGACCGTGCTGCGCTGTACATTACGCGTATCGCACTCAGTTCGTTCGGCCTGAACCTGAGCGATGGCTTCTATGTCGAGCTCGAAGGTACGAACAGCGGCACGACATACACGCTCATCAATTTCAGTAATGAAGGAATTGCCACGGTCGAGGTGGAGGCTGTCGAATCCGATACCGTTTCCATGACCAATATTCCCGGTACCTGCCTTGTGGATACGCTGCTCTACTACACCTATGACGGATTCAGCTTTGCTCGTCAGTCTGCGGTTACGGCGTTTGGTCAGCACAATTATGTCGACGGCGTCTGCTCCATCTGCGGCACCACGCAGTACGGCGAAGAGACCGCGCTCAACATGACGATCGGCGCGATCGAGGGTGTCACCGATACCGGCTTCTCCATCTCCTTCATCGTCGAAGGAAATGCGGCAGACTGGGCTTCCACCGCGATCGATCCTCTTACGGCAGAGGGCGCAAGCGGCATGGTCATCACGCTGCCCAACCTCGATCCGTATGCCAATACGGTCGGCTTCGCACCGACGAACATGTATCCTTCCGCTGAAGGTGCAGTTGTGTATCCCGGATTTGCATGGAACAGCTTCCAGTCCGCTGTTACGGCAGGCACCATCGTCGCTACGATTACGGTCAGCCCTACCACGGGTATCACCTACTATCTCAACGGCGAAATCGCCATTCAGTATCCCGTTACGGCAAATCTTACCGACGGCACCAGTTCTGTACTCTCCTTTGTGGAGACGTCGCTTGAGCTTGTCGAGGCAAACGGCTTCCTGTTCGCTTCCGGCGCGGCATTCGGCACGGCGGCTAAGGAACTGATCGTCTATCCTGCAGCGCTCAGCGAAGGTCAGGTCGCAGCAGAGTATGCGATCAATTACGGCGATGCAACTTTCACGCAGTACAGAGGCATCAGCGGCGAGCTTGGCACAATGTCTACGCTTCCTACTGTTTGGGCCGACTGGATCAATGTCGATGCTATTCAGAAGGGCACTTCCGTCACTTTCTATGGTACGCAGGTCGGCGAAGTGGAAAGCGCATGGTTTACAATGCTGTACGAGTTTACCGATAACGCATACTGGACGCAGCGTATGGATAACTATGGCTGGAGCTTCGGTACGGGACTTGTTAAGGTTGGCGACGGTGTTGTCACCATGACGGATGCAGAAGGCGAAGTTGTCACCGATTGGGTGGCGGCATTCCAGGAGGCTGCAAGTGACTGCACCTGGACGCTGAACATCTCCTTTGCAGAAGACGGCACGGTAACGGCAACCCTTACGGTCAACGGATCCAACGGGGCAACCTATGTGAATGTTACGACCTGGAACTTCGGCACTGCAGCGATTCCCGATTATATCGGGCTCCACTTCACGGCTGAAGAAGCTTGGGTTAAGGTGCTCTACAGCGTTACCACGGAACTTCCCGAAGAGGGTACCGATGCTGCCGAATAAGGCAAACATGAATAAATTCATCCGCGGGTGAAAGGAAGGCGGCACTGCGCTTTGGCGCAGCGCCGCCTGATTTTTTTGTCTTGCCCTCATCCCTAACCAAAGCCCCCCCTTGTGTAAAGGGGGGCTTTGGCACCCTATGCAGCGATAAGGGTAAAGCAATGGGCGGAGAATAAGCAATTCATAAGATCGCGCCCAGCCACGGCTTGCTTTTTTTTGCAGAATATGCTATGATCTGAACATGAAGGTGTATGCGATCAGCGATCTGCACCTCTCCGGCATGTCGAACAAGCCCATGAACGTGTTCGGCGCCGGGTGGGAGGGGCACTTCGAAAAAATCAAGGCGGACTGGCTTTCCCGCGTCACGCCCGAGGATATCGTGCTCATCGGCGGCGATACCTCCTGGGGGATGTACCTGGAAGAGGGGCTTTACGACGTCCGCTCCCTCGCCCCGCTGCCCGGGCACAAGGTGTTCATCCGCGGCAATCACGATTTCTGGTGGAGCGCGATCTCCCGCGTGCGCGCGGGCGCGCCCGACGAAAGTTTTACCTTTCTGCAAAACGACTGCGTGCGCATTGGAAATTACATCATCGCCGGCTCGCGCGGGTGGACCTGCCCGGGAAGCTCCGATTTCACCGAGCACGATCGCACCCTCTATCTGCGCGAGGGTGAACGCTTCCGCCTCTGCTTCCGCGAGGTGAACAAGATCCGCTGCGAGGGCGACACGCTCATCGCGCTCATCCACTATCCCCCCTTCAGCGTGCGGCAGGAGGACACTGTGTTCACCGCCCTGTTCGAGGAAAACAAGGTCGAAAAGGTGGTGTTCGGGCATCTGCACGGCAGCGGATACTTCCCACTGCGCTGCGAAAAGAACGGGATCACCTACTATCTCACCTCCTGCGACAAGGCGCGCTTCACCCTGACGCAAATATACTGAAATCATATTACAGCGCGCTTCAGACATGCTATAATTGTTTTGTTCTTTAAGAGCGGTACCGTGATGCCGACAAGACACAAACAAGACCTTTTTGTATTCTCGTCTTGCGGCACCGCCGCAGGACTTTTTTTGTAGCGAGGAAAGATATGACCGTACTATCGGACGGAGCGGGATTGCGCCGCATGCTCGTGCGGCTTGCGCATGAGATCGAAGAGCGGAACGAGGGCCTGAGCGATGTCGCCCTTGTCGGCATCAAGCGGGGCGGCGAAGTCACGGCGCAGCGCATCTGCGGCGTGCTTGCGTCGATGGGGCATGCCGTGCCCTGTGCGGGCATCGACATCGGCATGACGCGCGACGACCTTGTGTCTGCATTCTTTGTGCCCGACGCCGCGCCCAACGCGCTCGGGTTCGACATTACAGATAAGACCGTCGTGCTCTGCGACGACGTGCTGCATACGGGCAGAAGCGCCGTTGCCGCCATCGAGGCGCTCTTTGCACTGGGCAGGCCCAGGCGCATCCAGCTGCTCGTGCTCGTCGACCGCGGCGGGCGGGAGCTGCCCGTGCGGGCAGATTTTGTGGGCAAGAACGTGCCCACGGCGCGCTCTGAGCGCATCGACGTGCGCTTTACCGAGCTGGGCGCCGCAGAGGACGCGCTCGCCATTGTAAAAGGATAATAACGTTTCGGGAGATAACGATGCTGAACAGAAAGGATGTATTGGGGCTCTACGATCTGTCTGCCGAGGAGATCGACGAGATCCTCACGACGGGCATGAACATGAAAAAGCTGCTCAGGCAGAACATCAAAAAGCTGCCCCACCTGCAGGGGAAGACGGTGACCACGCTGTTCTACGAGAACAGCACGCGCACGCGCTGCAGCTTCGAGCTTGCCGCCGACTATATGGGGGCGCACGTCGTCAACATCGCGGCGGCGTCCTCCTCCGTGCAGAAGGGGGAAACGCTCGTCGACACGGGCAAGACGCTCGACGCCATGAAGAACGACGTCATCGTCATCCGCCACCCCATGGGCGGCGCGCCCCGCCTGCTTGCAAAAACGGTGAAGGCGCACGTCGTCAATGCGGGCGACGGCATGAACGAGCACCCCACGCAGGCGCTTTTAGACATGCTCACCATGCGCGAAAATTTCCCCTCGATCGCGGGGTTGAAGGTCGCCATTCTCGGCGACATCAGCCACTCGCGCGTGGCGAAGAGCAACCTCTTCGGGTTGAAGAAGCTGGGCGCTGAGGTGCGCATGTTCGCACCGAGAACGCTCATGCCCACGGGGATCGACCGCATGGGCGCCAAGGTATGCGCCTCGCGCGAAGAGGCGGTAGAGGGCGCCGACGTGGTGATGGGGCTGCGCATCCAGCTCGAGCGGCAGCACGGCGGGAACTTCCCCTCGCTCGGGGAGTACGCCAAATACTACGGTGCGGATGAGGCGCTCATGCGCTATGCCGCACCGCACGCCCTCGTCATGCACCCCGGGCCCGTCAACCGCGGCGTGGAGCTCACGAGCGCGCTCATCGACGGGGACACGAGCCGCATCGAAGAGCAGGTACTCAGCGGCATCGCCGTGCGCATGGCGATCCTGTTCCTGCTCACCAAAGAGGAGGTCGCATCATGATTTTCAAACACGCAAATATCGTAAATGCCGACGGAAGAATGCAGGCGGACATCCTTGTGGAAAACGGACGCATCGCGCGCATCGCGCCCTGCATCGAGGGCGAGGGCATCGACGTCTCCGCCTACACCATGCTCCCGGGGCTCATCGACATGCACGTCCACCTGCGCGAGCCGGGGTTCGAGCGCAAGGAGGACATTGCAAGCGGCACGCGTGCCGCCGTCAAGGGCGGCTTCACGCAGGTGTGCTGCATGCCCAACACCAACCCCGTCATCGACAATAAGGTGGTCGTCACCTATATCAAGGCGCGCGCCAAGGAGGTGGGGCTTTGCAAGGTCCACCCCATCGGCGCCATCTCCAAGGGGCAGCAGGGGCAGGAACTTGCCGCCATCGGCGCCATGAAGGCGGCGGGGGCGGTGGCGCTCTCCGAGGACGGAAAGAGCGTGCTCTCCACCAAGCTCATGGCGAACGCCATGCAGTACGCGGCGGACTTCTCGCTCAAATGCCTGTGCCATTGCGAGGACAGTTCGCTCGTGGACGGCGGCGTCGTCAACGAGGGGTACTACTCCACGCTCACGGGGCTGAAGGGCAGCCTGCGCGCCGCCGAGGACATCATCATCGCCCGCGAGCTCTGTCTTGCCGAGAGCCTGGATCTGCCCGTGCACATCTGCCACATCTCCACCTACAGCGGCATACAGCTCATCCGCGAGGCGAAGGCGCGCGGCGTTCGGGTCACGGCGGAGACCTGCCCGCACTATTTTACGCTCACCGACGCGGCGATCGCGGATTTCGACACCAACACCAAGGTCAATCCTCCGCTGCGCGAGGAGCGCGACCGTTTGGCCGTCATCGCGGGGCTGCAGGACGGCACGCTCGACTGCATCGTCACCGACCACGCGCCCCATCACGAGGACGACAAGAATGTGGAGTACGACCTTGCCGCCTTCGGCATCAGCGGGCTGGAGACGTCGTTCGCACTCTCGTACACGCAGCTTGTGAGGTCGGGCGAGATGACGCTTGAAGCGCTCGTCGGCAAGATGAGCGCCAACCCCGCCGTCGTGCTGGGGCTTACGGGCGGCCGCATCTGCGAGGGCGCACCCGCCGATCTCACCCTTGTCTCGCTCGACGAGGAATGGACGATCGACCCCCAACAATTTGTATCCAAGGGGAAAAACTCCCCCTTCGGCGGCAGGAAGGTATTCGGCCGTGTCAAAATGACCGTCGTAGACGGCGAGATCAAATACAAGGAGAGATAAGACATGATCATCGACGCACTCATCGATAAAATCATCGCAACGCAAAACCCCACCTGCGTGGGGCTGGATACCGCGCTTTCGTACCTGCCCGAGGGCATGGCGGGCGAGGTGAGCAGTCCGGACGAGGCGGCGGAGGCGGTCTACCGCTTCAACTGCGGCATCATCGACGCGGTGGCGGACATCGTGCCCGCCGTCAAGGTGCAGATCGCCTACTATGAGCGCCTGGGCGCGGCGGGCTTCTCCGTATTCGGGCGCACCTGCGCCTACGCCAAGGAGAAGGGGCTCTTCGTCATTGCCGACGCCAAGCGCAACGACATCGGCGCCACGGCGGAGCAGTATGCACAGGCATTTTTGGGAAAAACAATGAAGCGCAATATGCTCGCCTGCGACTTTCTCACCGTCAACGGCTATCTGGGCACGGACGGGATCACCCCCTTTCTTCAGGCATGCGAAGATTACGATAAAGGAATCTTTGTATTGGTGAAGACGAGCAACCCCTCCTCGGGTGAGTTACAGAACTTAAGGTTAGAGGACGGGCGCACCGTGTACGAGTGTATGGGCGATATGGTCGCCCGCTGGGGGGCAATCGCCATGGGCAAATACGGCTATTCCTCCGTGGGGGCAGTCGTGGGTGCGACCTATCCGGAGGAGGCAAAAATTCTGCGTGCAAGGCTTCCGCACACCTTCTTCCTGGTGCCCGGCTACGGGGCGCAGGGCGCCAACGCCGAGATGCTGAAAAATTGTTTCGACAAGCGCGGTTTGGGCGGCATCGTCAACAACTCGCGCGGGATCCTGTGCGCCCATAAAAAATCGGGCGGCGATCCCTATACGGCGGCGCGCGCCGCGGCGCTCGCCATGCGCGCCGATCTTCAGAACGTATTGGGGGAGATATGCGCGAAGTAACGGCTGTCATTGCGGAAAATCGTGCGATCGCCCGCGATATCTTTTCGCTCACCTTCGATTGCGGCGAGGAGATCGCCGTGCGCCCCGGGCAGTTCTGTATGCTCGGCGTTACGGGCTTTCCGCTGCGCCGCCCCATTGCGGTGTGCAAGGCGGCGGGCAGCCTTGTCACGGTGTGCTATCGGCTGAAAGGCGAGGGTACGCGCGCCCTTGCCCGCCTTGCCGCGGGGGAGGCGCTGCAGGTGCTCCTTCCGCTCGGCAACGGATTTTACCTCGGCGCGCAGGAGAAACGCGTCGCGCTCGTCGGCGGCGGCGTGGGCATCTTTCCGCTCATCTCCGTCATCGGCGTCTATGCGGGGCAGCGGGCGCTGTACGCCTATATGGGTTTCCGCAATCGGGAGGCCCTCTGCATGGAACAGGAACTTGCGCGCTGCGAGAAGCTGACGCTCGCCTCGGACGACGGCAGTTTCGGCTTTCACGGAACTTCGGTGCAGGCGTTTTTGCAGGAGGTCGACGCCGTACGGCCGGACGTCGTGCTGTCCTGCGGCCCCACGCCCATGCTGCGGGCGCTCAAACAGGGTATGCAGGGCAGGGGGATCCCCGTCTACGTCTCTTTGGAAGAGCGCATGGGCTGCGGCATCGGCGCCTGCCTCGTATGCGTATGCAATAAGACGGACGGCGCGCACGCGCGCGTCTGCAAAGACGGGCCGGTGTTCGAGATCGGCGAGGTCGAACTATGACGGAACGTGAAGTCATTGCCCGCCGCGCCTCGTCGCCGCGCTGGATGTATCTTATCAGCCTTGTGTTCGGCCTCGTCCTTACGGGGTGGATGATATGGGCATGTATCCGGCTTCGCTTCAACGCCGTCTGGGTTTTTTGCGTTGTGGTGGGGTTTGTGATTATTGCGGTTTCCGCCGTCCTGTTCGTGCGTGGGATGAAGACGCCCAAGGAGATCGCCGTGCGCGAGGGGGATACACTCATCTTTCTCGGCCGCCGCATGGCGCTGCGCGAGCTTGTAAACGTGCGCTACCGCCGCGCCCATGCCCGCGGGTGGAGTTATGAATGGGGCAAACTCACCGTCTGTCTGACGGAGGGCAGAAGCTATACCGCCCATTTTGTCGCCGACGTCGAGGAGGCGCACGACCGCCTCATCTACCTCATGCGCGAGGCGGTCGATCAAGGAGAAAACAATGGCTGATCTCAGGGTAACGCTTTGCGGGGTTCCGCTCAAAAACCCCGTCATCCCTGCCTCGGGCACATTCGGCTTCGGGCGGGAATTTGACGAACTCTACGACATCTCCTGCCTGGGCGGGGTGGCGACCAAGGGGCTCACCTTAAAGCCCCGCCCCGGCAATTCCGTGCCGCGCATCGCCGAAAGCCGCGGGGTCATCCTCAACGCCGTCGGGCTGCAAAACCCTGGGGTGGAGGCGTTTATCGCGCACGACCTTGCCTGGCTGCGGGCAAAGACGCGCGTCATCGCCAATGTCGCTGGCAGCACGCTCGAGGACTACGGCGAGATCTGCCTCCGGCTGGACGGGCTTGTCGACTTTGTCGAGCTGAACATCTCCTGCCCCAACGTAAAGAGCGGCGGGATGGCGCTGGGTATCCGCCCCGAACATATCCGCGAGGTGACGGCGCTCGCTAAGGCGAGCCTGAAAAAGACGCCGCTCATCGTCAAACTTTCGCCCAATGTAGAGAGTATCGCCGTCAATGCCAAGGCGGCGGAGGAGGGGGGCGCAGACTGCATCTCCCTCGTCAATACCTTCACGGGCATGGTCATCGACATCGAACGGCGCATGCCGCTTCTTGCCAATCGCACGGGCGGCGTCTCGGGCGCGGGCATCAAGCCCATCGCCGTACGCATGGTGTACGAGGCGAGCCATGCCGTATCCATCCCAGTCATCGGCATGGGCGGGATCACCTGCGCAGAGGACGCGGTGGAGTTTCTCATGGCGGGGGCGACCGCCGTACAGGTGGGCACGCAGAATTTTACCGACCCGTTGGCATGCCCCAGGATCATCGGCGGGCTCAACGAATGGTGCGATCGCCACGGCGTGGCGCAGATCTCGTCGCTTACGGGCGCATGCAAATAACAAGGAGGCATATCATGCAGGAATATAAGCGTAAATTCATTCAATTCATGGTCGAAAACGAGGTGCTCTGCTTCGGCGATTTTACGCTGAAGAGCGGCAGAAGGGCGCCCTACTTCATCAACGCGGGCAAATACCGTACGGGCAGGCAGATCGCGGCGCTGGGCGAGTATTATGCCGCCTGCTATCTGGCGCACGGGGTAGACGCCCGGACGCTGGTCGGGCCCGCCTATAAGGGCATTCCGCTTGCGGTGTCCACGGCGATCGCGCTCGCTAACAACCACGGCGTCGACGTCGGGTTCTGCTTTGACCGAAAGGAAGTGAAGGACCACGGCGAGGGCGGCATGTTCGTGGGGCAGCAGCTCAAAGACGGCGACAGGGTGGCGCTCATCGAGGACGTGATGACGTCGGGCAAGGCGCTGCGCGAGATCCTGCCCAAACTCAGGGCGGAGGCCGATGTCGACGTGCGCGCCATGATCATCTCGGTGGACCGTCAGGAGAAGGGCACGGGCGAGAAGTCCGCCGTGGCAGAGGCCTACGAGGCGTTCGGCATCCCCGTCTATTCCATCGTCACCATGCAGGACATCATCGAGGCGATCCGCGCGGGAGACATCGGCGGAAGCGAGTATCTGAACAGGATGGAGGAATACCGTGCGCAATACGGCGCAAACTGAAGCGCGGATCTATCTCGATTACGCCGCAACGACGCCGCTGCGGGAGGAGGTGTCCGAGGCGATGCGCCCCCTGCTTCAGGCGCAGTTCGGCAATCCGGATTCGCTGCACAGCTTTGGCAGAGAGGCGGCATATGCCGTGCAGAACGCGCGCGACACGATCGCCGCACTGCTCGGGGTGAAGCCGCGCACGGTGTATTTCACCTCGGGCGGAACGGAGGCGGGCAGCTGGGCGGTGCAGGGCATTGCCGCGCAGGGCGCGGTGTGCGTCTCTGCCATTGAACATGCCGCCGTGCTTCAAACGGCGCGCCGCTGCGGCAGGGCATATCAGATCTGTTCGGTCGCAGAGGACGGCGTCCTTCGCCCGCAGGCGGCGGAGGCGATGTTGCAGGCACACCCCGAAATTTCCCTCTTCTGCCTGATGGCGGTCAACAACGAGACGGGCTGCGTACAGCCCGTTGAAGAGGTCGCGGCGCTCTGCCATGCGCGGGGCGTGGCGCTGTTTGTGGACTGCGTACAGGCGCAGGCGACCTGCGATCTGAAAAAGCTCGCGGCATATGCCGACGCGCTCGCCCTCTCCGCGCACAAGATAGGCGGGCCCAAGGGCGTCGGCGCGCTGGTCGTAAAGGACGGCGTGCCGCTGAAGGCGCTTATCATGGGCGGCGAACAGGAGCGCGGCATGCGCGGCGGAACGCTGAATGCGGCGGGCATCGCGGGGTTTGCGCGGGCGCTTGCGCTGGCGCAGGCGGAGCGCAAGGCGTTTTGTGCGCACACGGCGGAGCTGCGCGATGCGTTTGAGGGGCGTATTCTCTCCGCCTACGGCGAGATCGCCGTCGACGGGGCAAACCGTGCGCCCAATGTCAGCCACCTCACGCCAAAGGACGGGGACGGGGCGCTGCTTTCCAAGCTCGATCTTGCGGGCGTCGCCTGCTCGGCGGGCGCGGCGTGCTCGGCGCATGCCGCCTTGCCCTCGCATGTGCTCACCGCAATGGGCAGGAGCGCAGACGAGGCGCGCCGCGGGCTGCGGTTTTCCTTTGGCGCGGCGACGACGGCGGAAGAGGCCTGCCGCGCCGCGGATATTCTGCTCGCCTGTATTGGAGAGGGAAGGAGATGACAGAGCACGACACGCTGCGGGAACAGTTATTCGCATATGCGCATATGCAGTACGGAACGCAGGAGGAATACCTCTGGCATGACGTACCCGGATATGCGGTGCTGCGGCATCCGTGCGGGAAGTGGTACGGCGTCGTCATGAACATCCCCCGAAAGCGGCTGGGCATTCCGGGAAGCGGCGAGGCGGATATCCTCGTCGCCAAGTGCGAGGCAGGGCTGCTGCCCATCCTTTTGCAGCAGCCGGGCTTTCTTCCCGCCTATCACATGAACAAACAGCGCTGGGTGAGCGCGCTGCTCGACGGCGAAGCGCCCTTCGATCAGGTGTGCGGTCTGCTCGATATGAGCTACGAGCTCACGACGCCGCGCGCCCGTATCCGCAAAAAATAGACAAAAGATCCCGCGCGGCGATGCCGCGCTTTTTCTTTTTGCGCTTCTAAGCGCCAAATGGGCGGCATATAGTAATACAGAGTTTGAAATCGAGAGGTGACAGGTATGAACGAAGAGCTGGAATATGCCGAGATGCTGGAGATCCCCGTGGAGACGGTGCACGTCAGCCACAGGGAGCGCAGGCGCCGCGAGGAGGATCTCGGGGAGCAGGTCGTGGAGGAGGTGAACGAGCGCATGGAGGCGCAGGAGGACCCCACATTTGCCGAAAGCACACCCATCACGGGGGGCGAAGGGGGGAATGGCCGGCGCGACAGGCTGTTCCGCCGCATCCTCATCGGCGAATTTGCCGCCGTCTGCGGGCTGTGCGCCGTCATCTTTCTCACCAATATCTTCATGACGGACAGCGCCATCAATACCTTTGTGCGCGGGCTGTTCACGGGCAACACGACGGCGGCCGATACGCGCGTATATTCCGATTTTGCGCTCTCCCCCCTCGTCAACAGCACGGTCGATACGGAGATCGCCGTCTCAAACACGGGCGTGCTCTCCTTTACGGCGGAGTGCAGCGTGTATTCCCCCTGCGACGGCGAGATCGCCTCGGTGGGCGGCAATGCCGAGACGGGCTACTCGGTGGAGATCCGGCACTCCGACAGCTTTTATACGGTCATGAGCGGGCTGGATGTCGTGTATGGCGCCGCGGGCGACGAGGTGCGCAGCAACATCCCCGTGGGATTCACCGACGGCGAGGGCGAGGTGCGCGTCATGTTCTATTCGGACGGCTCGCTCATCAATGCCTGCACGGTAGAGGGCGGCGCGCTCTCGTGGAGCTGATACGCGGCTGCGTATCCACCCCCTGTTCGCCGCGCTGCTTGTCCTGTCCGCGCTGACGGGAAGGCTGACGGAGACGCTGCTCGCCGCCCTTGCGGCGATCGAGCATGAGCTTGCACACGCCTTTGCCGCGCGCAGAACGGGGTATGCGCTGAACAGGATCGTACTCATGCCGTACGGGGCGGTCGTCTCGGGCGATCTCGAGGGCATCCCGCCCCGCGCGGAGCTTGCCGTGCTTGCGGCAGGCCCGCTTGCAAGCGGCCTTACGGCGCTCGCGTTTGTCGCCCTCTGGTGGCTGTGGCCGCAGACCTATCCCTATACCGAGGCGGCGGCGCGCGTCAGCTTTTCGCTGTTTGTGGTGAACTGTCTGCCCGCCTTTCCGCTGGACGGCGGCAGGGCGCTGCGCGTTCTTCTTCGCCCGCTGGGGGCAAGGCGGGCGCGGGCGGTCGGGCTTGTGCTTTCGCTGCTGACGGCGGCGGGCGTCCTCATCCTGTTTGTGCTCAGCTGCTTTTCGGCGCCAAACTGGCAGCTTCTCATCTTCGCCCTCTGCCTTGCGGCGGGCAACTTCGGCGGCGCGTCCTATGCGCGCATCCGTTTTTCTGCGCGGAAGCGCTTTCATCACGGCGTACGCGAGGAGCGCATCGCCATCTCCGCCGATCGTCCCCTTTCCTTCACGGTGCGCTTTCTGCGCGAGGACCGCTATCTCGTTCTGCTCCTCTTCGAGGAAGAGGAGTTTCTTGCCGAACTTCCGGAGGAGGAATTGCTCGCTGCCATGCAGCGCATGCCGCTCGACAGCCCGCTGAAGGCAGCGCTCGCCCCTGCGCCCGGCGTTGTGCCGCAAAAAAACGATTTTTCGCTTGATAAACACAAAAATATGTGCTAAAATAATAATGCTCCCGCTACGGGAGTGAGTACGACAGTTCAGGGTTCCAATGAAGAGAGAGTGGTTTTTCGACCGGTTTTGCGGAGAGCAGATCGCCGTTTGCACGGAGGACGGCAGACTGACAGACGTCTATGCAGAGAGCGAACGGTCGGAGGATATGGTTGGCAATATCTATAAGGGGCGGGTGGCGAACATCGTCCCCGGCATGCAGGCGGCGTTTATCTCCTGCGGGTTGGAGCGCAATTGCTATCTCCCGCTCGACGAGGGCGCGGCCCGCTTCGCCGGCTATGACGGCGTGGGCAGTGAGCAGCATATGCGCGCGCTCAGGGAGGGCGACGAGTTGCTCGTGCAGATCGTCAAGGCCCCCCGCGCCGCCAAGGGCGCAAAGGTCAGCTGCGACCTCTCCTATGTGGGCAAGCATCTCATCTATCTGCCCAATACCGATTTTCTGGGCATCTCGCGCAAGATCACAGACGAAACGGTGCGCGAGGCGCTGCTCAAAGAGACGGAGAAGATGCGCGTGGGCGACGGCTACATCGTGCGTACGGCGGCGGCAAACGCCACCAAACGGCAGATCAAGATCGAATCGGACTACCTCAAACGCATGCACCGCATCACGCTCGAAGCGGCGCGCGAGGCACCCGTGGGCACGATCGTCTACCGCGAATGCGACCTTCCCGTGCGTGTGATGCGCGATTGCTTCGGCGACGAGGTCACGCGGCTGTATGTAGGCAACGACGCCCTGTACGAAAAGCTCAGAACGCTCGTCAGCCTGCGCCCGGATCTGAGCGACAAAAAACTTGTGCACTACCAGGGGCAGCGTACCCTGTTTTCCTCCTATTACGATCTCAGCCGCCAGATCGGATCGCTGGCAGAGGAGCAGATCTCGCTCAGCAACGGCGCCTATCTCATCATCCAGAGTACCGAGGCAATGACCGTCATCGACGTCAATACCGGCAAGTTCACGGGGGCGCACGATCTGGAGAGTACGGTGTTCGAGACCAATCTGCTCGCCGCGCGCGAGATCGCCCGCCAGGTCCGCCTGCGCAATGTGGGCGGCATCGTCGCCGTGGATTTTATCGACATGGTTGAGCCCGACCATCGTCAGGCGGTCGAGGACACCCTTGTCGAGGCGCTTGCGGCCGACAGGGCAAAGAGCCGCGTATTCCCCATGAACGAGCTGTGCGTCACGCTGTTCACGCGCAAGCGCACTAGCCGCGACCTCGGCAGCCTGCTCTTGCGCCGCTGCCCGCATTGCGGCAGGCGCAGGGCGGTCTATTCCGAGCTGTACATGGCAATGCGGCTGCGCAACGCCATTTACGACTATTTTGCCGACGGCTACGAGGCCGTCATCATCGATATCGAACGCGCGCTCATGGAGCACATCCTCTCGGGCAAATACCTCTCGGAGGAGCTCGTCGGCGCATGGCGGGGCAAACGCGTGTACTTTGTGCCGCACGAAATCTATTCCGCCGACGAGTTCGCCATCCGCGGCAGCAACGAGCGCGTGCTCACCCTGCCCGCCGAGGCACAGATCTTCTATTGATCTTCTTATACGATCAGACCCTTCCACACGTCTTCGAAGTGCTCCTCCTTTGCAATGAGCTCCTTGAGGAGCGCGGCGATATCCTCGTCCATTTCGGGGACGGCCGCGTCGGAGAGTGTACTCTTGAGCGACGTTATGCCCATCACGGTGCCCTGCGTCATCATCTCGGCGATGTGCGCGCGCGAGCTGTCCGTCAGTGTGCTAATTTTGATGCTGCTCCACATCATCGCCTTCTTGACGGGGTTTGGATTTTTCAGCTCGATGCCCTTGTCGCGCGCGAGCTGTGCGGCGCGGCCGCCGATCTGTTCATACTCCTCATGCTGGCGCGTCAGTTCCTCTCGCAGCTGTTCGTCCTGCGTCTCGGGCAGGATGTCAGAGATGGATTGAATGGCAAGCTGTGTGTTGCGGTAGATCTCGGCGAGGACTTCCTCGCTCTTTTTTGTTTCCATAATTTCCTCCTGAGAGAAGTTTGGCAGAACGCGCAAAAAAACATGCAAAACCGCTTGACATTTTGTGCGGCGTATGATAGAGTTAACAATGAGCCGCTAAGGACGGGTAGAAAAGTATCCTGTGGGATCGCCCGCATTTCCTTGCGAGACCGGGAAGAGGAGGTAAAATTCATGTACGCGATCATCGAAAACGGAAACAAGCAGTATAAGGTTTCCGAAGGCGATGTGCTCAGGGTCGAAAAGCTGAAGGCAGAAGTGGGCGAAGAGGTCAGCTTCCGTGTGCTTATGGTGGCAGACGAAAGCGGCGTAAAGCTCGGCAGCGACGTGGCGTCTGCAAAGGTCACCGCGACCGTGCAGGAGCAGGGCAAGTATAAGAAGATCATCGTCTTCAAGTACAAGGCCAAGAAGAACGAGCGCAAAAAGCAAGGTCATCGCCAGCCGTTCACGGCGGTCAAGATCGAAAAGATCTCCCTTTGACCGCACAGGGCATGCGTGCCCGAGAAAATACATTAAAGGAGAATCGAGGTATGTTTTTCATTCGTTTGTTTGCTCATAAAAAGGGTACCGGCTCCTCCCACAACGGAAGAGACAGCAATGCCAAGCGCCTCGGCGTAAAGCGTCAGGACGGGCAGACCGTTCTCGCAGGCAGCATCCTCGTCCGCCAGCGCGGGACGAAGATCCACCCCGGCACCAACGTCGGCATCGGCGGAGACGACACGCTCTTTGCCCTCAAGGACGGCGTTGTCAGATATGAGCGTCTCGGCAGAGACAAGAAGCAGGTCAGCATCTATTGATCCAGGAACAATATCGCCGCGGCATACGCCGCGGCTTTTGTTTTACAAAAAAATTCCCCCGCAAGGGGGGACAAATTTTGTAAAAAGCGTTTAAGCGCGGCTTTTTTACATTATATTAGGAATGAGCAATCAAAAAGAGCTTTCAAGCATGAAACGGAGAACAACGAAATTGGAAAAGAATCATCAACCGGAAGAACAGGCGGAGCTTGTTGCGGAAACCCCTGCAAGCGAGCAGCCTCAGGCACCTGCCGAAGACGAGCTCGCAAAGGCGCAGGCGCTCGCCGCCACTGCCAGGGCAGAGGCGGACGACTACAAGCGCAAGTGGTATTCCGTCACGGCGGAGTACGACAATTACCGCAAACGTACGGCGGCGACCCGTTCCCAGGCATATGCCGAGGGCAGGGCGGACGTCGTAAGCAAGCTCTTCCCCATTGCAGACAATCTCGAGCGGGCGCTTGCAAGCTGCAGCGACGCGAACACCCAAAAGGGCATTTCCATGGTCATGGCGGCGTTCAGGAAGCTGCTCGAGGAAGAAAAGATCTCTGTCATTGACCCCGTAGGCGAGGAGTTCAGCGCAGAAAAATGCGAAGCGATCCTTGCCGTCGACGCACAGGAGGGCGAAAAGAGCGGAACGGTCAAACAGGTCTTTGCAAAAGGATACGAACAAAACGGCAAGGTCCTGCGCTTTGCGCAGGTCGCCGTGATCAAATAACATATCATTCATTCAAAAGGAGAGAAAATATTATGGCTAAGGTAATCGGTATCGATCTGGGCACGACCAATTCGTGCGTAGCAGTTATGGAGGGCGGCGAGCCCGTCGTCATCACCAACGCAGAAGGTTCGCGTACGACCCCTTCCGTCGTCGCATTCCAGAAGGACGGCAGCCGTGTCGTCGGTCAGGTGGCAAAGCGTCAGGCGGTCGCCAATCCCGACAAGACGGTCATCTCCATCAAACGTAAGATGGGCTCGGACTATAAAGTGAAGATCGACGACAAGGCATATTCCCCGCAGGAGATCTCTGCCATGATCCTGAGCAAGCTCAAGGCGGACGCAGAGGCATATCTCGGCACAAAGGTGACGGACGCCGTCATCACCTGTCCCGCATACTTCACCGACGCACAGCGTCAGGCGACCAAGGACGCGGGCAAGATCGCGGGACTCAACGTCCTTCGTATCATCAACGAGCCCACGGCGGCGGCGCTCGCCTACGGGCTGGATAAGGATAAGGAGAACAGCAAGGTCATGATCTATGACCTGGGCGGCGGCACCTTCGATGTCTCCATCCTCGAAATTTCCGACGGCGTCTTTGAGGTGCTCGCCACCAACGGTAACAACATGCTGGGCGGCGACGACTTCGATAAGCGCCTGATGGATTATATGGTCGATGAGTTCAAGAAGAGCCACGGCGTCGACCTCTCCAAGGACAAGATGGCGATGCAGCGGCTGAAAGAGGCTGCGGAGAAGGCGAAGATCGAGCTTTCGGGCATGACCTCCACCTCCGTATCCCTTCCCTTCATCTCCATGACCGAGGCAGGGCCCGCCCATCTCGAAATGGACATCACCCGTCAGAAGTTCGAGGCGCTCATCTCCGACCTCATCGAAAAGACGGCAGAACCCATGCGGCTTGCCATGAAGGACGCAGGGCTCACCTATAACGACATCGACAAAGTCATCCTGGTCGGCGGCTCTACCCGTGTGCCCGCCGTGGTCGAAAAGGTAAAGAGCATCACGGGCAAGGAACCCTTCAAGGGCATCAATCCAGACGAATGCGTGGCGGTCGGCGCGGCCATTCAGGGCGGCGTGCTGACGGGCGAGGTCAAGGACGTGCTCCTGCTCGACGTCATGCCCCTGTCTCTGGGCATCGAGACGCTGGGCGGCGTGTTCACGCGACTGATCGACAGAAATACCACCATCCCCGTCAAGAAGAGCCAGGTGTTCTCGACCGCGGCCGACAATCAGACGAGCGTCGAGATCCACATTTTGCAGGGCGAGCGTGAATTCTGCCGCGACAACAAGACGCTCGGAAGATTCATGCTGACGGGCATTGCGCCCGCAGCCCGCGGCATTCCGCAGATCGAAGTCACCTTCGACGTGGATGCAAACGGCATCGTGCACGTCGAGGCAAAGGACCTCGGCACGGGCAAGAGCACGGATATCACCATCACCTCTTCGACCAACCTCTCCGAAGACGAGATCAACAAGGCGGTCAAGGAGGCGGAACAGTACGCCGAAGAGGACAAGAAGCGCAAGGAGAAGGTCGAAAACAAGAACAAGCTCGACGGGCTGATCTTCTCGCTCGAACAGACGCTCAAAGATGCGGGCGACAAGCTGTCCGACGAGGATAAGGCAAGCGTACGCTCCGCGATCGACGACGCCAAGAAGGAGCTCGAAAGCGAAGACGACGAGCGCATCAAGGCTGCCTACGACACACTGCAGAATGCGGTTCAGCCGATCATCGCCAAGATGTATCAGCAAGCGCAGCAGGACGCAGGCACTTCGGGCGGCAATACGGGCGACGAGGAGTTCCACCAGTAATGGCGGGATTCCGCGCGAAACGGCGAATGGAACGGGGCGCGGCGATCCCGCACCCCTTATGCGCGGCGCGCGGGTGCGAGGATCTCGCCCCGTCGCGCCTTTCGCGTGCTCAACGGCTCTTTTCCGTATGAGCGCGCCGGATCTTTCCGAAAAGCGGGGCAGACGATATGGCAGAAAAGAAGAATTATTATGAAGTGCTCGGCGTGAGCAAGACGGCGACGGAGGAGGAGATCAAGGCCGCTTACAAAAAGCTGGTCAAACAATATCACCCCGATCTGCATCCGAATGACAAGCTCGCCGCAGAAAAATTCAAAGAGATCAACGAGGCGAACGAAGTGCTCTCCGACAAGCAGAAGCGTGCCGCGTACGATTACGAGCTCGAGCACCCCGGTATGGGGGGCATGGGCGGCGCGGGGGGCTTTTCCGGCTTCTCGGGCGGCGGCTTCGGGGGCTTTGGCGACATCTTCGACAGCATCTTTCAGGGCTTTGGCGGCAGCGCATCCGTTCAGCGCGACACCACGGGCGAGGATATTCAGATCGAGATGCGCCTTTCCTTCATGGATGCGGCAAAGGGCTGCAAGCGCGAGATCGCCTATACGCGTAACGAGGCATGCCCCTCCTGCCACGGAACGGGCGCCAGGGGCGGTACGGCCTATAAAACGTGCAGCAAGTGCGGCGGCAAGGGTCAGGTCCGCTTTACGCAGGATACCATGTTCGGCAGAACGGTGCGCGTGGGCGCCTGCCCCGATTGCGGCGGCAGCGGCAGGATCATCACCGACAAATGCCCCGATTGCAAGGGCAAGGGCTATGTGCGCAAGGAGACGCGCGTCACGCTCGACATTCCCGCAGGGGTCGACAACGGGTCCTATATCAAAAAGCGGGGCTTCGGTCAGGCGGGCACGGACGGCGGCGCGGCGGGCGATCTCATCGTCGTATTCCGTGTGGAACCGCACAAGTTCTTCCAGCGCAAGAATTTTGACCTCTATCTCGATCTTCCCGTGCCCTTTATCACGGCTGCGCTCGGGGGCACCATCCGTGTGCCCGACCTCGACGACGTGTTTGAATACACGATCCCGGAGGGCACGCAGTCGGGCACCACGTTTACGATCCGCGGGAAGGGCATCAAATCGCGCAACGGCACGGGCAATCTCTATCTGCGCGTGCAGGTAGATGTCCCCACCAAGCTTACGCGGGAGCAGCGCAAAAAGCTGGAAGAAGTGGCAGGCGCATTCGATCTGAAGCAGTACGATAAGTCGCGGCGCTTCGCCGACAACGTATCTTCCCTCTATGGCAAGGACCCCTATCGGAAATGACGTTCAGGGGCACAGCCGCATGAATTTTCATTTCGCAAAAGGCGTTCGACAGGAACGCCTTTTTTTCGTGCAGGGAATAGGTCATAAAATGCGGTCAAATAAAGAAATTCTGTTGACAGTCATAAAAATCCATGATAAAATATGTCATAAGAACATATGACTATTCGGGCATCGATCGCAATACCCGATCAAATTCGAGGACAGAATATGACCGAAAAGCAAGAAACAGAAGAGCTGCCCGTTCAAGAGCAGAATCAACGCAGACAGAATAAAAGAAAACGCGGCAAAAAAAGCAAGAAGCGCCGCATCATACAGTGTACCGCGCTGCTCGGCGTCGTCTGTGTCGCAGGCGGGGCTGTCTTCGGGATCAGCTCGATGATGAAGCAGAGCGAGCCCAACGAGGTGCAAGAGGGATTTGTCACCGTCTCCTATCCGCTCCCGGAGGATGGCAGCACGCCCGATATGCACAGTGCGCTCGAAAATATCGGCTACATGAAGTACCGGCTCATGAACCAGCCCGCGTGGTATTCCGAAATGCACGGCGGGGTCGACACCTTGCTCAAACAGACGGTCTCCACCTACAAACAGTATGAGGACGGGGTGATGATTCAGGCAGACATCACGCGCAGTTCGCTCGTGAACAGCGCGCGGCAGTTCTGCTATGTGGGCGATGACGTCTTCTGGCGCGAGGCGCCGGGCTCTCCCTCCACATGGGCGCAGTCTTATGAAGAACTTGCCGCCATGGACTGGGGGAGCGGCGATCCTGCGGGACGCATGACCGTTGCAGAATTTACGCAGACGCGGGGGCTTCCCGGTACGGAATTTTCCGTCTATGTGATCAATGAAGAGACGCTGCTCTCCGCAGACGAGGTCGTCGCGGTGGGCGACGGCGTCTATTCACAGACCTACTATCTCGATCCCGCGCTCGACAAGGCGCCCTGCCATTACGCCAATCAGATGGTCACAACGGGCGGGCTCTCCGCTCTGCCCGAATTTGAGTATATTACCGTCACCTATACCTTCGACAGCACGTGGCAGGTCCTCTCCTCCACCGTGCAGGAGGCATATACGGCGTCGATGGGCTTTACCGTCAGCTGCGAGGCGCAGTACGAAACCAACTACGAGTACGGCACAGCGCGCGCGCATTCAGACGATTACGAAAACTATTATTCCGACTATACCGATTGGCAGGGCGGCGAGGCGCTTCCTGCCGAGCCCACCGTCGTCGGGTGCCTCTCCGACGCCTTTGGCGGCGTTATGGCGGAACCGACCGCATTCCATCTTGCCCTGGCGGTTGACGGGCATGCCCTCGAGGGCGATATCTATGCAGACATTGCACAGATGGACATCCGGGCACGGCTTGGGGATCTCTCGCTCTGGTATGCCGATGAGAGGATCTATGTCGATTATCAGGGCATTCGTGTGCGTCTCACCGTGGCAGAGCTCGCGGGGCTGTTTTCCGAGGGCTCCCTCGGGGCGGGCTCGGCAGATCCGCTTGCAGAAGAAGCGCTGGCGGGGCTTGATCTCAATGCCCTGTTGGAAGATCTCGCCGCGGGCACATTCCGCTACGACGATACAAGCGCTTCGCTTGAAACCTCACTCGAACTGTTCGGGTTGAACATTCCGCTCTCCTTCTCCTTTGTGCTGGACGAGGAGAACACCGCTTCGCTCGATTTCGTCGCCGCAGAGCTCCCTCTTGGCGAAGTTGCGCTCTCTGTACGGCTCACGCCCGGCGCGGCGACCCTTCCCGCCCTCACGAACGAGGCGGAGTTTGCCGAACTTGCACCCTATTTGCTCACCTTAAAAGATCTGTTCACCGCAGACGCGCTGCAAGTAGATATCGCATACAGCGGCGGGGAGCTTGCGGTCACGGGAGAATTGCTTCTCGACCTTTCCACCTTCACCGTAACGGCAGATATTACGCTTAAGTATAAGTCCATTGAGAAGGCTGCGCAGATCATCTATCAGAATGACATATTGTATGTAACGCTGGACGGGCTGAAGGTCAGCGGAAGCGTGGACGAAATTCTTGCGCTGCTGAACCTCTCGCTCGAACTCCCCGCGGGGGGAGAAGAAGCGCTGCTCAAACAGCTTCTTGCGCTCAACTTTGGCGAACTGCTGCAGATCAGCGAAAATGACAACACGCTTACGATCTTAGCAAACGGCACAAAGCTGTTGCAAGCCCTCGGCGTAGAGTTTGCGCTCGGCAATGTGGAAGTAAATGTCAGCGC
>CALVLK010000014.1 GCA_944337235.1 uncultured Clostridia bacterium
CCCGTCGTCGTCTCGATGCCGACGGTGTGGCCGTATTCGGGGTGACCGGGCGTCTTGGAGCCGAGCTGACGGAAGTTCATGATGTCCTCCTTCGTCAGGCCGAAGCCATAGAGGTAGAGTAGCGAATAGTCGAGCATGGAGCCGTGCCCCGCAGAGAGCACAAAGCGGTCTCTGTCGTCCCACTTGGCGTCTTCGTTGTTGAATTTCAGGAAATTCTGAAAGAGGGTATAGGCGATGGGCGCGGAGCCGAGCGGCAGGCCGGGGTGCCCGGAATTTGCCTTCTGAATGGCTTCGGCGGAGAGGATGCGGATTGCGTTGATGGTAAGCTGTTTCATGATTGATCAAACTCCTTTTTTTATTTTATGGATATTATTTCAGATTTTCAAGATTGAGGAAGGGATAGCGGGCGAGGAAGGCGCCAAGCAGCGCGATCATCTTGGCGTTTCCGCCCTCGGAGTTGCTCTCGACGTTGATGGGCATGATGGGCTCATGCAGGCTCATGCGCACAAGCGCCCATCCGTCGCCGTGGTCGCGATCGAAGTTGATGCGGATCCCCTCGAAGTTGTCGGGCGCGGGGGAGAGGAAGCTCTCTTCATTCGCATACGCCTTCAGATCCGCGATCACGCCCTCGCCCAGCGCCTTGAAGTCGACGCCCGGGCGGAAGGAGAGGCGGATCTCCGCAGCCTCTTTGGGCTCGGGCAGATCTGCGATCATTTCGGTGAGATCCTTTCCCTCTTTGGCGCGCTTTGCGAGCGCGATCAGAAGACGGGTGACAAGGTATGCTCCGTCGTCGAGGAAGAAATTTTCTTTGAGGGCGGCATGTCCGCTCGTCTCGATGGCGAGGGGAGAGTCGATGCCCTCGGCATTCAGCCGCTTGCTCTCGTTGATGACGTTCTTGTAGCCGCGCTTGAAACGGCGGTGGATGCCCCCGTGGTTTTTGATGAAGGTGGCAAGGCCGTCGCTCGTGACCGAGTCGGTCACAATGACGCCCCCCGTCCGCTCTTCGAGCAGGATGGCGGAGATGAGCGCGATCAGGCGGTTGCGGTTGATCTCTTCCCCGTCCCGCGATACGGCGCCCGCGCGGTCGACGTCGGTGTCGAAGATGATGCCGAAATCGGCGTGGTTGGCCTTCACCGCCGCGCAGACGGACTGCATGGCGGTCTCGTTTTCGGGGTTGGGAATGTGGTTGGGGAAGGAGCCGTCCGGGTCAAGAAACTGCGAACCCGTAATGTCCGCCCCGAGCGGCAGCAGCACAAGGTTGGCGTAGAATCCCCCCGCGCCGTTCCCTGCGTCGACGACGATGCGCTTTCCCGCAAGCGGCCTTTCCTCGCCGCAGGCGACGCGCACCTTTTTGACGAGGTCGGCGGCATATGCCTCGAGATAGCTGCGCTCCCGCGTCGTTCCCGTGCCGGCGGGGAAGTTCCCCTCGGCGGCGAGGTCGAGCACCTCGCTCACGTCGCTTCCCTCCAGGCCGCCCTCCTTGACGAAGAACTTCAAACCGTTCTTCTGGTAGGGCAGGTGGCTCGCCGTGATCATGATCGAGGCGTCTGCGCCGAACCCGTCCTGCAGCAGCATGAACATGCTGGGCGTCGAGGAGAGGCCTGTAGCGATCACGTCGCCGCCGCACGCATTGATGCTCCGGGCCACGAGGCCGCCGATGTGCCCGGCGGAGAGGCGGGAGTCATGCCCCACCGCAATGACGGGAGAGGCCTTGCCCGTGTGCTTCGCCGCCCAGACGAAGAAGGCCTTTGCGATGAGCGTTATGGCCTCGTCCGTCAGCGTCACGGGATCGTTTTCCACGCCGGCGATCGCCGTGCCGCGGATGTCCGTCCCGTTTTTGAGTTTCAGAAGATCTTGTTTTGTCATAATCCCCCTTACGCGCCCCGTTTTGTTCGGGCGCTGTTTTCCTTATAGTACCATTATACCTATTTTTTTCCTTTTTTTCAAGACCTTAGCGAAAAAAAACAAAAAAGAAATCGTTTTTTTCAAAATGAACTTGCCTTGCCTGTTCGGATGTGTTATAATATGTGCAACGAGTTCGCCCGTTCGCGGCATGGGAGAGAGGTATGTATCAATTTACTCTGTCAACGGATTCAACCTGCGACCTGTATCACGACTTCATTGTGAAGAACGATATCAAATTTGTCTCGCTGACGTTTTCTGTGGAAAAGAACGACGTCATCGAAGAGCGGCTGGATGCGTTTACAGAATATGCGCAATATGTATCCTTCTTCAACGAGCTGCGCGCGGGGGCGTTTTCGCGTACCTCGATGCTCAACTACGAGGCGCATTATGCGCACTTCCTCAAGCTGGCGCAGGAGGGGGCGAAGGACGTGCTGCATTTTACGATCTCCTCCGGGCTTTCGCCCACCAAAACGGTGGCGCGCAAGGCGGCGGCGGACGTAAAGCGCCTGTATCCCGATTTCTCGCTCTATCTTGTCGACTCCCTCACGGCGACCGTGGGACAGGGGGCCCTGGTAGAGATCGCACTGGGACTGCGAAACGAGGGGAGGAGCGCAAAAGAGGCGCACGATATCTGCAACGAGTGCCGTCTGCATATTCAGCACTACATCGTGGCGGATGATCTGAACTACCTTCGCAAGGGCGGGCGCATCTCCTCGGCGGCAGCCGCGCTGGGCGGCGTGCTCGGGGTGAAGCCCATCATCTCCTTCGACAACGAGGGTAAGCTGTTTGTGCTCGACAAGGTGCGTGGCGTAAAAAAGGCGGTTTCCTTCATCAAGGCGAAGATGGAGAAGGAGGCGCCCGATCCTGCCCGCAATCTTGTGTACATTGTACATACGGACAATGAACCGGTCGCAAACGAGCTTGCAGATTATGTGAGAGAACGCTTTCAGATCGAGCCCCACGTCTCGATCATGGGGCCCGTCATCGGCTCGCACATCGGTCCCGGGGCGTTTGCCCTCGGTTACCTTTCCAAGAGCACGCGGAACGCATTTTAACGGGACGAACACGTGACATTACTTTAATTTGGAGAAAAATCATGTATCGCTTTACGCTGTCATCCGACTCTACCTGCGATTTGTATCGCGACTTTACGGAGCAAAACGATATCCGCATCGCGCCGCTCAGCTTCACGATCGAAGAGAACGGCAAGATGACGGAATGTCTCGACAACTTTACGGAGTACCGTCAGTACACGGAGTTCTACGACCGCCTGCGCGCGGGTGCGTTCTCCAAGACGGCGATGCTCAACTACGAGGCACACTATAATCACTTCCTCGCCATGGCGAAGGAGGGCGCGAAGGATGTGGTGCACTTCACCATCTCCTCCGGACTTGCGCGCACGCATGAGGTCGCAAAGCAGGCGGCAGAGGACCTGAAAAAGGACTATCCCGACTTTAAGGTGTATGTCGTCGATCCGCTTTCGGCGACCGTGGGGCAGGGCATGCTCGTGCGCCTCGCGCTCGAGTGCCGCAACAAGGGCATGACCGCGCAGGAGGCATACGACCGCTGCATGTACTACCGTATGCACATCCAGCACTATGTCGTCGCAGACGATCTGGGCTATCTGAAGCGCGGCGGGCGCATCACGGCTGCCGTTGCGGCGATCGGGGGTGTGCTCAACATCAAGCCCATCCTCTCCTTCGACAAGGCGGGCAAGCTCGATTCCATCGCCAAGGTGCGCGGCGTGAAGAAGGCGATCTCCTTCATCGAGGAGAAGCTGCTCAAAGAGGGGCCCGACCCCGACCTCAACTATGTCTTTATCGTGCATACGGGCAACGAGCCTGCCGCAGAGGAACTGAAAAAGTTTGTCGTCGACCGTCTTGGCATCGAGCCGTTTGTGCAGATCATGGGGCCCGTCATCGGTTCTCATGTGGGGCCCGGGGCATTTGCGCTCGCCTATATCACCAAGAGCGAACGGAACGAATTTTAACAAATAATCGGGCGGCGCTGCCGCCCTTTTTTTGTAGAACGGGAGGGAAATATGACATATACCCTGATCACGGGCGCCTGCGGCGGGCTGGGCGGCGCATTCGTGCAGCTTCTGGCTTCGCGCGGAACAGCGCTCTTTCTCACGGGCAGAAGCGAAGCGCGGCTTGCTCTGCTTGCATCATCGCTCAAAGAGCGCTATCCTGCGCTGCCCGTGCGCTGGTTTGCCTGTGACCTTACAAATGAGCGCGAACGCGCCGCGCTCTTCTCCTATGCGGAAGGGAAAAATATCTGCATTTCCCGCCTCATCTATGTCGCAGGGGTGGACATTCAGAAGCCATTTCTGGAATATACCATGCAAAAGGTGATATTGCAGACGCGCGTCAATTTCGAGGGCGCAGTGAGTTTTGCGCACGCCTTTCTTGCACAGGCAGATCGGGGCGGGCAGGCCGAGCTGCTTGTCGTGGGGAGCGTATCCGGCTGGTATCCCATGCCCTATTTTGCGCTTTACAGCGCCACCAAGCGCGCGCTCGAACAATTTTTCTCTGCCCTGCACGTCGAGTGCAGGGGCAGGGCAAAGGTGACCTGCGTTCTGCCCGGCGCCATCCCCACGCGCCCGGATATCTGCGAGAACATCCGCCTGCAGGGTGTATGGGGCAAGTTGTCGGCGCTGCCCGCGGAGGAGGTCGCAAGAAGGAGCTTAAAGGCGCTTGCAAAAAACAGGCGCACCGTCGTCATCGGATTCTATAACAAACTGATGCGGCTCTTGACGGGGTGGATGCCGCTCTCGTGGAAGCTGCGTTTCATCGCGCACCGCTGGAGCAAAATGTCGAAGGATGCGTTCTGATATGAAGGGTCTCTTGTTTTGGGTGCTCTCGCTGACCTGGGGCATTCTGATGACGGCGTTCGGGCTGCTCGTGAGCCTCGTGCTGCTGATCGCGGGGGTTCGCCCGTCGCGCTGGAGGTGGTTCCTCTGCTTTGAGGTCGGAGCAGGGTGGGGCGGTTTTGAATGCGGCCCCATGTTCGTCGTGGAGCGCGGCGCACCCGAATCCATGCGCTGCCACGAGGCGGGTCACGGCGTGCAGAATATCCTGTTCGGCCCGCTCATGCCCTTTCTTGTCAGCATCCCCTCCGCCGTGCGCTATTGGGCGCGCCGCATCGCGCTCGCCCGCGGCAGACGGGACCTTCCCCCCTACGACGGCATCTGGTTCGAAGGGCAGGCGACGCGCTGGGGCACGAAATTGTTTGGCGGCACGCAGCATAAGCCCCGCCTCAGGCGCATAAAGTAGAGAGGAAAATTTTTGTTAGCAATGGCAAACTTTTTTTCGAAAATGCCCGAAATTCCGTTGACAAGGGGCTTGCGATATGATAGAATATGACCGCAACATACAGAGAGCGTTTTGTACGGGCCCATAGAGAAGGGCTTATTTTTCAGAAGTGTTGTTAGCAATGGCAAACAAAGGAGGAGATTGAATTATGCCGCTGTTTTTTGCTCCCATCGGAAAGGAGATGAGGATCGTGAAGGTATCTGCAGACGAAAAGACGAAGAAGCATCTTGCAAATCTCGGCGTCATTGCAGAGGGCACGATCACCGTTTTGTCCTGCCACGGCGGAAGCGCCGTATGTCTCGTCAAAGAGGGCAGGCTTGCCCTGGACAGAGACGTCGCCGCGCACATCTTTGTTGCGTGATCACTCTGGCAAAGGTGCCCGCCTTAACGTATGTTCCCGCGGGCAAAAGGAGTATATATTGTTATGGAAAAATTGCTGAATGAGTTTTCCGTCGGCGAGAAGGGCGTCATCAGGGCGGTCCTCGGCGAGGGGAAGATCAGAAGACGGCTCTTCGACATGGGCGTCACGCCCGGTGCGGAAGTCGTCCTGCGCAAGCGCGCGCCGCTCGGCGACCCGCTTGAAGTCACCATTCGGGGCTATGAACTCACGCTGCGCAATACGGAGGCGGCGTGTGTGAAAATGGAGGTGCAGAAATGAAGAAATTTGCGCTTGCGGGCAACCCCAACTGCGGCAAGACGACGCTCTTCAACCTGCTCACCGGCTCTACGGCATATGTCGGGAACTGGCCGGGCGTCACCGTCGACAAGCGGGAGGGTACATACAAACGGGGCGAGGAGCCTGTGGACATCGTCGACCTGCCCGGGATCTATTCCCTCTCGCCCTATACTTCGGAAGAGGTCATCTCGCGCAATTTCATTCTCGATGAAAAACCGGACTGCGTAATCAACATCGTCGACGCGACCAATCTCGAGCGCAACCTCTACCTGACGACGCAGCTGATGGAGATCGACGTGCCCATCATCATCGCGCTGAACATGATGGACGCGGTGGAGAAGGCGGGCGACAGCGTCGACGCAAAACAGCTGGAGCACAAGATCGGGCTGCCCGTCGTTGCGATCTCTGCGCTGAAGGGCACGGGGATCAAGGAGCTGATGGAGCGCGCGATCAAGATCTCAAAGACGCCGCGCAAAGGCGAAACGGTGCTGAAAAATTCCGCCATTGCCCACCTCATACAGGACGTGACCATCGCCCTACAGGGGCAGAAGGTGGAAAATCCGCTCTTCCATGCCGTAAAACTTTCGGAAATGGACGAGATCGAGGTGAAGATGCATCCCGAGCTTGTGGGAACGGTGAACGCCTTCAAGGCGACCTTCTCCGACGAAACCTTCGGAACAGACTTCGAGGCGATCGTCGCCGACGCGAGATACAAATATATTTCGGCAAACTATTCCTCTGTCCTCGTCCGGAAGCAAAAGACAGGGGAGAAGCTGACCGCCTCCGACAGGGCGGATCGGGTGATGACGCATCGGATCTGGGGCATTCCCATCTTTCTTGTCATATTGCTTGCCATCTTCCACCTGACCTTTTCGGAGAATTTCCTCTTCCTCAACGGCTTCGGGGAGGGGTGGATGCCCTCTCTGGAGGAGCTCGGGTTTGACACCGAGGCGTTCGGCACGCGGCTGCTCGCCTGCATCTACGACGGCACGATTTATTCGCCGGGCTGTATCATCAACAATCTCTGGAACGATATCATCGTCGGCGAGCTGTTCGGGCTGATCGGAAGCGGCATCGAGCGCATTCCCGTGGAATGGGTCGCGGGCTTCCTCAACGACGGCGTGCTGGAAGGGCTTGCCGCCGTGCTCTCCTTCCTACCGCAGATCCTTGTGCTCTTCCTGTTCTTCTCCATTCTGGAGGATTCGGGCTATATGGCGCGCGTCGCCTTCATTCTCGACCGCATCTTCCGCCGCTTCGGCCTGTCGGGTAGGGCGTTCATGCCCATGATCATGGGTTTTGGCTGCTCCATTCCCGCCACCATCAACACGCGCACCCTTGCCGACGACAACGAGAGAACGGCGACCATCCGCGTGATCCCCTTCTTCTCATGTGGGGCAAAGCTGCCCATCCTCACCGCCATTGCGGGTGCGATCGTGGTACAGTTCGGCATCGGCAATGCAGACCTCATCACCTATGCCATGTACCTGCTCGGCATTGTGACCGCCATCGTGTGCGTCGTGCTCATGCGCGCCACGACCATGCGCGGCGAGGTCCCTCCCTTCATCATGGAGTTGCCCGCCTATCACGCGCCGCGCTTCTCCGCGCTGATGATCCACCTCTGGGATAAGACCAAGCACTTCATCAAGAAGGCGTTTACTATCATTCTTGCGTCGACCATCATCATCTGGGTGGTGTCGCACTTCTCGCCGCAGCTTGTATTCCTTGCCGATGAACAGATCAACGAGAGCATCCTCGCCAACTTCGGCAGAGTGCTGCAGCCCCTTCTGACGCCGCTCGGCTTCGGCGCGCAGCTCGGCGAATGGGGCTGGGTGTTCGCGGTCGCCGCCGTCACCGGGCTCATCGCAAAGGAGAATGTCATCTCCACCTTTGCAACGCTCGCTGCCTGCATCATCGGCTCGGCAATCGCCGAGGACGAAACGGGCGTTGCCTATGTGCAGGAGATGATCAACGCAACGGGCATCGGCATCCCCGGGCTCATCGCATTCATCGCATTTAACATGACCACGATCCCCTGTTTTGCCGCGACGGCAACGGCGCGCGCAGAACTGCCGCAGGGCAAGTTTGCAGGCACCATCGTGTTCTGGCTCGTCACATCCTACGTCGTGGCGATGGCGATCTATCTCATCGGCAGCTGGTGGTGGACGTGCTTCCTCTTTGCCGCAGCGGTCGCGCTGGCCGTCATGGCGATCATCCTCTATAACAAAAAGCATCCCGTCGGCGGCAACACCGGCCGGAAGGGGGAGGCGCTATGACCTGGTACGAGATCCTGATCATCGTCCTGGCTGCGGCCTTCGTCATCGGCGTCGTCGTGTGGCAGATCGTCCGCAGGCGGCGCGGAAAGGGCGGGTGCGACTGCGGCTGCTCCTCCTGCGCCGGCTGCCCCGCCTGCCACAGCAGAGGGGGGCAGAAGTCAAAACAATAAGCTTATCCATTCAATCTCCATAAAATCTTTAGAACCGGAGGGGGCAGAACATGCTCCCTTCGGTTCTTGTCATAAAAAGATAGTACATTTTTCACAAAAGGGCTGCAAAACAGTTGACCTGCGCGGTGTTTTCCGTTATACTATACATTAGTTGACTTGTCAACTTGCAGGAGTGGACGCATGCAGGATATTTTCGCACAGTTTTCCTTTACCATCAACAAACTAAATAAACTGATGCAGCGCGTCCGCGCGATCGAGATGCACCAATACGGCCTCAAGACTGTGCACGTCATGTGCCTCTACTATCTGAATGCGCACCCCGAAGGGCTGACCGCCACCGAGCTTGTGCATCTCACGCTGGAGGACAAGGCGGCGATCTCGCGCGCGGTGCTCGTTCTGCGCAAGCAGGGATATGTCACCTGCGCGGAAGGGCGCAAGCGGCCCATCTGCCTGACGGAGGAGGGGAAGCGATTTGCCGAGTATGTCGCAGAGCGCGCCGCATGTGCGGTGGAGCGCTGCCAGCTAGACCTTTCGGAAGAGGAGCGGACGTTCTTTTTCCGCTGCCTGTACTCGATCTCCGACCGCCTGCAAATCTATTATGAAAAGCTGATCGAACGATTCGGTCGGCAGGAGGATGAAAATGATTAAAATTTTGGTTGACTCTGCATCTGATCTGGAAGAGAAGGACGCGCAGGCGCTGGGCGTCTATCTCATTCCGCTGCAGATCCGCTTCGGCACGAAGGAATTTTTCGACGGCGTGGATCTCTCTCATCAGAAATTTTTTGAAATGCTGGTCGAGTCGGACGAGCTGCCGCAGACGAGCCAGATCAACGAATATCGCTTCGACGAAAAGTTCGCCGAACTCACTGCGGACGGAAGCGAGGTCGTCGTCATCACGATCTCTTCCAAGCTTTCGGGTACGCACGCAAGCGCCGTCAAGGCGGCAAAGAAGTACGAGGGCAAGGTATTCGTGGTCGACAGTCTGAACGCCTGCATCGGCGAGCGCATCCTGTTGGAGTATGCCATCCGCCTGGTGCAGGGCGGGAAGATGACCGCCGCTGAGATCGCCGCCGAGCTCGACGAAAAGAAGGGCAAGATCCAGCTGCTCGCCGTGCTCGACACGCTGCACTATCTCAGAAAGGGCGGGCGCATCTCCTCCGTCACGGCGATCGCGGGCGAAATGCTCTCCATAAAACCTGTCATCTCCGTCGTCAAGGGCGAGGTCAAGCTGGTGGGCAAGGCGATCGGCTCCAAGAAGGGGAATAACCTCTTGAACAAAATGGTGCAGGACTGCGGCGGCATCGACTTCGATATGCCCTATGTTCTGGGATATGCCGGGCTTTCCGACACCTTCCTGCTGAAATACATCCACGACAGCGAGCATCTCTGGAAGGATCATACCGATCATGTGCCCTATTACCTCATCGGCAGCACGATCGGCACGCATGTGGGCCCGGGCGCGATCGCCGTATCTTTCTTTGCCAAATAACTCATGAAGATCGGGATCCCGAGAGCGCTGCTCTATTACAAAAACGAAAAATTCTGGACGACGCTGTTCACCGAGCTGGGGTTTGAATACATCATCAGCCCCGAGACGGACTGCGCCATCCTCTCGCGCGGGGAGATCCTCTCCATCGACGAGACCTGCCTGCCCATCAAGCTGTTGCTGGGGCACGTCGACTGGCTCATCGGCAAGTGCGACTATGTGTTTGTGCCGCGCGTTGCCTATCGCCACAAGTTGCAGATGTGCACGCGCTTCATGGCGCAGACCGACCTTGTCGCCAACACCTTCCGCGACAGAGAGGATTTCAAACTCCTCTTTTACAGCGTGGGCGAGCCGACGCACAACTGCGAGCGCGAGGCGGTGTACAAGATGGCAAAGTTCCTCAAGGTGAAGAAGGCCGTCTTCAAAGAGGCATACGCCACGGCAAAGGCGGCGCAGATGTTTTACGAGCGCTTCCGCACCGAGCGGCAGAAGGAGAAGGTCGATACGACCCAAAAGATCAAGATCCTGCTCGTCGCACACGCCTACAGTGTGGGGGACGCATACATCGGAAAGCCCGTCATCGCCATGCTCAAGGCGATGGGCTGCGAGCCCGTCATTGCGGAATACGGCGACGAGCGGGACTGCATCCGTGCCTCGTACGCCGTGTCCAAGAGCATGCCCTGGGCATACAACCGCCACCTCGTCGGTGCCGTGGAACTGTACAAGGACCATGTGGACGGCGCGGTGCTGCTCACCGCGTTCCCCTGCGGAACGGACAGCATGGTGAATGAATATATCATCCATGCCTTCAAGGGGCTGCCCATGATCACGCTCACGGTGGACGCGCAGGACGGCTCCGCCGGCATGGAGACGCGGCTGGAAAGTTTTATCGATATCATCACGCTGCGGAAGGAGAGAAGCCATGACGCATAACGAGATCGTCGCCTGCTTTCCGCATATGGCGAATTACGCCTATGCCTTCAAATATGTCTGTGAACATGGGTTTGAAGTCAAGTATCTCATTCCGCCGCCCATCACCAAGCGCACGCTGGAGCTGGGTGCGCGCGTCAGCCCCGACTACGTCTGCTCGCCCTTCAAATATTGCATGGGGTGCTATCTGGAGGCGCTCGAACTTGGCGCCAACTGCCTCATGCAGATCTACGGCGGCTGCCGCCTGAACTATTACGGTGAACTGAATGCGCGCATCCTGCGCGATATGGGGTATGAGTTCGAATTTTTCGATATGGCGGCGGTCAACTGGAAGTCTCCCAAGGACATCATCGAGCACTTCCGCATCATCAACCCCGATATCAATCCCGTCAAGGTGGTGCAGGCGCTGCCCGTCACCTTCCGCATCATCGAGATCCTCGATGAGTTTGAAGATTTGATCCGCCACAATGTGGGCTTTGAAGTCAACGACGGGGAGTTCGACGGAACGTACAAGGAATTTTTGGGCAAGCTTGAAAATGTCGAGGACGGAAAGGAACTCAAGGAGCTGGAAAAGGAATATCGCACGCGCCTGCACGGCATTCCGCTCAACAAGCCGGCAAAGACCATCAAGGTGGGGTTTGTGGGCGATTATTATACCGTACAGGAGCCGTTTTCGAACTATTTCATGGAAAAGGAGCTGGCAAAGTTCGGCATGGAAGTTTACCGCCAGATGAACTTTACCAATTCCGTCATCCACAACCAGGGAAAGAAAAAACGCAAGATCGCCAAAAAGTATGCAAAATATCCGCTCGGCGCGACGGCAAATTCTACCGTCGCCGAGGCGATCACCTTTGCAAAAGAGGGCTGCGCGGGCATCATTCAGGTCAAATCCTTCGGCTGCATGCCCGAGATCGACGCCATGCCCATCCTGCAGAATGTGAGCAGGGACTATCACGTTCCCATTCTGCACTTCAGTTTTGACTCGCAGACGAGCGAGACGGGCGTGCGCACGCGGCTTGAGGCATTTTACGACATGGTCGAAGCAAGAAACGGGAGAAAAGCATGAACAAAGCATATCTGGGGATCGACATCGGTTCGATCTCGACAAAGGGCGTCGTGATCGACGCAGAAAACAACATCCTTGCAAAGGAGTACCTCTGGACGGAGGGCGACCCCATGGGCGCGGTCAAACGGCTGCTCAAGGCGTTGGAGGCGCAGATGAAGGGCATCGACGCAGAGATCGTCTCCGTCGGCACGACGGGCAGCGCGAGAAAGCTCATCGGCGTCATCACAGGGGCGAGCGTCGTCAAAAACGAGATCACGGCGCACGCCATCGGCACCACCACCATCCATCCCGACGTGCGCACCATCTTCGAGATCGGCGGGCAGGATTCCAAGATCGTCATCATCGAGAACGGATTTGTCACCGACTATGCCATGAACACGCTGTGCGCGGCGGGAACGGGCTCCTTCCTCTCCAGCCAGGCGCATCGTCTGGGCGTCTCCGTGGAGGACTTCGGTGAGATCGCGCTCACGTCGAAAAAGCCCACGAACATTGCGGCGCGCTGTACGGTGTTTGCCGAAAGCGATCTTGTGCATAAGGCGCAGATCGGTCACAAAAAGGAGGATATCATCGCAGGCCTGTGCAAGGCGGTCGTGGCGAACTATCTCAACAACATCGGCAAGGGCAAAAAGATCATGCCGCCCATCGTGTTCCAGGGCGGCGTCAGCAAGAATGTGGGCGTGAAAAAGGCGTTTGAAGAGGCGGTCGGCCACGAGGTCATCGTGGACGAAAACGGGCACCTGATGGGTGCGTTCGGCGTTGCCGTGCTCGCAAGAAAGAGCGGCAAAGAGCGCCCGTTCTCCTTCGACACGGCGGACATTGAATTCCGCACGCGCGGCTTTGAATGCGCCAAGTGCGCCAATCATTGCGAGATCATCTGCGTCTATCGCGAAAAAGAGCTCATCGACTCCTGGGGCAACAAGTGCGAAAACGGCGCCGTCCGCACGGCAGGCTGATGCGGCAGGGCGCAGGCAATATCCTATAAGTGCATAAATTTCAAACCGCCTTCGGAAGATCCGAAGGCGGTTTTGTAATGTGCAAAAAAATTGTATTGTTCAGCGGGTTTGCTTATTTTGTCGGCGGTTGCGTACGGCGCCGCGGATGATCTCGAAGATGTTGATGCCGATGCCGCTCAGAATGTAGATGTAATAGGTTGCAATGCGCCATACGAGCACGACCCAGCCGATCACGGTGTCGATGCCGGGAATCATGACAAATACGAGCGTGCTCGCTGCCTCTGCCGCGCCCGTATTGCCGGGGGTGGGGATGAGCAGCGAAACATACCGCGATACAATGACCAGACAGCTGATCTGCATGAGCAGCTCCCACGAGGGCTGCACGCTCTGCCCCGCGATGGCGATGACGACAAAGAAGGGGATGGCGACAAAGAGCAGGCTTTCTAAAATGCACAGGATGAGAAAGGGGATGAAGTGCAGAAACTTCCGGAAGAACTCCTTCAGAATGCCGCCGTATTCGTTGAGCTCCTGAAGGATGCGCATGGTCGCGCGGAAGGGATGTTTTACGATGTGCAGCTTTGTCAGAAATTTGATGATCGCCGCAAGGATGCGTTTGCTGCGTTTGGGGAATACCGAAAAGAGGATGATGACGAGCGGAAGCGAGAAGTTGAGAAAGAGCGAGATCCAGGCGAGGATGCGCATCGCCTGATTGAACCCGACGCGTTCGTCCGTGACATAGTTCGGCGCCAGAACAAGCAGCACGGCGGAGAGGATGGTGAGCACGATGATGCTGACAAGGTAGCGCATGACGGGGACCGCCGTGGCGACGCCGCGCGGGATGGACGCCTTCTTGTGCAGGTATACGATCTGCGCAGGCTGCCCGCCCGTGGCGAGCGGGGTGATGCCGTCGTAATATTTACCCAGGAACATCGTCTTGATGCTCGTGCGGAAGTGAAATTTTCCCGTGAACACTTTGAGCATGGAGGCGTATTTTCCGCTTTCGATCGCCATGTACAGCAATAAAACCCCGATCAGCAGGATAAACTTGGGGTAGCTGATGCTCTGCGAAAGCAGTGCCCCGAAGGAGAGCTGTGCCGTACCTTCTTCTGTCAGATATTCGCCGAGTGTGAACAGCAGAACGACGGAGAGCACGACAAGCGCAAGCAGCGCAATGGTCTTGAACCACCACGCGCGCATCTGTGATCTCGATTTGGGATGTTCGTCCGGGAGAAATTCCTCTTCCTGCGTCTCCTGATCCTGCATCTTCACTCCGCTGTGCGGGAAGTTCCCCGCAACAATAGTCATATTTTATCATGTTCCCGGAAAAATGGCAAGGAAAAACGCAGGCAAGTTTATGCGGAATCGTGCGAAACGTCATCCGAATGCGTCGGCGGTTCCTGCTCCGCAGCCGTTTTGTCCTGCGATGCAGTCTGCCGCTTGCTGCGGCGCAGCCGCACAGCGCGGTTTCCCACGGCGGCGCCGATGATGACGACATATCCGACGACGCTGACGAGATCCGGGATCTGCGACAGAAAGAGAAATCCGAGTACCGCCGCAAAGGGCACCTGCGCGTAGTCGAACACCGCGATCTCCTTTGCAGGCGCGCTGCGGTATGCCGCCGTAATGAAAAATTGCCCCGCCGTTGCGCATACGCCCGCAAGGAGCAGGTATACCGCCTGCATCACGGTCATGGGGGTATAATCGAAGATGAGAAAGGGCAGGCAGACAACCGTGCTGAATGCGGCGAAGAAGAACACCGTCATCATGCCGCGTTCCCCGCGGATGCCGAGAATGCGCACACAGGTATAGGCGAAGCCCGCAAGGGCCCCGCTGGCAAGCCCCGAAAGGGCGGGGAGCAGCTGCATGTTCCACCCCGGGCGCACGACGAGCATGGCGCCGCCAAATGCCACCAGCACGAACAGGATCTCCCACCAGGCGGGCCGCTCGCGCAGGAGCAGCGCCGAAAAGAGAATGGCAAAGAAGGGGGAGAGCTTGTTGAGGATGGAGGCGTCGGAGATGCTCGCCAGGTGGTCGATGGCGTAGAAGTTGAGAAGCACGCCCAGAAATCCGAACAGGGAGCGCATCAGAAGCCAGGGGATGCAGCCGCGGTCGTGGATGCGGAACTTCTCTTTTTGCGCAAGCAGAAGAAAGAAGGTCACGCCGAGGGTGAGCGCGTTGCGGAAGAACACTTTCTGCATGAGCGGGAGCTCCCCCGCAAGATTGACGAACAGATTCATGCCCGCAAAGGCGAGGGCGGCGCCGAGGATGAACAGCACGCCGAGGCCCTTCTGAAAATGTAAATGGCGCATATTGCTATCAGTATATGCCGTTTCCGCAAAAAACGCCGTCAGATCTCAAGGGCGTTTGCCTCTCCGCGGCCAAAGGCGCTGAGGCTTTTGAGCGCACACTCCACCATGGATGCCGTCGCCTCTTCGGTGAAGAAGGCATAGTGCGAGGTAAAGATGACGTTAGGAAACTGCTTTAAGTAGAAGAGATCTCTGCGATCCACGATGCGCGTGCGCAGATCGGAGTGGACGATGCCCTCCTCCGATTCGATGGTATCCAGCCCTGCACCGCCCACCTGTCCGCTCTCGAGGGCGGCGATGAGATCCTGCGTATTGATGAGCCCGCCCCGTGCCGTATTCACGATGAGAACGCCCCGCTTCATGAGGCGGAAGCTGTTCTCGCGCAGAAAATGACGGTTCTCCTCCGTATAGGGCATATGCAGCGAGATGATGTCGCTCTCGCGGTAGAGGGTGTCAAGACCGCAGCGCTCGGCGTGCGGAAGTTCGCCCTGCGCATAGGGGTCGTAAGCGAGGATGCGGCAGCCGAACCCGGAGAGATTGGCAATGACCGTGCGGCCGATGCGCCCTGTGCCGATGATGCCGATGGTGAGGTTGCGCATCTCGCGCCCGCACATGCCGTCCAGCGAAAAGTCGTTGACGAGGGCGCGGCAGATGGATACCTTTGCCTTGCGCAGCAGCATGAGCATGAGCATGACGGTAAAGTCGGCGACGTTGTAGGGGGCGTATTGCGCATTGCTCACGCGCAGCCCGTAGTCATGCGCCGCATCAACGTCGATGTGATTGAACCCGATGGTGCGTGTCGCCACATATTTCACGCCCAGGTCGGCAAGCTGTCTGAGCATATGGCGGTCAAGGCGGCTGAAACCGAGCGTCGTGATGCCCTCGCAGCCCGCGGCAAGCGCGAGCGTGTCCTGCGTGAGCGGCTCGGTGCAGTGGGTGACCTCCAGGCCATACTCCCCTGCGCGCGCAAAATCGGCGCGCTCAAAGTCCTTCGTTTCGTAAGCAATGATCTTCATAGCTGTTCTCCGTTATCTGTAAAATTATATTCTGACTGTAGATTATAGCATATCCGGGCATTCATTGTCAACATAAGCATGCCGCGGCAGGGTAAAAAAAGAGCCTGCCGCTGTGGGCAGGCTCTGTCGTGTTACAGGCGTTTATCCGCTTTGTATGTCGTGTGCAGGATCTCGTGCGCCTTATGACTGTTCGGGAAGCCGAAGTAGTCGTTGTAGATGACGTCCATCACGGGCGAGTCGGAGGAGCGGCGCAGCTTGTTCTGCGAATCGCTCATATACAGCGCCTTGGCGCGCGCCTCTTTGAGCTCGGTGGAGTTGCGTACGCTGTCGGAAAGGGTGGGTTGTCCGCCGCCGTTCACGCAGCCGCCCGGGCACGCCATGATCTCGACGAAGTCGTATTGTTTCTCTCCCGACTTGATCTGGTCGAGAATGATCTGCGCATTGGCGAGGCCGGAGGCAACGGCAACGCGCAGGGTGTGCCCCGCGACGAGGTAGGTTGCCTCTTTGATGGGGGCCGTGCCGCGCACGCCGAAGAAATCGAGGACCTGGAAGTCGCCGTCCATCATGTGCGCCGCAGTTCTCAGCGCCGCCTCCATCACGCCGCCCGTGGCGCCGAAGATGGCGCCGCCGCCCGTAGCGACCGCGAAGGGATTGTCGAACTCCTCGTCGGGCAGTTCGGTGAACTTGATGCCCGCCGTCTTGATCATGCGTGCAAGCTCGCGCGTGGTGATCGCCGCGTCTACATCGCCCTCAAGCTCCTCGCGGTGGCATTCGTTTTTCTTTGCCGTGCAGGGAATGACGGAGACGGTGAACACGTTGTCGGGCGAGATGTCGTTTTTCTCACACCAATAGGTCTTGAGAAGCGCCCCGAACATCTGCTGCGGGGATTTGCAGGTGGAAAGGTGGGGGATCATCTCGGGATAGCGCTTTTCTACCAGGCGCACCCAGCCGGGACAGCAGGAGGTGAACATGGGCATTGGTTTGCCCGTCTTGATGCGGTTGATGAGTTCGCTCGCCTCCTCCATGATGGTCAGGTCCGCCGTGATGTCCATGTTAAAGATATATTCCGGCCCGAGGCGGCGGATGGCGGCGACCATCTTGCCCTCAACGTTGGTGCCGATGGGCATATCGAATGCCTCCCCGAGCGTCGCGCGCACGGAGGGCGCCGTGAAGAAGATGACCTTCTTGGCAGGATCTGCAAGCGCCGCCCATACCTCGTCGATGGTGGAGCGCTCAGAAAGCGCGCCGACGGGGCAGGCGACGATGCACTGCCCGCAGCCCACGCAGACCGACTCGGCAAGCGGCATGTCGAACGCGCTGCCGATGTGCACGTGGAAGCCTCTGCCGATGGGGCCGATCGCGTTGACGTTCTGCTTTTTGCAGGCGGCGACGCAGCGCATGCAGTTGATGCACTTGTCGTTGTCGCGGACGACGGCGGCGTCGGAGGTGTCGATGGGCAGCACATAGTCCTCGCCCTTGAAGCGGTCTTCATCCACGCTGTAGCCCAGCGAGAGCTTCTGCAGTTCGCAGTTGTGGTTGCGCTCGCAGGAGAGGCACTTTTTCTTGTGCTTGGAGAGCAGCAGCTCCAGCGTCATCTTTCTGCTCTGGCGGCACTTTTCCGTGTTCGTGCGCACCTCCATGCCCTCGGCAACGGGGTAGACGCATGCCGCCACGAGCCCTCTCGCGCCCGTCGCCTCTACCACGCACATGCGGCAGGAGCCAACGCAGTTGACATCCTTCAGATAGCAGAGCGTGGGGATCTCGATGTGCGCTTTGCGCGCCGCCTCGAGGATGGTCGTTCCCTCGGGAACGGAAACGGGAATATTGTTGATCTTCAGATTTACCATTTTCTCCATAGTGTCAGTACCTCACTGTCTTGAGATCGCGCCGAACTTACAGCCTTCCAGGCACGCGCCGCACTTGATGCACTTCTGCGTGTCGATGGCAAAGGAGGCAAGTTTGTGATTGGGCGCCGTGTAGTCCGTCCGCTCGATGGCGTTTGCGGGGCAATTCTTTGCACATTTGCCGCAGCCGATGCATTTGTCCTTGTCGATGGTATAGGACAGCATCGCCTTGCAGACGCCCGCAGAGCACTTCTTGTCGCGGATGTGCTCGATATATTCGTCGCGGAAATAGCGTAGCGTAGAGAGGACGGGGTTGGGTGCGCTCTGGCCCAGCGCGCACAGCGAAGACTGTTTCATGTGCGAGGCAAGCTCCTCGATCTTGACGATGTCCTCCTCTTCGCCCTTTCCTTCGGTGATCTTGGTCAGAAGCTGCAAAAGGCGCTTGGTGCCGATGCGGCAGGGCGTGCATTTGCCGCAGCTTTCATCGGCCGTGAACTCAAGGTAGAATTTCGAGATATCCACCATGCAGGTGTCCTCGTCGAGGATGATCATGCCGCCCGAGCCCATCATGGAGCCGATGGCAAGCAGACTGTCGTAGTCGATGGGCGTGTCGATGCAGGAGGCAGGGATGCAGCCGCCCGAGGGGCCGCCCGTCTGCGCGGCCTTGAATTTCTTGCCGTTCGGGATGCCGCCGCCGATCTCCTCTACGATCTCGCGCAGCGTCGTGCCCATGGGGACCTCGACGAGGCCGACGTTCGTGATCTTGCCGCCCAGCGCGAATACCTTGGTTCCTTTGGAGGTCTCCGTTCCGATGGAGGAATACCACGCCGCACCTTTGACAATAATGGGGTTGACGTTCGCCCACGTTTCTACATTGTTGAGGATGGTGGGCTTGCCGAAGAGACCCTTGACGGCGGGGAAGGGGGGACGGGGGCGGGGTTCGCCGCGGTGGCCCTCGATCGAGGTCATCAGCGCCGTCTCCTCGCCGCAGACGAATGCGCCTGCGCCCAGACGGATCTCGATGTCGAAGTCAAAGCCGAGCCCCAGAATGTTTTTGCCGAGCAGGCCGTATTTGTGCGCCTGGTCGATGGCGATCTGAAGCCGCTTGACCGCAACGGGATACTCCGCACGCACATAGATATAGCCCTGATGCGCGCCGATGGCGTAGCCCGCGATGGTCATGGCCTCAAGCACGCAGTGCGGGTCGCCCTCGAGCACGCTTCTGTCCATGAATGCGCCGGGGTCGCCCTCGTCGGCGTTGCAGCAGACATATTTGATATCGCCCTGCGAGGCCTTGGCGAACGCCCATTTTCTGCCCGTCGGGAAACCGGCGCCCCCTCTGCCGCGCAGTCCGGAGGCTAGCATCTCGTTGATGACGTCGTCGGGCGTCATCTCGGTGAGCACCTTTTCGATGGCGGCATAGTCGCCCGCGGCGATCGCCTCTTCGATGTCCTCGGCTGCGATCACGCCGCAGTTGCGCAGCGCAATACGCATCTGTTTTTTATAGAAGGGGGTCTCGGAGAAGGGGATGATGTCTCCGTTCTCCATCACCGTGCCCTGATAGAGCAGTTCCTTTACGATCTCGCCGCCCTTGACAAGGTGTTTTTCCACCACCGTCTTGGCGTGTTCCGGCGTCATCTGTGCGTAGAATGCCCCTTCGGGGTAGACGATCATGATGGGACCGAGTGCGCAGAGGCCGAAGCAGCCCGTCTTGACGATGAGCACGTCGTCGATGCCGTTCTCTTTGAGAGAGGATTCGAGCTGTTCAATGACCTGCATGGAGTGCGAAGAAGTGCAGCCCGTGCCGCCGCACACGAGCACCTGTTTGCGGTAACCGGTCTTTGCGGCAAGTTTTTCGCCTTCTTCCCGGATGACGCGGCGCACCGCAATGAGATCTTTCTTTTTCTGGCGGATGGCTTCCAATTCCTGAATCGTCATTTTTCTTCCCTCCTGTAGCCGTCGATGATCTCTTTCACTTTGTCGGGGGTGAGCTTTCCGTACACCTCATCGCCAACCATCATGACGGGCGCAAGGCCGCAGGCGCCCACGCAGCGGCAGCTGTCGATGGAGAACAGCCCGTCCTCGGTGCATTCGCCGCATTTGATGCCGACCGCATTCTCGACTTCGGCAAGGATCTTGTCGGCGCCCTTGACGTAGCACGCCGTACCCAGGCAGACGCTGATGCGGTGCTTTCCCTTGGGCTTGAGCGAAAATTGCGAGTAAAATGTGACGACGCCGTATACTTCAGAGAGCGAGATGCCAAGTCCCTCTGCGATCATTTGCTGCACGCCGATGGGAAGGTATCCGTAGATCCCCTGTGCCTCCTGCAAAATGTGCATAAGGCAGCCCGGTGTTTCGCGCGATGCGTCGATGACGGCAAGCAGTTTTTGCTTTTGCTCTTCCGTGCCGCACGCAGTACATTGTTCCATTCAATTACCTCCTGATCTTCTGTATGGTCCTGCCGCCGTATATTCCCCTTGGACGAACAGGACCCCAACAGTATGATTATATCATAACGCCTGCAATTTTTCAATAAAAATCAGAATATTTCACAAAAATCGTGCTAATTTGCCGCAAACGGAAAGTGGATATATTTCCGGAAAAATAGGTTGACAAGCACAACACTTTTTGCTAAAATGGCAACGGCTTCTTAAAAAGGTTTCTTATGGCATAAATAAACTTAAAAGAAGCCGCTACATATCAGGAAGAACAAATGAGATAAAGCCGCCGTCCGGCGGAAAGGAGATGGATCATGCAATTTGACAGAGAGGCATTTTTGCGCGAAACAGACCGTATTCTTCATGCCGAATACGAGACGGATCTGAGATCCGCCACCAACAAAGAGCTGTACAATGCGCTTTCCAGGGCCGTCATGGGGCTGTGCTGGGAGGATTGGAGCAAGGAACGCAGAACGCAAAAGAAGCGCTGCGGGTATTTTTCCGCGGAATTTCTCATGGGGAGGGCGATCTTCTCCAACCTGCTCAACCTTGGACTTCTGGAGGACGCGCGCGAGGCGCTTTCGTCCGTGCAGAGAGATCTGAACGACTTTGAAGAGGTGGAGGACGCCGCGCTCGGCAACGGCGGACTTGGCCGCCTTGCCGCCTGCTATCTGGAAAGCGCCGCGAGCATGAATATCCCGCTCGACGGCTACGGCATCCGCTACCGCTACGGGCTGTTCCGCCAGACCTTTGTCGACGGATATCAGCACGAGGAGGGCGACGACTGGACGAAGTGGGGAGATCCGTGGAGCGTGCGCGTCGAGCGCGACGCCGTCATCGTCTCCTTTGCCGATCAGAAGGTGCGCGCCGTCCCCTACGATATGCCCATCTTCGGCTACCGGAACGGCGTGGTCAATACGCTGCGCCTGTGGGCGAGCGAACCCGTACAGGAGTTTGACTTTGCCGCGTTCAACGAGATGCACGGCGAACATACGGCACAGGAGAATTTTGCCGCGACCAAGATCACCGATGTGCTCTACCCCAACGACAATACGATGGTGGGCAAGATCCTGCGCCTGCGCCAGCAGTATTTCATGGTGAGCGCTTCGCTGCAGGATATCATGCGCAAGCAGAAAGAGAAGGGCGCGGATCTGCGCGAACTCGATCGGGCATACTGTTTCCAGCTCAACGATACGCATCCCGTCATCGCCATTCCGGAGCTGCTGCGCCTGCTCCAGGCGGAGGGGCTCACGTTTGAAGAGGCGTTCGGCGTATGCAGCAGGTGCTTCAACTTTACCAATCACACCATCCTTGCCGAGGCGCTGGAGAAGTGGGACGCGCTCGCCCTCTCCGACATTTTGCCCAACGTATTCAGGGAGATCGAAAAATGCCAGCAGCGGCTGCAGGCAGAGGGGCAGGGGGACAAGTTCTATATCATCCGTGACAATGTGGTGCATATGGCAAACCTCGCCATCTATGTCAGCGCGCGCGTCAACGGCGTCGCCGAGATCCACACAAATATTCTCAAGCGTGAGACCTTCCGCGACTGGTACGAGCGCACGCCCGAGAAATTCGTCAACATCACGAACGGCATCACGCCCCGCCGCTGGATGCTTCTCAACAATCCGAAGATGGTGGCGCAGATCGACAGCCGCATCGGCACCGCCTGGCATACCGATCTGAAGCGCCTGCAGGAGATGAAGGGGCACATCGAGGATATGCTGCCCGTGTTCGGCGCCATCAAGCGCGAGAACAAGCAGAAACTTGCCGATTACATCCGCGTGCACGAGGGGGTGGAGCTCTCGCCCGATTTCATCTTCGACGTTCAGGTCAAGCGCCTGCACGAGTACAAGCGGCAGCTTCTGAACGCCTTCTCCATTCTGTACTTCTACTATGCGATCAAAGACGGGGAGATCACCGACTTCCCGCCCACGGCGTTCATCTTCGGCGCCAAGGCGGCGCCCGGGTATTACAACGCAAAGGGCATCATCAAGTATATCAACGAGATCGCAAAGCTCGTCAATGCAGACGAGCAGGTGTCGAAGTTTATGAAGGTGGTGTTCGTGCAGAACTACAACGTCTCCTATGCGGAAAAGATCGTCTGCGCGGCGGACGTCTCCGAACAGATCTCGCTTGCGGGCATGGAGGCTTCGGGCACGAGCAACATGAAGTTCATGCTCAACGGCACGGTCACGCTGGGGACATTGGACGGCGCGAATGTGGAGATCTGCGAGGAGGCGGGCAGAGAGAACAACTATATCTTCGGCGCGACCGTCGAAGAGGTTGCCGCCATCAAGCAGTTCTATTGCCCGCGTGAGATCGCCGAGGGCAACCACAAGCTCAAGCGCGTGCTCGAAACGCTCGTGAACGGTACCTTCTCCGACGACAAGGGCATGCTCCGGCACATCTACGACAGCCTGCTCAACGACTATAACCCCGACCGCTTTCTGGTGCTGTACGATTTTGCCGACTATGTGCGCGTGAAGGAGCAGCTCCTCCGCGACTACGGCACGCAGGACTTCGACAGAAAGTGCCTTGTCAATATGGCGTCCGTCGGAAAATTCTCCGCCGACCGTTCGGTCACCGACTACAACGAACTTATCTGGAAATTAAATGGCTGACATCCCGATCGCCGCGTGATCCACGCGGCGATCTGTTTGTATAGGCAGCGCCCGAAAGGGGAAAAATATCCCCCATGGTCTGTCTGCAAGAAGGAGGAGTACAATAAATTTGTCATGAATGTAGAGATCTTTTTGGGAACGCGGCGCATCCATGAGGGGGAGATTGCCCACTACCGCTGCATCAACGACTATGTGGGCGACGTCGTCAACGAGGCGTATGCGCGTCTGTGCAGGGCGGAGGAGCGCGGCTGAAGGGCGGCATGAAGGAAAAGAGCAAGGCGATCTCCTTTGCCTACCCCACCTACGACGCGCTCGATGCGGATGCGGCCGATGTGACGGCGCTGTATCTGCGCGTCTCGACCGATTCGCAGGCGCAGGACGGCTACGGCCTGGATGTGCAATACCGCGAACTCGAGCGCTATTGCAGGGCATACGGCATTGAAAATGCCGTCGTATTCGTGGACGACGGCTATACGGGCATGAACGATCGGCGGCCCGCCTTTCAGGCGCTGCTCAAATGCATGCGCGAAAAGCGGGTACGGCTCATCGTCACGCATACGCTCGACCGGATCGGCAGAACGCAGATGCTCATTCTGCGCTTTCTCAAGGAGGAGTGCGAGCGCGCGGGCTGCGACTTTCTTGCGCTGAAAGACAGCATCGATTCGCGCTCCCGGCAGACGTACGGCATTCTCATCTCCATCCTCTCCATCTTTGCCGAACTCGATCACGACGCCATCGTATCCAAGCTCTCGTCGGGGCGCAGACAGCGCGCCATCGAGGGGCATTGGAAGGGGGGCGGGCGGCCGCCCTACGGCTATTACTATTCCAAGGAGCTCAACACGCTTGCCGTCCAGCCCGAACAGGCGCTCACCGTGCAGCGCGTGTTTGCCATGTACAATACAATGGAGTATTCCCCGCGCAAGATCGCCGACGCGCTCGGGCTTTCGTCCGACGTCGTCGTCTTTCACATTTTGCGCAACCGCGTCTATCTCGGCGAGATCACCTATAAGGGGGAGCAGTTCCGCGGGCTGCATCAGCGGCTTGTCGACGACGAGACGTTCGCCCGCGCGCAGGAGATCTTAAAGCGCCGCAGCGTCAAGCGGCATCCGTCGGAATATCTGCTCTCTTCGCTTGTCTATTGCGGCGTCTGCGGCGGCAAGATGCGCTACATGCAGTACGGGCAGGGGAAAAACAGGCGGCTGAAGCTCATCTGTTATTCGCAGTATGCGAGCAATGCCGCGCGCAACCTCGTACGCGACGCCCATTGCGACAACGACAAATACGACGCGGCGGAGGTGGAGCGCGAGGTCGTGCGCAGCGTGCTCTCCTTTGCCGTGCGCTATCACGATGAGCTGAAGGAGCGCATCTCGGCGGAGGAGATCACCGCGGGGCTGACGCGCAGGGCAGAAGAGGAGCGCAGCGAGTACGCCCGCCTCGTCAAGGCATATCAGCGTCTCGGCGACGAGAGCCTGCTGGACGAAGCGGAGCGCGTCCGCGGCAAGATCAGGCGAACGGAGCGCGAGATCGCCGCGGAGCAGGAGCGGCGCGAGACAACGAAGAAAATGGAACGGAGGGCGGATCTGATCAGAACACTGCCCGCACTGTGGAAGGAATTGGGGCGCCTGCAGCGGCAGAATGTCATGCGCGCGCTGGTCGAGCGCGTGGAGTTGAAGTACGGCACGATCAAATTGCAGCTCAAAGAGGGCGAATTTGAAGAGATCCTTGCAGGGCAGGATGGGCAATGACGGGCGATCTGCCCGTTTTTTTGCAAAAAATGCCTGAAATTAGTTGACTCTAAGTCAATGACTGTGATACAATGAAAATCGAAAGGAGGGATCGGCCATGACCAACAGGCAGCTTTCTGCGGCAAAGACGAGGGAACGATTGATCGAGGCGGCAAGACAGATCATCTGCGAGAAGGGGCTCACCAACACCTCCGTCGACGAGATCACATCGCGCTGCGGGGTGGCGAAGGGGACCTTCTACACCTATTTCAAGCGCAAAGAGGACATCGTCTTTGAGCTAAGCAGGGGGATGTTCGCCATGATCCTCGAAAATGCCAAGGCACAGGAGGGCGGATTTTTGCGCAAACTCTCCTGTTATATGGTCAGCTTTGCGGCGTACATTGAGCAGGGCGGTCTGAAACTCTGCCAGGAGTGGGTGAAAAACGTGGTCGTTCCCGAACTTGTCGCCAACGAGGCAGACAGGGAGAAGTTGCCGAGCGACATTGCCGATATCGGCGCGCTACTGCACTACGGCATTGCGCAAGGGGCTCTGCGGGCGGATATGCCCGTCCTGGAGACGGCGCAGCATCTTGCCGATCTCCTGTACGGGGAGATGCTGTGTTGGTGCATTGCGGGCGGCGCGTACAGCTTTGCCGCGCGCACGCAGGCATTTTGCGCGGCGCATCTTTTCGATCTATTTCAAAAATATTTATCAGAAGGAGATAAAACATGAAACAGGTACTGTTGAACGACGGAAATGAGATCCCTGCGGTCGGGTTCGGCGTCTTTCTGATCCCGAACGACGGCTCGACCTATCGCGCCGTGCGCGAGGCGCTCGATGCGGGCTATCGCCACATCGATACCGCCGTCGCCTATTTCAATGAACAGGAAGTGGGCAGGGCGGTCAAGGACAGCGGCATCCCGCGGGAGGAGATCTTCATCACGAGCAAACTCTGGCTGCAGGATTACGGCTATGCCCCCGCACAGAAGGGGCTGGAGAGTTCCTTAAAAAAGCTGGCGACGGACTATATCGATCTCTATCTGCTGCATCAGCCGTACGGCAACATGGTGCATGCCTGGAAGGCGCTCGAAGACGCCAAGGCGGCGGGAAAGCTGCGCTCCATCGGCGTCAGCAACATGACGCCAAAGATCTGGAACGCCCTTGTGCCGCAGTTTGATCTGAAGCCCGCCGTCAATCAGGTGGAGTGCAACCCATATTTCCAGCAGCGGGAGCTGCGCGCGCTTCTCGAGCCGGACGGGGTAAAGATCGAGGCATGGGGCCCGCTCGGTCAGGGCAACAAGGCGCTCTTTGCCGAGCCTGCGATCGCTGCGCTTGCAAAAAAGTACGGCAAGGATGCAGGGCAGATCATCCTGCGCTTCGAGGTGCAGGAGGGCATCATCGTCCTGCCCAAGTCGACGAACCCCGCGCGCATCAGGAGCAATCTCGATCTCTTCGATTTTGCGCTGGAGGAGGACGAGATGGCACAGCTTCGTGCACTCGACAAGGGGCATGGCACGCACGATCCCGACGCGCCCGGCGTAGGGGAGATGCTGTTGCGAAACTTCAATGTGCACGAGAACGAGTAATCTGAATAAGGAGAAGCAACAATGACCTATCTGAAGTTATATAACGGGGTGCAGATCCCGCAGCTGGGCTTTGGCGTATACCAAATCCCGGAGTATGAACAGGCAAAGCAGGCCGTGCTCGCCGCCTTTCGTACGGGGTATCGCCTGATCGATACGGCGCAGGCATACGGCAACGAACGCGCCGTGGGCGACGCGCTCAGGGAGAGCGGTCTGCCGCGCGAAGAGGTCTTTCTGACGAGCAAGGTGTGGCTGAGCGATTTTTCGTACGACGGTGCAATCAGGGCGACGAAGGAGACGCTCTCTCGCCTTGGCGTAGACTATGTCGACATGATGCTGCTGCATCAGCCGATGGGCGACTACATCAACGCCTGGAAGGGATTGGAGGAGATGTATCGTGCGGGCAAGATCCGTGCGATCGGCATGGCGAATTGCTATCCGCTTGTGCTCGCCGACCTCTGCGAGACGTTTGCGATCAAGCCGATGGTCAACCAGGTCGAGATGCACCCCTTCTTTCAGCAGACGCTCAACTTGCAGACGATGCAGCATTACGGCGTGATCCCGCAGGCGTGGGCGCCATTCAACGAGGGCAAGCGCAATCTCTTTGGCGATCCCACCCTCACGGAGATCGGGCGCAAGTACGGCAAGAGCGCCGCGCAGGTCGCCCTGCGCTGGAACTTGCAGCGCGGCGTGGTCGTCATCCCCAAGACGGTGCATGAGGACCGCATGAAGCAGAATATCGACGTCTTCGACTTCTCGCTTTCCGAGGAGGATATGGCAAAGATCGCGGCCATGGACATCGGCCACAGCGAGATCGTGGATCACTTCGATCCCAAATGGATTGCCATGCTGCACACCATTTCTGTCTGAATGGAAGGGCAGGATATGACCTGAAAATTTTATAAAATAACAAACGGCTGCGGATCTCTCCGCAGCCGTTTTTCACGTCTTTCCGATCGGGAAAATATACAAGAGGGGATATGTGCCTTTGGGCAAAACGTGCCCCAATGCGCGCCGATCAGCCCACAAAGGTGCAGCGCAGGGTGTTGTTTCCAAGGGCGATCTCACAGGTCGTGCCCGCCCCTCTGATCACGCGTGCCGCGGTGTAATCGCTGAACATATAGCCAAGCCCGCCTTCGATCTCGTATAAAACATCAAGCACATATGGCGTGCCGCCTGAGAGCGCCGGTACGCGGAGCGAGAGGGAGATCATCGTGAGATAGGTCTGCGCCTCCTCTGCCTCGGGGTCCAATTCCTGCTCCGCGGTAAAGTCTGTGATTGCGGCATTGCTTTGCCATGCCGCTTCGCTGTCGTCAAACTCGTAGCTGCCATGCAGGTAGATGACGCCGCTCTGTTCGATGAGCGTGCCGTCCTCGGCGATCAGCTGCGTCTCGTTCAGAGTGGGCAGCCCCGATTCCTCGTCGAGCTCGCACATGAGAAAGCCGACGGGGCGGAAGGCATGATAGACAGGTGTGATCACGGTATCTTCCGTGCAGGTGAACGTCTCAGAGACGGCGCTGTCCGCGGCGCGGTAGCGCGTTTCGTTCAGCTGCCAATATACGAGCGTCTGCCCCAGATAATTCTGATCTTGCGTCAGCCCCTCGGGGACAAGAATGCGGAATTGCTCCCCCCGCAAGACGCTGTAATAATTCATGCTGTCGCTGCACACCGCCCCGTTAATCATATAGGCGTCGATGACCTCTGCCTCGCCCTCAAATGCAAGTGAATATTCTGCGGGAATGCTGAGCACGCACCTGCCCTCCTCGGGGATATAGTTATCATAAAGAACGGTATCGGTACAGGCGGTGAGCATGCAGCACCCCATGCCGAACGCCAATGTCGCCGCAATGAGCTTTTTCATCGTTTACCTCGCTTTTCTGGCTGATAAACAAATTGTAGCACATTTTGCATGAAAATGCAAGGATCGGGAACGGGACATGACAATGATATATGTTCTTTTCTGTGGATCAAAGAAAAAAGATGACAGGTTGTCCGAAGAACAGGTAAGATTGGCGATATAATAAAAATACGGTGGCAAAAGATCGCCAAGGAGGAATATAGAATGAGCAACAGTTACGCAGCAGAGTCCTACAGCTTTACGGAAAGTCAGATCGTGCAGCGAAAGAAAAAAGGCGGAAAGCAGTTTGAGCGGACAGTCGGTGACGGCAAGATCCTATCGGATTTGTTTACCGGTCGGCTGATGTATGTGCTTGAACCCTTTCAAAGCGGAAAGGGAATGCCGATTGCCTTGATTTACAACAGTGATTGCTGTAACGAGGTGCAGGAAGGCACAAATGTCGGTTATGGATGGCGGATCGGCATATTGGGCCGAATGATCCGACAGGGAGATTCTCTTTACTATGAGGACGGGAGCGGCCTGCTTCATGAATGTTTTCATCGTACCAGAGCGGAGAAAAAGGGGTCATCAGAATTTGACGGAGATGAGAACAGATGGTATTATTGCACGGTCGATACAACGGTACTGTCGTATTGGATGACGGACGAGGGATATCGGATCCGTAGCAGCGGCAGTGAAGCCTGGCAGATGGAGGTCGGAGAGAATACACTGTTCAAGTTTGAAGCGAACAAGGTCAAAGAAGTGCATCAGGACGAGACGGGCAATTCGACCTACTATACATACGATACAGCAGGAAAGTTGACCAAGATCGAAGATGATGACGCCGTGATCGAATTCGGCTATAACAGTTCTGGGCGGCTGAATGAGATCAAGAAGGGCGAAGAACTTGTAAGCATAACATACAATACGGCGGGAAGAGTGAGCAGCATTCGATATCGCTTTGGAAACGGAACGTCGTATGCGGAGCTGGGCAGCTTTCTGTACAGCGGAAGCAGACTGTCGCGCGTTACCGATGAGAGCGGATATTATCTTGTCATGTCGACAGATTCGGTCGGCCGCATACAGAAGATCAGCGAACACAGCAAATACAGTGCGATCGGAACGGTCGTGACGACGGGCACAAAAGACGGCAATGAATGGACGATCAGTTACGAAACCGCAGGAAGAACGCGCGTCACCGATCGCAACGGGCTGCGGCGCGACTATATGTTCGGCAAGGACGGCAGAACCGTCGCCGAGGCGGAGCCCGTCGGCAGCGGCGATACGTATGAGGTCGCAACCGGCATGGCAGAACTTACGCAGGTGCAGAATGTTCTGACATCGGAAGGATACCGGCAGCGGATATTGGCATGCAGCGCGGAATTGGATTCCACACAGATCGTGGCAAGGCTGTTTTCGACCCCGGCCGCAATTTCAGGCGGCGATGTTGCCAAGGGAGATATCGCCTATGGTACCAACATGACAGACGGAATGTATGTATTCTGCTGCTGGGCAAAGGCAAGCTCCAAGAGTGATGCGATGCAATACGAGCTGAATACACAGGACTCGCTCTATCAGATCAAGGCGGAGAATTCTCCCTGGTATGGGATCCGCATAAAACTTCAGAACGGGAATGATGTATATTGGAACAGTTATACGCCGCTGAACGAAGATGACGACGACTGGCAGTACATAGCGATCCCGCTGGACTTTACGGACGGGGTACCTTCGAAGATCATCGTGGAATTTGTATACAAGAACAACGAGGGGACGGCATATATCAAGGACGGAGCGCTGTATCGTACAGACGGGCAGGCGATGTATATGATCGACAGGGACTACAAGGTGGAGTACGGAAAGGAGGAGCATGCGATCACGCTGTACGACCGGTACGGGCGGCCCTATAAGAGGATCATACGGCGCAACGGCGAAAGTGAAAACATCGGTACAGAGAGTGTAAGTTATACTGCGAACACGAAATATGAAAGTCCGGAAAGCGAAACGGACGTGTATGGCGTGGTGAGCGGCTACACGTATGACGGCAAGCGCAGATGCACGAAAGAGAGCAGAAGCAAAAACGGATTGACGCTCGAATACAGCTGCAGTTATGACGAGGCGAGTGGTCATATCGCGAGCGAAACGAATGAAATGGGTCAGAC
>CALVLK010000015.1 GCA_944337235.1 uncultured Clostridia bacterium
TTCTTTCAGCTGTCTTTGAAACTCTTTCATTTGGTATTGCCAGCCTTGATCGGAATGCAAGATCGGTTTTGCGCCTTGCGGCAGCTTGTCGAACAATCCTTTCAGCATTTCTCTCGTTTGCCAAAAATTAGGACTTGTTGATATAGAATAGCTTATTACTTCATTGTTATGTAAATCTATGATCGGAGACAGGTATACCTTGTCATCGCATACAGTAAACTCTGTCACGTCGGTCGCCAATTTCTCGAATGGCTTATTAGCTGAAAAGTTACCACTATGAATTTGAGTTCATTCATCCTTTTATGGACGGAAACGGCAGAACGGGAAGGTTATGGCAGACGGCATTGCTTGCAAGCTGGAAGCCGATATTCGAGTGGATTCCAATCGAGAGTATTATCAAAGACAATCAAGAAGAGTATTACCGTGCGATCGGACTTTCGACGGCGGAAGGCAAATCAAACCGCTTTATCCTGTTCATGCTCGGCGTGATCAAAAAGGCAATCTCCGAACTTGCAAGAGATACGCACAACCATCAGAGCCATATCAGCAATCAAATCAGGGCGTTGATGTCTGTCATTGAAACTTACCCCATGTCTGCGGTGGAGCTTATGGAAAAGCTCGGCTTGAAATCACGCGTGACGTTCCGTAAAAATTATATTCAACCGGCATTGGAGGCAGGGCTCATCGCCATGACCGATCCCGATACTCCGACCAACCGCAATCAAAGATATTTTAAGGCCTAAAAAATTAAATAAATAACGGAGAAAAACGATGATCAAAGATATAATGAACAAAAATGAAAGTGTAACCGTTAATGGCAGAGAGATTGAAGCATTAAAGGAATATTTTCCTGCCTGCTTTCACGATGGTGAATTTGATTTAGATCGTTTTAAGGAGTATCTGGGAGATCAGCTTGTTGTTCGCAATGATGGATATGAGTTAAGATTCCTCGGGAAGAACTATGGGCGACTGCTTGCTTCGATGGATACAACGACTGTCGTGGTTCCCGACGAGGAGAATAACTCAAAGCCAGAAAACCAAAATAGTAAAAATATCTATATCAGCGGGGATAACCTTGATGGCTTGAAACATTTGCTTAAGTCCTATTCTCATAGCGTTCAGTGCATTTATATCGACTCGCCCTATAATACGGGGTCGGATGGGTTTGCATATAATGATCACTTTTCTTTTACATTCACCATTACAGACCAACTTGCAGCGCTTATTAAAAACAAAACTAAGAGATTTTGTTTCCTGACACAGAGGCGAGATATTAGGAGACGATGATTCGATTAGAAATGCAATATGGCCTGTTTTATCCTTTCCAAAATAACATTTATTTGTGTCATCCTCAAACACTATGTACTCTTGATTGTCATTGCTTATAGAACTAACTTTATGCAATATTTCCTGAATACTCATCATGCTTTTCTCACCAACCTTGATAACTTTTCCGAACATGCTTCCGGAACATACATTGCTATAACTGGAGAGTAGTAATTATATTTTACTAAATTTGTCGGCGTGACATAGTGGATTTGAATTTGAATGTGATTGGGTTGCTTATTAACCAAACTTCTATCACCTTCATAATAATTCGCACTTGCAATGTTAGGGTTTCGACCTTGAAACAAGAAAGATCAAAGCGAATGGGTTGTCGTCTATAATACGCATCCGCCTATCATCTCTCAAGAGCTTTGGGATAGAGTACGCGAACGTGAAAAGTCTGTTGCACAGGGCAGGAAAACGGCCACGGGCTATACACACCCTTTATCAGGATTTCTTTATTGCGCCGACTGCGGTTGCAAAATGAAGTTGAACAGCGTCGGAAACAATAAATATGCGTTTAACTGCGGCGACCATATGCGTTTCGGTAAGACGATATGCTTTTCCCATCACATAGCGGCAAAGACTCTCGAAAAAATAATCCTTGACGATATACGGGACATGGCACAGCGGATCGTACTTGATGAAAAGGCTATCCGCGAAGAGTTTATCCGGCACAATGCGGAAGTGCAGGAAAAATCCATAAAAGCCGCCAAGAAGGAATTACAGGGAAAGCGGAAACGTATTGAAGAATTGTCCCGGCTTATGCAGTTAGCTTACGAGGACAGGTTGAAAGGCAAAATGCCGGAGGATATCTGTATCGGCTTCATACAGAAATATTCCGAGGAACAGAAGAAACTCGAAACCGAAATTGAGGAGCTGGAAGCAAAACTGACCGAAACGGAAAATACAATACAGAGCGCCGATGAGTTTATACGGAACATAAAGAAATATCTCGAAGCGCCAGAACTTACCCGCGAAATGTGCTATGAGTTGATTGACCGTATCATCGTCGGTGGCTTACCGAAAATCACGGGCAAAGAACGTGAGATAGACATCGTGTATAAGGTTGATATTGCTTCCGTCTTACGGCATAAACTTAATAATTCCGATAAATAACAAACAAGCGTATGGGTTGACCGAACTCTTACGCTTATTTTATACCCTTGATACCTATATTTTGAAAGTGTCCATAAATTTATGTCACAACCAGAACCAGCTCCCACTCTTTGCGAGCGCTGTCTTTTATCATGCGCTGAAAGTCGGGGCGATTGTCGTTTGTGCCCGTCATAGCGCGGTCGATATAGGTTTTTACAACGGTTATATCGTGAGTTTTGGCATACTCATTGCATACTCGAAGTTTTTATATTTTTTACAGACTGTTCGTTGTGCTGTTATGCCAATTGATAGAACAAACAAAAACTGTCCATAAAGATATATGACAGTGTCAACATAGTACCCCCGACACCAGAATTGCCTGTTTCGGTACTTGTATTTCATGCTCCCCCATTTTTGGTAGATCATCAGGCTACTCTTTCCTTTCAGGAATCCCATGAACCCCGAAACGCTCATCTTCGGCGGGATCGCTAACAGCATATGGATATGATCGGGGCATACTTCGGCTTCTATTATCTCTACACCTTTCCACCGACATAACTCCCGAAGTATTGCCCCGATCTCCAATCGCTTCTCTTCGTAAAATACTTTCCTGCGATATTTTGGCGCAAGCACTACATGATACTTGCAATTCCATTTCGTATGTGCTAAACTTCTTACGTCATCCATCCGGATGTCCTCCTTTTGATTCCTTTCGTTGCAACTGCCAGGTCGCAACTCCATTGTATCAAAAGGAGTTTTTTATTGCAAGTTTCACCGCTAAAGCTCTCTGTTACCCGCGGACTATCCGCGGGTTTTATATACCCAAAAAGGGCATCCGCGGGGATGCCCTTTTTGCAATGCGTCGTTATCAGGTCTTTGCAAGGATCATGTGCTTGAACAGCAGGCACCAGATCACATCGAGCCAGCCGATGAAGAGACCGCCAAAGGTGACGACGATCGCTGCAAGCAGCTGAAGAATGCTCTTTGTCGTAAGGAATGCCGACCATCTTACCAGAATTTCCACGATCCAGTTTACGAACGGGATCAGGAGCAGAATGATCTGTACGAGTCTGCTTTGCGAGTTAAACCATTTTGCCATAACATTCATCTCCTTAAATCGATAGGATACTATTATTGTATCCATCGAAAGAGGATTTGTCAAGACAAATCCAAAAATTTCACATAAACTTTTGCCGTTCAGCGCAAAGAGGCGGTGCGGAACACGCTGCCCGTCTCAAGATCCTTCCAGGTAAGGGCGTCGTCCTCCAGGATGAGGCAGCTGTGCGGGCTGTCCTCCTTGGGGATGGATACAGAGCCGCAGTTGACATAGGTGCAGTCTGCACGCTCCTCCCACGCGGGTACATGAAAGTGCCCGTTGACGAGCACGTCGCCCCGTTTCAGGCAGGCGCACTGTTTGTGCCCGTGCGTAAGATACAGCGTGCGCCCCGCCGCGGGCAGCAGGCACAGCTCCGCCATGATGGGGAATTCGAGCACCATCTGGTCCACCTCGCTGTCGCAGTTGCCGCGCACGCAGAGGATCCTGTCCTTGAGCGAATTGAGGATCTCGGCACAGCCGAGCGTGGAGTATTCGCGGGGCAGGGGATTGCGGGCGCCGTGATAGAGCAGATCGCCCAGCAGAATGAGCTTTTCTGCGCCCTCCTCCAAAAAGCGGTCTTTGAGCAGGCGGCAGTAGTATGCCGAGCCGTGGATGTCGGAAGCGATCATATATTTCATAGGCGGTCATTCCTCCTTCAGGATCTCTTTGATCTTGGTGATCACGCCGTGTTCCGCATTGGAGGGAACGGTGCGGCGGAACAGTTTGCGCAGCGGGGGATAGGCGTTTTCGGTCACATACGGGTATCCGCAGGCGAGCAGCATCTCGTAGTCGTTCATGTGGTCGCCGAACGCGGCGCATTCGCTCTTTTGCAGCGAAAAGGCATTCTGCACCATGCGGATCGCCCTCCCTTTGTTTGCCGTCGGCGAGGAAATGTCGCACCAGTCGAAGCCGGAGAGGATGGTCCTCAGCTGCGGCAGGCGCTGCGGAAGCACCTTGATGCAGTTTTCCGCCGCCGCGATCTCGTCGTAGACGGCGATCTTGCAGATGTCCTCTTTGCCGATGACGTCGTCGAGGTTATCCACCTTTTTGCAGTTGGTGTAGGATAACATCGCATATTGAAAGAAGGGCATTTCGCTGTTTTCGATGTATGCGAAGTCGGTGCCGCACAGCATGGGATACAGGTGGGGCAGGGCGCGGATCTCGTCCAGCGCGCCCTTGATTAGCGTATCATGGATGGGATCGAGATGTATGGTCCTGTCTTGATACTTCACGAGCGCGCCGTTTTCGCAGATGAAGATGAGCTTGTCCCATACGGGCGCGAACAGCTTTTTCAGATTGGCATATTGCCGCCCGCTTGCGGGTGCAAACAGGATCCCGCGCGCGTGCAGCTGTTCTATGAGCGGAAAAATCTCCTCGGGCAGATGTTTCTCTGCGTCAAGGAGAGTTCCGTCCATATCTGTTGCAATAAATCTGATCATCTCGTCGGCCTGTCTTGCACTTTTGTATTTTTAACAGCTCTTTTACAGCATGTTTACGATATCGATCTCTTCCAAAGGACGCGGGTTAGAGAGCAGGTCCTTCAAGAGCGCGGTCAGCTCGCCTGCGTTGTGCATGTGTGCATGCAGCGCTTCGAGATCGATCGCCTTGTTGGCGATGAGGTTAATCGCCGTCTCGATATAGTCCGTTCCGTCGGACACGCAGGAGACGGTGAGCTGCTTATCCAGCGCCGGTCCGAGATCGACGGGCAGCGACTGCCCGCTGTCGCCGCAGATGACGACGTTTTTGTTCTGCGCGCAGACGGTGAAGGGGAGGGCTGGATCGCTTTGGCTGCCGGGGTCTGCCGAGCAGAGCACGCCGTCGGCAAGCCTGCCGCCCGTGATCGAGCCGAGCCGCTCCAAAAGGCCCTCTCCGTCGGGCAGGGCATAGTAAACCCCGCAGGTGCGGGCAAAATCCAGCCGCTCCTGCCTTGCATCGATGAGAATGGGCGCCACCTGCTGATAGATGAGCAGCTGCGCGGCGAACAGCCCCACAAGATCGGCGCCGATGACGGCGATGTGATCCCCCTTCTGCGGGTGGAGCCTCTCGATCGCCGCCTTGGCAAGGGCGATGTGCTGTACCAAAAGCGCCTTCTCGTCGTTGACGGAGTCGGGCAGAAGGGTCATGTCCCGCTCGGACTGCGCAACGAAGTCGCGCAGATATCCCTCTGCCGTCCTGCCGCAGACGAGGGGCATGGTCTGCGAAAAGTCGCACTTTTCCGTGCCGGTATCCTCGCGCGGAAGCAGGGCGTGCAGCAGCACCCGCGCCCCCTTAGTATAGTGCTCGCTCGTCTCGTCTGCCACGATGCCGACGGCGTAACGCCCCGGAACGCGCGGATATTTTACCCTGCATGCGCCGCTGAACACCTTTGCGTCCGCCTCGCCCAGGAATACTTTTGTCACGCGGACCTTATGCCTGCCCTCTGCGGAAAGAAAATTTTCTTCCTCGAGTACGAGATTGTTAGCAGCCGTCAGCCTCCAGACATTCATGTAGCAAACCTTCCTTACATGCACACTTTTTGCGGAATTTTCTCATATTATACCCTAAAATTTTCGGAAAGGCAAGCGTTTCGCCGCAAAAAGCGGCAGAGGCGTTCCTTTGGAAAAAAGCAGAAAGGGTCAAGTTTTTTGCTGAGCTTTCCAAAAACAGTTGACGAAAACAAAAAAAATGGCTATAATGGCGTTGTAAGCCCAAAAGTAACCGAATTTGGCGGTGCCCGGGCTCGGGCGAAAAATATTAAGCGAGGTGAATTCATCAATGAAGGCCGATATTCATCCCAAGTACCACGAAGTGACCGTCGTCTGCGCATGCGGCGAGACGTTCAAAACGGGCACGACGAAGGACGTGGAGGTTATGAAAGTGGATATTTGCAGCAAGTGCCACCCCTTCTTCACGGGCAGACAGAAGCTCGTGGATACGGGCGGACGCGTCGATAAGTTCAAGAAAAGATATGGCATCTGACAGCGAAACCGGCCTCTTTTTCAGGGGCTGTTTTGCTATATCGCACATATGCGCGGCTGCGCATCTGAATGGATGACATGAAGAAAAAGAAGAAATTGACTTATATCGGCGGACAGGCGGTCATCTCCGGCGTCATGATGCGCGGCAAGAGCGGCATGGCGACGGTCGTGCGCGACGACCAGGGCGAACTGCACATGGAGGCAAAGCGCATCGCACCGCCCGAATCCCACAAAAAATGGACGCGGCTGCTCTTTATTCGCGGGGTGGTCAGTTTTGTCATGTCTCTCGTTACGGGGATGGAGGCGCTGATGCGTAGCGCCGAGGTCGCCGTTGCAGAGGGGGAGGACGAAGCGCCGCCCAAGCTCAACCGCTATGTCGCCGAGCGCTGGAAGCTGAGCGTCTCCAAGATCGTCTCGGTCTGCTCCGTCGTCGTCGGCGTCGTGCTTGCGGTGCTCCTATTTCTCTTTCTTCCGTCCTATCTGACCGAGCTCATCGCCTCTGCCGCGCCCGAGGGCGTGATCGGCGGCGAAAGCAGCCTTGGCATCCTTTGGTATAATCTCATCGACGGCGGCTTCCGCCTCGTCATCTTTGTGCTGTATATCTGTTTTACGCTTCTCTTCTCTTCTCTGAGGGAGACCTATCGCTATCACGGCGCGGAACACAAGACGATCAACTGCTACGAGCGCGGGCTGCCGCTCACGGTGGAAAACATCAAGGGCTGCTCCCGCATGCACGACCGCTGCGGCACGACGTTCATCTTTCTCGTGCTCACCGTGTCCATTCTCGTCTTTGCCGTCGTCGGGTGGCTGATCGGCAGATATCTCGTCACGGGATACGACGTTCTCGATTTTTTCATCCGCTTTGTGATCAAGCTGCTGCTTCTGCCCGTCGTGGCAGGCGTCTCATACGAAGTTTTGCGGCTGCTTGCACGCACGCAGTCCCCGCTGGTGCTCCCGCTCAAGGCGCCGGGGTACCTGCTGCAGCGCCTGACCACGCGCGAGCCGGATGAAAAGATGATCGAGTGCGCCATGCTTGCCTTTGAAAAGGTGGTGGAAATGGACAGCGACCCCGACTCTCCTGAAAAACTCTTCGTCACCGAAACGAAGCTCTCCAAGCTGTCGGCAATGATGAAGGAGACGTTTGCAAAACACGGCATCGACGAGGCGGATGCGGAGTGGATCCTCTCGCTCACGCTGAATGTGCCGCGCAGCGAGCTCAAGACGGAGCGCGTCATCACGCGCAAGGAATGCGGCACGCTGCTTTCTCTGTTCGAAGAGCGCCTGACGGGCAAGCCGCTCTGGTACATCTTCGGCAATACAGAATTTTACGGCTACAACATCGAGGTGGACGAGCGCGTGCTCATCCCCCGCCCCGAAACGGAGCTTCTGGTACAGCAGGCGGTCGCGGCCGTGCGTGAGGGCGACAAGGTGCTCGATCTGTGCACGGGCAGCGGCGCCGTCGCCATTGCGATCGCGTGCGAGGCGGCAAAGGAGGATAAGAACATCCTCGTCACCGCGACGGATATCTCGGAGGACGCGCTCGATGTCGCGCGCAAGAATGTGCGCCTGAACAAGGCGAACGTCACCGTGATCAAGAGCGATCTTTTCGAGAACGTCAAGGGAAAATTTGACATCATCACCGCCAATCCGCCCTATATCCCGAGCGCAGAGATCGATACGCTGCAGCGCGAGGTGCGCGACTTCGAGCCCCGTCTTGCCCTGGACGGCGGCGAGGACGGGCTGGCGTTCTACCGTGCGATCGCAGCAAAGGTGGGGCGCTTCGTCACGCGCGGCGGCATGCTCATCCTGGAATGCGGCGAGGACCAGGCGCAGGACATCCTCAAGATCTTCTCCCGCTGCGACTATGCCATGGTCGTCAAGGACCTCAGCGGTAAGGAGCGCGTCGTCAAGATCGTATTCTGATCTGCGTCGTAGTGAGGGGATATGCTCGATCGTGTAAAAGAAATCGTAAAACGATATGACGAATTGACCGAACTGCTCTCGAGCGGGGAGGTCATTTCGGATATTTCAAGGTTTACCGCGCTCTCGCGCGAGCGCGCCTCGCTCGAAGAGATCGCCGAAAGCTACCGCCGCTATGCGCGCTGCGAGAAGGAGATGAACGCCGCCTTCGCCGAGGCGGAACATGAAAGCGGCGAGATGAAGGACATGCTGCTCGAAGAGGGTTATGCGCTCAAAGAACAGCTTGCGGAACTTGAGAACGAACTGAAGATCCTGCTCCTTCCCAAGGACAAAAAGGATGACGGCGGCTGCGTGCTCGAGATCCGTGCGGGCGCAGGGGGCGAAGAGGCGGCGCTGTTTGCCGCCGTGCTCTACCGCATGTATCAGGGCTATTGCGACGCCCACCGCTTCTCCTTCGAGCCAGTCAGCGTCAACGAGACGGAGCTGGGCGGCATGAAGGAGGCGATCGTCAACATCGGCGGCAGGGGCGCGTACGGCAGACTCAAATATGAGAGCGGCGTACACCGCGTGCAGCGCGTGCCCGAAACGGAGTCGCAGGGCAGGATCCATACCTCCACGGCGACCGTAGCGGTCCTGCCCGAGGCGGAGGAGGTCGAGGTGGAGCTGGATGAAAAGGACGTGCGCGTCGATCTGTTCCGTTCCTCCGGCGCGGGCGGCCAGAAGGTCAACAAGACGGAGACGGCGATCCGGCTGACGCACTTTCCCACGGGCATCGTCGTCACCTGCCAGGACGAGCGCAGCCAGCTCAAGAACAAAGAGAAGGCGTACCGCGTGCTGCGCGCCCGCCTCTATGACTATTACCAGTCGCGGCAGAACTCGCGCGAGGCGGCAAACCGTCGCAGCCTGGTGGGAACGGGCGATCGCAGCGAGCGCATCCGCACCTATAACTACCCGCAGAGCCGCATCACCGACCACCGCATCGGGCTCAGTCTGCACAATATGGAGGCGTTCCTGGCGGGCGATCTCGACGAAATGATCGACGCGCTCGCCCGTGCCGACCGTGAGGCGCAGCTTGCGGGGGAACAGTCCTGAACTCTATTTTACAACAGACGAGGAAGAATACCATGGAAAGACTTGCCAACAGGATCCGCACCATCTCCCCTTCGCTCACCCTTGCCATCAGCGCCAAGGCAAAGGCCATGAAGGCGGCGGGGGAGGACGTCGTCAATTTCGGCGTCGGGGAACCGGACTTCAATACGCCCGAACATATCATACAGGCGGCGGAGAACGCGCTCGAGCGTGGCTATACCAAATATACGCCAGCCGCGGGGCTGCCCGAACTGCGCCGCGCCATCTGCGAGAAGTTCGAGCGGGACAACGGGCTGGAATACGAACCCAAGCAGGTCATCGTCTCCAACGGCGCCAAGCATTCCATCTTCAACGTCTGTTTCGCGCTGCTCAACGAGGGGGACGAGGTCATCATCCCCGCGCCCTATTGGCTGACCTATCCCGAGGTCGTAAAAGTGTGCGGCGGCGTTCCCGTCTTTGTTAAGGCGAGCAAGCGCACGGGCTTCAAGATCACGCCCGAGCAGCTTCGGGCGGCGATCACGCCGAAGACCAAGCTGTTCATCTTCAATTCTCCCAACAATCCCACGGGGGCAGTATATACCGAGGAGGAGGTGCGCGCGCTCGGGCAGGTGTGCGAGGAGGCGGGCATCTTCGTGCTCGCCGACGAGATCTACGAAAAACTCATCTACACCGGGCAGAAGCCCTTCTCGATGGCGGCATGCTCGCAAAAGCTCAAAGACGATTTGGTGATCACCGTCAACGGCGTATCCAAGACCTATGCCATGACGGGCTGGCGCATCGGCTATCTTGCCGCCCCCAAGGACATCGCCAAGGCGATCGACTCTTTCCAGAGCCACGCGACGAGCAACCCCAACAGCATTGCGCAGTACGCCACGCTTCGTGCGCTCAGCTCGCCCGAAGCGTCGGTGGAGGAGATGGTCGCGCGCTTCTCGCGCCGCCGTCTTGCCATGATCGAGCGCATCTCGACGATGCAGGGGGTATATTGCGTCATTCCGGACGGCGCTTTCTATGCCATGCTCGTCGTCAGCGGTACATACGGCAAATCCTTCGGCAGCAAGCACATCAGCGATTCGGTATCCTTTGCCGACGCCCTGCTCGACGCCGCGCGGGTGGCGGTCGTACCGGGCGCCGCATTCGGCGCGGACGACTGCGTGCGCATCTCCTATTCCCTCTCCATGCGCGATCTTTTGGAGGGGCTCGACAGGATCGACGCCTTCGTCATGAGTTTGCGGTGAGAACACGCTAAAAAATCGCGATTATTTTTCAAATACCCCTTGAAAAATGCGGAAAAACTTGCTAAAATAGAATAAAAGAGGATGCCGGCATCGGCGTCGCAGGAGGAATACATGATCAAAGTAATTTGCGGCCCCAAGGGGAGCGGAAAAACCAAGAGAATCATCGACGCGGCAAACGAGGCGGTTGCGACCGCCAAGGGACACCTGATCTTTATCACCGATACAAAACGCTATATGTACGATCTCAGGCGTGAGATCCGCTTCATCGACGTTACGGACTATTCCGTCGCCGGCGAGGACGCCCTCTGCGGCTTCATCAAGGGCGCCATTGCGGGCGGGTACGACAACGAGTATGTGTTTGTCGACGGCGTGGCGCGCATTGCGGGCAAGGCGCTTAAGGATATGGCGCAGCTGTTCTTTATGATGGAGAAGGTGGCGATCATGCGCGATCTTAAAATGTACATCACCTGCAGCTGCACCGAAGAGGAGCTGCCCGAGTTTGCAAGGAAGTTTCTTTGACGCGTAAGACGCGCATCCCCGTGCGGGCGGTGCGGCAATCGGCAATGACTCTGAATGAACGTCCCTGTATGGGGACGTTTTCAGGCGTTCGATGAATTTATTACAGGAGGAGCATATGGAATACGTCAGTACGCGCGGCGGAGAGCGGGTCACGGGCGCACGCGCCGTTGTACAGGGCATCGCCTCGGACGGGGGGTTGTTCGTTCCCGCGTCTTTTCCGCAGATCTCCCGCGCGGATTGCGAGGGGATGCTCGGAATGGACTATGCGGAGCGCGCCGCATTTCTGCTCGGAAAGCTGTTCGACGAATACAATGCAGAGGAGCTGCTTGCCGCCTGCAAGGCCGCGTATGCGCGCTTTGAGGGGGGCGACGCAGCCCCGCTCGTCAAGGTGGAAAACGGCATGTATATGCTCGAGCTCTTCCACGGCCCCACCTGCGCCTTCAAGGACATTGCGCTCACCCTGCTTCCCTTCCTGCTGCGGAAGGGCTGCGATATGCTCGGCATTCACGAGACGGTGCTCATCCTCGTCGCCACGAGCGGCGACACGGGCAAGGCCGCGCTCGAGGGCTTTCAGGACGCGGAGGGGGTCAAGATCATCGTATTCTATCCGGACGACGGCGTATCCAAGATGCAAAAGCTGCAGATGGGCACGCAGGACGGCGCCAATGTCGACGTCGTCGCCGTCAAGGGCAACTTCGACGACTGCCAGGCGGCGGTCAAGCGCATCTTTGCCTCTGAGGAGTACCGCGAAAAATTCCGCGAGAAGCATGTGATCCTCTCCTCTGCCAATTCCATCAACATCGGCAGGTTTGCGCCTCAGATCGTCTACTATTTTTCCGCCTATCTCGACCTCATCTCCTCCGGGCAGATCAAGTGGGACAGCGAGGTGGATTTCGTCGTGCCCACGGGCAATTTCGGCAACATCCTCGCGGGCTATTATGCCAAGAAGATGGGGCTGCCTGTCGGAAAGCTCATCTGCGCCTCCAACCGCAACAATGTGCTCACCGATTTTATCAAGAAGGGCACATACGACATCCGCCGCCCCTTCTATAAGACGATGTCGCCCTCGATGGATATCATCGTCTCGTCCAATCTGGAGCGGCTCATCTTCGAGGTCTCGGGCAGGGACGCCGCGCTCACCAGGGAACGCATGCAGTCGCTTGCCGAGACGGGCAGATATTCCGTGCGGCCAGAGGAGCTGAAGGCGATCCGCGAGCAGTTCGCCGCGGGCTATGCGAGCGAGGACGAAACGGTAGACGCCATTTACGAATTTTTCACCGAGTACGGTTACGCGATGGATACGCACACGGGCGTTGCCATGAGCATTGCGCTGCGCTATGAGGAGAAAAAGAAAAAGGAGCCGGGCGCAAAGCTCAACCCCTTGGTCGTGCTCGCCACGGCAAGCCCCTACAAATTCCCGCAGGCGGTGTATTACGCCCTGACGGGAAACGACGTAAAGGACAGCTTCAAGGGGGTCAAACGCATCAATCTGATCACCGCCATGAAGGTGCCCGAGTCGCTCAAGGCCATCCGTTACAAGCCCGTCCGCTTCAAAGACGTCATCTCCCCCGACAAGGTGGCCGAACGGGCGCTGGCGTTTGTCGATATGTAATAAATTTTGCCAAAACATAAAAATTTTTCCAAGAGCTATTGACGGGCTATGGGAAGTATGGTATAATATATGGGAAAAAGCGGCGCTGCAGAAAGCGGCAGCCGCATCGGAGGATATTCATTCATGGCAAATGTAAGAGTAGCAATTAACGGCTTCGGCCGCATCGGTCGCCTTGCGTTCCGTCAGATGTTCGGCGCCGAAGGCTATGAGATCGTTGCGATCAACGACCTTACCAGCCCCAAGATGCTGGCACATCTTCTCAAGTATGACTCTGCACAGGGCAGATATGCCTATGCAGACGAAGTTTCTGCCGACGACGAGGCAGGCACCATCACCGTTCGCGGCAAGACCATCCGCATCTATGCAGAAAAGAACGCCGCAGATCTTCCCTGGGCGGAAGTCGGCGTAGACGTCGTGCTTGAGTGCACGGGCTTCTACACCTCCAAGGCAAAGGCACAGGCGCACATCGACGCCGGCGCAAAGAAGGTCGTCATCTCCGCGCCCGCAGGCAACGATCTTCCCACCATCGTGTACAGCGTCAACGAGAAGACGCTGAAGAAGACGGATACGATCATTTCCGCCGCTTCCTGCACGACCAACTGCCTTGCACCCATGGCAGATACGTTGAACAAGCTGTGCACCATCAAGAAGGGCTATATGACCACCATTCACGCCTACACGGGCGATCAGATGGTGCTCGACGGGCCTCACCGCAAGGGCGATCTGCGCCGTGCGCGCGCCGCTGCGGTCAACGTCGTTCCCAACTCCACGGGCGCGGCAAAGGCGATCGGTCTTGTCATTCCCGAACTCAACGGCAAGCTTGACGGCTGCGCACAGCGCGTTCCCGTTCCCACCGGCTCTCTGACCCAGCTCATCGCCATCTGCGAGGGCGAGGTCGATGCCGCTACCGTCAACAAGGCGATGAAGGACGCAGCTTCCGCTTCCTTCGGCTACACCGAAGAGCAGCTCGTCTCCTCCGATATCATCGGCATCACCTATGGTTCGCTGTTCGACGCAACGCAGACCAAGTGCATGGACATGGGCGACGGCACCACGCTGGTCAAGGTCGTTGCATGGTACGACAACGAAAATTCCTACACCAGCCAGATGGTGAGAACGATCAAGTACTTCGCTGAACTTTAATCGGAACAACGGCAAAAAAGCTCTCCGTACGGAGAGCTTTTTTCATGTCCTGCGGGGCATTTTTTCTGGCCCGCGAAGCGAGGCGCGCCATTCTGCGGCGCGCTTGCTCATTGTTGCAGTGCGGAGAGGACGGTCCCGATGTTCTCTGCAATGCAGATCGACCGCGCCTCGATCTCGCGCGGGCTGCCTGCGTCGTCGCGGTTGATGCAGGCGTAGACGGAGCGCTCGTTTTCGTAGCACATCCGCCAGAAGGGGTACTTGATGATCCCGGGTGTGTTGCCGCCCACGCCCAGCTCCAAAAACAGCACCTTGCCGCGCCTGTGCTGCGCCAGAAAGCGCTCATACCGCCCGCATGCCGCATGCCAACCCTTGTCCTCTACAAATCTGTCGTCCGTGCGCAGATTGGGGATCATGGGCGCGCCGCATACGGGGCACTTCGGCACGAGTTCGCTCGGAACGCGCATATCCCGCTGCTCGTCTGTCATCCGGCGGATGAGCGCCTCGTTGTCGTACGTCTTGTCGTGGCAGGGCACGCTGCATTGCAGCAGCCCGTAGTCGCCCTGCGTATAGAACAGCCGCGCTTTGGAAAAGCCCGCCCGCTGAAAGCAGTGATCCACATTGGTGGTGAGCACAAAGTATTCCTTTTTCTGTACAAGGGAGAGCAGCTGCTCGTAGACCGGTTTGGACGGCGCCTGATAGCGGTTGACAAGGATCTGCCGCGACCAGTATGCCCAGTACTCCTCGGGGGTGGGGAAGGGGTAAAATCCGCCCGTGTACATATCGCGGAAGCGATACTTTGCCGCAAAGTCGGAAAAATATTTTAAAAAGCGCTCGCCGCCATAGGTGTAGCCCGCCGCGGTCGAAAGCCCCGCCCCCGCGCCGATCACAACGGCGTCCGCGCCGGCAAGGGCGGTGCGGAGCGCCTCAATCTGTTCTGAGAATGGCTCGGTATATTTCATAGTCACGCTCCTGAAAGACATTGAAAATGACGTTGGGCGCATCTTCGTGCGCTGCAAGGTATTGCCCGACGGTATGCACGGCGATGCCGGCTGCCTCCTTGGGCGGGAAGCGGTATTCTCCCGTTGAAATGCAGCAGAAGGCAATGGTATGAAGCCCCATCTCATGCGCGCGGCGCAGGCAGGCGGAATAGCAGTTCGCAAGGTCCTGCCTGTTCTGCTTCGTCACGCCGCCGTACACGATCGGTCCCACCGTATGAAAGATATATTTGCTCGGCAAATTGTACGCCTTTGTCACCTGAACGCTGCCGTTCGGTTCTTCGCGCCCCTGCATGATCGCGTTGCAGTCCAGCCGCACCTGCACACCTGCGCAGGAATGGATGATGTTGTCGATGCAGTTGTGCAGGGGGTGGAAGCATCCGAGCAGCGCGGAATTGCAGGCGTTTACGATGGCGTCGGCATTCAGCCGCGTGATATCTCCCCGCCAGAGCGCGATCTTGTTCCGATAGGGCAACGCGGTTGCCTCTACAATGCCCCGTTCCCTTGTGCGCGCGGAGAGGTATTCGTCCTGCAGGCGCAAAAACTCCTCCGATACGGGCATGGGCGGGCGGACATTGCACAGCGCGCGGAAGAAGTCGGGCTTCTGCTCCTCAGTCAGCGGCGGCACGCGCTCCTCCCGTTCGCGGCAGAGGATCCCGATCATGCGATCCAAATTCTCGTTCATCTTGATCACCTCTTTGTTATGGCGTGCGCGGGGCACGCGGCAAGGCAGTTCCCGCATCGCAGGCAGTGCTGCTGTTCTATCACGGCAGTCGCGCCGTGCAGGGCAATGCAGTTCTGCGGGCATACCGCAAGGCATGCGCCGCAGCCGATGCAGCCATCCGTGACATGGTATTCCCCGTCCTGCCCGACGGCGGCGTCGCCCAGCGCAAAGCCGATGCGTTCGATGGGCTTTTTGGAGAGATCGAACCATTCCCCGCTGCCCTCGTCGACCACAAAGGCGGTCAGCCCCTCGCGCGAGCGCGCGGTGGGGTAGATCTCGTACATATAGGGGTTTTTCTCCAAAAGCCGCTGCAGGACGGCGCGGCCGCATTCGCGCGCCCTGCCCCTGAGCGATATCGCAACGCGCGTCATGGTGCTCTCGCCCCGGATGCCCGTGAGGGCGACCGTCGGGCATGCCTTCAGGCGCGCATACAGCGCCTTTCCCTTTGCCGTGAGGAAATAGAGGGCGCCGTCGGCGCTGTCCATGATGTCGATGGCGCAGGTGACGGGCAGCCCCTGTCCGTCTGCGGTCGCTAGCACCACCGTGTGGATCTGCGCCTGTAAAAATTCCAGGATCTGCTTGGTATTCATCTCTCTGTCCAAAAGGCCCGGAGGGCGTACAATCGCAGGGACCGCACGCCGCTGTCCGGTTGATGATTGCAAACTGTTCCAAAATAAAGGATCAGAATTTGCCGTTTTCTGTCTATGCGCTATGCGCCCGGGGATATGGCTTATTTGCCGATGACGGCGAAACGCTTCTGAATATTGTTCGCGTTTTCGATCTCGTCGATCATGGCGATGGCGTAATCGGCATAGCTGATGCGGCTTTCGCCCCTGTCGTTGACGAAGTATTCCTCGCCGCCCAAAAGATATTCGCCCGTTCTCTCGCCGTCTGCCGCAAAGTCACCCGCGGGGGAGAGGTACGTCCACTGCACGTCGGAGCGCTTGCGAAGTTCGTTAAGCGCCTCGCCCATGTTGTTTGCCAGCGGCTTGAATACGTCGGGGAAGCTCTCAAGGTCCTTGACCTGCATGGTGTGCTCGGGGTTGACGTACAGGCTGCCCGCACCGCCCACGACGAGCAGGCGTACCTTGGTGCCGCTCAGTGCGTCGCACAGATGTGCAAGCGACGTCTTGTGCAGGGGAAGCGTCTCGGGCGTCCATGCGCCGAATGCGTCGATCACGACGTCGAACCCGATGAGATCCTCGCGCGTCAGATCGAACAGATCCTTCACAACCTTGTTCGCCCCTGCGGCAACTTCGTCGCTCTCCTTGCGGACGAAACCCGTCACCGCATATCCGCGCGCAAGCGCCTCGCCGACGAGAAGCCGTCCCTCTTTTCCTGCTGCACATACAATAGCTACCTTTTTCATGATAAAACCTCCAAAAGATTTTTATTTGTTGTAACCTTTCTGATTACAGCGATAGTATAGCACGTCTTTGTTGTAATGTCAAGAATTACAACGCATTTTTTCTGATTTTTTTTGGAAATTTTTTCAGAAAAAAATTCTGCCCCCCGAAGAGGGCAGAAATAAATACCATATTATATGTTGCGGCTCAATTCCTGCGTCAGATCGCGCAGGGTAACTTTTTTGAGTTCCTCTTCCATTGCCCGCTGTGCGTCGGCAAGGTGACCGTCGAGCACGGTGTGGATATTCCTTCCCACGGGGCAGGCGGGGTTGGGGTGCTCATGAAAGTGGAACAGGCTGCCCTCTACACTGTCCACCGCCCGATAGATGTCGTACAGGGTGATATCGCCAAGGTCGCGGCAGATGCGCGCGCCGCCGCTGCCCGCCTTCACCTCGACCATGCCTGCGGCCTTTAAGTGCTGCAACGTGCGGCGGATGACGACGGGGTTGACGTTGACGCTCGCGGCGATAAATTCCGACGTCGTCTTCTGCGTTCCCTCGAACAGATAGAGCACGAGCAGCGTGTGGACCGCCACAGAAAAGCGAGATGTGATCTGCATAGCCGACCGATCCTCCTTTTTTGAAGTATTGTAGCACGATCTTACTGTAATGTCAAGCATTACAACGCGTGCGCGTGACCTTTTTTATCCTGCGCACAAGCGCAGGGGAGGGAATGGGCGCATTATGTTTCTGATCTTTGCCGGCATAAAAGGAGCGGCGCATCCTTGCGGATGCGCCGCCTGTCTTTTCGTGGCGTTTATGTGATTTCTTCGGCTTGTTATTCCGAAAAGTTCTGTTCGCAGATTTACTTACACTTTTCAACCGATTTTCGCTCTGTTCTTGTTGGTTGAATCCCCGATCTTTGAACTGAAAATTTCTTTCCCTTTACCAAACCTGTCGCCCGTTCCTCTGTTTGGTCCGCCTTCTTTTTGCATTACCTTTCGCTGCTTCATTCTTCATTTTTGGTTCAGAATGTCGCTTCAAAAAGTTCCTGCTCTCTTCTTTGCTCCTTTTGCGTTCCGTTTTTTTGTTTGGGTCTTATCCCTTACAAATTGTCCGGTCTGCTTGGGCAGCTCAGAATCGTTTGGAATGCGTTCCTTTCAGACGATTGTGCGTATCGCCATAAACCCACGCAACGGATGGAAGTCCTTTGGTCTGCTTTTTCAGCCTTTCTCGTACGCGATCGGCTGTCTGCGGGTAGCAAGCAATTCCTCTTTCGTCTTCTTTGCGATTTGCCTTGTATCCTCTTTTGTGAACTTCTTCTTTTTTCGCGATCTCTCGCCCCGCAGAAGGAAAAGAAGGTTTTCTCGATTCAGACCTTCGGCATTGTTCGCAAAGTGAAACGATTTTGGATGTTCCAATGGCTCATTCCCTTGTTGCAAGTACATTATAGCACAGAAATCACATTTGTCAAGCGTTTTTCTGAAAAAAATTCCTAAAATTTGTCACTTTTTTTCAGAGATCAGAAGGGACGCGCGTGGTATGCCTCCAGAAAGCGGTTGATGCGCGGGAAGTCGGAGGGCGTCACAATGCTCACCGCCTTTTCGCCGAAGATGCCGTTTTCAGTCACGATGACGGCGAGCAGGTTCTTCTTCTCTTCAAAGGCGACAAAGACCTCGAATACGGTGGCTTCCTGGCTCATGATGCGGTATTTTTCCAACTCGGAATCGTGCATGACGTCGCTGCAGGGGGTATGCAGAAAAAACGCGCTCAGATCTTCGCCTGCCTTCACGCGCGTTTCGATCTCGGCATACAGCCCGTACGAGTTGATCACGCCCGTCATTCTGCCGTGGTCATAGACGACGAGCGTCTTTTGCCGGTTGGTCCGGAACGCCTCCACCGCCGAAAGCACGGGCTTGTCGGCAAAGACGGAGGCGACCTTTTTCACCTTGATCGCGTCGAGCAGGCGGGGCGGGCGGCAGACGTACATCTCGATCTTTTCGATCGTTTCGACCACCTCGTCGCAGGGCACGGCGATCACGGTGTCATCGGTCGCGCCCACCGCGCGGTGTACGATGGCATTGCGCAGCTTTCCGTAGTCGATGAGTTCGGAGGCATAGCGGCGTACCGTGATGTCGAGGTCGGAACACCGCTTGACAAGGTCGGTAAAGTTCGCCGCCGCCCCCACGTTGTACAGGCGTTTGAGCTGCGCTTCGATGCGGTTGTAGCTGGCAAGAAAGCGCGATGCGTTGTTGATATCCATATATCCTCCGTAAAAATTTCCACGCGGCATGCCGCGTGGTCATGATCGCCCGCCGCTGCGGGCTGCGTGTTACAAGATCTCTCCGGTGAGCAGTCCCTTTCCGAAGTCCTCGCGCAGCAGTCCGCCGCCCTGCAGCGCGTCCAAAAAGAGGGCGCCAAGCCGTACGCTCTCGTCGACCGCCAGGCAAAAGAGCGCGTCGGCCTGTTCGCCGCGCCCGCCCGAAAGTTCCCAAAACCCTTCACCGCCCAGATAAGCGGGGTTGGGGCTCTTGCGCGGGTAGAGGGCAGAGAGCATCTTCTTTGCGTGGAACAGCCGCTCGAATCCCTCCCAGAACGCCTGATGCCGATAGCATGCGCCGTGGAAGAAGTTCAGATACAGGACAAAGTTGCCAAGGCCGCGGCGGAATTTCCCGGGCGGGACGGGTTCGCGTTCCAGTTCGCGCGCAAGATAGTTGAAGATGCGCTGAACGGTGCGGTGTTCCGTGATCTTCTTTTGGGAAAAGGCAAAATCGAAGTGCTCTGCCTCCCGTCCGCGCAGGGCGCGCGCAAAGTAGACGTCCCAGTCGTTCTCCATCTGTTGGTGGTCAAACTTTTGGCAGCCGTATTCCTCCATGTAGCGATAGACGAAGGGATGAAAGGTGCTGTCCGCCGCATAGTGCGTGATATAGCCGAGGATATAGGCAAGCGCCTCGTCCCATTGGCGTGCGCTCAGGCGCGGAACGCGTCCGTCGTTATCCTCCTGCAAAAGCAGGCGGAAGAACAGGCAGAATACGTCATATACGCGGTAGCGGTGCAGAAATTTTCCGAAGTTATACTCCTTTTTGCTGCCGATGCGGTAGAAGAACAGCCAGTCGGGGCCCTGCGCCCCGAGGGCATATTCGTCGGGAGCATTGCGGATCGCCTCCTGCGCCCGTGCGGGAAGCAGCGCGATCGCCTCCTCTGCGACCAGTTGGTGTGTGATGCTTGATGGCATAGTTCTCCTTATGTCTGAAAGGGCAGATGTGTTCTGCCGCAGACGAGCTCTCCGCGGGGGAGATGTCTCTATTATGAACAGATGGGAACGGAAAAATCCGTTCCCGCCGTCATGTCTTTTTATGCCTTGCCCGCAGAGCCGAGCACGTCGACGATCTTGTGCTTGACCATCTCTTTCATGTTGGTACGGGCGTCGCCCAGGTACTGCCTGGGGTCGAAGTGCGAAGGGTTCTCCGCCAGGTGCTTGCGGACGGCGGCGGTGAAGGCGACGCGCAGATCGGAGTCGATGTTGATCTTGCATACGGCAAGCTTTGCCGCCTTCCTCAGTTCGCTCTCCGGAATGCCGATCGCGTTGGGCATGGAACCGCCGTACTGATTGACGATCGCGACCTGATCCTGCGGAACGGAGGAGGCGCCGTGCAGCACGATGGGGAAGCCGGGGAGCCTTCTGCCCACCTCTTCCAGAATGTCGATGCGCAGCTTGGGGTCCTGACCGGGCTTGAACTTATATGCGCCGTGCGAGGTGCCGATGGCGATGGCGAGCGAGTCGATGCCCGTGCGGCTGGTGAATTCCTCCACTTCGTCGGGAGAGGTGAACATTGCGTCATGTGCGGCGACGTTCACATCATCTTCGATTCCGGCCAGTTTGCCGAGTTCCGCCTCGACGACGACGCCGTGGGCGTGCGCGTATTCCACCACCTCTTTGGTGATGCGGATGTTTTCCTCCCAGGGTTTGGAGGAAGCGTCGATCATGACGGAGGTGAACCCGCCGTCGATGGAGGACTTGCAGATCTCGAAGTCGGCGCCGTGGTCAAGGTGCATGGCGATGGGGATATCCGTCGTCTCTACCGCGGCCTCGACAAGGTGGCGCAGATATACGGGGTTGGCGTACTTTCTCGCGCCGGCGGAGACCTGCAGGATGACGGGGGAGCGGCACTCGTTGGCTGCCTCTACGATCGCCTGGATCATCTCCATATTGTTGACATTGAACGCGCCGACGGCATAGCCGCCCGCGTACGCTTTTTTGAACATCTCGGTTGTGGTTACTAAGGGCATAAATTCCTCCCAAAAGGTTTTTCTTCATTATAGCCCTTTTTTGCGCAAAATGCAAGAGGGTTTTTAAAAATCGGGGCGAAAAAAAGCGAACATTTTGCGCGGCGCGTCATTCCGCTCCGGCGGCGCACAGGTGCGAAAATCGGCATGGGAGAAGAATAGCCGCGCATCGTGCAAATGCGTGTTGTTTCGCGCCGCGGACATGATAGAATACTGCTTACCACTTTCGCCGTGAGCGGAAGGGAAAGGAGGTTTGTTATGAGAGTTTTACGCAAGACAGTCCGATCGATGCTCGTGTCCCTCTTCGGGATCGCGCTCGTCACGCTGGGGGCAATGCTGACCGCGGCGGCGTGCAGCGACAAGGTTACGCTCAGCTTCGAGACGTTCGGCGGCACGGCGATCGCGCCCATCTCGGAAGAGGCGGGCACGGCGCTCACGCTTCCGGAGGACCCCGAAAAGGAGGGGTATGTGTTTGTCGGCTGGTACACCGACAGGGATTGCACGGGGCAGAGCGCGGCGCTCCCCTACGTCATGCCCGAAACGAGCGTTACATACTATGCCGGATTTGAGCAGTATCCCGTGCTCACGCTCGACGCCGCGGGCGGCACGCTCGCGCAGAGCGAGCGCTACGTCAAGGCGGGGACCCCGCTCATCGAGGCGCTCAGCGGCGTTGCGCCCATCCGCACGGGGCTCACCTTCGGCGGGTGGCTGCTCGACGGCCGCGCGCTGGAGGCAGACGACGTCATGCCCGAGGCGGGCGTCACGCTCACGGCGCGGTATATCGCGTCCTATCGTGTGGAGATCGCGCTGCAGACGACGCAGGCCGACACCTTTGAAACGGTGTCCGTGCAGGAGGGCATGGGCTGGGAGGGCGCCCTGGTGCAGCCCGCCGTCCCCTCGTACGAACATTTCTATCTCGACGAGCAGCTCTCGACCGCGTCGTCGCTCACGCTGGGCGCGGGGGAGAATGTGCTGCGCTTTGTCTACCGCCGCGCGCCCGTCGCCCTGCGCCTTGCGCAAAATCTTCCGGGCGCGGAGGAGGAGCGCTACACCGAGACGACGAGCTTCTACGGGGCGGAGATCGCGCTCTCCGTCTGCGACGCGCAGGCGGAGGGATACGCCTTCCTCGGTTGGGCATATGCGCCGCAGGGAGCGGTCGCCTACCATGCGGGGGATATTCTCTCTGCGGGCAGCGAAGATATCACGCTGTACGCGGTTTGGGGGCAGCCGTATGCCGACGGCCGCGGCAGCGAGGCGGTGCTCGCGCTTGCGTCGTACGACCGGGGCGACGGCTACAGCGACGCGCTGCTGCTGCAGAACGGCGCCTCTGAGGCGGGGGCATACGACCCTGCCAGCGGGTATGTATATCTTGGCGACCGCGAAGGGAGGCTGGACGGAAGGGGGTATTTCCTCATGAGCGACGCAGGCGGGTACGACGGGTTCGACCTCGCGAGCAACTGCAAAGACGCCGTGCGCTTTGGCAGCATGACGCTCGATTTCCGCACGGGCACTGCGCGCTACGAGCTGGGCGAGCGCGTTCAGGAGGGGACGTATACCTATCTCTTCGACGAGGCGGCGGGCGCCTATACGGGCAGATATGCCTTTGCGGGCGAGGAAGAATTTCTCTTCCTGTTGCAGGACGGCTGCTTTTTGCGCGAGGGCGAGGAAAAGGGCGGCTATACGCTGTACGACTGCTTCTCGGACGCATACGGCGGCGAAACGCTCACCCTCGACGGACTGGGCGGCGCCGTTCTGTCGGGTGACGCGGGCGATACATATCTGAGCTATGCGGGCGACGGCACAGGCGCCTGGGTGCTGACGGACGGCACGGCGTCGGTGCGGATCCTCACGGGCGAACGGCAGATCTCCTTTGGCGGAGCGGTCGCAGAGGTCACGCCCGTATTTGTACGCTACGACGCCGCGCGCGCGGGCACCTTCACGGCGGCCAACGGCGACACGCTGACGCTGGACGGGTTCGGCAGCCGCGCCATGCTCTCTCTGGGCGGCACGGTCTATACGGGCGCGTTCGCGGTGGAGGGCGACATTGTGCGCATGCGTACGCAAGAGGGCGTCATGGAGTTTTTGCTTGATCGGGCGCAGAACAGCTTTTCTGTGTATTCCGGGGCGGCTTTGCCCGAAAACTGACCGATTGTGAAGAATCGTGCGTAAATTTTTCATCAAAGGTTGACATTCCCCCGTTGATTTTTCTCTGCCGATATGTTATAATGTGTCAAAGACGAAGAAATCTACACGACCCGCGGGGCGGGGAACGCTCACGATCGCAGAGGGGAGCGGGGAGAATATCATGGAACAGACGCAAAAAAAAGTCATGTATTCGGCGGTACAGCCGAGCGGAAATCTCACCATAGGCAATTATATCGGTTCGGTGCGCAACTGGGTGGGGCTGCAGCAGGAATTTACGGGCATCTTTGCCATTGCCAACATGCACGCGATCACCGTGCGGCAGAGCCCCGCCGAGCTGCGGCGCCGTACGCTGGAGCTTGCCGCGCTCTATCTGGCCTGCGGGCTGGATCCCGAGGGCTGCATCCTGTATGTGCAGTCTCAGGTGCCGCAGCACGCAGAACTTACGTGGGTGCTCAACACCATCACCTATGTGGGCGAGATGGAGCGCATGACGCAGTATAAGGACAAGGCCGCAAAACATGCCGACAACATCAACATGGGGCTGATGGATTACCCCGTGCTCATGGCGGCGGATATCCTGCTGTATCTCACCGACTACGTGCCCGTGGGGGCAGATCAGAAGCAGCACGTCGAGATCGCGCGCGACATCGCCGCCCGCTTCAACAATCGCTACGGCGAGACTTTTCGCATGCCCGAGCCCTACATCATGGCGCAGGGCGCGCGCATCATGTCTTTGCAGGATCCTTCCAGAAAGATGAGCAAGTCGGACGAAAATCCTAATGCGAGCGTATATCTCGCCGACGATAAAGATACGATCATCCGCAAGTTCAAACGTGCCGTCACCGACAGCGACAACTGCGTGCGCGCGGCGGAGGACAAGCCTGGGATCACCAACCTGCTCGCCATCTATTGCGCCTTTGCGGGCTGCTCGCTCGCCGAGGCGGAGCGCGCCTTCGAAGGGAAGGGCTACGGCGACTTCAAGCTCGCCGTGGGCGAGGCCGTCGCCGACAAACTTGCTCCCGTGCAGGCAGAGCAGCGGCGCCTGCTTGCGGACAAGGCATATCTGAACGGCATCCTCTCGCAGGGGGCGGAGCGCGCCTATCGCATCGCCCGCAAGACGCTGGATAAGGTCTATCGCAAGATCGGCTTCTATCGGGGAGAGTGACCGTGTTCGGATATGTTCGCTACGATCTGCCCAACCTGTATGTCAAGGATATGCAGCTGTATCAGGCGATGTACTGCGGGCTGTGCAAGGGGATCGGCGCCTCCTGCGGGCAGTTTGCCCGCCTGGGGCTGACGTACGATATGACCTTTCTCTCCGCCCTGTTGCACAACATGACGGGGACAGACGTAAAGATCGTGCGGCAGAACTGCTTCGAGCATGCGATCCGCAAGCGGCCCATTGCCGAGGCGGACGAACTGACGCAGCAGCTCGGTGCGCTCAATACCATTCTGGTGTACTATAAACTGACAGACGACATTGCGGACGGGGAACGCGGCAGGGGGCGCAGGGCGCTCTTTCGCCGCGGCTTCCGCCGTGCGGCAAAACGATATCCGAAGATGAAGGAGCTCGTGCTCGGCTATATGCGGGAGCAGGAGGCCGCGGAGCGGGCCAAGACGCATTCGCCCGAACGGGCGGCAGACCCCACCGCGTGTATGCTGCGCGCGCTTTCTGCCTATCTGTTGGGCGAGCACGCGAGCGAATGGACGGACGCGCTCTTTTACAGCCTGGGCAAATGGATCTATCTCATCGACGCCTTGGACGACTATGACGAAGACGTCAAAAAGGGCAGGTACAATCCCTTTGTGCTCGCATACGGCGCCAAAAGCAGAGCGGCGCTCGTCAGGGAGCAGGGCGAAGAGCTCTCCTTTCTCTTCGATACCCTTTTTTACGATCTGCGCGAAAATCTTGCGCATATTCCCTTCCATTTCAATCGCGATCTCACGGACAACGTCATCCTGCGGGGCATTCCGCTGGAGACGGCGCGCGTCATGCGGGGCGAGCCGCGCAAAAAGACGCGCATCCGTTTGGGATAGAACCGCTCTTGCGCCCCATGTGCGCAGATGCGGGAGAATACATATCGGCAACGCGCCATGCGAATGGCGAAGATAAGAGGATGAAGAAATGAATCTGGAAAATTATCAGCTCCTCGGCATCGGGGAGGACGCAACGGACGAAGAGATCAAAGAACGCTACCGCGAACTGAAAAAGCGCTACAACGAGGAGCGCTGGCAGGACGGCGAGGCGGGAACGGAGGCCGCGCGCATGCTCGAGCGCCTGGACGCCGCCTATGAGGAGATCATGAAGGACCGCCGCGAGGCGCGCAAAAACACCGAAGGGCAGGACGCCTTCGGCGAGGTCGCCGATCTCATCCGCAAGGGCGATATCAACGAGGCACAGCGCCGCCTGGACGCCTTCAACGAACGCAATGCGGAGTGGCACTATCTGCAGTCCGTGGTGTTTTACAAGAAGAACTGGATGAACGAGAGCAAAAAGCAACTGGAGATCGCCATTCAGATGGACGGCGGGAACAAAAAATACCGCGACGCATACGAGAAGCTCAAGGCGCGGGCAGACTACCGCCAGGAGACGGGCGGCGCGCCGCATACCGACCCGAACCCCGCCTCCGGCGAGGAACAGATGGGCGGCGGGGGCTGCGCAAGCTGTGCAAGTACCTGTTACACCTGCCTGTGCGTCAACTGTCTCTTCAATCTCTGCTGCAACTGTCACTAAATAAGTCACATGAAAAGACAATCGAGGACGTATGAGATCGCACTTTCCGCGATCGCCTGCGCCGTGGCGGCGGGCTTTCTTATGCTCGGCTCCCTGACGCAGTTTTTGCTTGCAACGGGATATCTGGTCGCGGCCTTTGCGATCATGGTGCCCCTTGGAAAAAATTTCACCTGGGGTGCCGCGCTCTGTGCACTGGCGGCGGGTCTGCTTGCGTTGCCCGTCAGCTTGTGGCGGGTGGTGCCCTATTTCGTCTTTTTCGGCCTGCATCCCATCGTAAACTATCTGCAGCGCAGGTATGTCAAGCGGCGGTGGGTACATATCGTCGTCGAACTGGTCAAGACGGTCTGGTTCGTACTCGCTATGTGGCTCTCCTATTATGTGCTCACCGCCATGGCGGGCATGGTATTTTCCGAATGGATCGAAGAGCTGTTCTACTATGTGCTCTTTCTGGGCGGGCCCGTCTTTTTTTGGGTGTACGACGCGCTGATGTTTGTCTGTCAGCGCTCCGTGGACGCAGCCATTCTCAGGTTTCGGAGGTGAAGGGTATGGAAAAGAACGACGAGATCGTCATGATGTGCGAGGCGCTCGGCACGAACGGTGAGGGGATCGCGCGTCTGCCGGAGGCGACCGTCTTTGTACCCGGTTTTTTGCCCGGGGAGCGGGCGAAGGTGCGCATTCTCAAAACCAAGGGGCGCATCGCCTATGGCAAGGTCATCGAGGTATATACGCCCGCAGAGGAGCGTGTCCGCCCCGTCTGCCCCATCTTTCTGCGCTGCGGCGGCTGTCAGCTGCAGCACATGTCCTACCGCATGCAGATCCGCTATAAGACGGGCCTGGTCGGCGAGGCGCTGCGCAAGATCGGCGGCATCGAATACCGCGTGCCCTCCTGCGTGCGGAGCGACAAAGAATACGGATACCGCAACAAGCTGCAGCTGCCCATCGGCAGGGCGGACGGTGAAAACGCCATAGGGTTTTACCGCGAACGCTCGCATCGCATCGTGCGCACCATGCGCTGCCCCATCCACCCCGAATGGGCGCAGAAGGTCATCGAGGCGACTTACCGCTTCATGGAGAAATGCGGGCTGGACGGCTACGACGAACAGACGGGCAGCGGGCAGCTGCGCCACATCGTCGTGCGCGAATTGCGCGGCAAATACCTCGTCACGCTCGTCTCGACCGAACGCACGCTCAAGGGCATCGACTATTTTCTGCATCTGCTCGACGGCGTCTTTTCCGAGTACAGCTTCTATCTCAACTATCACCCCACGCAGGACAACGTCGTGTTCGGCAAGGAATTTCAGCTCCTCAAGGGCAAGGGCAGCTATACGGGTACGGCGAGCGGGATCTCGTACGAGGCGGGCCCCGCCACCTTTTTGCAGGTGAACGACGGCGTGCGGAACGGACTGTACGACAAGGCGCTCTCCTTTACGGCGGCGGGCGATACGGTGATCGACTGCTATGCGGGCGGCGGGCTGCTCACGGCAATGTTTGCACGCAAGTGCGGCCGCGCCTATGGGCTCGAGATCGTGCCCGAGGCGGTCTCCTGCGCCGATCGGCTTGCCGAAAACAACGGCCTGAAAGAGAACATGACCAATCTCTGCGGCGACGTCAAGGAGCTTTTGCCCGCTTTGTTGGAGCGGGAGCGGGGCGCCGTCGTCGTGCTCGACCCGCCGCGCGCAGGGCTGGAGCGCAGCGTCGTCGACCTTCTTATCAGATGCGCACCCGAAAAGATCATCATGATCTCGTGCAATCCCGCCACGCTCGCGCGCGATCTCGGCCTTCTTCTTGGCACGCTTGCCGATTCCGAAAACGGACTTGTCAAGACGGGCGCCCCCACAACGGGCTATCAGATCTCTTACCTGCAGCCCTTCGATATGTTCCCGCAGACGAAACACGTCGAGACACTGGTACTGCTTTCCAAAAAAAAGCCTGACAGTCATATCGTAGTTGATGTCGAGTTTGGCGA
>CALVLK010000016.1 GCA_944337235.1 uncultured Clostridia bacterium
CCTCAGTTCATACGCCGAAGTATCCCCGCCAGGTGCACCAAGACCTCCCCTTGCGGGAGGTCTTTGCATGCGGCAGGGGAAAAGCCCTCAGTTCATACGCCGAAGTATCCCCGCCAGGTGCACCAAGACCTCCCCTTGCGGGAGGTCTTTGCATGCGGCAGGAGAAAAGCCCTCAGTTCGTACGCCGAAGGCGGCACGAAGCGGCACAGCCGCCGATGTATCCACGCCTGTTGTATAAAACGGATCGGGAGCAGATTTTCTGCTCCCGACCCGTTTTCGTTCTGAGATTCGTTATCTCAAATGCGATTTACTTTTCCTATGTTCCGGTCATATGATCGATTTTCCGAGTTCGTATGCACTTTGCAGTTCCGGCTTGCCCGCAATCTCGCCCGCTTCCCAGTTTCCGCCCGCGAGCACGTGGCCGAGATTCTTCCACTTGAGATGCCCCATGAGATGCTTATAATAGCCGAGCACGTCTTCAAACTCATTCCCCTCTGCCGCCATCAGAAGCGCGCACGCACGGCCGTTGCCGCGAAGAAGGTTGTCGCCGCCCTCTTCTAAGGCAAACAACCGGTCGAAGCAGGTGCGCAGCTGCCCGCTTAGATTCCAGTAATAGAGGGGCGAGGCAAGCACGACCACGTCGCTCGCCTTCACGGCGGGGTAGATCTGCGCCATGTCGTCCTTCTGAACGCAGGGGCACTCCCGGCTGTTGTCCCCGCCGCAGCAACCGAGGCAGCCATGGATGTTCATGCCGTTCAGATAGAACTCCGTGACCTCGTTGCCGATCTCCTGCGCGCCCCTTGTAAAGTAGCTGCACAGCAATGCCGTGTTGCCCTTCTTGCGCGGGCTGCCGTTTAAGATGACGATTTTTTTGCCCATTGTAATACTCCTTTCCAAAGATTTCCTGTCAAGCTGCACGCCCGCCGCCCTGCGGCGAAACGAGGCGCGGCTTTGCCTTGACATTATGATTGTAATATGATATGATCACTCTGTCAAGTACGCACAATAAAGTATGATACTAACCAAAAGTAGAGCAAAGGGAGAGACGCCATGGAAAAGATGACAGAGCGGCAGATCGCACGCGAAAAGCTGTGCGACACGGGGTTCAGCTATACCCTCTCGCTGATCAGCGGGAAATACAAGATGACGATATTATATGCGCTGATGGAGTTCGGCGTCGTGCGGTACAACGAATTAAAGCGCTATATTGCGGGCATCTCACACAAGACCCTTTCGCTGTCGCTGAAGGAGCTGGAGGCGGACGGACTGATCGTACGCAAGGAATATCCGCAAATCCCGCCCAAGGTGGAGTACAGCCTCTCTGCACGCGGGCAGTCGCTCATGCCCATCTTGGACGGCATGTGCGAATGGGGAGAAAAAAACAGGCAAACGGCGCAATAGCCGCCCTTTCAAGGCAAAAAAAGGAGCGTACGGACGATTTCCGTGCGCCCCTTGCGGCATGTTATGCCGCTAAGCCTCTTTGAGAAAGTACACCCACGCAAACAACAGATAAAAGAGGAAGGTGGGCAGAAACAGGATCACGGGCAAGATGCAGCTGCTTCTGTCCTTATCGAATTCGCTCATGGTATAGTTATCGATCGGATTATCATAGAGATCCCTTGCCTTCTCCTGATTCATAAAGTTGATGATTCCCTCGTTATAGGTGTAGACAAAGCAGAAGACCAGCCAGAACAGCACAGGACAGCCAAAGAGCGCGAAGAGCAGATAGTAATTCTTCTGCCCTAAGGTAATGAGAACGAAGATGATACCGTACACGATCGCCACCACAGAGGCCCATATGATCGCCTTCCTTTTGGATTCGGCGTCTAATTTTTTTATAACCTTCCCCTTTGCCCGATCGCATTGCCACGGCGGGCAATGCCGCGGGCGCACTATATTTCTGCTACTATTATATCACGCACCATACGCCCTGTCTACCCCTTTATGAAAAAAGCTGTGCCGATCCATGTATGCGGCGTGCACGATGGCGCATATGCACACGTCCGATCGCAGGAAAATCATGCCAAGCCGGCCAAAAAACTATAATACGTGAGGACAAAACTTGAACATCTACAGAACAGAGGACAAGCGAAAATACATGGATCTCCTGCTGCTCGCCGACGAACAGGCAGAGATGATCGAAACATACCTCGACCGCGGCGTCATGTATGTGCTGGAGGATAGCGGCGTCCGCGGCGAGATCGTGACTTTGGACATCGGAGACCGCACTTTAGAGATCAAAAACCTTGCCGTGTATCCACAAGATCAAAAACGGGGATACGGGCGGGCGCTCATCGAGTATGTCTGCACGCTTGCCGCCGCCCGGTTCGACGAGGTGCTCGTCGGCACGGGGGACAGCCCGCTCACCCTCCCCTTCTACGAACGCTGCGGCTTTGTGCGGTCGCACGTCGTGAAAAATTTCTTTCTTGAACACTACGACCACCCCATCATCGAAGCGGGCGTGCAGTTGGCCGACATGGTGTATCTGAAGCGCAAACTTTCAGAATAAGGCGCGTTTTATAGTGTTTTGCGGGCAGATTCCAAGCAAATCAGCGCAATTCCAAGCTTCTCGGACAAAATTTGCGCCCTTCTGCCTTGCCTTGCCGCTCCGGACATGTTAGAATGGGCGTAACCCTGACAGGAGAGATGGTGACATGAGATCGAACATCGGAGAATTTTTAAGCATCTTACGAAAATCAAAGGGACTGACCCAGCAGGAGGTCGCCGACGCGCTCGGCGTATCCAATAAGACGGTGTCGAGCTGGGAGACGGGCGCGTCCTGCCCCGACATCTCCATGCTGCCCGCCATTGCAGAGCTGTTCGGCGTGACCTGCGACGAACTGTTGCGCGGGGAGCGCATCGCCGCGGCAGAGCCTGCGGCGCGGGCGGAGAAAAAGCGCGAAAAGGCGCTGGGGCGCATGCTTGCCTCCCTGCAGAACAATGCCGTCATCTCCGCATGGATCAGCATCGGGCTGTATCTCGTTGCGGCGATCGCAGTGCTGCTCATCGGCTGCGCCGCGCTGGAGAGCCTGATCGGCTTCTTTGTCGGGCTGATCTTTGTGCTCGGCGGGACACTCTTCAACCTCATCCATTATAAAGTGCTGCGCTTTCAGCTCACGCAGGACGACTTTGAAAGCGCCGCCCTGCAGCGTTGCAAGCGCTTTCTTGCCGCCTGGCAGCGGGCGGTGCTGACCGTCGGCGCCGCAGCGCTCGGTTTTCTGCTGCCGCATATCGAACCCCCGGTACATTCCGGGCTGGACATTAAAGACGCCCTCCTCTACGGCGCGATCTGGGGCGCCGTACTCGGCGTGCTTGCATGGCTTCTGAGCCTGATCATCGGCGCCGTTGTGCGCACGGCGAAACATTCCTACCGCACCACCCCCAAAAAGTTTTTCTGGACGCTCAAACACGGCGTGATCCCCTATACCCTGCTCGGCGTACTCGCCGTCGCCCTGTTTTTCGGCACGATGCTCTTCATCTCCCTGCGCTCGTCCGGCGCCATGGTGGGCGTACCCTACTACAACTTCGACAGCTATGCCGCCCTGCAGCAGCAGTTGGAGGAGAGCGCGCTGTTCTCGCAATACGAACATTCGCTATACGATGCGGGAGGGCTGGAGAAGAACACGATCACGGCCGAGGTGCTCGCCGCTGCGATCACCGAGGACAGCTGCCCCGCGGACTGGCGCATCGAAAATACCACGTCCGAAAACGCAGCGGTGTACTACTTTGCCGCCTTTCCGCAGGAATTTTCCGATCAATACGACCATGTGGCGGAGGGTGAGGGCGCGTTTGTGCGCGTGCCCGTGTTCTCGGTGACGCTGCGCAACGGCATGGTGTTTTCCTGCGCCATTCTCAACCCCGAATTTCAGGGCGGCGTGACAGAGCTCACGGTGGAGGAATATTACGATTATGTTATCGCGGAGGATGAACCGGTTTTTGAGGAGGGTGACGCGTTATGCTACACGCTCATGATCGATTTTCGCCTGCCGCTCTACTATGAACGACAGGTGGCGCGCACGCAGACCGCCATCACCATACAGGTCACCGTGACCGCCGCGGCATGGCTGCTGCTGGCGGGCGGCTATACGGCGTTCTACCTCCCCCGCCGCAAAAAATTTCTGCAAAATCTGCCGCAAGACGATCATACGGCGACCGCTTAGGCGGCCGCCGTTTTTTGACAGCACAAATGAGAAGACAGAAAAAAACAGGACGAATAAGATTCCCAAATCCCTTGCATTCTAATGCCCAACTGTGTTACAAAACGATCTTGAGGCAAGGAAAAGCCATGCCGGCCATCCGCGTTTTTACATGCGCGTGAAATGTTTTGTGAGTTTGAGTATCTCTACATAAATGAGCGGCGTGAGCGAAAGGGCAAATACGATCATCCAATGCCATATGCCGAGCGGAACGAGCCCGAACAGCTGCGCGACGGGCGGTATCGCCGCAATGAGTATCATGATGACAGTACCAAGCAAAGTCGTTCCTATGACGAGTTTATTGAACCCGCGCCCCTTTTGGAATATGGACAGGTGCGAGCGGCAGTTGTAGACGTGCACGACGGTAGTAAGTCCCATGACGAGGAAGGTCATCGTCTGCGCAACGGCAAAGCTCGGCTGTATGCCGCCGCCCAGATAGCAATGCTGCCCAAGCCAGACGGGTATCAGCGTTGCGACCGTAAATACGACGGAAATCTGTATGATTTTAGAGATGAGCCCGCCGGAAAATATGCTTGACCCCTTCTTTACGGGCGGCTGCTTCATAATATCGGGGTCGGCTCTTTCCACGCACAGCGAAAAGCCGGGGATACCGTCGCAGGCGACTTTAATAATGAGTATCTGCAATGCCGTAACGGGCGAACCCCACCCGAAGAAGAGGGAAAAAAGTACGATCGTGAGCGCGGAAAAATTGCAGCCAAGCATAGAGTAGAGCGACTTTCGGATGTTGGAATAGACTCTGCGTCCCTCTTCCACGGCGGTAACGATCGTCGAAAAATTGTCGTCGAGCAGAATCATATCGGCTGCCTCTTTTGCAACGTCCGTGCCTGAACCCATGGCAATGCCGACGTCGGCGGCTTTCAGGGCGGGCGCGTCGTTCACGCCGTCGCCCGTCATGGCGACAACTTCGCCCGCCCGCTGAAATGCCTTGACAATGCGTATCTTATCTTCGGGAGAGGTGCGCGCAAACACGCGGTAATCTTCGATGATCTCTGCGAGTTCGTCGTCCGATATGGCGCGCAATTCGCTGCCGTTCATGATTTTTGTATTGCCGTCGAGTATGCCTATCTGTTCGGCTATCGCCTTTGCTGTGGCGAGGTGGTCGCCCGTTATCATCACCGTTTTGATGCCGGCCTCTTTGGCAACGCGCACGGCCTGCGCGCTCTCTTCGCGCGGCGGGTCGATGATTCCGACGAGCCCGCCGAACGTCAGTTCGTTTTCCAATGTTTCGGGCGTGAGAGAAGGCATCATATCGAACTTTTTATAGGCGACACCGATCACGCGCAGGGCCTGCGAGGCGAAACTGTCGTGCACGGAGAGGATCTGCCCCTGCAAAACATCGTCGGGAAGAAGACGGATACGGTCAATCGCGCCCTTCGTCACGGAGATCCAGCCGCTTTCCGTCTGATAGACGACTGTCATCAGCTTGCGCGCAGAGTCAAACGGGATCTCATACATTTTGCGGTAGTTTTTCAGCTCTCGGGGTATGTCTGTAAATTTTTCCTTCGCAAGCCGCGCAATGGCGAGCTCCGTGGGGTTCCCCACCGCATTTTCGCCCGTCATGTCTGCGCTGCTCGAAAGCAGAAACAGGGTGAGCAGATTATTTTCAGCCTCTCCGAACTCACTTTCGGAGGAGATAGCCTCATGCCCTGCCGCCCAAATTTTTTGCACGCGCATTTTATTCTGTGTGAGCGTACCCGTCTTATCCGAACAGATGACCGAGATATTGCCTATCGTCTCCACCGCAGTGGGCGTGCGGACAATGGTATTTTTCTTTGCCATGCTGCCCACGCCGAAGGAGAGGGAAATTGTCACGACGACGGGCATGACTTCGGGAATCGCCGCAACCGCAACGGAGACCGCGACCATCAGCATCTCGGGAACGGGATTGCCGTACAGCCAGCCGATTAAAAGTGCGAGCAGCGCGCCGCCGAAGGCGATGACCGACAGAACTTTGCCGAGCTTTTGCATACGCTCTTGGAGCGGTGAAAGTTTTGTCTTTTCGTTGGCAAGCAGTTTGGAGATGCGGCCTATCTCGGTTTCATTCCCCGTGCGGCACACCACGGCTTTCCCCTTGCCCGCCACGACGAGCGAGCCCGAAAAGACCAGATGCTTACTGTCCGCAGCAGGCATTTGTTCTTCGGGGACAAAACTTGCGTCCTTTGCAGCGGGTTCGCTTTCTCCCGTCAAAAGGGATTCGTCGCAGCAAAGTCCCGCCTCTTCCAGAATGCGGGCGTCGGCGGGAACGCGGTCGCCCGTAGAAAGGGTTATCATGTCGCCGGGAACAAGCAGTTCGGCGTCAATTTTATCCGTCTTGCCGTCCCTTATCACGGTACATTGTTGTATGTTGTACTTTTTTAAGGACTCGACCGACTTTTCCGCCTTGACCTGTTCGCGTACCGAAAGAAAGATATTCAGTACGATAATGAACGCAATGACAATGGGCTCTGTCAGATTCTCGGGGTGCGTTGTGAGGGCTATATAGAATGAAAGGGCAAATGCAACGCACAGAATGATGATCGTTATGTCCTTAAAAGAGCACAATATGTGCATAAATACAGACTTGCGCTTTGTCTTGGCGAGGGCGTTTTTGCCGTACTTTTCAAGGCGCGCCTTTGCTTCGCCCTCCGTAAGCCCTGTTTCGGCGGTTTTGCCAAGTTCCGCCTGCAACTGTTCCATCGGTGTTGTTTCGTACATAAGTCCTCCTTTGACAAAAAAAGGAGCCAACAAACCAACCATAAAGCCTGAGGCTGATTTATTGACTCCGAGCACGCCCGATCCGGCGAAAGGGTCGTGCAAGTTTTTATTGAATTGCCTGTTTATTTTATCAGACGGCCACAAAAAAGTCAAGTGTTTACAGACATAAATATCGATCTGCAAATAAGCTCGTTAAAAGCAAAGGGCCCGTCAGGCCATACATCCGTCGAAGCAGCATTGTAATGTGCTTTGGGGCGACGATCAAGGGCAAAAGCGCCAGCACTCATGCCCCGACAAAGATCTGCATCTCGTACTCCCACTGCAATATGCCCGTCAGCACGACGAGCTCGACGGTAAACGGCACTTCCCCGCCGCGCACTTCTGAACGTGCAAGCAGATCGCTGCGCACGGTATCGCGCGTCTGTTCATTGCATGCGGCACAGAGATATCGCCCCGCAGGCAATGTAATCAGCCCCTCTGTATCGGCATAGCGGGTACAGAGCGCGAACATGCGGCTTTTGCCGTCTGCGCTGTAGCGCCCGGCCACATCCTCAAAGGAAAATTTTTCCTTCAACGCTTCATCGAGACGGGCATAGAAATGCCGCTGATAATTCCACAAGGTCTCCATCGTCGGCTCGCTCAGATGATCGGAAAGCAGAATGACCCGCTGCGGCAGTTCACGCACAAAGATGCTGCCGAGGGCGGGTCTTTCTGCTTGCTTTGCCTGATAAAATCCCTTTGCCCGCCCGATGCGCGCCTTTACGTCCTGCAATTCGGCGATCTTCTTGTCCGCCTCCCTCTCGGCATGCGCCAGAAAGGAGACGATCTCACCAAAATCGTTCAGAGCAAGCACCGCCTTGATCTCTTCAAGCGGCAGATCCATGCACCGCAGCGCGCGCACGGTATTCAGCCGCACGATCTCATCCTCGGTATAATAGCGATATTTCGTCCATTGATCGGTTCTGCGCGGCTTGACCAGCCCGATCCGATCGTAATGGCGCAGCGTTTCCGCCGTCATGCCGACGAGTTTTGCCGCTTCTCCGACAGAAAAAAATTTTTTCATAACTGGCTCTTTTCCCTTGACATTTGTGTAACACAAAGGTCTATCCTGATGATATCAGAAAAAACGGTGCATGTCAAGCGCACCGAACACGGAGGTTTTTATGAAAAAAATTATGATGACATTGGCTGTCTGCGCAGTATTGGCGGCGATCTTTTCGAGCGCAGGCTGTGCAGGCAACGAGACTTTCGAGGCAAAGCACTTCTCTTCCGGCGAGGCGGCCGTAAGCTCACTCACGGTCGACGCCACAGACAGAGAGATCGAGATCTCCCCCTCGCAGGACGGGCAGATCCACATAGAGTACAGCGAAAGCGCGTCGCAATATTATGAGATCGGTCTTTCGGAACAGGGGGAGCTGACGATGACGCTGAAAAAGGACAGAGCATGGACAGACCTCATCGAGGTGAAACCCGATGAGGCCTATCGCAAGATTAAAATTTCATTGCCGGACGGCGTGATATCCGATCTTTCCATAAAGACGACGAACGAGGCGATCCGCCTTTCTCCCCTCTCCGTGCGCGGCGGGATACGGCTCGACGTGAACGGCGGCGATCTGATCTTTGATGCGCTCGGCGTTGGCGAGCGCCTGGAGCTGACCGCAAAAGACGGGGATATCGTCGGCTCTGTCCGCGGCGGATGGGACGATTTTTCCATCTCCTGCAACACCAAAAAGGGCGAATGCAATCTGCCCGAACGCAAAGAGGGCGGCGAAAAATCTTTACAGGTAAACTGCAACAACGGCGACATCGATATCTCGTTCGTCGCCGTTGCATGAAAAGTGTATCTGATTTTGCGATGACGTATCGCTGTTTTCAGGTCACGGGCCTCTTTTTCTTTTGATTCAGCAGCAGCGACGCATTCACGCGGAATTCCTTCAGAAGCGCCTGCCGCAGCAGGTTGCGCTTCAGATTCTTTCCGATGAACATGGCGCGGCTGTCCGGCATCGGCTCGCAGCCCGTAACACTGTATCTTTTGTCGACCACGTCGAAATGCAGCCAGGCGCCGCCGGTACAGAGATAGCCCTTTGCGCGGTAGACGCCGCCGAACACGCCCGAAACGACGCCCGACAAAAAGAGCAGCAACGCGTTTGCATCGGGCAGCGAGATGTCGGTAAATCCACAGGTCTCGGGCGCTTCGCCCGTGCCCTCTGCCGTGACGCGCTGTGTGAGCGGACGATCGAGAAGGTCCGAAAACCACGTATCGGGCTGTTCCCGATAGGGCGTGCGCACAATGGCTGCCGCGGGATTGATCGTGGCTGCCGCCCGACAGACCGCTTCGATCTCCTCCTGCGAAGCGCCCTCCGTCTTGGTCAGAAGGATGGTGTGTGCCGAGGCGATCTGATCGCGGCTGATCTCGGGGTATTCGCGCATCCCGTCTTCAAACGCCCTGGCGTCGATGAGGGCAACGGGCTGCAAGACGCAGATGCGCTCGTATTCGATCTTTTGCAGATTTTGCAGGATATTTCCAAGCATCCCCACGCCCGAGGGTTCCACGATGAGCACCTCGGGATCGATGGTGTTTGCGATGGTGAGCACCGACGCGGCAAAGTCCGTCTTGGCGGAGCAGCAGATGCAGCCCTCCGAAAGTTCGCGTACAGAAAGTCCTTCCCGTTCGGAAAGGACTTGTCCGTCAACGCCGATCTCGCCGTATTCGTTCTCTACGATGGCGCAGTCCCGCCTTACGCGGCGAATGAACTCTCGTATAAAGGTCGTCTTGCCCGCGCCGAGGAATCCGGATACGACAAGAATTTTCATAAGTTACTGCAGATTGACAACGGGCTTGATGAGGTCTGCGGGCTTGTCGCGCATGAGGAAGAGCGCCTTTTCCAGATTCTCCCACCCCTTGAATTCGTGCGAAACGAGGGGGTGCACATCGAGTCTGCCCGCCGAAACAAGGGCGCCGAGTTTTTCCATGCGCAGTCTGCCGCCGGGCATCAGGCCGCCGTTGATCTGCTTGTGGCCCATGCCGACGCCCCACTCCACACGGGGGATGGTGACATAGGTGCCGCTGCCCAGATAGTTGACGTTGCCGATCTTTCCGCCCGGTTTCAGGCACTTGACGGCAGACTCGAAGGTAGAGCAGTCGCCGCCTGCGATGACGACCTTGTCGACGCCCTTGCCGCCCGTCATGGCGAGGACCTGATCCTCGATCGTACCGTTCTTATAGCTGACGAAGTCCGTTGCGCCATAGCCCTTTGCCGCTTCGACGCACTTCTTTCTCGTGCCGACCGCGATGATGCGGGAGGCGCCGCGCAGAGACGCGCCTGCGACGGACATGAGGCCGACCGGCCCGATGCCGATGACGAGCACGCTGTCGCCGAACTGCACGTCGGCAAGCTCTACGCCATGGAAGCCCGTGGGCACCATATCCGAGAGCATGCACGCGTCGACGGGGCTGATATTTTCAGGCAGAAGGGCAAGATTGCCGTCTGCATCGTTCACATGGAAGAATTCCGAGAACACACCGTCTTTGAAGTTAGAAAACTTCCAGCCGGCGAGCATTCCGCCCGAGTGCATGGAGTAGCCCGCCTGCGCTTCGAGCGAGTTCCAGTCGGGGGTGATTGCGGGAACGAGCACCTTGTCGCCCGGTTTGAAATCCTTGACGAGGGAGCCGACCTCTACGACCTCTGCACAGCACTCGTGGCCGAGGATCATGTTGTGGCGCTCGCCGATCGCGCCCTCCCAGAGCGTATGCACGTCGGACGTGCAGATCGCGACCGCAAGGGGCTTACAGATGGCGTCCATGGGCCCGCAGGCAGGAACTTCCTTCTCGATCCAACCGGACTCGCCGATCTTCAGCATTGCATAACCTTTCATAGTTTCTCCTTTATCATACTAATATTTTGGCCTTTGCCACTTCGATTATATCATACGGGGAGTGAAATTTCAATGGGCAGCAGAAAAAAAGTTGTAATATTATCGTATCATACGCATCCTGCGCCCGCGCGGCACAAAAAAAGGGCGGAAGTCCGCCCCTATGGTCCTGCAAAATGCAGCGCGCTCAGTCATCGTAGAGTGTCATGAGCTCCTGAATGTCGGTAATGCCGCGGAATACGAGGCGCTTGCAACTGTTCCACAGCGTGGTCATGCCCTCCTGCTCTGCCCTGCCGCGCAGCTCCTCCGCCGTGGCGCCCGCGTTCACCGCCTCCTTGATGGAGTCGCTCATATACATGATCTCGTGCACGGCGATGCGCCCCTTGTAGCCCGTGTTGTTGCAGAACTGGCAGCCCTGCGGGCGGAACACGGAGACAGGCTCCGGGATGCCGAGAAGCTTCATTTCCGATTCGTTCGTTCTGCTGCGCTTTTTGCAGACGGGGCAGAGCCGCTTGACCAGCCGCTGCGCAATGACGCCGACGAGGGCGTCGGCAACGAGATAGTCCTGAACCTTCATATCCTCGAGCCGCGTGACCGCACCGGGCGCGTCGTTGGTGTGCAGGGTGGAAAAGACGAGGTGCCCCGTGATGGCGGCGCGTACGGCGATCTCCGCCGTGTCCTCGTCGCGGATCTCGCCCACCATGATGACGTCCGGGTCCTGCCGCAAAATGCTGCGCAGCGCGTTTGCAAAGGTGAGATCGGCGCGCGGGTTCACCTGTACCTGATTGATCCCGGGCATGGTGTATTCCACGGGATCCTCGACGGTGATGATGTTGACCGTCGTCTTGTTGATCTCGCGCAAAAAGGAGTAGAGCGTCGTAGACTTCCCGCAGCCCGTAGGGCCCGTAAGCAGGACGATGCCGTACGCATGCGCAAGCATTCTGTCGATGACCGCGTTCTCCTCCTCCGTAAAGCCGAGTTCGGTGCGGCTGAGCCCGAACACCGATTTGTCGAGAATACGGATGACGAACTTTTCGCCGTACACGGTGGGCAGCGTAGAGACGCGGAAGTCGTAGTCCGTCTCGTTGATGGTCATGCTGATGCGCCCGTCCTGCGGGATACGGCGCTCGGCAATGGAGATGCCCGAAAGGATCTTGAGGCGGGCGCAGATGGCGGGGTAGCTCTCGATGGGAAATTCCGCCCTGATCTGCAGATCGCCGTCAATGCGGTATCGCACCTTGACTGCCTTTTCAAACGGTTCGATGTGGATATCGCTCGCGCGGAAGGGGATCGCCTCCTTGATGATGGAGTCGACGAGGCGCACCGACGGATTGTTGATGACATCGTCCTCCTTCGAGATCATATTCGAGGCGCCGGGGTTCATGGCGGCGTCGACAAGCGCCCTGTCCTTGCCGCGCTGCAGATCTTCGAGCGCGTCCGCCGTGGACTGCACGGCGACGACGGAGTCGATGAATACGTCGATCTGCACGGCGGGCACGAGGATAAAGTCCATCGGCCCCACATACAGCTGACTGAGCATGGACATGGAGACGAAATCCAGCGGGCGGGCAATGGCGACCAGCATGAGCCCGTTTTTGTCGACGGAGACGGGCACGAGCTTGTGCTTGCGCAAAAAGGCGAGCGAGAAGCGGCCGAGTAATGCGCGGTCCACCTCGAGCATGTCCATCTCGCAATAGGGCAGGCAGAAAAATTCGCCCAGGGCGGCAAGCGCCGTCACCTCTGTGCAATAGCCCTTTGCGATCATATAGCGCTCCACGGGCATTTTGAGGCGGGTGTACTCCTCGCGGATCGCCTTCATCTGCCTGCGCCCGATGATCTTTTTGTAGACGTAGAATTTTAACAGCTCATAATCGATATCCATGACTGCTCCTTGCCCGATGATTACAGCGAATTCATGACCTCAAGCATGGGGGAATAGATCGCATAGAACAACACGCCGACGCAGACGCCGATGAAACAGAGGATGAGCGGCTGCAGAATGCCCGTAAGCGACATGAGCGACTTTTCGGTCTGATTTTCAAAGAACGGACACGCCCGCGCCAATACGGAATCGAGGCGATCGGTATTCTCGCCCACGGCGACCATCTGAATGAGCATCTCGGGAAAGATCTTATAGTGCTCCAGCGCCATGGTGAGCGTCATGCCCTGCCGCACGTCCTCCGTCGCGCGGCGGAACTGCTGTGCGACATAGGCGTTGCCGAGGACGATGACCACCTCGTCCATCGCGTCGATGATGTCCATGCCGCTGCCCACGAGCAGCGAAAACGCACGGCAGAAGCGCGCCGATACATTGCTGCGGATGATATTCCTGACAAGGGGCATATGAAATTTCACCCTGTCCCAGATCAGCCGCCCGCGCTTTGTGCGGATGAACAGCAGAAAGAGCGCCGCGACGGCGACCACGCCGAGCAGCAGATACATCCAGTTTCTGCGGAACCCCTGCCCGATGGCAAACAGCGCAATGGTGAGCGGGGGCATTTCGACCTCGAGCGAGGCAAGCGCGTCCTGAAAGGTGGGGATGATGAGCCCGACCATCAGCACGAGCAGCGCGATCGCGAGCACGACGAGCACCACGGGATAGGCAAGCGCCGAACGCAGCTTGGTCTTGATCTTGGCGTCCGATTCCAGATAGTCCGCCACGGCGGTGAGGACGGAATCGATCTGCCCCGAAACCTCGCCGATGCGCATCATGCTGACAAAGAAGTTGGGAAAGGTCTTTTTATGCCGCCCCATCGCCTCGGAGAGCAGCTTGCCCGCCTTGACGTCCTCGTACACCTGTTCGAGCACCTTCTTCAGATACCCCGAATAGGACTGCCCCTTCAGAATCGCGAGGGAGTCGATGATGGCTGTGCCCGCCGTGACCAGAATGGCAAACTGGCGGCAGAAGGTGCTCAGTTCGTTGACGGACACCCTGCCCGTCACGCTGAAAAAGCGCGAGGGCGGCCTGGTCGAGGCGGTCTTTGCCCTGATCAGATACAGCCCCTGCTGTGCAAGCTGCGCCCGCAGCTCCTTTTCGTTTTCCGCAAGAAATATTCCGCGGATCTTGCGGCCGTTGAGATTGACGGCGCTATACTTGTATTTTTTCAATCGTACCTTCTCCCTACACAAAAAGACTCAGATAGAACGATATGATGGCATCGCCGAAGAACAGCGCGACGAGCGCACCCGCCGCAAGAAAGGGTGCGAAGGGAAATTCCCCCTGCTCCGTCTGCACGCCGCCTCTGCGCCGCAACAGCCGCACGAGCAGCCAGACGAACACGCCGAGGCACGCCAGAATGGTGCAAAGAATGGCCCCCTGCCACCCGACCAGCAGCCCGACGGCGCCCATCAGCTTCACATCGCCGAAGCCCAGCGCCTCCTTTCTTTTGACGACGAGATAGAAGAAGAAAAAGAAGGCGAAGAACGCAAGGCCCAGCCCCATGCCCCAAAGCCGATCCTGCCAGCTGATGCCCGTGCCAAGGCCGAAGATCTCCAGAATGAGCAGCGCAAGCCCGCTCAGCGCAATGCCGATGATCATACTGTCGGGTATCGTCATCGTTTCGATATCACAGAAGAAGCACACGATCAGCGCCGAAACGGCAACGCAGCAGGCGATGACCGCCCCGATGCCGCAGGCATAAAACCGCCACACGCAGGCAAGCCACAAAAGGCAGTTCAGGATCTCGACCGCCGTATAGCGAAAGGAGATGCGTTCGCCGCAGTTGCGGCATCTGCCCCGCAGCAGGCAGTAGCTGAGCACGGGGATGTTGTCGTACCATTTGAGCACATATCCGCACTTGGGGCAGTGCGAGGCGGGTTTTGCGATATTTTCGCCGCGCGGCAGCCGCCAGATGAGCACGTTCAGAAAGCTGCCCACGCACAGCCCGAGCACACCCGCAAGGATATAGGTGCAGATGAGATAGTAATGCGCCATAGGTCAAAAATTCTGATATCTGTTGTATTGCTTTGTGAACAGACAGCCGTAGAGGTCGAGCTCGCCGCGGACATTCCCGGACTGCCTGTCCGCCCCCGTGAAGAGGCGGAACTTTGTGCCCTTCTCCGCCGCCTGCTCCTCGTTGAAGCGATCGATGAGAAAACGATATTTCTCACCCAGATTGACGAGCACATATTCGGGCGCGGCGATGTATTCCGTCAGCACCGCCTGCCTTGCATAGAGCAGGATCCATTTGGCAATGATGCGGAAATTTTCGTACATGAATCCCTCGGGGGTCGTCGGCAGCTCGCGCTGCATGAATTTGGGATAACGCTTGGGCGTCTTGCGGAACACCTTGACCTTGCCGACGCGTCGGCGCCCGTCACCCTGTTCCTCCGGTTCGGAGATATCCTCGCTTACAGCGGCCTCTGCGTTCTCCTCGGCGCCTTCCGCATCGCGCGCGGCGTCGTCCTCTTCTTCGCGGAAGATCTCCTCCCCTTCCTCGTCGGCAAGGACGGTCAGCGCCCTCGCCCGTGCGCTCTCGCGCGCGTTGATGACGGCAAGCTCGCCCGCCTCGTGATCGGTAGCCATGTATTCGTCCTCCACTTCGTCGCTGCGCAGGCGCTCGCTGCCGTGCGGGATCGTTGCCACGCCCATGGTCCTGCCCTTGGAAGATACGGCGATCAGCGTTCTGTCGCTGCGGATATCGGCAAAGACGAAGCTGGCGCCGCGCGTGCGCGGAGCACAGGCAAACACGCCGTTGAGCAGCGCATTGCCGCAGTAGGTCGCCGCGACGGGGATGAGCCGGAACTCATTCAGAAGTTTATAGAGCTTGCCCACCGTCGCCCTGTCGTAGTACACGGCGCCCATGGTGGTATATTGCTTGTTGTGCGTGATGGGAAATTTGTTGATCTTGCGCTCCTTTACGCCCGCGCCGAATTCGTTTGAAAGCTCTACGTCGAGCGCGCTCATCAGCCTGCTCTTGCTCATGTTGGGCAAGAGGAAGGTCTCAAAGCCCACCGCCTCGTTGGGCAGCTGCACGAATACGGGCTGCGGTTTGCCGCTCTGCTGCGCGGAAAACTGCGCGGCAAACAGCGGGCGTACCTCCTCGAAAAAGGCGTCCGAAAAGAGCTGCGCCGTATAGCGGAGATATTCCACCCTGGGCGCGGCGTGTCGTTTCGCCGTCATGATCCTGATCTGCCCCTGCAGATCGAATGCCACGGTGATGCTCATGCTTCCCCTCCCGGGTCGGGCGCCATGCCGCCCGCCTCTTCGGCATATGTGCCCGCATTGTACAGACGGGCGGTACATGTGCCGTTTTCATCAAATTGCAGATACAGCGCAACGCGACTGCCGTCAAGCACATACAGCTCCGCGCTGCCCGCCGTCTGCGTGATCGAAAACCCATATTCCTGCAGCGCGTCGGCAAATGCGGTGCCGTCAAATTCGCCAGGCGCACCTCCGTCGCCGTAATAAACTTCGGCCGATGCCGCAATATCGTCCAGGAGATGTTTTTCTTCGAGATAGCTGCGATATTCCGCCGAGCTTTCGCCCGTCAGCTGCGCCGTGGTGAGCAGCACGACGACAAGCAGCAGAACGACAGACATCAGCGCGATCGCATACCCCATGGCAAACCCGCGTTTGAGGCGACGGCTCATGCGCCACCTCCCTCCGCGCCGACGGGGAGCGAATCATATTCATAGATATTGCGGCCCAGGCCCCTGACCTGCCCGATCACGCGGATGCCGTCCTCCGTTGCGAGCACGCGCACGCTGCCGCCCGCAAGGGTATATTCAAATTCCGTGCCGAATACAATGTCGATCTCCTGCCCGAGGGAAAATGCGACGGCGCTGCGGTATGCGCTCTCCTCCGCCTCGGCCAATCTGAGATAGGCGGCGACAAATTCCTCCGAAGCGTTATATACATTTTCGGCACGGATGGCGTTGTTCTGCAATTTGAGGGCGACGGTACATGCCGCAATGCCCGAGGCGGTCAGAAGCAGCACGACCGCCATGGCGACCACCGTTTCGACGATGGAAAATCCCCGCCGCAGCCGCTTTGTCAGCGCGCCGACGCTACGCATAGATGAGTTCGCACGCATAGAGCTCTCCTCCCAAAGGGGTCTGAACGGTAAAGCGCAGGCCCTCGTTCTCCCCTGCAATGGCGCTTGTGTTGTCGCCCTCCGCATAGAAGGCGAGCCCCGCAATATCGCTGCAGGGCACGCGCAGCGCGGCACGGGCAAACGCGCCGCAAGGGGGATAGGTAAACTCCGCCGCGCCCTCCGACCAGGAGATGCCGTACGCTACTCCCTCTACCGTGACCGAAACGGCGCCTTCCTGCACCGTGATATCGCCGCCCGCGCTGTCCGCAAAGGAGAACCAGGTATCGATCTCGCGGCGGAGGGTGGCTGCCTGTTCCACGCGCGCATAGGCGGCCTGCCCGCGCGCATTGAAGCGGGTGGCAAACAGAATGTACGAGGTGACAAGCCCCGCAACGAGCAGAGAGAGCGCCATGGCAATGACAAGCTCGGTCAGCGTGAACGCCGCGCGCGGCCGAAAACGGGAACAAAGTTTCATGGCACCTCCTGTACGGGGAACGCCCCGGATATGAAAAAAGCAGCCCCCTGAAGGGACTGCCGGAATACGCAAAAGGAAAGGAACAGCAAGTCCTGATCGTGCAAGGGTTTAGGGGAACCCCTCACGAATATAGTATACAATATTTTGACTGAACTGTCAAGAGGTCTGAGAAAATTTGCAGGGCAAAGCAAACCTGAATGCCGCTCCGCCCTGCGGGCGCGACCAAATAAGCAAATTGCGCCTTGCGGCGCACACAGCCGTAACAGCTTTTGCGCCTTCGGCATACCGCCGAAGGCGCAGCGCCGTCACTCAGATTGATAGAATTTGTTTGGAGTTATTCGCCAGTAACATCTTCTGCCGGGGTAGTGTCCACAAAATCCGACAGAGGATCCAGCGTGACCTCATAATCAACCGCAATGGTTATCTCACCAAGTTCATAAGTATATGCGTCAGGACGTGCTTTGGGCGCGGTTCCCTCTGCCGGAACTGCCCATTCCGTGGGCTCTGTGGAGGTAAACTCCCCGCCACTTACATAGAAGGTATACTCTCCGTTCGTTACCACGGCATTGCCGTCATAATCTTCGGCCAGGGCAGCATCTGCCATAAAAAGACGATAGGTGCTGTTTGCTTCCTGAAGTGCCGCAGATTCGTTGGCGCGCTGTACCACGCCGGTGAAGGTGGGAATGAGCACGGCAGCGAGGATCGCGATGACGGCGATGACGATGACGAGCTCGACGATGGTAAAGCCTTTCTTTGCACGCAGTTTTTTGTTGTTCATTGTTACATTTCTCCTTTGATTATTTTTCCCCGTTTGATCCGGGCAGTTCCCCGTCGCGCAATACGCAGCGGGCAGTTCCGTCGGGCGGAGCTTTTGCTCCGCTGCGGATGCCACATGGTCCGTATGCGGCCGGCCGCATACGGCACTCTATTCCCCCAACGGCAGAATGAAGATCCGTTCAGGTCGCCCGCTGCACGCGGAGACGCCGCAGCGCAGGGGCTGAACTCTCACTGATTTCGGACGCAGCGCGCCCTGTTCTCTGCAGACGATTGCCCTGCAGAGGATATTCGCCAAGCGGAACAATGCTCCGCCCGGCCCTTCTCATTGCAGACTTTTCCGCCTGCCGCAAGAAGCTCCTCCCCTTGGGCGGGGCCTCTTCCGAAGCCCCCGCCCTCATTCTAAGGGGAAAGTTGGCTGTTGTTATTATAACGAGGCAGAGGCAATATTGTTGCCGTTCTCGTCATAAACGGTAACACTGAAGATCGTAGCGGCTCTGGGAACGTGATTCCCCTCGGAATCGACGATCTCCATCGTATCGTTTTCGATCAGATAATACGTTTCGCCGTTCAGTGTATATGTTACATTGCCGCAACCATCCGTTCCGCGTACGGCATTCGCGTTCTCCTCGACCCACTCCTGATCGACGAACATATAATCCTGCAGCTTAGTCGTATAGCTGCCATCGACAAAGTCGGATGCCGAAAACGTTTCGCTGACATAGACCATCAGGGTACCGCCTGCCTTCAGGCTGGAATAGAGACCAATCGAAATGGTATAGGTAGCCGCCCGCGAATCTGTCGCAGCAGTGACTTTGAAGCCGTTGCCCTCCTGTGCAAGCGCAAGCGTGGCATCGTTCGGGCCCTGCAGATAAATTCCTGCTCCGGTCGTGAGGTTCAGCTCTACAAGTTCATCACGCCCTGTATAGGTGACTCCGTCCACCGTGACGGTAAACTTATCTAAATTGCCACCCACAGCATGTCCATTTTCTGATCTTCTCCTTTTCAGTCATTGGACTGACGAATTGTATTATGCATACAGGTCGGAATATCCGGCCCGACCAGCACCATAAGGGGTCTTGCAGGCAGCCTGCAAGAAGGCAATCGGGCTGCAAAGCGATACGGCACACATGAGCCTTTCGGCTCTTTTCATAATTCTATTATAGCGCCACCCCCCTCGGAAAAGTCAAGTGCAGAACAGAAATTTTCGCAAATTTTTACAAAATTTTTTCATGGGCACCGGGCATCCCCTGTTGGTTCCAGACAGGCGCTGCACATTTTGCAGATAAATTATCTGCCACGCGTTGACATTTTTTGCCCGCATGGGTATAATGTGATCACTCATCAGAGGCTGGCAGAACTTGCGACCGGATAAGATGTCATGCAGGCGGCTTGTCCTGCGCGGATGCGGCACAGCGGCATTCGCGCAGGGAGCGCGGCATGGTGCTTATCCGGTCTTTTTTTTGAAGCGCCGACCGCAGAGAAAAACATGACAGGGATCGACTATGAGAGCAAGTCATCTGTATCTTTCGTTTGGCACAGAGATCATCTACGACGACGCCGAATTTATTCTGACCAATACCGACAAGGCGGGCATCGTCGGCGTGAACGGCGCAGGCAAGACCACGCTGTTCAAACTTCTTTTGGGCGAGCCGCTCTCCTCCTACTACTATATTCTCAACTCTGACTTCCTCTCCTCGCCCGACGCACCAAAAAATCGCTGAACGATCAAAAAGCCACGGAACGGCATGCCGTTCCGTGGCTTTTGGGCGGTCTATCGCCCGGCGGGCGATGTGCCGCCGCGTTCTTCATACTTAGAGTTGACGCGCATGGCGTTGAGGATCGCAAGCACGGCAACGCCCACGTCGCCGAATACGGCAAGCCACATATTTGCGATACCGAATGCGGACAGGATGAGAATGACGACTTTGACGACAATGGAAAAGACGATATTTTCAAGGACGATCGCCATCGTCTTTCTTGCAATGCGCTTGGCGAGCGGAATGCCCTTCAGATCGTCCTTCATGAGCACGATATCCGAGGCCTCAATCGCCGCGTCGCTGCCCACGCCGCCCATGGCGATGCCGACGTCTGAACGCATGAGCACGGGGGCGTCGTTGATGCCGTCGCCGACAAAACACAGCACATCGCCCTGCCGCTTTTGGGCGAGCATGCCCTCTACCTCTTCCACCTTGTTCTGCGGCAGCAGAGAGGCCTTATAACCGGTAAGCCCCGCCTCCTGCGCTACGTTCTGTGCAATGGCCTCGTTGTCGCCCGTGAGCATGAACGTCTTGCAGCCCATATCGTTCAGGGCGCCGACAACCTGCTTCGTCTCGGGCTTGATCTCGTCGGCGACGAGCAGAGAGCCCACAAACCTGCCGTTTTTCGCCACATAAACGACGGTCCCCAGCCCCGTCTCCTTCACATAGCCGATGCCATTCTGCGCCATGAGCTTTTCGTTGCCGCAGCAGATGATATCGCCGCCCTTTTGCGCCACGACGCCCGCGCCCGCGACATTGGTCAAGGTATATCCGCCCTCCACTTCTTTGCCGTAACGGGAGACGATCGATTTTGCAATGGGGTGATTGGAGTCATGCTCGGCGATCGCCGCAAGGCGAAGCACCTCCTCGGCGCTTTGCCCGTCCGCGGGGGAGATCCCGACCACGGCGAAATTGCCCTTGGTGAGCGTGCCCGTCTTATCAAAGACGAAGATATTCGCCTGATTGAACTTTTCAAGATAGTTGGAACCCTTGACGAGGATACCGTACCGCGACGCCGCCCCGATGCCCGCAAAGAAGGAGAGCGGGATGGAGATGACGAGCGCGCACGGGCAGGACACGACGAGGAAGCTGAGCGCGCGGTACACCCACGTCGACCAGTCCATCGTGATAAGTCCCGGGATGACGGCGAGCAGCAGCGCAACGCCGCACACGATGGGCGTATAATATTTTGCAAACTTGGTGATGAAGTTCTCTGCCTTGGACTTCTGTTCCGAGGCGTTCTCGACCAGTTCGAGGATCTTGGAGACGGTGGAATCGTAAAACTCCTTGCTCACGCGCACCTCGAGCTGAGAGGTCAGATTGACGCAGCCGCTGATGACCTCGCCGCCCTCCTCCACATCGCGGGGGAGCGACTCGCCCGTGAGCGCCTTGGTATCGAGCGCAGACGAGCCCTTGACGATCACACCGTCGAGCGGGATCTTCTCGCCGGGATTGATGAGGATGATGTCGCCCACCTTGACCTCGGAGGGGTCCACGCGCGCGCAAGAGCCGTCCTCGCGCACAAGATTTGCATAGTCGGGGCGGATATCCATCAGCCCCGCAATGGACTTGCGGGACTTGCCCGTGGCATAGCTCTGGAACCACTCGCCCACCTGGTAGAAGAGGAGCACGGCGCACGCCTCGTCGAAGCCCTCGATCTCCTGCCCTGTGACCCCGCGGTAGATGGCGAGCGCAAACGCCCCGAGCGTTGCGACGCACATGAGGAAGTTTTCGTCGAACACCTGCCCGTGCAGGATATTGCGGATCGCCTTCCAGAGGACGTCGTAGCCGATGATGAGATAAATGACAAGATAAAGGCAGAACGGGAATACCCAGGCGGCAGGCCCGCTGAATACGCCGGCCAGCCCCCCTGCGATCACCTTATCTGTGATGAATACCGCCAGAAACAAACCGAGCGCCACAAGAATGCGCACGAGCGTCCGCTTGAGCTTTCTGCTCATAGATGACTTTTTCATAATGCCCTCGCCTGAAAAATTATCGGATGATCCTGCAATCGGGCTCTACCTTTTTACAGGTCTTTACCACATGATCCATGATCTCTTCAAAGCGGGCGTCGTCCGCCTCGATCGCCATGCGCTGGCTCATAAAGCTGACGCTGACTGAACTGACGCCGTCGATCTTGGCGATCGCGCGTTCCATCTTTGCGGCGCAGTTTGCGCAGTCGAGATCTTCGAGCTTGTAGTTCTTTTTCATGTTGATGCCTCCAGAATTACTGAATGATATTGCAGTCTCCGCACAGCGGAGGAAATGCTTTTTTGTTGATTGATTGCTTTTTTGAGCAATTATTCAAATATATTCCCTTAAAAAACAGGGTCACGCCCCGTTGTTTTAAGCTATTTCCCCTCGTTTACGTGCGTCAGGCCATATTCGAGGATCTTGGTGACGTGGTCGTCGTCGAGGGAATAGGTCACCTCTTTCCCCTCTTTTGTGCCCTTGACGAGCTTTGCCGTGCGCAGTACGCGCAGCTGATGCGAAACTGCCGAGTCCGTCATGTCCAGCGCCTGCGCCAGCTCGCCCACGCACATATCGCGCATCTGCAGGCAGCTGAGGATCTTCACCCGTGTGGGATCGCCAAACATCTTGAACAGGTTTGCAAGGTCGTACAGCGTCTCATCGTCGGGAAGCCCGCCAAGGAGCGTCGTCTTTTTCTGATCGTTTTCCATCGTATCGCCTCCCAACGTATGAACATTTTCTCAAATATTCAACGATAGTATAGCGCCTGCTTTCTGATCTGTCAACTGTTTTATCGCAGAAAAATAAGATTTTCCGCAAAAAAAATTTTCTCACAGCCCCGCGTTCACAGCAAGAGCGGGGTATCCTCCAAAACGGCGCAGTTGACAAGCCCGCTGCGGGCCGTATGCGTATCCAGGGCGAGAATGCCCTCTGCACAGAAGGAAGTGTTATCTGCATCCGCACCAAATTCTGTTCCCCGCCCCTCCAGGACGGCATGCCCGTACGAGGCATTCCTGTGGCCGCACACGATCGTCTTGCCCGGCTCGCGTACGCCCTGCCGCCACGCCTCCATGCCGTTGTACCAGCGCGCCAGCGTCCAATCCGCAGGCTCCGCCGTTCGCCAGTCGCTGCGGTAAAAGTAGAATTGCGGCTGCAAAATGTAGCCGCGCGTATGGCAGGGGATCCAGCCATGCACAAAGACGTAGTGTTCCGTCTCGAACCAATCGCGCGCCGCAGGGATGATCTTTGTGAAATAGGGCGTCGCCTCCACAGCCCGACGGAAGGCATCGCAGTCCGCGACCGCCTCCTGGAGCGCCATGCCCGTCAGATCGAGCAGCGTCTGCACTGTTCCGTTGTAAAAATGGACAGAACGCATTACGGCAGCTTCGCTCACAAAATATGTATGCAGGCATTGACAGAGCTGAAGGGCAAGATCCTCATGATTGCCGCGGACGAGGATCACCCGATCCTCTTCCAAAAGCTGCAGAATCAAGCGCTGCATCTCCTTCGCCTGTTCGCCGCGATCGAACAGGTCGCCGCATACGACAAGTTTGTGCGGCGCCTCCTCCTGGAAGAACCCCTTCTTCTCCAACGCCGTGCACAGCGCGTCGTAATGGCCGTGCGGATCGGCCATGACAAAGTATTTCATGAATGATGCCTCCCAGCCCTATGCGGCAAAAGCTTTCTTGCGCGCATGATTGGTCAATGCGGTGGCGCATGTGCCGCCGTTCCTGCAATCGATTGCGACCGTTCCTGGCCTTTCTTTCATACATTTCTCCTTTGGGCCTGTCATACAGTTTTATATGGCGTTTGTGTCAGATTCACCCGCCCGATGATCGGGCCCAAAGCATTTTTGTACGGCATGCAGCTTTTCATATGCAAAAACCGTTGACATTTACAGATCAAAGTATTATATAAAGATGGAAAAGGTTAGTGTTCGCCCTGTGGCTTGAACGTTGCGAATAAGTGGATTACCGCTCGCGCCTTTTCTTTTTTTATGCCTTTTTCCATGACGCCCTCATCTTCCGGATTTTATGCCCTGTCGCATGCGGAACGCGACAGCAGCTCGCGGACGACGGCATCCTTTCAATGACATTTCAACTCACGTGTCCCGTATGGGACACGACAGTCTACAGCGATAAAACTTGTTTCTATGGTATCATTTCAATTCACGTATCCCGCACGGGGTACGACGTAATACGCCCCTCTTTTAGCAAGTCGCGCGCATTTCAATTCACGCGTCCCGTATGGGACACGACCGCCCCCGCAGTGTGAATATCACATACCCCGCCACGAAGATGACGGCAAGATATAGATAATTGAGATCATCGACGGCAAGTGGCTGCAATGCGAAACGAGCAAAGAGCGGCTGGGGCAGAACGTTGTACTTCGGAAGATTCCGTTCACACCAACGGTGAAAAAGGTACTCCCCTATATCGACTTTGAGAAAGCGAAGAACACCAACCTCAACACGATTTCCACGCGCATGAAGCGACTGCTGCCCAACCACCACCCGCACGAGTTGCGCCACACCTTCATCAGCCGTTGTAAAGAGGCCGGCGTTGCAAGCGAGGTCGTCAGCATCTGGGCGGGCCACTCTTTGAGCGGCACGATCACCTCCACAGTGTACACGCACTACTCGGAGGAATTTCAGCTAAAAGAAGCCGAAAAGGTAGTTTACTGACAAAAGTTTCCCCAAACCTTTTTTTTGAAAAAGCTAAAATAAAACAAAAAAGCCCGCTTATGCGGGCAAAACAGGCTGAAAAGCAGGGCGAAAAACAAAATTCAATCCGAAAAGTTTCCCCATTTCTTTCCCCAATTTGGGGAAGAGGAAAACAAGTCATATAAAACAAAAACCATATATTGTATTTGATTTACTCAATCTTATACAATATATGGTATCTGTGGCTGCAAGACTTGTGCCCCAGTTGAACATTTTTTAGAGGTAATGGGAGTAGTTTTTCGTAAAAACCAGCG
>CALVLK010000017.1 GCA_944337235.1 uncultured Clostridia bacterium
AAGGCGAGGTAAGAGCTCACCGACGGGACGGTAACGCCCCGTGCCATGTAAACCCCGTCCGATGCAAGTTTGGGCTTTGTTCTTATGGGCTGCCCGTCCGAGCAAAGCCGTGAATAACGCTGGAGCCTATCGGCGACGGTAGGCGTAGATAAATGACCGCGCACGACAGAACCCGGCTTACAGGTCCACTCGGAATTTTATTTGTAATATACTCCCCGCAGGGGGGAATGACCCTGAGCCGTAAGGGTCTTTTTTTGTCCTTGCTTCCCGCCGTATTTTGCAAAGGGGGTTGCAAATGCCGCGCTGCCGTGATATAATTTCTGTGAACGGAGGTAATATCATACAACACAAGGTAAAAGTGACCGTCATCGACAAAAAACTCTACCCCGATCTGCAGGAGCAATATTGCGCCGATCCCCAATCGGGCGCCTGCCCCTGTTATCAGGTCGGCGACACCTTTCTGTTTGAGCGCTACGGCACTGCAGATGATTTCTGGCACATCGGGCTGAACACGCAGCAGGGGGCGGCTCCGCAGCAGGGGTGGACGGCGGGCGGCACGCGCTTCCCGCATTGCTCCGAGGCGTGGGACGCGATCGCCCGCTATATCTATACGGGGCTGCAGGGCGGCTCTATCATGCGCGGCTGGATGCGCGACGAACGGCAGATGATCGCATGCTGTTCCGACGGTACAAGGCCCGTCATCTTCCGCATCGAGCGCCTCGATTATAAGGTGTTGTATATCGAGGGGATCGGCTGCGACCGCTGCCGCGAGAAGATCGCCGCGGCGCTTAAATCGCTCGGTGACGTAACAGAGGTGAATTTCCGGCCCGAATTTACCGAGGTGTATCTCGATCGGGACATTGCGGACGAGCTGCTGCGTGCCGCCGTAGAGGGCTGCGGCGACTATATCGTGAAACAGATCGACTGACGGGGGGAAGGGCATGCAGATCTATTTTGCCGCGCCGCTCTTCAACGATGCGGAGAGGCAGTTCAACGAGGCGCTCTGCGCCGTTCTGGAGGAGGCGGGGCATTCTGTGTTTCTGCCCCAGCGCGACGGAAACGAGGCGTTTTCGCACACGGAGCTCACGGAAGAGGAGCGGGCGAAGTTGATCTTTCGGGCGGACATCGCCGCGATCGGTCGCTCGGACGTCCTGTTTATGGTGCTCGACGGCAGAGTCCCCGATGAAGGGGCATGCGTTGAACTGGGGTACGCCTATGCGCTCGGCAAGCGCTGCTACGGCATCCGCACGGATGTGCGCGCCGCCGAACGAGGCCTGGCGCTCAACCCCATGCTCACGGGGTGTTTTTGCGACATCATCACCTGCCGCGGCATTTCCGCCGTGCAGGCGCTCAGAGGATACCTGTCCACAAAGCAGTTTTAAGCAACAAAAAAGCCGGGGCGCGGAGCATATTCCGTGCCTCGGCTTTTGTCTGCCCGTTTTTACGATTCGCAGAGCGCCACGCATTCGATCTCGGCAAGCGCACCCTTGGGGAGCGTCTTAACGGCGACGCAGGAGCGCGCCGGCTTCCCGGGGAAGTACTGCGCATAGACCTCGTTGAATGCGGCAAAGTCGCCCATATCGGCGAGGAAGCAGGTGGTTTTGATGACGCGCTCCATCGAGGAGCCCGCCGCCTCGAGTACGGCCTTTAAGTTGAGGCAGACGCGGTGCGTCTGTGCCGTGATGCCGCCCTCGGCAAGTTCTCCCGTCGCGGGATCGAGGGCGATCTGCCCCGAGGTGAAGACAAAGCCCTTCGTCTTGACCGCCTGGGAATACGGTCCGATCGCCGCAGGCGCGGACGGAGTGAAGATCGTGTTCATAAGTTACCTCCCGAATTTTCAGAGAAGACGGAATCCCGCCTCTGTCAGTTTTTGTTTGATCTCGTTTATGTGCGCAAAGTCGCGCGTCTCCATTTCGATGCGCAGCGAGCAGCCGATCACGTCCCATCCCGCATGCCCGCGCTCGTGGTGAACGCTCGTCACGTTTGCGCCGCAGGCGGCAAGGATGCGCGTGACGGCGGTGAGCTGGCCGGGGCGGTCGGGCAGTTCGAGATCGAGCGTATATTGCCTGCCGCTCATGACGAGCCCGCGGCGGATGACGCGGTTGAGAATGGTCACATCGATGTTGCCGCCCGATACGATGCAGCATACCTTTTTGTGGTCGACGGGGAGCTTGTTCGAGAGCACGGCGGCAACGCTCACCGCGCCCGCGCCCTCGGCGACCACCTTTTCCCGCTCGAGCAGGGCGAGGATGGCGGCGGAGATCTCGTCGTCGGTCACCGTCACGACGTCGTCGACGTATTGTTCGGTCATGGAGAAGGTGATGGAGCCCGGCTCCTTTACGGCGATGCCGTCTGCGATCGTCGAAACGCGGTCGAGCGCGCTCAGCTTGTGTTCGTGCAGGGCATGTACCATGCCGGGCGCCCCCGCCGCCTGAACGCCGTATACCTTTACGCGCGGGTCAAGCTGTTTGATCGCGAACGCCACGCCCGAAATGAGCCCGCCGCCCCCCACGGGAACGACGACGGCGTCGACGCCCTGCAGCTGATCCAGGATCTCTGCGCCGATCGTGCCCTGGCCTGCGATCACGTCCTCATCGTTGAAGGGGTGTACAAAGGTATAGCCGTGTTCGCGCTGCAATTCCAGCGCACGGCGGTAGGCGTCATCGTAGACGCCGGGGACCAGGCAGATCTCTGCGCCGTAGCGCCGCGTCGCCTCGACCTTGGAGATGGGCGCGCCCTCGGGCAGGCAGATGAGTGCGCGGATGCCGTTTGCCGTCGCCGCTAGCGCCACGCCCTGTGCGTGGTTGCCCGCCGAGCAGGCGATCACGCCGCGCCGCTTTTCCTCCTCCGTCAGCTGCGACATCTTGAAGTAGGCGCCCCTGATCTTGAAGGAGCCCGTCTTTTGCAGATTTTCGGCCTTCAGCCAGAGGTCGCAGGTCTCGGTGAGCGTGCTTGCGCGCATAACGTCCGTCTTATATATGGCAGGCGCAAGAATTTCCTGCGCCTGCATGATCTTTTGCATGGAAAGCATCTTGTCAAATCTTCCTGTCTGTGAAGTCGGAAAAAAATTCCGCCGATAACGGCACATATTATAATTCTGTGCAGAAGATTTGTCAACGGTATGCGGCAGATTTTATATATTTTCCGTGCGGAATCATTTAATTCTGCTTGCGGCGGAAGAGGAAGAGCGCCGTGATCGCGGCAAAGACTGCGGCGATGCCGATCACGATGAGCACGATCGCCCAGGTCGGCAGGCCGCCTTCCGTGTCTTCGTTCTCTGTCGTCTCCTCGCCGCCCGGCGTCTCCTCGTCGGGGAGCTCTTCCGCCTCTGCCGCAAAGGTGAGGGTGAGGATGCGATAGGGTTCGTCGCCCTCCTGTGGCGTGATCTCGATCGTCCCGTCTGACGCCGCGATCTCCTCGCCGTTTAAGAGCGCACTTGTCAGCGTGTAGCCCTCCTCCGTCGTATAGGCGATCTGCATCGTTTCGCCGTCGGACTGATAGTTGCATTCCGTAACGCTGCCGCCCGTGCCCTCGACCTGCACATAGACGTGGTATTGCGCGGTATGGTCGAGCACGGTGTTGGCAAAGCGTTTTCCGAGCGTATAGATGTCCGCGGCATTGAAATGGCAGATGTCGCTGCCGCAGACGGTGTCGGTCTCCGGGTCATATACGGGAAGATCGTCCGTCTCCACCGTATAGGCGAAGGGGACGGAGCGCGCGGCAAGCTCCTGATTTTCGCGCAGGATATTGACATAGCGGACGATGCCGTTATAGGTGGGCGTGATCTTGCCGATGACAAAGGGGCGATAGGCCGCGCTCTCATCCTGTGCAAATTCGGCAATGTCGCCGCGCAGATCGGTGATGAATTCGGTCAGATTTTGCGCATACGCCTCGGCGAGCTGTCCGTTTTCCGCGTCCGATTCGCCCTGCATCCAGAGGTATCCCTGTACGACGGGGGTATAGCCCTCTGTGCGCAGCCTGGCAAAGGCCTGATCCACGAAGGTGAGCAGGCGCTCATACAGCAGGCCGGTATAGGGGTGGATGCGCTTTCCTTCCTGCTCCCAGCGTGCGATCATGGTGGGAGACGCCCAGTTGCCGTACATATCCGTGAAGGGGTAATAGCCCGCCGCGCCGTTGTAGTCGCCGAGCAATACGCCGCCGGCGGCCAGTTTGATGATGAGGGCGGGGCGGTCTTCGCTCGCCTGTTCGGAGAGGATGTTCGCCATGCCGAGCTCGGGGCCGCTGTAGCCGGCGGACTGGCCCATATCCATCGCTACGGGTCGGAACGCGGGATCGGGCAGCGCGGCGTCGGGGGAGAGGTTGACGGCGCTGTACTGATAGACGTTTTCATATCCGTCGCGGTTGCGCGCGTCTTCCGCCGTGAGCAGGGTGCGGTAACTTTCCGTCTCACCCGCCGCGATCTGCTCCAGATTGGAGCAGCCCACCGCGTTGCTCTGCCCGGCGAGAATGTAGACGTCGGCATACTTCTCCGCCGTCTGTTCCTCTGCCTGTGCGGGCAGGGCGGGGCAGGCGGCAAACAGCAAGCTGCAAAGAATGGGAAGAATGATAAACTTTTTCATACTTTACCCCTGTAAGAAACTTTTTTTCTTTATTATAGCATCATGTGCAGGCAAATTCAAGGGGATAGCGCAAATTTGAAAATAATTTTCTAAAATTTCCCAGCGGGGAGGGTCAACGGCAGGGGATGCAAGAAAAGCGCGAAAAGGGGATGATTGCACTTGCTTTTTTTGCATTTTTTTCGTATAATCAATGGGAAAGGAAGAAATTATGGCAAGAGCAAATCGGAATTTACGGAATTTCTGCATCATTGCGCATATCGACCACGGCAAGAGCACGATCGCCGACCGCATCATGGAGCTCACCGGGCAGGTGAGCAAGCGCGACATGGAGGAGCAGCTGCTCGACAGCATGGACATCGAGCGCGAGCGCGGCATCACCATCAAGCTCACGCCCGTGCGCATGTACTATACCGCGCTCGACGGCGAGGAGTATGAATTCAATCTGATCGATACGCCCGGCCATGTCGATTTTACCTACGAAGTTTCCCGCTCGCTCGCGGCATGCGAGGGGGCGCTGCTCGTCGTGGACGCCACGCAGGGCGTCGAGGCACAGACGCTTGCCAATGTGTATCTTGCGCTCGAGCAGGATCTCGAGATCGTGCCCGTCATCAACAAGATCGATCTGCAGTCCGCGCGCGTGGACGAGGCGAAGCAGGAGATCGAGGAGGTCATCGGGCTGGACACCGAGGGCTGCCCGTGCGTCTCCGCCAAGGAGGGCACGAACATCCGCGACATTCTCGAGGCGGTCGTGCACCGCGTTCCGCCCCCCGAGGGGGATACGGACGCCCGGTTGCGCGCCCTCATCTTCGACAGCTATTACGACAACTATAAGGGCGTCATCCTGTTCGTCCGCATCAAAGACGGCACGGTCAGGGTGGGCGACAAGATCAGGGGTTCGCTCTCCGACAGGGTGTACGAGGTGACGGAAGTGGGCGCGTTTGCCCCCCATCTTCAGCCCAAGGAGCAGCTCGCTGCGGGCGAAGTGGGCTATATCGCCGCGAGCATTAAGTCGATCGAGGACGTCGCCGTAGGCGACACCGTCATCAGCGCGGCGCACCCCGAAACGCCGCCGCTGCCCGGCTATAAAAAGGTGCAGCCCGTCGTGTTCTGCGGGATCTATCCGCTGGACGGAAGCAAGTTCCTCGACCTCAAAGAGGCGATCCTGAAGCTCAAGCTCAACGACGCTTCGCTCACCTTCGAGCCGGACAACTCCGTGGCGCTCGGTTTCGGGTTCCGCTGCGGGTTTTTGGGGCTTCTGCATATGGAGATCATACAGGAGCGCATCGAGCGGGAATTCAATCTCGACATCATCACCACGGCGCCCTCCGTCTCCTATCTCGTTCACAAGACGGACGGCAGCGAGCTGTATGTGGATAATCCGTCGCATCTTCCCCCCGTCTCGGAGATCGACTACATGGAGGAGCCCATCGTCAAGGCGGAGATCTATTCGCCGCCCGACTATCTCGGCGCGATCATGGACCTCTGCCAGGACAAGCGCGGAACCTTCCGCGATATGACCTATCTCGATACGCACCGCGTGCGCCTGGAATACCGGCTTCCGCTCAACGAGATCGTGTACGATTTCTTCGACGAGCTGAAATCGAGGACGAAGGGGTACGCGAGCTTCGACTACGAGCTGGTCGGCTATGAGAAGAGCAAACTTGTGCGCCTGGATATCCTGCTCAACGGCGAGATCTGCGACGCGCTCTCCGTCATCGTGCACGAGGAGCGCGCCTATGCGCGCGGCAGAACGCTGTGCGAAAATCTGAAGGACGCCATTCCGCGTCAGCTCTTTGAGATCCCCGTGCAGGCGGCGGTGGGCGGCAAGATCATCGCGCGCGAGACGGTGAAGGCGGTGCGTAAGGATGTGCTCGCAAAGTGTTACGGCGGCGACATCACGCGCAAGAAGAAGCTGCTCGAAAAGCAGAAAGAGGGCAAAAAACGCATGCGCAAGATCGGCACGGTGGAGGTACCGAGCGAAGTGTTCATGCAGATATTAAAGACGAACAAGGACAAATAGGTGGAAAGATGGAAGAATCGTTTGCAGAGCGCGTCTATGCCTATGTCATGGCGGTGCCGAAGGGCAGAGTGGTAAGCTACGGGCAGGTCGCCCGTGCGATCGGCTGCCCGCGCGCGGCGCGTCAGGTGGGCAGGGCGCTGCACAACAATCCCCGCTTCGGCGTGGTGCCCTGTCACCGCGTCCTCTTTCAGAACGGAAGCCTTGCGCCCGCGTTCGCATTCGGCGGAACGGACGCACAGCGCGCCCTGCTCGAGGCGGAGGGGGTCGTCGTATCTCCCGATGGCTTCGTCGACATGAAAAAATACAGATGGGAGGAATGAGAATGCCCGGGATCTATCTGCACATTCCCTTTTGCAGACATAAATGCACCTATTGCGACTTTACGTCCTTCCCCAATCGGCTGCAATATGCCGAGGCTTACATGGCATGCCTGTACAAAGAGATCGAAATGCGCGGAAAAGAGCTCTCCGATGTCACCTTCGATACGGTGTACATCGGCGGCGGCACGCCCTCCGTCATCGATCCAAATTACATCTATGGGGCGATGAATCAGATCACCAAGTGTTTTCACCTCAGCCGCGATCCCGAGGTCACCATCGAGATGAATCCGGGCACCGTCAGCGAGAAGAAGATCGCAGTCTATCAGCGTGCGGGCATCAACCGCTTCTCCGTAGGACTTCAGACGGCGATCGACAGCCAGCTTGCCGAGCTCGGCCGCATCCATATGCTGCAGGACTACATGTACTGCGCCTCTCTTCTCAAGGGGAAGAACTTTTCGGCAGACATCATGCTCGGGCTGAAGGGGCAGACGCAGGAGGACGTGCGCCGCACGGTCGAGGTGGTGGCGCTGAGCGGGGCGAAACATGTGTCGATGTATGCGCTCACGCCCGAAGACGGCACGCCCATCTATACCGACTACCTCAACGGCGAGCTGCCCGACGGCGACGAAGTGCGCGCCCTGTACGACTACGGGCGGGAGCTGCTCGAGGCGCGCGGCTATCTGCGCTACGAGGTGTCCAACTTTGCCCAAAAGGGATTTGAAAGCCGACACAATCTGAACTATTGGCGGCGGGGCGAATATATCGGCATGGGCGTTTCGGCGAGCTCCTTCTTCTATGAGAGAAGATTTACAAATACCTTTGACCTCGATGAGTACATGAAGTGCATTCTCTCGGGGTTTCTGCCCGTCATCGAGAGCGAGCAGGTGGAAAAGAAGGACGCCAAGTTTGAATTCGTCATGCTTGCCCTGCGCACGGCGGAGGGGATCTCCGACGAGAAATACCGCGCGGCGTTCGGCAGCGACTGGAGGCAGGATTTTGCAGACGCGTACGCGCGCACGGCGCAGTATCTGGAGGAGACGCCCGCGGGCATGCGCATCCGCGACGAATATTTGTATGTGCAGAATCAGATCCTCACCGAATATATGAACGGTTGACTTTTCAGATGAAACAGGCGCCCCGCGCAGGAATTTTCCTGCGCGGGGCGTCTGTTTCATTGATTTATCAGGTAAAGATGCCGGGGAGGATGATGGAGAGCCCCAATCCCGCGCCGAAGGAGAGCAGGTTTGCGCACAGCGCATACAGAACGACGCGCAGGCGGGAGAGCGGCCTTTGGGAAAGGCGGGGCAGAAGCAGGGCATATGCGACTGCCTCCGCCGCCGTGATAAGCAGCTCGAGCAGTACAAACCAAATGACGAACATCAGCGGGCCCGCCGCAAAGTCGATGAGGTTGAGCGCGACGTTCAATGCGATCTGCGTGACGGCGTTTGCAGCGAGAATGGCGAGCAACACCTTCTTTTCGCGCAGGGCAAAGAGCAGGGCAAGCCCGATCTCGAGGGCAACGGTGATGACGATGCGGCATAGGAGCGACAGCACCTCTGAACCATAAGGGTAGTCCCGCTCCGCCGTGAGGAAATCTTCGGCGACAACGACGCTGTAATAGCTGTGAAAGGCATACGTCTTGCAGATATCGCTTGCAAGAAACGCACCCGTCTGAGGGAAGTAGAGCAGCACCTTGAAGGTATTGGGCGGGTAATAGGTCCAGTTGATGCCGCTCTCGTCGCTGCAATGCCACGTCTCCTGCAAATAATAGAAGCCGTCCGTATCTTCGTAGCGGACGAACGCCTCCCAGATGTCGCGGGTGATGCCGTCGCTCTCCAGCTGGCCTTGCAGGGCAGCCTCTTCCTCCTCGGTGAGCAGGCAATCGGGATCTTCGACCGCCCAGGCGGGCCCCGTGCTCGGCTGCTGCGAGAGCAGGGTGCCGTAGCACTCCCCTGCGATGCCGGAGAAGGCGACATGTACGGCTGGTTTGGGCGCCGTGTCGGCATGCGCCGTCAGCGGGGCGCATCCGAGCAGCATTGCGCACAGCAGAAGCGCAAGCAGGGCATATAACATACGGTTCTTGAAGCTTGGCATGGCGATGCTCCTTGTCGATCGTTTTCACCATTACAACGCCGGCGCCCCGTCCGCTGTCCCGCCTCTTCAGAAAATTACGGCGTTTTTTTCGCGACGGGGAAGAGCGCCCTGATCATCTGCGACACATAGGAGACGGGCACAAGTTCGATCTTTTCCTTCAGCCGTTCGCACGCCTTCTCGTTCTTGGCGGGCAGAACGACGCGGCGGAAGCCCATCTTCACGCATTCGTTCACCCGTTTTTCGGCAAAGCTCACGGCACGAACCTCGCCCGTCAGCCCGACCTCGCCGAAGAGGGCAGTTTCGCCGTCGATGGGGATCATGCGCTCTGCGCTCACCAGAGCGGCGCATACGGCAAGATCGGCGCTCGGCTCGCTCAGGCGGATGCCGCCCATCGCATTGAGGTAGATATCCTGCGAACCGAGGGGGATGCCGCAGCGCTTTTCGAGTACGGCGGAGAGCACGATCAGGCGATTCAAATCGATGCCGAGCGACATCCTGCGCGGCAGCCCGAACGCCGTCTTGGAAAGCAGCGTCTGGATCTCGACCATCATGCAGCGGTTGCCCGTCTCGCTCGGGGTCACGGCGGCGCCCGCCGCCTCGCCGCGCGTCTCCGAAAGAAAGAGCCCCGAATAGTCGCTCACGCCCACAAGTCCCCCTTCGGTCATTTCGAACACGCCCACCTCCTGTACGGAGCCGAAGCGGTTTTTGACCGCACGCAGGATCTGAAAACTCTCGGTGCGCTCCCCCTCGAAATAGAGCACGGTGTCCATGATGTGTTCCAGCACCTTCGGCCCCGCAAGCGTTCCTTCCTTGGTGACGTGCCCCACGATGAAGAAGGTGATGCCCTTGGATTTGGCAATGCGCATCAGCCGCGCCGCACATTCGCGCACCTGTCCCACGCTGCCCGCCGCCGAGGAGAGCGCCTCGGTGTATACCGCCTGGATGGAGTCGATGACGACGTATTCCGCCTCGTCGAATGCCTCTTCGGCATTGTCGAGGCAGGTCTCGTTGAGCAGCATGAATTCGCTGTGCAGCCCCAGCCGGTCGCAGCGCAGCTTGACCTGCGAGCAGCTCTCCTCGGCGGAGAGATAGAGCACGCGGTGCTCTCTGGCAAGATGTGCCGCCACCTGCGTGAGCAGGGTAGATTTTCCGATGCCGGGATCGCCCCCTACGAGGACGAGCGAACCGCGCACGATGCCGCCCCCGAGCACGATATCCAGTTCGGAGATGCCGGAGGATACCCGCTCAAAGCGCTCGTACTGCACCTTGGAGAGGGGCGTGGGGCGGGCGGAGAGCGCCGTGCGGAAGGCGCTCTTGTTCTTTGCGGGCGAGGGCGGGGATACGATCTCCTCTGCCAATGTATTAAATTTTCCGCAGCCGGGACATTTCCCCAGCCATTTGGGCGAGGCATAACCGCACTCGCTGCATACAAATTGTGTGGTCTGTTTGGGCATAGCTTTATCGATCTATCTTTTTGGTAAATTTACATTTGGGGTAATTCGAGCAACCATAAAAACAACCATACGACCCCTTGCGGAGGACGAGATTTCCGCCGCATCGGGGGCAGATATTGTTTTTCAGGTCATTTTCGAGTTTTGCGATATGAGACATATGCTCTGACGCACTGACCCGATAGGAGTCAATATGCTGTTGCAGCAGTTGGCGTGCTTCTTCCATAGATGCTTCGCTGAGCGCAGACTCAACGCCATGCGAGTGGATGTAGGCAGAAAGATTCATAGAGGAACAAATGCAGGAGCTTTGAACGCGCTGAATGTTATTCTGAACGAATACGACGACGCCATATATCGGGAAGCGCTGATGAAGAATGCGCTTGACCAGATAGCAGTGTGTCGCATTTTGTTTGACAGGAGAATGAAACCTTATCTTTCTTTTCCTTCTGCCCTGAATCAAAACCTGTGTCCATTGTCGTTGTTGATCGTTTCCAAAAACCAGGCCGGAATAATCTTTTGTTTCCACGATGAATATGCCGCGATTACAAATTAAAATATGATCAATTTGCGAAGATCGACCTGTTTGTGTATCGAAGAGTATGACGTTGTTCATAACAGACTCGTTTTGAGTATGACAGCAACTTTGTAAGATCGATGCGATATAGTGTTCCCCCGCCATTCCGTCCTTTTTCGAAAGATCTTCATAATATGGTCGGGAGCTCAAATTTGTGGCTGCAATGATCCCCAATACGATCAATACAGCCAAGACGCATAATACGATCAGTCCGGTCTCCATGAAGCTTATTCCCCTCTAATTAAAATAGTTTTATCCAAGCATGGCGAGGGCAAGGACGGTGATGCCCTTCTCCTCGCCGACATAGCCGAGGCCCTCGTTGGTGCCGGCGGCAACGGCGACGCGGGCGGCGGGCAGGGAGAGGGCGCGGGCAAGGTTGTTGCAGATCTCCCCGATATAAGTGGAGAGGCGGGGCGCCTGCGCAAGGACGGTGACGCTCACATTGCGCGGGGCAAGCCCCTGCGCGTTGACCAGCCGCAGCGTCTCTTTTAGCAGCTGCATGCTGTCTGCACCCGCATAGCGATCGTCCGAATCGGGGAAATAATAGCCGATGTCGCGCAGCCCTGCAGCGGAGAGCAGGGCGTCCATCAGCGCGTGGGCGAGCACGTCGCCGTCCGAGTGGGCGATCAGCCCGCGCGTGTGCGGAATGTTCACGCCGCCCAATACGATATGGTCGCCCGTACCGAAGGCGTGCGTATCGATGCCGATGCCCGTCCGCTCCGCGGGCAGGAAGTCCTCGGGATAGGTGAGCTTTTTGTTGGCGCGGTCGCCGAGGAAGAGGTGGGGCGGCGCGACGAAGGCGGCATACACGCCGCTCTCATCGGTGAATTCCGTTATGCGCCCCCGACGGAACGCCTCATCATATGCGCGCAGCAGATCGCAGCGCAGAAAGCCCTGCGGCGTCTGAACGGTGTACACCGCCTGCCGTGCGGGAACGGAACGGATACAGCCGTCCTCTGCAAGCACGGTCGTATCCGTTGCGGGCAGCGCGCAGACGCCGCTGCCAAAGCGCTGCACGCTCTCAATGCAGTCTGCGATCACCTTTTGCGTGACAAAGGGGCGCGCCGCGTCATGCACGAGCACGATCTCGCCCGAACATGCGCCAAGGGCGGCATATACGCTCTCTGCGCGCGTCACCCCGCCCAGTGCGGTGCGCGCGTTGGGGTAGGGTGAGAGGAGGGCGTCGATGCGCGCCCTGTCCTCTTCGCGGCAGGCGACGATCACCTCATCGGCGAGTGCGGAAAAGGCGCTCACGCTGTAAAGAAGCACGGGCATGCCCCGCCATGCGTGCAATATTTTGTTTTCGGAAAAACCCGCGCGTGCGCCCGTTCCTGCCGCGCATATGACGGCGGATATGCCGCTCATGCGATCACCTCATAGAGGGAGGAGGCCTCGTCCTTTTTGACCGTCTCTTTCAGCTGCAGCACGCGGAACTTCATGCTGCCCGCCGCGTATTGCAACTCTACGATGTCTCCCACCTTCAGCCGATAGGCGGGTTTGACCGCCTTTCCGTTGACGAGGATCTTGCCCGCGTCCGCCGCCTCCTGTGCGACGGTGCGCCGCTTGAGGATGCGCGATACCTTCAGAAATTTATCAATTCTCATGCTGTCTCCCAAAACGATATGTCGAAATTCCGCATCTTTTGCCTCTTTTCGAAAAAAAGCAAAAAAAGTTTTTTGCCGCGGCGAAAAGCAGTTGACATTCCTTTCCGAAAGCGGTAAAATATCATAATGCATCACTATGCTCGGGGAATGGGCGCTGTTCGGATTTTTTGTGCGTTCAAACCTCTTCTGGGCGGCGTTCATTTTCCCTATTATAGACCATTTTCCGACAAATGTAAAGGGGAAGGGCGTATTTTTCGGAACCAATTGATTTTTATCGATGAAAAGATATACTCGGTAGATCGCGGGCAATAAAAATCAAAAAGAAGGAGCAAATCAAACGGATGAATCTACCCATTCAAAAGTACGGTAAGACCGAGCGCAGAAAGTTCGGCAAGATCAACGAAGTCATCGACATCCCCGATCTCGTCGAGATCCAGAAGGAAAGTTACGCTTCGTTCATCGGAGAGGGCATCACAGAAATTCTTGAAGATTTCTCTCCCGTTACCGACTTCAGCGATCACTTCGAGCTGTATTTCCTCGACCACGAATTTGGCAAAAAGCCCAAATACGACGAAAAGGAATGCCGCAACCGCGACGCTACCTATGCTCTGCCCCTGCGCGTGAAGGTGCGCCTTGTCAACAAGGTCAAGGACGAGATCCTGGAACAGGACGTCTTCATGGGGGATCTTCCCCTGATGACGGAGAACGGATCTTTCATCATCAACGGCGCAGAGCGCGTCATCGTCTCGCAACTCGTTCGCTCCCCCGGCGTCAACAACGTCGCCGAGACAGACAAGACGGGCAAGAAAATGTACGAGACGACGGTCATCCCCAACCGCGGCGCCTGGCTCGAGTTCAAGCAGGACGCCCAGGGCGTTCTGTGGGTGAATGTCGACAGAAAGCGCAAGCTCGCCGCAACGGTGCTGCTGCGTGCGCTCGGCTTCGGGTCCAACCGCGCCATCGAGGAGCTGTTCGAGGGCGACAAGATGATCGCCGCGACCATCGAGAAGGACAGCACCCGTTCGGAGTCGGAGGGCCTCATCGAGCTGTATCGCCGCCTGCGCCCCGGGGAAGTTCCCACCGAGGAGTCCGTGCGGCTGCACCTTTATAACCTCTTCTTCGATCCCCGTCGCTATGATGTGGTCAAGGTCGGCCGCTATAAGTTCAATAAAAAGCTCAACCTTGCCTATCGTCTGCCCGGTTGCCGCATCGCCGACGACGTCATCCATCCCGAAACGGGCGAACTACTCGCCGTGAAGGGTGAGGTCATCTCGGAGGAGAAGGCGCGTATCATCCAGAATGCGGGCATCAACGAGATCTTCGTGCTCGTCAACGATCCCGAGGACGGCGAGATCCGCCACAAGATCATCGCCAACAACACGGTGGACTTTGCCGCACTCTCCGACAAAGATCCCGCCGCCTTCGGCCTGCTCAAGACTGTATATTATCCCAACTTCAAATTTTCCAGGCAGCTCGCCGCGGAGTGCGAGACGCTCTCCGTCGAGGAGGTCGCCGAAAAATACCGCGACGAGATCAATGTCGTCTACTATGTCCACGAGACAGAGCCGGACGCAGACGAGAAGCAGGAAGAGAAGAAGAACCGCATCAAGCGCAGAGAGAACCGCATCAAGTTCGTCGCTGCGTCCAAGCTGTTCCACGAACTCCTTGCGCGCAAGGAGAACACCGATCCCAACGCGCCCGTCGATCTCGACGCGCTCGACCGCAAGGGCGGGATCACGCCCGAAGAGAAGAAGGCGGTCAAGCCCCTTGTCGAGAAGCTCAACTATAAGTGCATCACGGTAGACGATATCGTCGCCGCCATTTCGACCAACCTCGATCTGCAGTACGGCATCGGCACGCTCGACGAGATCGACCACCTCGGCAACCGCCGCGTGCGTTCGGTGGGCGAGCTGCTGCAGAACCAGCTGCGTATCGGCATGGCGCGCCTCGAGCGCCTCATCAAGGAGCGTATGGCGACGCAGGATCCCATGGAGGTCACGCCCTCCGGGCTCATCAACGTCCGCCCCATCTCCGCCGTTATCCGTGAATTCTTCGGCTCTTCGCAGCTCTCGCAGTTCATGGATCAGACCAACCCGATCGCCGAGCTTACGCACAAGCGCAAGCTCTCCGCGCTCGGCCCCGGCGGCCTGAATCGTGACCGCGCCACCTTTGAAGTGCGCGACGTGCACCACTCGCACTACGGCCGCATGTGCCCCATCGAGACGCCGGAAGGCCAAAACATCGGCCTCATCTCCTCGCTTGCGACCTTTGCCAAGGTCAACGAGTTCGGCTTCATCATGTCACCCTATCGCAGGGTGGACAAGGAGCGCGGCGTCGTCACCGACCATGTCGACTATCTGACGGCGGATGAAGAGGACCGCTTTGTCGTGGCGCAGGCGAACGAGCCGCTCGACGAAGAGGGGCATTTCATCAACGACCGCATCGGCTGCCGCTATAAAGAGCTCATCACCGAGCTGCCCAAGGAGCGCATCGACTACATGGACGTATCCCCCAAGCAGCTCGTATCGGTTGCGACCGCGCTCATTCCTTTCCTGGAGAACGACGACACCAACCGCGCGCTCATGGGTTCGAACATGCAGCGCCAGGCGGTGCCGCTGCTCAAGACGGAGTCCTCCATCGTTGCAACAGGCATCGAGGCGGCGATTGCGCGCGATTCGGGCGTCATTGTATGCGCCAAAGAGGCAGGCACGGCGATCGGCGTCTCCTCCGATATGATCAGGATCCGCGAGGACAGCGGATTTATTGCGGAATATCCGTTAAAGAAATTTGAGCGCTCCAACCAGGGCACCTGCCTCAATCAGCGCCCCATCATCTCCACGGGCGACCGCGTCGAGAAGGGCGAGATCATTGCAGACGGCCCCTCCACCAACAACGGCGAACTTGCCCTGGGCAAGAACATCCTTGTCGGCTTCATGGAGTGGGAGGGCTATAACTACGAGGACGCCATCCTCATCTCCGAAAAACTGGTGCAGGACGACATATTCACTTCCATCCACATCGAAGAACACGAGACGGAGGCGCGCGACACCAAGCTCGGCGAGGAAGAGATCACGCGCGACATCCCCAACGTGGGCGACGACGCGCTCAAAGACCTCGACGAAGACGGCATCATCCGCATCGGCGCCGAGGTGCAGACGGGCGACATCCTCGTCGGCAAGGTCACGCCTAAAGGTGAGACGGAACTCACCCCCGAAGAGCGCCTGCTGCGCGCCATCTTCGGCGAAAAGTCGCGGGAAGTGCGCGACACCTCCCTGCGCGTGCCGCACGGCGAGGGCGGTATCGTCGTCGACGTCAAGATCTTCACCCGTGAAAACAAGGACGAACTCTCGCCCGGCGTCAACAAGCTCGTGCGCGTGTATATCGCGCAGAAGCGCAAGATCCAGGTGGGCGACAAGATGGCGGGCCGCCACGGCAACAAGGGCGTCATCTCGCGCGTGCTTTCGCAGAGCGACATGCCCTTCCTGCCCGACGGTACGCCGCTGCAGATCCTGCTCAATCCCCTGGGCGTGCCCTCCCGTATGAACATCGGGCAGGTGCTCGAGGTACACCTCGGCTATGTGTGCCGGCAGCTCGGCTGGAAGATCGCAACGCCCGTCTTTGACGGCGCGACGGAGAAGGACATCGAAAAGCTGTTTGAAGAGAACAACCTGTTCAATCCCGACGGAAAGGTAGACGGCAAATTCCAGGTGTTCGACGGCAGAACGGGCGAACCGTTTGAAAACCGCGTTACGATCGGCATCATGTACATGATCAAGCTCATCCACCTCGTGGACGACAAGATCCACGCCCGCTCCATCGGGCCCTATTCGCTCGTCACGCAGCAGCCGCTCGGCGGCAAGGCGCAGTTCGGCGGCCAGCGCTTCGGCGAAATGGAGGTCTGGGCGCTCGAGGCCTACGGCGCGGCGCACATTTTGCAGGAGATCCTCACCGTCAAGTCCGACGATATCGTCGGCCGCGTCAAGACGTACGAGAGCATCGTCAAGGGCAACAACATCTCCGAGCCCGGCATTCCCGAGGCGTTCAAGGTGCTGCTCAAGGAGCTGCAGTCGCTCGCGCTCGACGTGAAAGTGCTCACGGAGAACAACGAGGAGCTCATCATCCGCGAATTTGAGGACGACGACACGCCCACCGAGCGCAAGGAAGACCTGCACGCAGATACCGAGGAGTTCGACTTCGGCGCGATGGGCGACGAGGACGACGATGACGACGAGGCGATCGGCCCGCTGTTCGACGATATGGGCGAGGACGAGGAATTCGTCTCAAAGGAACTGTTCGGCGACAAGGATCTGCTTGACGATGACGACGATATGTCCGACATCGACGAAGACGGCGGATTTGGCAAGCTGTTTGACGACGAGGAGGACGGCGCCGCAGAGAAGCAGACCGATGAGGACGATGACGAGGAGGGCGACCTCTTCGACGACGATACGGATGACGCTGACGGCGGCTCCGACAAAGAATAAACGGGGAGGGTAACGGTATATGTACGAATTAAATGATTTTAACAGCATTCAGATCAGTGTAGCATCTCCCGAAAAGATAAGAGAATGGTCGTACGGCGAGGTCACCAAGCCCGAGACGATCAACTACCGCACGCAGAAGCCCGAACGCGACGGCCTGTTCTGCGAAAAGATCTTTGGCCCCACCAAGGACTGGGAATGCCATTGCGGCAAATACAGAAGGATCCGCTATAAGGGCATCGTCTGCGAAAAGTGCGGCGTCGAGGTGACGCGCGCCAAGGTGCGCCGCGAGCGCATGGGCCACATTGAACTGGCCGCACCCGTCTCGCACATCTGGTACTTCCGCGGCGTGCCCAGCAAGATCGGCCTTCTGCTCGATATGAGCCCCAAGGCGCTCGAGAGCGTCATCTACTTTGCAAAATACGTCGTGCTCGATCCGGGCAGCGTCCCCACGCTCGAGTACAAGCAGGTCATCACCGACCTCGAGCTGCGCAGCATCGAGGAACAGTACGGCGACAGCTCCAAGACGGGGCTGAAGGTGGGCATGGGCGCCGAGGCGATCCGCGAACTGCTCATGGCGGTGGACCTCGAGAAGGAGAGCAAGGAGACCAAGGAGATCATCGCGGGCAACGCCTCCGGCTCCAAGCGGGTCAAGGCGATCAAGCGCATCGAGATCATCGAGGCATTCCGCAAGAGCGGCAACCGCCCCGAATGGATGATCCTCACCGTGCTGCCCATCATCCCGCCCGATCTGCGCCCCATGGTGCAGCTGGACGGCGGCAGGTTTGCTTCCTCCGACCTCAACGACCTCTATCGCCGCGTCATCAACCGCAACAACCGTCTGAAGAAGATGATCGAGCAGAACGCGCCCAACCTCATCGTCAAGAACGAGAAGCGCATGCTGCAGGAGGCGGTGGACGCCCTCATCGACAACGGCAGAAGGGGCAAGCCGCTCAGCGGACCTTCAAACCGTGAACTCAAATCGCTCTCCGGGCTGCTGCGCGGTAAGCAGGGCAGATTCCGCCAGAACCTTCTGGGCAAGCGCGTCGACTATTCCGGCCGTTCGGTCATCGTCGTCGGACCCGAGCTCAAGATCTATCAGTGCGGCCTGCCCAAGGAGATGGCGATCGAGCTGTTCAAGCCCTTCGTCATGAGAAGGCTGGTCGAAACGAACAAGTGCCACAACATCAAGAGCGCAAAGCGCACCGTCGAGCGCGCCAAGGACTTTGTCTGGGACGTTTTGGAAGAGGTCATCAAGGATCATCCCGTGCTGCTCAACCGTGCGCCCACGCTGCACAGACTCTCCATTCAGGCGTTTGAGCCCATCCTCATCGAGGGCAGGGCGATCAAGATCTCGCCGCTCGTCTGCGGTCCCTTCAATGCGGACTTCGACGGCGACCAGATGGCAGTGCACCTTCCGCTCTCCGTCGAGGCGCAGGCAGAGGCACGCTTCCTGATGCTCTCCGCCAACAATATTCTCAAACTTGCAGACGGCAAGTCGGTCATGAGCCCCACGCAGGACATGATCATCGGCGCGTATTATCTGACCATCCTCCGCAGAGAGGAGGGGGGCAGGTACGACGAATTCGGCAGGCCCTCGCAGGACGGCGAGGAGTATATCCCGCCCATCTTTGCCTCCTTCGACGAGGCGCTCATGAGCTATCAGCTCAAAGAGACGCACTGCCAGGATGAGATCTATGTCCGCCGCACGGTGGAGCTTCCCGAGGATAAATTTGCCGACCTCGCGCTGCCCTATGAAAAGACCTTTTCGCGCGACGAGAGCGTGCCCAACAACGGCATCCGCGGGCATGTCTATGCCGGCAGAGACGAAAACGGCAAGCTCTTCGTCACGGGCGTCATCAAGACGACGGTGGGCAGGATCATCTACAACGACGGCATGCCGCAGGATCTGAATTTTGTCAAGCGCGAGCTGCCCGAAGATTACCTCAAGCTCGAACTTTCTACAGAGTTCATCGGCAACGCGCGCGCCATCGGCAAGAAGCACCTCAGCCGCATCGTCGAGGCTTGCTTCAAGACGGGCTATGCGCCCAAGGCGTCGGCGGTGCTCGACTCCATCAAGGAGCGCGGATACAAGTATTCCACCTACGCGGCGCTCACCACCTCTGTCTTCGATATGAAGATCCCCGAAGAGAAGGAGGACATCGTCAACACCGCAGAGGAGCAGGTCGCAAAGATCTCCAAGAAATATGCGCGCGGCCTTCTGAAAGAGGAGGAACGCTACCGCGCCGTCATCGACATCTGGGACGACGCGACCGATAAAGTCGCAAGCATCCTCAAAGATCAGGGCACGAAGGATAAGTTCAACCCCATCTGGATGATGGCAGATTCGGGCGCGCGCGGTTCCATCGACCAGATCAAGCAGCTCTCGGGCATGCGCGGCCTCATGGTCAACCCGCAGGGCAAGAAGATCGAAGTTCCCGTCAAGTCCTGTTTCCGCAACGGGCTTTCCGTGCTCGAGTACTTCATCTCTTCGCACGGCGGCAGAAAGGGACTTGCCGATACCGCACTGAAGACGGCAGACTCCGGCTATCTGACCCGCCGCCTTGTCGACGTCTCGCAGGATGTCATCGTGCGCGAGGAGGACTGCTGCGCCGGCAAGCGCCCGCGCGGCACCAAGGTGAGCGCGATCGTCGGCCCCAACGGCGAGATGATCGAATCGCTTGAAGACCGCCTGACGGGCAGATTTGCCGCGGAGGACATTCTTGCAGAGGACGGCAGCGTGATCGTGCCCTGCAACGAGATGATCACCGAGGATACGGCAAAGGTGATCGCCGGCATCGAAAAGTACGCCAAAGAGGGTGTCAGCATTCGCTCCATCTTCAACTGCAGCACGCGCTTCGGCGTATGCGCCAAGTGCTACGGCAAGAACATGGCGACCACGATGCCCATCAAGGTGGGCGAGGCAGTCGGCGTCATCGCGGCGCAGTCCATCGGCGAGCCCGGTACGCAGCTGACGATGAGAACCTTCCACACGGGCGGTATTGCCGCGACGGGCGACATCACGCAGGGTCTTCCTCGCGTCGAGGAGCTGTTCGAGGCACGCAAGCCCAAGGGCGTTGCGACCATCTGCGAATTCCGCGGCGTCGTCACGGTCGACAATTCCGACAATCTCAATCACATCTTCATCCGCGAAGAGGGAACGGATATCCTGCTCAAGGAGTATGTGCTTCCCTTCAACGCCGAACTCAAAGTCAAAACGGGCGATGTTGTAAAACCCGGCGACCTTCTGAATGCCGGCTCGGTTAACCCGCAGGATATCATCCGCGTCGAGGGCGTCAAGGGCGTGCAGGACTATATTTTGGAACAGGTCCAGTCCGTCTACCGCTCCCAGGGCGTCGACATCAACGACAAGCACGTCGAGATCATCGTCCGCCAGATGCTCAGAAAGGTCCGCATCGAGAATGCGGGCACGACGGAGATGCTCCCCGGCCAGCTCGTCGATATGTTCACCTTCGAAGAGCAGAACGAAAAGACGATCATGGAGGGCGGCGTTCCCGCAACCGCAAAGCGTGTGCTGCTCGGCATCACCAAGGCTGCGCTTGCGACCGACTCCTTCCTCTCTGCGGCGTCCTTCCAGGAGACTTCGCGCGTCCTCACCGAGGCGGCGATCTGCACCAAGCGCGACCCGCTCATCGGCCTGAAAGAGAACGTCATCATCGGCAAACTCATCCCCGCCGGTACGGGCATGAAAGACTATAAGAACATCTCCGTGCAGACCACGGGCAGATACACCGACCTCCTCACCGAAGAGACGGCTGTTTCCTCCTCCGAGGAATGATGAAATAAGACAAACAAGCAACACCCCAAAAGCCTTTTGTGGCTTTTGGGGTGTTTGTCTAAGCCGCGTTATTCTGCAAAGTTCACGTTTTATAGGGAAGAAGGTTGGGGGGATAGGAGTTGTTTGAGAGGGAG
>CALVLK010000018.1 GCA_944337235.1 uncultured Clostridia bacterium
TGGAGATAACGAGATTCGAACTCGTGGCCTGTACGTTGCGAACGTACCGCTCTACCAACTGAGCCATATCCCCATATATGTTTGGTGGGGACAACAGGGCTCGAACCTGTGACCTCACGCATGTGAAGCGTGCGCTCTAACCAACTGAGCTATGCCCCCAAACATTTTTTATTATTCTACATCTTTTTGGGATGGTTGTCAATCGCTTTTGTCGCGATATCCGTAAAAATTTTGCGCGAACTTGATTCCCCTTCCCGCCGCCCTCGGCAATCTGCTTGACAATACCGCCCCGCCGTCATATAATAGTGTCATACAAAAGGAGGAAGCCATATGAAAAAATTAACCACGCTGCTCTTCAATGCCATCTTCGCCGTCATCAGCATTGCGGCGATCATGTTCTACTTCCTCTTCCCCATGTGGACGATCAACCTTACCTACACGGTGTCGAAGGACGAGATGAACGAGCTTCTCGGCAGTGCGATCGGAGAGGACTACAATTTTTCCGGCGCGATCGACGACGCGGGCGTTCCCATTGCCATCAGCCTGGAGCTGGACAGTTTCGATCAGATCCTCTCGCTTTCCAATGGGAACGAGGCACGGGTCAACCGCATCATCGGCAGGAACGCCGACAATATTGCTGCGCAGCTTTCCGGAACCATCGGGGATATCTCCAGAAATGTTGTAAAGACGGTCACGGCGACCAACGTACAAAAGCAGATCACGACGCAGATCACCTCTTTCCTCTCCACCGACGACAATCCTGTCTCTGAAGAGGAGGCAAAGGAAAAACTTTCGCAGGCGGGCGTAACCGACCAATATATTGCGGATCAGACGGATGCGATCATCGATGCCCTGTATGAAAACGGCGGCTCGGTCGAGAGCGTGTCTGACGATGTAATCGCGGCCGCAGAGGACATTTACACGAAGCTCGCCGAAAGCGACGTCGAGGAATTTTCTGAGCTGGAACTGACGGAGGAGAACCGCGCCGAACTGCGCGGGGCCGTAGAGGACGCGCTCAACAACATCGCCGACGAAAACGGACAGCTCGATCCCGAGACCTTTGTCGATTCCATGCTGGCAGAGATGCTTCGCAGCATGAACAGCGACGAGCAGACGGAAGATTCCGCCCCGTCAGGATCGGACAATTCTGACGAGGAGAGTGCTGCTGCCCCGACTGCATTGCTTGAGGCTGCCACGAAGGCGAGCGGCACGGAAAGCACGGAGACGGTCACGACAGGCGCCTCCTCTGTGAGCGAGGAGCTTTCTTCCTACCTGACGAGAATGCTGCAGCAAAACGGCATGGACCGCATGATGGGCATTGCGCTGCTTGTGATCACGATCCTGCTTCTCATCTCCCTGCTCAGCTGGCTGTATCTTCTTATTAAGATCATCGTAAAGTGTTTCAGCAGGAATTCGTACGTCAAGTTAAAGGCGCCCATCATCTTGGGGTGGCTGCCCTTCCTGGTACTCGTCCTGCTGCCCATGCTCGGGATCATGATCGCTCAGAATATTCTGGCGATCCCTGCACTCAGCGCGATCACGCTCGGCGTGGCATCCTCCGGCATGTATGCCGCGATCGGAGCGCTGCTGCTTGTTCTGATCTGGATCCCCTACCGCATCATCTGCAAGCCGCGCGCATAAACAAAGTGATCTCCGCCCGGTTTCAGCGCGGGCGGCATCTGCCGCCGTGGTGAAACCGGCAGACACGCAGGACTTAGAATCCTGTACCGAAAGGCGTATCGGTTCGAATCCGATCGGCGGCACCATAGAAAAGAGCGTAAGCCGGACATCCGGCTTACGCTTTTTTTGCGTTCTCTTTGCGCTGTGCGGCGCTTGTCTGCACCGTGTTACTACTCGTCTCAGACGCCTGTACGCCTCCTGCTCCGTGTTTTCGCCCCGCAAAGATACGATACACCCGCACTGCCAGAACGCACGGCGCGATCATGACATAACAATAGGCATACACGGTAAACAGCGCGTCGAAGAACCCTTGCGCCCCGCGATAGAAGAGGATGGAGAGCATTGCACTCGAGAGGCCGATAAGAAGCTGCAATACTTTCCATATCCCCACCCATCTGCCGAATTTCCCCGTTCTGAGTTCGGCAAGGGTAAACAGGCAGAGCATGAAATTGACGGAAAGCATGGAGGCGCTCAGCCCAACCCCGAAGGAATCCTCTGCATTGACGAGCCGATAGATGGCATAGACGAATGAGACAAAGGGAAAGACCGCGGTGACGCTCCCCGCATACCGCCCGATTAGCGTGCCCAAAACGCCCTGCCGATATGCAGAAAAATCCTCGCGCGTGCCATAGCGCGAAGAAAACATGCAAAAGATCAGAAGCGGGATCAGCCCGATGCCGGGGAACAGCAGAAGCCACATCCACCCCTGCCCCTGCCGACATCGTTGAGCCGCCGCGCGATCGCGGTAAAAAACGGCACAAAGAGCGGCGTTGCAATGACGGAGAACAGCCCGATGTACAGCGCGAGCGGCCGACCGGACGGAATAATGACCCCTATGCCCGACAGAAGAACGGAAAGGGCGGTATTGATCGCAAATACCACCCAATAACATCTCCTTGAAGTACAGCTTTTCCGATCAAACGATCAGACCAGAAAATCGATATAACAATACAGCGCCTTCATCTCGTCACTTCGTCGCGATCCTGCGCGTTTTGCCCTTCCTTCAGCCTTTCGTATTCCTGCTGAACAGCGCGGCGATAGAGGGTGCGCTTCCCCCCTCCCGCTCAGCCTGCGCCAGGCAAAGAAGGCGCACACGGCATGGATGGCAACGCAGATGCCCCAGAAGGCAAATACGAGCACGCCGATCCGCACCCCCATGGCCTGTTCGGGCACGGCAATACAGATCACCGTAGAGATTACGGCCCAGCTGCGCAAGATCACCGTTACTAAGGTGTGCGAAGGGGCGCAGACCAACCGCGTCACCTTTTACAACCACTATCTGGACGTATATGACCTCTACGACAGAATGGTCGCGGCGCTGATCGAGTCCTCCGCCGCCGAGATGTCGGGTGAGATCGCCCGCCGCGATCTGCGCGGGGCGATCCGAAATGTCTTTTATAACATCTTCCAGAACGCGGAACGGTACACCGTCCTCTTTTCGGAGAGTGTAGACAACGTCTCCCGCATGAAGAGCATGGCGCTGAGTCTGGAAAAGCTCTCTTCCATCGACATCGGGATCCCCGGCGTCGGGAAAGAACAATACGATCAGCTGAAAAAATTCCTGTGTACGGGGGGCGGCGGGGTGCTGTTCGACTGGCTGCAGAGCGGCATGAAACAGCCCCTCGCGGTCGCCGACCTCATATACGACGTGATCAGGCGCCTGCTTTCGACCTATTCGGTCGCCGTCTGAGCGGGGAGCTGCCCGAGCTGCTCCCGATGCGCCTGCAGCGTGTACAGGCGGTAATACCTGCCCTTTTTGGCAAGCAGTTCGCTGTGCGTTCCCTCCTCGACGATCTCCCCGTGCGAGAGGACGATGATCTGATCGGCATTGCGGATGGTGGAGAGCCGATGCGCCACGATGAGCATGGTGCCGATGTTTTTCATCTTCTCCAGCGAGTCCTGGATGAGCATCTCCGTTTCGGTATCGATGTTGGCGGTCGCCTCGTCGAGGATCATGACGGAGGGGCGGTGCACGATGGTGCGTGCAAAGGAGATGAGCTGCCGCTGCCCTGCGGAGAAGTTGTTGCCGCGCTCGCGCACCTCCTCGTCCAGCCCCTTCTCCAGGCGGCCGATGAAGGAGGAGGCATTCACATAGTCGCATACGCGCATGATCTCCTCGTCCGGGATGTCATCGCGCAGCGTGATATTGCTGCGGATGGTGCCGGAAAAGAGAAAGACATCCTGCAGCATCTGCCCGAAATGGCGGCGCAGCGAGGCGATGCGGATGTCGCGGATGTCGACGCCGTCGACGAGGATGCTCCCCTTCTGAATGTCGTAATTGCGGCAGAGCAGCGAGAGGATGGTCGTCTTGCCCGAGCCCGTAGAGCCGACAAAGGCCGCCGTATCGCCCGCATTGACGTGAAAGGAGACGCCCTTGAGCACCCACTCCCCTGGAACATAACAAAACCACACGTCGCGGAATTCGATCTCGCCGCGCACGTGATCCAATTCAGTCGCCCCCTCGCGGTCGACGACCTGGGGCGCGATGTCGAACACGGTAAAGATCTTCTCTGCCGAGGCGAACGCCGATTGCAGCCAGTTGAACTGCTCGGCGAGCGTCTGAATGGGGTTAAAAAATTTGGAGAGGTACATGTAGAAGGTGACGACGGTCGCGCCCGTGATCGTGCTGCCCAAGAAGGAGACCCCGTCGAGATACCCCTTGCCGCCCAGATAGAGCAGGCAGAGGACGGAGGCGATGTACAGCATATACACGAGCGGACGAAAGACGCCGAACACGAAGGTCTGCTGCTGCTTTGCCGCGGTCAGTCTGGCATTTCTCGCCTCGAACTCCTGCATCTTGCGCTGTTCGCGGTTGAAGATCTGCGTGATCTTCATCCCCGAGAGATTTTCAGAGAGGAAGGTGTTGATGTCCGTGGTGCCGTCCTTCACACGGCGATAGGCGCGCCGCGAAAATTTGCGGAAGATGACCGTAAAGAGCACGATAAAGGGGGCAAAGCAGAGCACCATGAGGGTCAGCTCGAGGTTGACAAGGAACATGGCGACGAGCACGCCCAGCCCCACGCATATATTCTTGAGCAGCGTGACGAGGATGTTCGTAAACATCATCGAGATGGCGTTGGTGTCGTTGGTCACGCGGGTGACGAGCTTGCCCACGGGGATCAGATTGAGCTGCGCGTGAGACAGCCCCTCGATATGAGCAAACAGGTCCTCGCGCAGCGCCGAGAGGATGCGCTGACCCGTCTTTTGCAGCACGATCGCCTGCACATAGGTCGCGATCAGAGAAAGGATGAGGATGCCCGCATAGACGGCGACCATGGCGAAAAGCCGCCCCAGGGCAAAGTCTGCGCTGATCAGCTCCTCCACCCGCCCGACGAGCAGGGGCGAGAGGATATCATAGGCGATGGAGACGAGCATGCACACGCCCGCAAAGAGGAAGCTTCTCCAATAGGGCTTTGCGTACTTGAGCAGGCGGCGCATGATCTCGCCGTCCTTCATATTCCGATCGAAGCCGAGCGCCTCCTTTTTGTTGCGGATGGTCGCATAGGCGATGATGAAGATGACAGAGATCAGCCCGACGATCCCGCCCACGACGAGAAGAGGATAGTACTCACGCATTGTGGTCGCCCTCCTCTTCCAGCTTTTGCAGATCCGCCATGCGGCGGAAGGCGGGGCAGTTTTCGTACAGTTCGTCGTAGCTGCCCACGGCGACGACCCTGCCCTCGTCGAGGAAGATGAGCTTATCCATCCCCTCCACAGTCGAAATCCTGTGGGCGATGAGAATGGTGGTGAGCCCCGCCCGCGTGCGCCTGAGGTTGGCAAGGATCTGCTGCTCGGTACTCGTATCGACGGCGGAGACGGAATCGTCGAGGATCAGGATCTTTGCCTGTTTCATCAGCGCGCGGGCGATGGAGATGCGCTGCTTCTGCCCGCCCGAAACGGTGACGCCGCGCTCGCCGAGCACCGTCTCGTACCGGTCGCGGAATTCCATGATGTTGTCGTGGACCGCCGCGAGCTGCGCCGCCTCCTCTGCAAGTTCTCCCTCCTCCTCGCTTGCAAAGGCGATGTTGTTGCGAATGGTGTCGCTGAAGAGAAAGTTATCCTGCGGCACATAGGCCGCCGCCGCGCGCACGCTGCGGATGGGGATGGTGTTGACGTCCTGCCCGTCGAGAAAGATGGTGCCGTCCGGCACGTTATAGGTGCGCAGGATGAGGTCGACGAGCGTCGTCTTGCCCGAACCCGTCCTGCCCACAAGCCCGACGTTTTCCCCCGCCCGAATGGTGAAACTGACGTCGTGCAGGACGTCGAACTCCCCGCCCGGGTAGCGGAAGGTGAGGTGGCGGAATTCGATGCCGCCGAAGATCTCCTGCGCCTCCTTTACGTCGGCGCGGTCCACGACGTCGGGCACGGAGTCGATGAGGTCGCTGACGCGGTTGAGCGACGCCTTGCCGCGCGAGGACATCTCGATCATCTGCGAGACCGCCATCACGGGCCAGACCATCGCCGTAAAATAGCCGATGAACTCCACGAGCTGCCCCGCATTGAAGACGTCGCAGTAGACGAGGTAGCCGCCGTAGCCGAGGATGATGCAGATGACGGACTCCACAAACAGCGTCACCGTGACATTCAGGAGCGTGGAAGCCTTGGTGTACTCCACGTTGACCTTCTCGTTGTGTCGGTTGAGCCGACGGAAGGCGAGCAGCTCCTTCCCCTCCTTGACGAACGCCTTGACGACGGCGATGCCCGAAAAGCTCTCCTGCGAGAAATCAGACAGGTCGGAGAACGCCGCCTGGCGCGTCTCCCATTTGCGCGTCATATATTTGCCGATGATCGTGCCGCTGAGCATGAGCAGCGCCATGGGAATGAGCGAAAGACAGGTGAGCAGCACGTTCATGCGGAACATCTTGATGACGGTGAGCACGCCCAGAAAGGCGGCGTCGCACAGCATGAGAATGCCCGAGCCGAAGCACTCCTGGATCGTCTCGAGGTCGTTGGTGAAGAGCGACATGAGGTTGCCCACCTTGTTCGTCTGGTAGAAGCCGACGGACAGCTGCCTGCAGCGGTCGAACATGCGGCTGCGCAGATCTGCCTCCACGCGGTTTGCCGTGCCAAAAAAGCAGATGCGCCACAGAAAGCGCCCCGTCACCATGACGAGAATGATGACGATGAGCGGAAGGCAGATCTCGTCGAGCAGAAAATCGAGGTCGAAGGGGACCTCCTGCCCGTCCACGAGAACGACGCCCGTGTTCATGCCGTTGATGACCATGCGGTAGAGTTCGGGCACTTCAAGCTGAAAATAGTCGACGAGGACGAGCGCCGCAAGCCCCACGAGCAGCACCCAGAGATATTTCAGATAGTAGCGGTTGATGTGTCGTCCGAAGATCATAGTCTTCCCTTCTTTCGGCCCTGCGGCCTGTTCTTTCATAAAATCACCCGCCCGCGCAGTCCGCACGGACGGGTGTATATTTTGTTTTTCTGCCTTATTCAAGCTCAAAGGCGCCCGTATAGAGCTGATAATATTTGCCCTTCTGCTCGATGAGCTGTTCGTGCGTGCCGCGCTCGATGATCCGCCCGTGCTCCAGCACCATGATGACGTTGGAGTTCTTGACCGTAGACAGCCTGTGCGCGATGACGAACACCGTTCTGCCCTCCATCAGCTTATCCATGCCGCGCTGCACGATCGCCTCCGTGCGCGTATCGATGGAGCTCGTCGCCTCGTCGAGGATCATGACGGGGGGATCTGCGACCGCCGCCCGCGCAATGGAGAGCAGCTGGCGCTGCCCCTGCGACAGGTTTGCACCGTTCTGATAGAGCATGGTGTTGAAGCCCTCGGGCAGGCGCGAGATGAAGTCGTCGGCGCCCACCAGCTTGGCGGCAGCGATGCACTCCTCGTCCGTCGCGTCCAGTCTGCCGTAGCGGATGTTGTCCATGACGGTGCCCGTGAACAGGTTGGTATCCTGAAGGACCATGCCCAACGAGCGGCGCAGCTCGCCCTTCTTGATCTTATTGATGTTGATGCCGTCGTAGCGTATCTTGCCGTCGGCGATATCGTAAAAGCGCGTGAGCAGGTTGGTGATCGTCGTCTTGCCCGCGCCCGTGGCGCCCACAAAGGCGACCTTCTGCCCGGGCTTTGCATACAGGCTGACGTCGTGCAGCACGATCTTTTCGGGCACATACCCGAAGTCCACCTCGGTCATTCTCACGTCGCCCTCGAGCTTGGTGTATGTGACGCTTCCGTCCGCCTTGTGCGGGTGCTTCCACGCCCACATGCCCGTGCGCTCTTCGCATTCTGTCAGGTTGCCGTTCTCGTCCTCTTTGGCATTGACGAGGGTGACATAGCCGTCGTCTACCTCGGGCTTTTCGTCGATGAGTGCGCAGATGCGCTCCGCACCCGCAAGACCCATGACAACGGAGTTGACCTGGTTGGATACCTGCCCGATGTTGTTGGAGAACTGGCGCGTCGTCTGCAGGAAGGAGACGATGAGCCCGGGATAGAAGGTCGATCCTGCAAGCAGGCCGAGCGCCACGCCGATGCTCACGTTCTGCAGGTTGAGCGCCGCGAGCGCCGCGCCGAGCAGCGCCACGACGACGTACACGACGTTGCCGATGTTGGCAATGATGGGCATGAGCATGTTGGCATAGCGGTTTGCCTTATCTGTCTGCTCGAAGAGGTGATCGTTCACCTTGTCGAAGTCGGCCTTTGTCTCCTCCTCGTGGCAGAACACCTTGACTACCTTCTGCCCCTGCATCATTTCCTCGACAAAGCCCTCCGTCTTTGCAACGGCGCGCTGCTGGCCGAGGAAGAATTTGCTCGCACCGCCGCCGACGACCTTGGTGACCAGCACGATCAAGCAGATCCCGACGAGGATGATGAGCGTGAGATACAGGCTGAAGTAGAGCATGATGCAGAACAGCGTCAGGCACATGATCCCGGAGATCATGAGCTGCGGGATGGACTGCGCGATCATCTGGCGAAGCGCGTCGATATCGTTGGTGTAATAGCTCATGATGTCGCCGTGGTTGTGCGTATCGAAGTAGCGGATGGGCAGATCCTGCATCTCGTTAAACATCTGCTCACGCATCTTTTTCAGATAGCCCTGCGTGATGATCGCCATGAGCTGATTATAGACGGCGCCCGCGATCAGAGATACCGCGTACATGGCGATCAGCGTGCCCATGATGCGCCCGACGTCGCCGGCGGTTTCCGCCCAACCGTCTCCGTTCCGGATCGCAAGATCGAGCGTGGTATAGAGCTGCTCCATGAAGAGCGCGGGAACGGAGGAGATCGCCGCATTGATGACGATGCAGATGAGTGCGATCGTGAGCATGGCGGGATAGTAATGGAAGAGTGATTTGATCACCCGTTTGACGATGCCCCGCTTGGGCTTCTGTGTTGCGGGAACAAAACCTTTACGCATTCTGCTCACCTCCCTCTTCCGCGGCGCCTGCCCCTTTGATCTGGGAATAATAGACCTCGGAATAGATCTTGTTCGTCTTTAACAGTTCCTCGTGCGTGCCGATGCCGTCGATCTTTCCGCTCTCGAGCACGATGATGCGGTCGGCATCCTCCACCGAGGAGATGCGCTGCGCAATGATGAGCTTGGTCGTCGTGGGGATGTACTCCCGGAACGCCTTGCGGATGAGCGCGTCGGTGTGCGTATCGACGGCGCTCGTCGAGTCGTCGAGAATGAGGATCTTGGGCTTCTTGAGCAGTGCCCGCGCGATGCAGAGGCGCTGTTTCTGTCCGCCGGAGACGTTGGTGCCGCCTTGCTCGATATAGGTATCGTATTTGTCGGGGAAGCCCTGAATAAATTCATCCGCCTGGGCGAGCTTGCATGCCTCGACGAGCTCCTCATCCGTTGCGTTTTTGTTGCCCCAGCGCAGATTTTCTTTGATCGTGCCCGAGAAGAGCACGTTCTTCTGCAGGACGACGGCGACCTGATTGCGCAGCGTCTCCAGGTCGTACTCCCTTACGTCGCGGCCGCCCACCTTGACGCTGCCGCTCGTGACGTCGTACAGGCGGGAGATGAGGTTGACGAGCGAGGTCTTGGACGAGCCCGTGCCGCCGATGATGCCGATCGTCTCGCCCGACTTGATGTGGAGCGTGATATCCTCGAGCACGTTCTTTTCCGCCGTGGCAGCATATTTGAAGGAGACATCCTCAAAGTCAATGGAGCCGTCGGTAACGTCATAGACGGGATGCTCGGGGTTTTGCAGCGTGCTCTTCTCATTGAGGATCTCGCAGATACGGCGCGCGCTCTCCATCGACATGACGATCATGGCAAACACCATGGAGAACATCATGAGCGAAGAGAGGATCTGCATGCCGTAGACAATGAGCTGCGACACTGCGGCCGTATTGGTCGAACCGATCGACTCGAGAATGAAAATGGAGCCGATATACAGAACCGCGCAGATGACCCCATAGAAGCAGAACTGCATGATGGGGTTATTCCAGGCGAGCAGGCGCTCCGCCCGTGTGAAATCGCGACAGACATCCTCCGCCGCACGGCCGAACTTCTGCTTTTCATAGTCCTCGCGCACATACGACTTGACGACGCGGATGCCGTTGATGTTCTCCTGAATGGATTCGTTCAGAGCGTCGTACTTCTTGAACACGCGCTTGAAGAGCGGCATGGTCTTGAACATGATAAAGCCGAGCGCAAGAATAAGCACGGGCATGACGGCGAGGAAGATCCAAGCAAGGTTGCCGCCCAACACGAACGCCATCACTGCAGAGAAAATGATCATGACGGGGCAGCGCACCGCGATCCGCACGATCATCATGTACGCCACCTGCAGGTTGGTGACGTCGGTGGTCATACGCGTGACGAGCGAGGGCGTCGAGAATTTATCGATGTTCTCGAAGGAAAACTCCTGGATCTTATAGAACATGTCTTTGCGCACGTTTTTTGCAAATCCCGCCGAAGCTCTTGCGCAGAAGGCGCCCGCAAGCGCGCCCGTAGCCAAAGAGGCGATCGCCATTGAAACGAGAATGCCGCCATACATCCAGACCTGCCCCATATCGATCGACGTGCCCGCGGGGACGTCGATGACGGTGATGAGCTGTGCGATAATAAAGGGGATGAGGCACTCCAACACCACCTCACACGTGACGAACAGCGGGGACAGGATAGAAGCCGTTTTGTATTCCCGAATGCACTTTGAAAGTGTTTTTAACAAAAGATTGACCTCCTGATTCCTCTGATTTATCTATATAAAACTGGTACCGAAAAGTAGAATGACCGCAGAGAAAAATTCCCTCCGATCACACGCGATTACATGATATCATACCATGAATCCCGTCGATTGTCAACGGAAAAACGATGATATTTACCGTCATATTTTTCACAGATCTTTCATGTTTTTATGTGGCGGAAGAACGCTGCATTTTCACGAAGCCGTCGCCTATTCTGCGTGGCGCGCCTTGAGTTCGGAGCACACCTGTTCGAGCGAGACGCCTCTCTCCCGCAGAAGGACCAAAAGGTGATAGATGAGGTCCGCACTCTCGCCGATCAGTTCGCTCACGCCCTCGTTTTTTGCGGCGATGACCAACTCTACGGCCTCCTCCCCCATCTTCTTTGCGATCTTGTCGACGCCCTTTTCAAAGAGGTAGCTCGTATAGGAGCCCTCGGCGGGATTCTGTTTTCTGTCGTCGATCACGCGCTCAAGCTCGGCAAGAAAGCGCACCCCGGCGCCCTCCCACTCCTTTTCGCGGTCGAAAAAGCAGCTGCGCGCCCCCGTATGGCAGGCGGCGCCCGTCTGTTCGATCTCTAAAAGCACGCAGTCGCGGTCGCAGTCGAAGGTAACGGAAAGCACCTTCTGCACATGGCCGCTCGTTTCCCCCTTCTTCCAGAGGCATCTGCGCGAGCGGCTGTAATAGTGCGCATAGCCCGTCTCGCGCGTGAGCCGCAGCGCCTCTTCGTTCATATATGCCTGCATGAGCACATCGCCGCTTGCGGCGTCCTGTGCGATGGCGCAGATAAGCCCGCGCTCGTCAAATTTTATCTTGTTTTCGTCCGTCATATGCGTTACACCATGCGGACGGGCACGCCCCGTCCGTTGAGATATTCCTTTAATTCGTTCATTTTGATCATGCCGTAGTGAAAGAGGGAGGCAGCCAATGCCGCGTCCGCCTTCCCCGCGGTGAGCACGTCGTAAAAATGCTCTTTGCTGCCCGCGCCACCCGAGGCGATGACGGGAATGTTCACCGCCTCCGCCGCCTGGCGTGTGAGCGAGAGCTCATATCCCTCCTGTGTGCCGTCGCGGTCGATGCTGGTGAGCAGGATCTCGCCCGCGCCGAGCTGTTCCGCCTGCACGATCCAGTCGATCGCGTCGAGATCGGTCTTGACGCGGCCGCCGTTGATGTACACGTCGTACCGCCCCGCGCTGTTGCGCTTGGCGTCGACGGCGACGACGACGCACTGCCTGCCGAACTTCATTGCGGCGTCGGTGATGAGGGTGGGATTTTTGACGGCGGCAGAGTTGACGCCGATCTTGTCCGCCCCGCAGGAGAGGATGGTGCGGAAATCTTCCACCGTGCGGATGCCCCCGCCCACGGTGAGCGGAATGAATACCTGCTCGCTCGCGCGGGCGATGACCTCCTTCATCGTCTCCTGCCCGCGGTAGCTCGCGGCAATATCCAGAAAGACGATCTCGTCCGCGCCGATGCTGTTGTACAGCTTCGCCGCCTCGACGGGGTCGCCCGCGTCGCGCATATCCACAAATTTGACGCATTTTACCACCCGCCCGTCCTGCAGGTCGAGGCAGGGGATCAGTCTCTTTTTCAGCATCCTTCCATCTCCTCCACGGCGCGCGCAAGCGAAATGGCACCCGTATAGATCGAGCGCCCCAACACGGCGCCGTAAACGCCCCGCGCACGGAGCGCATACAGATCCTCCATGCTGCGGATCCCGCCCGAGGCGATGATGTGCAGCCCCGTGCCGCCCATTTTCACCGTCTCTTCCAGGTTGACGCCCGAGAGCGCGCCGTCCCGCCCGATATCGGTAAAGACCGCCTCGGCAATGCCGAGCGATCTTGCACGGCAGCCGAACGCATAGGCGTCCGTCTGAGCGATCTGCGTCCAGCCGCGCACGGCCATTTTGCCCTCTTTTGCGTCGATGCCGGCGACGATCGCATCGCCCCAGCGCGCAGCCGCCTCTTCGAGCAGTTCAGGCTGCTCCACGCAGACGGTGCCGAGCACGACGCGGCTTGCGCCCGCCCCGATGCGCACGGCGATGTCCTGCATGCTGCGTACGCCGCCGCCCGTCTGTACGGGGATCCCGAGCGCCGCGATGCGCTCGAGCGTGGAAAGGAAATCGCTCTCCTCCCCAAACGCGCCCGAAAGGTTGACGACGTGCAGCCGCGCCGCCCCCTCGCCCAGCCAGCGGCGGGCGCAGTTGACGGGATCGCCGTAGTCGGTGACAGCTTCGCGCCTGCCATACAGCAGGCGGACGGCACGCCCGTTCAGAATGTCGATCGCAGGATACAGCTTCATCTCAGAGCCTCATAAAATTACGCAGGAGCTGCAGCCCCGCGTCGCCGCTCTTCTCCGGGTGGAATTGCACGCCGTAGGCATTGCCCGCCTGTACGGCAGAAGCAAAGCGGCAGCCGTACTCCGTCTGCGCGATGGTATGCGCCGCGTCGGTATCGGCATAGTAACTGTGTACAAAGTAGAACTGCGTGCCCTCCGGGATCCCCGCAAAGAGGGGCGAGCGCAGCGCATGCACGTCGTTCCAGCCCATGTGCGGCACCTTGCCCGCGGCAAAGCGCACGCACCGCCCCGGGACCATGGCAAGGCCGGGGGAGACCCCCTCCTCCTCGCTCTCTTCCAGCAAAAACTGCATACCGAGGCAGATGCCGAAGAGCGGCGTATCGCAGACGCGCGCCCTGACGTATTCATCCATGCCGAGGCGGGAGAGATTTTGCATACCCATGCGGAAGCTGCCCACACCGGGCAGAATGAGCCGCGTACAGCCGTTCAGCACCGCCTGCTCCGAAGAGATGACCGCGCTTCCGCCCAAATATTCGATCGCCTTCTGCACGGAGCGCAGATTGCCCATGCCGTAGTCGATGATGCCGATCATAACAGCGTGCCCTTGCTGGAGGGGATCCTGTCCGACACAATCTGCGCCGCGTCGCGCAGGCAGAGCGCAAACGCCTTGAAGATCGCCTCCGCCTCGTGATGCCGGTTGCCGCGGCGGAACAGGCGGACATAGATGTTCATGCCCGCGTGTACAGAGAGCGCGCGGAAAAATTCCTCGACGAGCTCCATATCGAACGCGCCCGTCGTGCCGGTGAGCTTGTCTTCAAACGCGAGATAGGGCCTGCCGCCGAGGTCGATCGCAACGAGCGCGGCAACCTCATCCATGGGGACGAGGCGCTGTGCAAAGCGTGCGATGCCCTGCCGCTCGCCGAGCGCCCGCCGCAGGCAGTCGCCGAGCACGATGCCCACATCCTCGACGGAATGGTGGTCGTCCACCTCGACGTCGCCCTTGCAGATCACGTTCAGATCCATGCCCGCATGCACGGCAAGCAATTCGAGCATATGATTGAAAAAGCCCACGCCGCTGTCGATCTGCGCCGTTCCCTCGCCGTCCAGATCCAGCGAGATGCTGATGTCCGTTTCGCGCGTCGTGCGCATCAGCTGTGCCTGTCTCATACTTCCTCCTCTATGCGTGCAAGTACGGCGCGGGCGTGCGCTTCGAGCTGTTCACTGCGCGCAAGCCTTACGATATCCGCCCCGTCCTGCAATAGTGCCTCTCTTGTATAGCCGATCACGCTCATCTTGCGCGTGAATACGTCCTCGTTGAGGACGGAGAAAAACTTTGCGCTGCCGCTCGTGGGCAGAATGTGATCGGGCCCTGCAAAGTAATCGCCCACGGGTTCGGGCGTGTTGCCGCCGAGAAAGACGGCGCCCGCATTCTGAATGAGGGGCAAGAGCGCCATGGGTTCGCGCACATACAATTCAAGATGCTCGGGCGCGATCTCGTTGGCGAGCTCGCACGCCTCCTTCAGATCTCCGACGACGATGGCGCCGCCGTTTTCCCGCATGGAGCGCGCGGCGATCTCGCGGCGGGGCAGTGCGGCAAGCCGCTCCTCCACCCGCTGAGAGACGCGCTCTGCAAGCGCATGATCGTCCGTGATCAGGATCGCCCGCGCGAGCACGTCGTGTTCCGCCTGCGAGAGCATATCCGCCGCCACGCAGTCGGCGTCTGCGCCCGCGTCTGCGACGATGAGGATCTCGCTCGGCCCCGCGAGCATATCGATGCCGACCGACCCGTACACCTCTTTCTTGGCGAGCGTGACATAGATGTTGCCGGGGCCTGCGATGACGTCCACCTTGGGCACGCTCTGCGTGCCGTATGCAAGCGCCGCGATCGCCTGCGCGCCGCCCGCCTTATATACCGCGTCTGCGCCGCACTCTCTGGCGGCGACAAGCGTGAGCGGATGGACGACGCCCCCCTTGGCGGGGGTCATGACGGCGATGCGCTTCACACCCGCCGCGCGGGCGGGCAGAATGCCCATGCAGACGGAGGAGGAGAGCGGCGCCGTGCCGCCCGGCACATAGATGCCCGCACTGCCGACGGGACGGACGACATAGCCCGTCGTCCTTCCCCTCTCCGTGACGATATGATCCGCTCTGCCGCTGCGGCAGTGATAGTCGTAGATATTTTTGATCGCCCTGCGCAGCGATGCGAGAAGCTGAGGCGATACGGCGCGGTATGCCGCGTCGAACTCTTCCTCGCTGACGCGGAAATTCTCTGCCGTGAGCTGCGTGTCGTCAAAGCGTTTTTCGTATTCAAACACCGCTTCGTCGCCGCGGATACGCACGGCGGCAAGGATCTCCCGCACGCGCGCGAGCGCCTCCTCCTGCGCGGCAAACGGGCGCGCAAGCAGCTGCGCGCAGTCCTCTTTCGTACAGATCTTCATTGAATGCACTCCTTTATTCGTTCGATCAGGGGCAGCAGCTCCCTGTTGAGTTTGAGCGATACCTTGTTGGCGACGAGGCGCGCCGTGATGCCCGTAAACACCTCCTCGAGCACGACGAGCCCGTTGGCCTTGAGCGTGGAGCCCGTCTGAACGACGTCGAAGATGACGTCGGCAAGCCCCGTGACGGGGGCGAGCTCGATGGACCCGTGCAGCGCGATGATCTCCGCATCCTCGCCCCGCTCGGCATACAGCCGCTTCGCCGTATTGACGTATTTGGTCGCGACGCGCAGGTGGGCGTTCGTGAGCACGTCCCTGCGGTTGGGATAGCCCGCGATGCACATACGGCACTCGCCGAAGCCGAGGTCGAGCATCTCATACAGATCGCGGTTTTCCTCGATGAGTGTATCCTTGCCCACGATGCCGAGGTCTGCGACCCCCGCCTCGACATAGACAGGAACGTCGGAGGGCTTTACGAGCAAGAACCCGTACCGCCCGTCTGCGCTCGTGAGCACGAGTTTGCGCGTCTCCTCATACAATACGGCGGTGTCGACGCCGCACCGCGCAAGCAGCCCGGCGCTCTCTTCGGCAAGTCTGCCCTTGGCAAGCGCAAAATAGATCATGCTTCCTCCTCCGTGATATAGAGCACGCGGCAGCCGTTCAGCTCCTCCTGCCTTCTTCCCTCCTCACCCCTGAGGGGGGAGAGCCGTACCCGTGTGCCGCCGCGCACCATTTCAAGCAGGCGGCGGTATGCGGCGCCCTCGGCGCCCTCCGCGGCCACGAGCACGAGCGGCGGCTCCTCCTCGGTGATCAGCCCCTGCCGCTCGAGAGCGACCAGGATGCGTTTGAGCCCCATGGCAAAGCCGACGGCGGGGATGTGCCTGCCGAAATCGTCGGCGAGGTCGTCGTATCTCCCGCCCGAGAGCACGGGCGCGCCCATCTCGCGCACCAGCCCCGTAAAGACGATGCCGGAATAATAGGAAAACTTCTTTACGGCGCCGAGATCGTAGCAGATGTACGATTCGTATCCCATCTGAACGAGCAGACGGTTGACCTCCTTGAGCTGGGCTACGGCGGCGAGCGCCTGCGGATTTTTCGTGAGCGCGAGCGCCCTGTCGAGCACCTCTGCCCCGCCGAAGAGCATGGGCAGCGCCAGAACGCCGTTGCGCGCCTCGCTCCCCGCGCCCGCACGGGTGAGGATGCGCTCCGCATTCAGGGCGTCCTTGGCGTTGATATAGTCCGCCACCCGTTCGGCGTCCTCCTCGCCCAGGCCGCAGTCCTCGAGCATGCCCTTCAGGTAGCCCACATGCCCGATATCGAGGATGAAATCGTTCAGCCCCGTCTCCTTCAGGCACTCCACGGCGAGGGCGATCGCCTGCGCGTCGGAGAAGGCGCCCTCCTCGCCCAGGCATTCCACACCCGCCTGACAGATCTCGCGGCTCGCCGCCGCCGATGTCGCGGGCTGCAGCGACCACTTGTCCGCCACATAGCTCAGCCGCACGGGCAGCGCGGGCAATTTTGTGGCGGCGATGCGCGCGATGGAGAGCGTCATATCGGGGCGCAGCACGACGAGCCGCCCGTCCGTATCCGTCATTTTGAACATGCTCTCCTGCGGCAGCGCATGCGCGATGTCCGCATAGCCGTCGTAATATTCAAGGGCGGCGGGCTGAATGGGCTCGAAGCCGCAGCGCTCCAGCCGGCCGCGCAGGCGCGCCGTGATGTTATTGAGCAGCCTGCACTCGCGGGGCAGCACGTCCTGCACGCCCGCGGGAAGCCTTTGATAAGCCATAGTCTTCTCCGAACGGACCGCCCCGCACGGAGCGATCCCATCATACTGTATATATACCGATATATTATAACATACGCCCGCGTTTACTGTCAATATCTTTTCGCCATATTGGACGCGGCAACGGAGGAGCGCGCAAAAAAAGGACGGCACATGCCGCCCCTTGCGCATCGGGCGATCAGCCGTCCAGCTCCTCTTTGAATTTTGCCATGATCTTGCTCTCGATGCGCGAGATCTGCACCTGCGAGACGCCGATACGCCGCGCCACCTCGCTCTGCGTCATGTCGCGGAAGTAGCGCAGCATGACGATCTTCTTCTCGCGCTCCGGAAGTTTTTCGATCGCCTCGCGTAAAGCGAGCGATTCAAACATCTCCTCCTGCGAACGGCCCGCGGGGATGCGGTCGATGAGCGCCACCGATTTTTCATCCTTATAGTCGGACTGCTCATAGAGGGAGAGCGGCAGGTGGGTGGAGCCGAGCGTAAAGACGACCTCGCTCTCGTCCATATGGAAGTGGGCGGCGATCTCGGCGATCGCGGGCTGACGGCCCTCTTTGCCCGTATATTGCTCGATGAAGGCGTTGATCTCGCGCGCGGACTGCTTGATGGCGCGCGACACCTTGATGCTGCCGTCGTCGCGCAGAAAGCGTTTGATCTCCCCCGCGATCATGGGCACGGCATAGGTCGAAAAGCGCACGCCGTAGCTCTCGTCAAAGCCTGCGATCGCCTTGAGAAAGCCCATGCACGCAAGCTCGAAGAGGTCGTCGTACTCTACCCCTTTGCCGAGATAGCGGCGCAATATGCTCTTGAGCAGCGAGGTATTGTGCAGAAGCAGCGTCTCTTTGGCGTCGCCGTCGCCCGCCTTGGCGGCGCGCAACAGGGCAAGCGTCTCCTGTTCATTGAGCATCTTGCGCTCCCGCAGAAAAGCGTTTGCGCATACTGACCGTCGTCCCCTCGCCCACCTTCGTCTGTACGCGAAAATCAGACATGAACGTCTGCATGATGGTAAATCCCATACCCGAACGCTCCTCGCCCGGCAGCGAGGTATAGAAGGGCGTGAGCGCCTTTTCAAGGTCGGCGATCCCCCTTCCGCTGTCGGACACGGTGATATGTATGCTGTTTTCATCCGTCTCGCAGGTCATCGTGATCAAGCCCTCCCCGTCGGAATAAGCGTGCACGATCGCGTTGGTCACCGCCTCGGAGACCGCCGTCTTGATATCGGAAAGCTCGCTCAGCGTGGGCGAGAGGGGCAGCGCAAACGCCGCCGCCACATTGCGCGCAAAGACCTCGTTCTCCGAGCGGGATAAAAATATCAGCTGCATCTTGTTCATATCTGCCTCCTAAATCTTTGGCATGAGCGAGTAGATCCCGCTCATGTGCAGGATCTTGTCGGTGTTTTGCGAGGGATCCTCCAAAAACACCTCCATGCCGTACCGTTTCAGCCGCTTGTATCTTCCGAGCAGAAAACCGATGCCCGTCGAATCCATAAAGGAGACGCCCGCGAGATTGATGACGGCGCGCGAGGAGCCTGCCCCTGCGTCGATGAGCCTGTCTGCCTCCGCCCGCACGGGCGAGACGGCATGCTCGTCAAGCTCCCCCATCAGATAGAGATACAGCGTTCCGCCGCTCCGGCGGCTGACCAGCTTCATAACGACCTCCCCGCCACGATACATTTCCGAACGCCAATATTGTAACAGACGCGCTGCGGCGCATTTTGCACGATCGCATCGGAATGGAGAAAAAAAAGTCGAAAAAAAACCTGGAAAAATTATCACTTATGGGCAAAAAACACTTGACTTTTCCCCCAAATTATAATAAGATAGACAAGCATTGTGAAGTTCAGGCGAACGCATCGGGCCTTTAGCTCAGTTGGTTAGAGCAGTCGGCTCATAACCGATCGGTCCGCGGTTCGAGTCCGTGAAGGCCCACCACTTTTTCGAATTTGAATCTGTTCCCTGCATTGCAACCGCATCTTTGTGGCCCAATAGCTCAGTTGGTTAGAGCGCCAGCCTGTCACGCTGGAGGTCGACGGTTCGAGCCCGTTTTGGGTCGCC
>CALVLK010000019.1 GCA_944337235.1 uncultured Clostridia bacterium
GCAGGGGAGACGCGATTCGAACACGCAACCTACGGTTTTGGAGACCGCTACTCTACCGTTGAGCCACTCCCCTGTGCTCCTGGATATTATATCCGAATTGACCCGATTCGTCAAGAATTTTCCGCGGCTTTTCTGCAATTTCGTAAATTTTTCTGCCGCCATGGCCCGATCGCCCTTTCTGCCCCTCCTGCAATCATATGCAAAAGATAATTTTTTTCAATCCGCTTGACAATTATGCCGATATGTGATATCATTATGATATCAAAATAAATCTAAAAGGAGAGTTGATATGCAAGAAAAGGTACTGAATAAGCGCGCGAACGGACTGATCGCCGCCGTGATCTTCGGCGCGCTCTGGATCGCCGCGATCGTTATGATGGTCGTAATCGGATCCATGATGGAAGACGGAAGATCGGGCATCGCTTTGCGGGTTGGCATGATCGTTGCAGTCGCCTATGCCTGCATCGGCTGGATCTTTTTTATGGGGCTGAAAATACTTAAACCGAAGGAGGCGCTCGTGCTCACCCTCTTCGGCAAATATTACGGCACGCTGCGGGGCGAAGGATTCTATTTCATCAACCCTTTCTGCCAGTCCGTCAATCCCGCGGCAAAGACAAAGCTCGGCCAGAGCGGCGACGTCTCCACCGAGCAGGCGCCCAAAAATTCCGCACAGCAGGCGGCGGGCAACAAGATCTCGCTGAAGGTGATGACCCTCTCCAACGCGAAACAGAAGATCAACGACTGCCTCGGGAACCCCGTCGAGATCGGCATTGCCGTCACCTGGCGGGTCGTGGATACGGCAAAGGCCGTCTTCAATGTGGACAATTTTAAGGAATTTCTCTCGCTGCAATGCGACACCGCCCTGCGCGACATCGTCCGCATCTACCCCTACGACGTTGCGCCCAATGTCGATACGACGGGCGACGGGCTTGCCGACGACGGAAGCCTGCGCGGTTCAAGCGATATCGTGGCGGGGCGCATCCGCGACAAGATCCAGAGCAACGTGGAGCAGGCGGGACTGGAGATCCTCGAGGCGCGCATCACCTATCTTGCCTACGCCCCCGAGATCGCGGCGGCGATGCTGCAGCGGCAGCAGGCGTCCGCCATCATCGACGCGCGCAAGATGATCGTAGAGGGCGCGGTCGGCATGGTCGAGATGGCGCTGGAACGGCTGAACGAGAAAAAGACGGTGGAACTTGACGAGGAAAGAAAGGCGGCAATGGTATCGAACCTGCTTGTGGTGCTCTGCGGCAACAAGGACGCCCAACCCGTCGTAAACTCCGGTTCGCTGTACTGAGATGGATAAGGCAGAACAGCCCAAGAAACAGGTGCCGCTGCGGCTGAGCGCAAAGCTGTATGCGGAACTTGCCGCCTGGGCGGAAGAGGACTTCCGCTCCCTGAACGGTCAGATCGAATACCTCCTCACCGAATGCGTCAAAAAGCGCACAAAAAGATCGGACGACGAACTTTCATGAAACATTTTCCCACCGGACGGAGGTCGGCACACAGCCGACCTCCGAATGCTATCTGATATCCGATGCAGGCGCGGGCACCGCAAAAAAACGGATGCGCGCATGGGCAAAGGCGAGATAGCGCCGCTCCTCCGCCTTCAGAAGCGGCCGCTGCAAAAAGAAGAGATCGACCGCCTCCCAAAGAAAGACCCAGGCGGCGATGTCGATCGTCTCGCCGAGTACGGGAACAAATTCCAATAAAGAAAATACGACCATGAGCGTGAGCACAAGAAGGCCGACGATCGCCATAATGACCGCCGTTACAAGATTGCGCCTGAGCGAGCCCCTGCCACGGTCGTATCGCCGCAAAAAATATTCACGGATGGCGGAGGAATAGACCTTCTGTTCCTTATCGTCGATACAATGGCTGTAGATGTGCAGCGCAAGCGTCTCACGCGCAGGGATTGCCAGCGCGCTCTCCTCGAGAAAGTCCGCCACCTCCTGCGAGATGATGGGCCTGCCCACGGAGAGATCGGAGAGAAAGTCCTCGTCGCGCAGCACGCGCATCTCGATCACGGCGCGCCCCTCCTTGTCGCGGTCAAAATTCGCACGGCGGCGGGCGTCAAGCGATTTTTTAAGCATTCTGATCCCTGTCATAAAAACCTCCGTATATCGTTCTGATCATGTACGCCGCATACAGATCGGCGACGTCTGTTTCCGTGGCCCGCTCGAAGGCGGCGAAAAAGGCGTTTGAATTGACCTCACACAGCAGAAAGCCGTCGCGCCCGAACAGGAGGTCGACGCCGCAATAGTCCAGCCCCAGCCGCTCTGCGGCGGTCAGGCAGAGCTTTGTACACGCTTCATCGGGCACAAAGCGCGCTCCGCTGCCTCCCAGCGCGGCGTTAGAGCGGAAATCCCCGTGCGCACTCCGCTGCATCGCACCGATCACCCGCCCGCCGAGCACGAGCACGCGCACATCTCGGCCGTAGCTCTCTGCGATAAATTTCTGAAAGAGATGGGGGCGGCATTTGACGCGCCCTGCAAGCGCAACAAGCTCCTCCCTGTCCTTTGCGAGAAAGACCCCCTTCCCCTGCGATCCGAAACACTCCTTGACGACGAGCGGGTATCCGAGCCGCTCCACCGCCTCCAGCCCCTGCAGCGGTGCCTCGGGCGTATAGCAGAGGGGGCCTGCGATCGTCTCCGGCATGGGGACGGCGCCCTCCAAAGCAAGGTAGGTGAGCATCTTGTCATCGCACGCCTCGATCGCCGCCGCACGGTTGAACAATCTTACGCCGCGCGCCTCCAGCTGCCGAGCACAGTACCTATCCTTGTCGAGATAGACAATAAAATCGGCGTCGCCGCGGTATCTTTCAGTGAAATAAAGATTGCGCTCGATGCGGGCGTCGATGCCGCGCCGCCTGAGGGCCTCGCAGATGCGCCGCGGCTGATAGAGCTCTGCCTCGGACTGCGTATAGGCATTGATGAGAATGACTGCTTGTTCTCTCATGAAAAAAATCGGCGGAGACTTACTCCGCCGCCTCTTATGTGAAACATCTAATTCGCAACGCGCAGAATGGATTCTGCACGGGCAAAATCCATGGCGTTGATCTTGGCGACCGCGCTGCGCACGGCAAGTTCATGCGTCTCGTGCGTGACGATGACGAGCGTCATGCTGCCCGGCTGTTTGGCGCGCTGCGTAATCTCGAAGATAGAGATGTTGTGCTTGCCGAACACGGACGCGATGCGCGAGAGCACGCCCGTCTCGTCGCTCACGCTGAAACGAAGGTAATAGGCGCTCTTGAAGTCGCTCACAAAGGAGATGTCCTTATCCGCCGCCGCGGTATTCTTGAAGGTGGAATATTTGTTTTCTCCGTGCGTGGCGGCATAGATGATGTCGCTGACGATCGCACTGCCCGTGGGCAGCGCGCCTGCGCCCCTGCCGTAGAGCATGATGTCGCCCACGCTGTCCCCCGTCAGATGCACGGCGTTGAAGCTGTCGTTCACGCTCGCCAGCGGGTGATCCTTTTTGAGAAAGGCGGGGTGGACGCGCACCTCGACATGATTGCCCGTGCGCTTGCCGATCGCAAGCATCTTGAGCACATACCCAAGCGCCTCTCCGTCGCGGATGTCCTCCGCCGATACGTTCGTCATGCCCTCCCGGAACACCTTGGCGACGGGGACCTTGGTGTGAAAGGCAAGCGAGGCGAGGATGGAAAGCTTATAGGCGCTGTCGTATCCCTCGACGTCCGCGGTCGGATCGGCCTCCGCAAAGCCGAGCGCCTGCGCCTCGGCAAGCGCCTCTTCATAGCCAAGCCCCTCCCGCGCCATCCTGGTCAGGATATAGTTGGTCGTGCCGTTGATGATGCCCATCATGGACGTGATGCAGTTGGACTGTACGCCGTCGAGCAGCGTACGGATGACGGGCACGCCGCCTACACAGCTTGCTTCATAATACAGCCCGGCATTCTGGCGCCTGGCGGCACGCTCCAGCTCGTGCGAGTATTTGCTGATGAGTTCCTTGTTCGAAGTGACGACCGTCTTGCCCGCGTTCAGCGCGGTCAGGACATACTCGCGTGCGGCCTCGACGCCGCCGATCACCTCGACGACGATATTAACGTCCGGATTATAGACGACCTCGGCGATGTTCGAGGCGATCTTCTCCTGCGGAACGCCGAGCGCAAGCGCCCGTTCGCGGTCGAGTTCCAGAACGCTCTCCACAACGAGATCGACGCCCTGCGTCTCGCGGTAAAACTCCCTCTTCTCGGTGAGAATGCGGTATGTGCCGCCCCCCACCACGCCAAGTCCGAGAATGGCAACGCCAACCTTCTTCATGCTATTCCTCCCTACTGTTCAGATCATAGAGATATTTCAAGCCATCCAACGTAAGCATTTTGTCGATGGCATCGATGCATTTTGTCTGGGTTGCGATCGTCTCGGAAAATCCGCCCGTCGCAACGGTAAAGACGCGCTCCGCCCTGAGTTCGCTGCGGATCTTGCGCACGATGAACTCCACAAGCCCGGCAAAGCCGAATACAATCCCCGCCTGCATATTCGTCACGGTGTTGGTGGCGATCACGCTCTTCGGCGCCTCGATCTCTACGCGCGGCAGCTTTGCCGTGCCGCTCACGAGGCTGTCGAGCGAGCCCTTGATCCCGGGCGCGATCACGCCGCCGATGAACTCCCCTGCGGTGTTTATGATGTTGAACGTCGTCGCCGTTCCGAAGTCGACGACCACGAGCGGGATCTCCGTTCCGTACTTGCGGATGGCGGAAACATTGTTCACGATGCGGTCTGCCCCCACCTCGCGCGCGTTGTCGATGCGCATCTTCAGCCCCGTCTTCAGCCCCGGAACGAGCTGGAGGGGCGTGATATCGAGGTACATCCTGAGCATATGCTCGATCGTATAGTCCAACGAGGGAACGACGGAAGAGATGATCCCGCCCGAGATGTCGCTGCGCGTGATGCCGCTGAATTGCAGCATGCTCACCAGCTGCGAGCCGTACTCGTCTGAGGTGCGCCTCAGATCGGTCGCCACGCGGAAGGAGATCTTCAGCCGATCCCCGTCGTAGATCGCATACTTGATGTTCGTGTTGCCGACATCGATACAGATGATCATATCACTCCCCCTGAGTTTCTGCCCGCCCCTTTTTCCGCTTCGCGGCAAAGAGCTTTTCCGCCGCACGGCATACCGTATGGAGCGCGGGCGACAGAACAAGGTTGATGGCAAGCTCGATAAAGAAATTAAATGTGACAAGGACAACGCAGATGAATACGAAGATGTTCATGCCCGCGTTGTTGACCTCTGCCTGAAAGGCGGCAATCGTCTGCGGCATGCACAGGCAGCCCAGCACAAAGAGCGCGGTGTTCACGATCGGAACGACCGCAGAGGATACAAAGACTGCAGCGTAGCGGTTTTTCTTTGCGATGAGGCGGTAACAGAAGCCTGCCGCAATGCCCGCCGCCGTCGTCTTGACAAGGCAGATCAGCGTTGTCACGAGCGGACTGTATGTCCAGATGATATAGTAAAATCCCGAAGGCGCCATGACGACCTGGATGAGCACGACGACGCCGTTTGCAAACCCCAGGATGCCGCCCGCAACAGGGCCGAGCAGCAGCGCGCCGAGCACGATGGGGATGAGAGAAAAATTCAGGGTGACAAGCCCGATGGTCAGAGAGCCGCCGAACGCCTGCAGGGCGATATCGAGGGCGAGCAGCACGGCAAGAAAGGCAATGTTCCTTGCGTTGAAATAATTTTTCATGAGACCTCCATCGGATTTCCCCGCGGGAATATCCGTGAAAAAACGTGTATTCCGTCGAATGGAGATAAAATCCGAAGGGTATTTTTCTCCGACGGTAGTATCTGTGATATTATAGCAAATAATTCCGGACTTGGCAACCAAATTAAAGCATATTTGAAGGACGCGCGCCGTCACAACTTTGCGGACAGCGGCGTACAATAAAACAGAACGACCTCGGATCATTTGCTTACATATCTGCCGCGGATCGTCAATTAAGGAGGAAAAACTATGAATTGCTGGTTACAAGGCAACGGATGTCTTTGGATTCTTATCATCCTGCTCATTCTCGGAACATGCGGCAACGTATTTTCTTCGAGCGCCTTTACAGGCTGCGGATGGCCCATCCTCATCGCGCTCATCTACTGCCTGCACAAGAACGGCACGCTCGCCTCTCTGTTCCCCGGAATGTGCTGCGGCAACAATACGGGCTGCTGCAACGGCTGATCTTAGCAAACGGAACACATCCTCTTATGCAGAAAGATCCCGCCACTTTCATGGCGGGATCGCATTTTATCGGCGGTGTGTCCGCTCGTATGCCTGCAGGGCGACGATCGTCTTGGCGTCGCGGATCTGCCCGCAGTCGACAAGGCGCAGCGCCTCTTCAGGCGTCATGAATTCCACGTTGAGAAATTCCCCTTCGTCCAGGTGCTGCCGCCCGCGGCGGACCCCCTGCGCCTCGTAGATATAGATGCGTTCGTTGGTATAGCCGGGCGTAGGATAAAGGGTGTACAAGAGCCTGAGCTGCTCTGCGATAAGCCCCGTCTCCTCCTCCAGCTCCCGCCCGGCGGCGAGCATGGGATCTTCCCCCGGATTGAGCTTCCCCGCAGGGATCTCCCAAAGTTCCTCGCCATAGGCATAGCGGAATTGCCGCACGAGCGCGACCCGCCCTTCGAATACGCAGAGCACGCTCGCCCCGCCCGGATGCTCGACAAGTTCGCGCTTGCACGGTCTGCCGTCGGGCAGTTCCGCGTCGTCGCAGCGCAGATTGATGATCTTGCCGCGGTATATATAGTTGCGTCTGACCGTCTTTTCCTGCAAGGACATCTTACACCTCAGACAAGCTCTGCCGCAAGCGAGAAGATCTCGCGGCTTTCGATCGTGGAAGCCTGCATGGCGGACAGGAAATACAGATAGCCGCACAAGAGCGCTTTGAGTTCGGTCACGTCGCGGCGGGCGACGGAGGCGATCATCTCGGCAAGGATCATATCCCCCGCGACGGTGTCCTCCTGCGACAGCCCGAGCGCATTGATGCGTGCGCGCTCCACCGTGAGTTTTTCGCTCAATGCGGCGAGGATCTCGTCCTCGCGGCGCCTGAGCGTCTGCATGGACTCCCCGCCGACGGGATCGGGGAAGCAGTCACGGACGATATCGCGGAAGGGACGGATGAGCCGCGCCGCAAACAGCGTATAGCTTGCGGTATAGCTGCCGTCCTCATAAAAATAGCGCAGGAGAAAGTCGCTGAAGCGCATGGAGCCGCTGTCGAACTCCACGAGCAGACAAAAGACAAACGCCAGGATCTCGCGCCGGTCGGTGGGAAGGTATGCCGCCCCGCGCGCCGAATGCGGCTCGGCGGGATAGCGAAGATATCTCTTCTTTGCGCCCTCGTAGTCATAGCCCTCGGTCACGGCCTGGAACAGCCCCGTCAGCTCTTCGCTTGCGGCAATGGTCTTGAGCAGCTCGGAGATCTTCCCGTCTGCGAGAATGAACTTGCTGTCGATCAGTTCGTCGCATGCGCTGAGAAAGCGGCCGATCTCTTCGTTTGGATCTTTCATAACATTCCTCCATGATAGCAAATTGGATATGTTTCCTCTTTTCCTTTGTCATTATAGCACAAAAACAAAATTAAAGAAAGAAATTTTCCAAATATATCTTGATTTTATCGCGCAAATTCGCTATAATAGAGAAAAAATGATTTGTGGAGGAAACCATCATGAAATCCATTACGATCTCTCTGGAAAAGACCAGCGAAGTGAAAGAATTTGTTGCGATGACGCAGGACTGCGCTTACGAGATCCAGCTCAAGAGCGGAAAGTATGTCGTCGATGCAAAATCCATCCTCGGCATCTACAGCCTTGACCTCACGCAGCCCGTCACGGTAGAGATCTACAGCGATGACTGTGCGGATCTTTTGGCGAAACTTTCCAAGTTCGCAGCATAAATTTCTGATTGATATCCATACGCAGACAGCCGCTTAATGATCTCTGTTAAGCGGCGGTTCGTGTATATGTGAAAAGGAACTAAGGAAGAGCCATGCAGATCAAGGGCGAGACATCGGTCAACAAGTTAATATTGCTCTTTGTATTCGACAAGATGGAAAGTCCGCTCACCGAGCGCACGCTGCTCGATCTGTGCACCTCGTCGAATGCATGGCTCAACTATATGGACTGCATGGTCCTCATCCATCGGCTGCAATCCGACGGCTTTATCTGCGAGATCCCCTCTGAAGACGATACGCTCTACACCATCACACCGGAGGGCCGCGAAACACTCGCGAATTTTTATATCAACATTCCGCGCAGCCTTCGCGAAGAGATCTCACGCTATATCAAGAACAACAGCGCGCGCTTTCGCAACAAACAGGAATGCAAGGCAGATTACTACCAGAACAAGGACGGCACCTATACCGTCTTTCTCAAGATCCTTGCGCCCGTTCAACCCATGCTGGAGCTGAAATTTGTCGTACCCGACAAAAAGACTGCCAACTATATCTACAAAAAATGGGAGGACAAGGCGTCGGAGATGTATTCTGCTGTCTACGAAACGCTCGTCGATTAACGAGGTAACCCAATGATCACTTATTCCACCAGCGGGACCTGCTCCAAGCAGATCGTATACGATCTCGACGAGGAGAACAGGATCCACAACGTAAAATTCATCGGAGGATGCAGCGGTAACCTTCAGGGCATTGCCCGCCTTGTCGAAGGCAGGCAGGCAGAAGAGGTCATTTCCCTGCTCAAGGGCATCCGTTGCAAACAGAACACCTCCTGCCCCGATCAGTTTTCCCGCGCGCTTGAAAAGGAGCTGGAAGACAGATCAAAAAAACAAAACGCTTGAACAACTCCCGCCACACCATGGCGGGAGTTGTTCTACATGGCAGACAAAAACCCCCGCGCTGAACGCGGGGGTTTGCAGTTGCTTCTGCAAAGCTGGAGCTGCTAACCGGATTTGAACCGGTGACCTCGTCCTTACCAAGGACGTGCTCTACCTGCTGAGCCATAGCAGCAGATGGTGCGCCTTAAGGAACTCGAATCCCTAGCCTTTGGTTCCGTAGACCAACGCTCTATCCAATTGAGCTAAAGGCGCATATCACATCTCATTCGAGAATGCTATCATATTATAGCGGGTACAGCAAAATTTGTCAACGCTTTTTTGCCCCGATTTGCATTTTCCACAAAATTTTTTTGGCTGTGGAATGCATGCGCCGTTTTTCGCGGCCATTTCCCGAAAAAACATTTATTTGTGTGGAAAACCATGTCGAAATGTAGAAAAAATGTTGATACTTTTTCCATCTTTGTCTCAAGCGTGCCATTGCCGCCCCCTCTTTGATCCAGATTTTCTGTGGAGATTCGCCGAATTTTTTGCCCTGCCGCAACAAACCACCTCCCCGTTTTGCCGCAAAAATCTCCCGAGGAAGAAGGAAAAGATTGTTCTTTTTCTTGACATTTTGACGAGGGAGAGATATAATTTTTACTTAGTGAACGTAATTTGGGAGAGTTACTTATGATAAGCATCAAAGAAGTACAGACGCATCGAGAGCGGAAGGCGTTCATCGAATTTCCGCTCAGGCTGTATCGGGGGAACGAATACTTTGTACCGCCCCTCTATGCCGACGAAAAGAAGCTGTTCCGCAAGAGCTATCATTATTATGAAGACGCCGAGGCGGTCTACTATCTTGCGCTGCGCGGAAAGGAGGTCGTGGGCCGCATCTCCGGCATTCTGCACCGGCGCAGCAACGAGAAATGGGGGCAGAAGCGCGTGCGCTTTACGCGCTTTGACTGCATCGACGACCAGGAGGTCGCTGACGCCCTCTTCCGCGCCGTGGAGAATTGGGCGCGCAATAAGGGCATGGAGGAGATCGTCGGCCCGCTCGGATTTTCCGATCTCGAACGCGAAGGCCTGCTCATCGAAGGGTTTAACGAGCTTTCCACCTTCGAAGAGCAATACAACTACCCGTATTATCAGAAGCTCATCGAGGCAAACGGATACGGGAAGGAAGTGGACTGGGTGGAGCATAAGCTGTATCCGCCCAAACAGATCGACCCGCGCTTTGCCGAGCTGAGCGAAAAGGTCATGAAGCGCTATCAGCTGCACATGAGCACGGCGAAGAATGCAAATGAATTCATCAAACTCTATCGCGAGGATTTCTTCCGCATCCTCGACGCCACCTACGAGAACATCTACGGCACCGTTCCCTTTACGGACAAGATGAAAAAGGAACTCGTCAAGAGCTTCAAGCAGATCATCGACGTGCGCTACGTCGCCATGATTCTCGATAAAGACGAAAAGCCCGTCTGCTTCGGGCTGTGCTTCCCCTCCATTGCCAAGGCGGTGCAAAAGTCGGGCGGCCGCATGACCATTCCCACGCTGCTGCGCATCTATAAGGCGGTCAAGAAGCCCGAGATCATCGATCTTGCGCTCATCGGCGTGCTGCCCGCCTATCGCGGCGTGAGCATCGTCATGATCAATGCCATTATGCACATGCTGACGGACGGCACGGCGAAGTACTGCGAGACCAATCTCAACTTAGAGGACAACTACGCCATTCTCAATCAGTGGAAGAATTTTGAAAACGTCCTGCACAAGCGGCGGCGCTGCTTCGTCAAGAAATTGTGATCTGAGACATGAAAAACGGGCGCCTCAAAGCCGGGGCGTCCGTTTTATATTTATGATGATCGAAAATATTTCAGCTGCGCCTGAGTTCGACGCGGATCCCGTTCTCCTTGCTGTAATCGCGCTGCATGCAGAGCGCGTCAACCAGATAGAGCCCTCTGCCGCAGGCGTCGTCGACAGAGGCGCATACGCTCTCCTTGGGCGGGCAGAAGTCATTTTCGCCGCGCACGAAAAGAATGATGCGATCCTGCGTCAATATGACGCGGAAAAAGGCCCGCGCACCTCCATGCTGCAACACATTTGAAAGGAGTTCGCTGGCAACGAGCTTGCTGTTGAACACCGCCTCCTCCGATACGCTTTCGCGCATGAAGTCGGCGCACATCTCTTTCAATGCCGCATGCATCGTCTGAAAGTTTTCGATGATAAAGTCCATTAGTCCGCCATGCTCTTTTTGAGGTTTTCCCTCAGTTTTTGCAGAATTTTACGTTCCATGCGGGAGACGTACATCTGCGATACATTCATCCTGCGCGCCGTCTCTGCCTGCGAGAGCTCCTGCTGAAAGCGATAGGCGATCAGTTGACGCTCCTCGTCGCTGAGTGTGCGCACGGCGCTCTCCAACGCGTCGCGCTGTTCGATCTCGTCGAAGGCGCTGTTGTCTGCGGGGATCATCTCGTAAAAGTTGCTCCCCTCGCGTTCGCCGTTGTCGATCGGCTGATCGAGCGAAACGACGCCACCCGCCTCCATGGCGGAGACGACCTCTTCTTCCGTGACGTTCAGCCGCTCGGCAAGCTGTTTTGCCGTGGGGCTCTTTCCCGTTTCAGAGAAGATCTCATCGGCCTCCTTGCGAATGGAGCTGCGAAGTTCCGCCACTCTGCGCGGAAGGTGAATGAGCCGCGAACGGTCGCGGAAGTAGTTTTTTAGTTCCCCCGTGATGGTCGGCGTGATAAAGGTGGAAAATTTGACGCCCATGTTCTCGTCAAACCTGTCCACCCCCTTCATCAGCGCGAGGGCCGCGACCTGATAGAGATCGTCATACTCGACCCCGCGCCCCACAAATTTCTTTGCAATCATGGCGGCGATATAGAGGTAACGCTCTACAATCTCGTTGCGCAGCGCAACATCCCCGCTCCTTTTATATTCGGCAAACAGTTCGCGTTCTTCCATGTCACGCATCACCCGCCGAACGAGAAAGAGATGCTGTCGCCGTCCCCTTCCCGCTTCATAGTAAAGTTTTTGACAAGCGCATTGAGCAGCGCGATGGAGATCTCCTCCTCCGCCCTGTCCTCTGCAGCGGCTTCATAGTCGCTGCCGCGCGCGAGGATACACAGCTTCCCCTCCCCGGAAAAGCTGAGACATGCCTTGGTATATCCCCTCCGCAGCAAAAGCAGAAGCCCCTCCGTGACGACGAGCTTACAGTCCTCGCTCTCGTCAAGAGAAAGCCCTGCAAGCGAGCAGATCCCGCCCGTGACAAGCCGTATCGTGGTCATCATATCCCGTTTTAATGGAAATTCCAATGTCATAATGTTCTGCATATCAGTCGATCTCCATAATGGTATCGAGCGCACAGATGACGAACAGCTTTTTCAGGCGGGGCGAGAGCCCACGAAGCGCCATATTGTGCCCGTCCGTCCTGACGTGTTTGAGCAGCTTGACAAAGGTCCCGAGCGTGGTCGAATCGATAAATTCCAACTCGCCGCACAGGAAAATAATATCCTTCGGTTCGCGGTTATATGCCGCGATGACCTCGTCGAAAAATTCGTCTGCATTGCTTGCGTCGATCTCACCCGAGAGGGCAATTTCGAATGCGGGCTGCGTGTTCTGAATGGTAACTTGCTTCATAATTTCCTCCGCCGCCATGCGGCTTCCTGTTTATTTATACCACGGACAGAACGTCCGTCAAACAAAATTTGACATATTTAGAAAAAAAGCCCGAAAGAGCCTTATACAAGGCGATCGAGCGCAGGCAAAACGAGATCGGGCAGATCGGGGAAATTTTTCATGGATTCCTCCGTCGTCTCCCCGCTGAGGACGAGAATGCTTTTCATGCCGTTGTTGTTGGCAAAACGGATGTCGGTATGCATCCGGTCGCCGACCATGCACATTGCCCCGCGGGGCATGTGCAGATTGTGCGAAAGACACTCCGCCATGGGGGCACAGGGCTTTCCGATGATACATTCCGGACTGCGATGCGCAGAGCGCTCGAACAGCGCCAGAAAACTTCCCACATCGGGCATCGAATAGCCTGCCGTCGGGCAGACGTCGTCGGGATGCGTCGCCCAAAAGCGCACGCCGGCCTTGAGGAAGGCGTCGAAGCGGCGCAGTTTGTCAAAGGTCACCGTCGTGTCGTATGCCAGAATGCAGAGATCGGGCGCCCGTTCGTCAAGGGTGATCCCGCCGCGCGCAAACTCCTCTTTCAGGGCGTCCGTGCCCAACAGAAACACGCGCGCGTCGGGCGCATGCAGGCGCAGATAGTCGATCGTCGCCATACCCGAGGTATAGATGAGATCCTGCTCCCTCCAAAGCCCGATACGGCTGAGCTTTTCATGATATTCCTTCTGCGTTTTGGAAGAATTGTTGGTCAGAAAGACGAGCTGTTTGCCCATCTGCCGCAGCACATGCAGCACCTCAGCGGCACCGCCGATAGGCGTATCGTCCAGATAGACCGTACCGTCGAGGTCAAGCAGAAAAACATTTGTCGATCGTAAGATATCTTTGGCAGTCATGACCACTCCATCAGTCCGAAGTCCCGGATCACACAGCTCAGTCCGCCCGGGCAATATTCGGGAAGATATTTCAATGCGCGCAGCGCGGGGCGAGGCGCCCCAAATTGCCGCACAAGCTCTTCCCGCGCGGCAAGCAGCGGCGCAAGCCGCTGCATGACGGGCGTGCGCGCCCGCTCGAGGGCAAAGGCGCGCAAAGCAAACTCCGCAGGGGCAGGCACACGTGGTGCACCCTTCCCCGCCTCCGCCGCACGGCGGCGATAATCGGGCACGAGATAGCGGCGCGGCTTTCCCTTGCTGAAAAATGCGCTGTACAATGCGGTCAGGTGAAAGAAGGCGCTCCATTCCGGCTGCCTCTCCCCGCCCGCCTGCAGGATACATCGCAGCACATCCCCCTCGCCGTGCAGGCACAGGGCGGCATTTGCACGCAACAGCCCCTCGTCATCCTCTCCCGCGGCAGGAAGTGCGGTAAGGCATGGATCTTTCAGCGAAAAAATCGTCCTTGCCTCCCCCTCCACGATCTCCAGCTGCGCCAAAAACAGGCGGGCAACGGCGCGCGATCGGGTTGCGGCGAGCAGCACCTTATCTGCAATGACGCGCGCCCCGCACAGTTCGGACATGCGCGCGACCCCGTTGACGGTGAGCCGCCCGTGGCTGCCGCACGCCCCCTCGAGCGTTGCGACCGTGGGCACAAGCAGGCATGGGATGTGCCGGAGGCCCGCAAAGAATCGGGAGGAGATCATCGTCTCCGCACCGCCGACGCCGATCACAGCCGTGACCTCCGGCATGGAAAACAGGGGCAGGCAGTCCTCCTCCGCGACGATGCTCATGACGCGCGGCGAGCAGACGGCGTCCTGTATGACCGAAAAGGCGCTGCCGTCTGAGATGAGCAGTGTCTTGCCCCCTCTGTCGCGAAGAAATGCCGCGATCGCCGCACGGGCGTCGCCAAAAGTGATCAGATCTTCCATGTCTCCCCCGTCGGGCAGGGAGACCTTCCTCTCGTGTACAGACAGGTCTGTCTGCATCATTCATCTCCTATGACAAAATTTGATCGAGAGTCTTCAGAAGTATATCGTTTTCCTCTTTTGTGCCTATGGTGATCCGGCAAAAATCGCAGATGCGCGGGCGGTCCCAATAGCGGACAAGCACGCCCCGCTCCTTCAATGCCAGATAGATGTGTTTTGCGCTCATCTTTGCCCGCCCGGCAAAGAGAAAGTTCGTGCTGCTCTGCGGCACACAAAAGCCGCGTTCAAGCAATGCGTCGCGCACGCGCTCACGTTCGCTGCAGACGAGCGCGACCGTGTGTTCGTGGTATTCCCTGTCCTGCAGGGCGGCAAGGCATACCGCCTGACAGACGCGGTCGACGGGATAGGAGTTGAAGCTGTCGCGGATGCGGCAGAGCGCGTCGATGAGCGGCGCCTGCCCGATCGCATAGCCGCAGCGGATCCCCGCAAGCGAATAGCTCTTGGAAAATGTCTTGACGACGAGCAGGTTGGAATAGCGGCCGACAAGGGGGGCAAGAGACTGCCCGTAAAAATCCATATACGCCTCGTCGGCAATGACAAGGCGATCGGGTACCGCCTGCAAAAAACGCTCCATCTCCTCGCGCGGGATGCCGATGCCCGTGGGCGCATTGGGGTTTGCAAGATAGTACCCCTGGCAATTCTGCGCGGAGAGCGCACTCAGATCGATGGTAAAGTCCTGCCGCAGCGCGATCTCGATGACGGGAATGGAGAACAGGCGCGCGTAGACGGGATAGAAGGAATAGGTGATGTCGGGAAAGCAGGCGCCCGCTCCGTCCGGATCAAAAAATGCCGCAAAGGAAAATGCGAGCACCTCGTCCGAACCGTTCCCGAGAAAGATCTGACCGGGTTCGACCCCCTCCGTCTCGGCGATCGCACGGCGCAGTGCCATGCCGTCCAGGGGCGGATAGTATTTCAGTTCCTCCGCCTGAAAACTCTCTAAAGCCGCCTTGACGCGCGGCGCGGGCGGATAGGGATTTTCGTTTGCGTTCAGTTTGATCTCGATCCCCTTGGGCTGTTCCCCCGCCGTGTAGGGCTGTATCTCGCGTGCAAGTTTGCTGTAAAATTCCATGATGACCTCCTTACATCACCACAAGGGAGAGCGCGTTGACAAGGTATCCCGCAAGAACGCCGAGGACGAACATCGCGGCGAGAATGACGAGATTGCGCTTCCAGGCGCGGCGGTTCCGAAAGAGCACGAGCACGCCCAGCCCCGCATTGGTCACCAGCCCGCCCAGACAGCTTCCGAAGGCGATGCCGCCCATTGCGAAGGTCTCCGCGAGAACGACGCTCGAGGCGCAGTTCGGGATCATGCCGATGGCGGCGCAAATGACGGGCTGAAACCAGTAGCCCGTATGCTGCAGCGCGTCGATCACACGATCTTCCCCTATGTAATAAAAGAGCAGTCCGAATGCAAAATTGATGAGAAGCACGATGGCGGCGATGCGCAGGGCGTGCAGCAGCGGCGAAAGGACATATAGCTGCAGAGCGCCCGCGTGCCGATGTTCGCATGCATGCAGTTCGCCCCCTTCCTCCCCGTGCTGCGCGTGATCGTGGACATGTTCGTGCGCACAATGCGCCTCATCGTGCAAAGGGGCATGACCGTCTGCATCGGCGAGCGCCCCTGCCCGCCCGGCTCTGCGGTTGGCGACAAGATCGAGCGCAAAGCCCACGACAACGCCCAAAAGCAGCTTGATCGCGCACATTGCAGCGATGGAGATAACCTTCTCGCGCACGGACAGCGCAGAGAGCGCAATGACGGGAAATGCCTCGTCGCTAGTGGCGATAAAGACGGAAAAGAGCGTTCCGAGTGTGAGATATTTGCGTTCGTACAGCTTTGCCGCCATCACAGAGAAGCCGCACATGGGAATGAGCCCCATCGCGCCGCCGACGAGCGGCGCCGCCCTGCCCGTGAGCGCGCGGTTGGGTTTTCCCATCCGCGTACGGTGTTCCATGAGCTCGATGAGCACGTAGAGAACAAACAAAAACGGAAATAATTTAAGCGTATCGACAATACAGTCGAGAATGACTTCCCACATGCCGCGAACTCCTGCCTGAACTACTTAATATCATACAGCATTCGGATTTTTCTGTCAACCGATTCCCCGCAAACGCGGCAAAAGAAAAGAGCGCTTACCGCAGTAAACGCTCTTTCGTACCCTTTCTGTTATTCTTCGGTGTTCTCGTTTTCGCTGTTTTTCGTCTCCTCAGCGGCGACATGCTGCGCAGCCTCTGCCTGACGCTTTGCAGCCATTCTTGCATCGTGCTTTGCCTGCTTCTTCATTTCCTTTGTGACGACTCTTGCAGCGTCGATCTGAGCCTGCATCTCCTGTGGTGTAGGAGGGATGTAGTTTGCGCCCTCTGCGTTCTCGGGGATGTAGTCGTAATGCTCATCTCTTTCGAGCATCGTTGCCTCGGTATAGCCGTCGAACAGGTGGATGTGCTTGGCGTCGAAGGCAAGCTCCACGACATCGTTGAGGCTGACGTTGGAACGGGAAGAGATCTTCGCAATCATCTGCGACGTGCTGTCGACGATGGCGTTCTTCGTGTTGTCATAGTCCAGATCGCAGTAGATCTGCGTTTCGGCACCGAGTTTTTCGATGACTTCGATCTTTGCCTTGACGATCGTATCGGGCGAGTTGGAAATAAACAGCTGATCTTCGTGGATATCTTCGGGGCGGACGCCGAGAGTGACTTTCTTGTCCGTATTCAGATATTCGTCGACATTCTTGATCTTTGCGACCACAGAGTTGGGAAGCAGAATCCTGTTCCCGCCGATAAAGTTGACATAGACCTTTCCGTTCGCTTCCTTCGTCAGCGTAGAATCTTTGAAGAAGTTCATCTGAGGCGTACCGATGAAGCCTGCGACAAAGAGGTTGATGGGATAATCGTAAAGGTTCTGAGGGGTATCGACCTGCTGCATGAAACCGTCTTTCATGACGACGATACGCGTACCCATCGTCATAGCCTCGATCTGGTCGTGCGTGACGTAGATGAACGTCGTTGCAAGACGGGCATGGAGCTTGGAGATCTCCGTTCTCATCTGAGCACGCAGCTTTGCGTCGAGGTTAGACAGAGGCTCGTCGAGCAAGAATACCTTAGGCTCACGCACGATGGTACGGCCGAGTGCGACACGCTGACGCTGACCACCGGAAAGCGCCTTGGGCTTACGAGAGAGATAATCGGTGATACCGAGAATCTCGGCAGCGGCCTTGACCTTTTCGTCGATCACCGTCTTGGGGACCTTTCTCAGTTTAAGACCGAATGCCATGTTATCATAGACGGACATATGAGGATAGAGCGCGTAGTTCTGGAAGACCATTGCGATATCTCTGTCCTTGGGGACAACGTCGTTCACGAGTTTTCCGTCAATGTACAGTTCACCCGAGGATATCTCCTCGAGACCTGCGATCATACGAAGCGTTGTAGACTTTCCGCAGCCGGAGGGGCCGACAAATACAACGAACTCTTTATCCCTGATCTCAAGGCTGAAATTGAAGACAGCCTGGTTTCCGCCGGGATAGATCTTGTTAATGCCTTTGAGTAAAAGACCGGACATAATTTCCTCCACATCATTTTTATGGCTCTATTATACAGGAAAAACCTATACAAAGTCAATAGGCAAACGCGACAAATTTGAAAAGATTGTTTGTATATTTTGCTCAAACGAAACAATCTTCCCCACCGGCGTGCACATTTTTTGCGATATCCCCAAAAGTAACCCACCCGCTTAGCGGGTGGGTCTACATTTTCGGGCATAGCCCTAGTTTACTAGGGCCGAGCGCCACGCGCTCATATGTCGACCAGCCAGTCGCTGCGCCTATTCCTCGCTGCCCGCCCTGCGGGCTTTATTCCCGCATTGCAGGCTCCCTTGTGTAAAGGGGCGAGCAAGTAACTTCTGCGAAAGCCACAGTGTGGCTTTCGCTGCTTGTGAGCTTGGAAATTTCTCATTGTACAGGAAATTTCCTGACCAAGCGCGGGTTCTACCGCGCGAGAATGGCGGCGCAGCAAGACTGAGGGATTGTTATAGCAATAAGTCCTGCGCGAACCCCTCCTTTATTTCCTCCCCTTGATGGGAGACGTACGGCGCAGGCGCCTACAATCCCCCCTTTACTTCTCCCCCTTACACAAAGGGGGCTTATTCGCCGATTGCTCATACAATATTTATTTTTTTCTCATCGGCATAAGCCTATTACTGAACCCCCGGACTATGAAGTGAACCCCAAAGTTTGGACAAAAAGCTATTAGATTGTTTGGGAATGAGTTCGGTACCCAACCGGGCTCAT
>CALVLK010000020.1 GCA_944337235.1 uncultured Clostridia bacterium
GCGCCATAGCCAAGTGGTAAGGCAAGGGTCTGCAAAACCCTGACTCCCCGGTTCAAATCCGGGTGGCGCCTCCAGAGCATCGAAGAAGGGCCCCTGCATTGCAGGGGCCTTTTCCATATATCACTATGGGTTGGCAGGCGCATATCCGGGGAAAATTGTAACATGTTTTAACTTTGCGAGGGACGTTGATATAATATCGGTAGCCTTCTTTGCAAAAAAAGCAGAGAGAATATGATATGGAGGTTAAAAATGGCTATTGCATTTATTTTGGGGGTCATCTTTTTGCTCGTTGCGGTCGGCGGGGTTGTGCTTGCCGTATTGCCGCGGTTGAGAAAGTGGAGGATCCCGGGCTGCATTGTCGCCGCGGCGGGCGCATTGCTGTTTGCCTTTATCCCGTTCAGTTTTCATACGGTACAGGCAGGGCAGGTCGCCGTGGTAAAGCATCTGGGCGAGGCGCGCGCCGTACGCACGGCGGGAACTTATTTCGATTTCTGGATGACGGAAAGCTATGTGTATTATGATGCGACGGTGCAGGATCTTTCCATCGTCACGCAGGCGTATTCTCAGGACGCCCAGACGATGGACGTCGCCATGACGGTACAGTACCAGATCGACATGTCCAATCTCCTCAACATCGCCAATACATATGGCTCGCTCGACATCTTAAACAGCCGTATTGAAAGCGTTGCAATGGACGCGATGAAGACGGTCATGGCAGAGAACACGGCGGAACAGATCATTCAGGGGCGCGCGGCGGTTTCCATGAGTGTGACGGAAAGCATCATGGCACGCATTGACAGCAGCTATTATGTCAGCGTAAAGACGGCGGTGCTTACGGACATCGGCTTCACCGACGCATATGAGGCGGCGGTAGAGGCGCAGATGATCGCAGAGCGCGAAAAGGAGGCAGCGATCACCAAGGCGGAACAGGAGCTTGAGGTGGCAAAGCGCGAGGCAGAGGCGATGCTGGAAAAGGCGCAGGGCGAGGCAAGCGCCCAAAAGGCACTTGCCGAGGCGGAGGCATACGCCGCTTCGGTCAAGATCGTAGAGCTTGCGCGTACGCTCGGCTATGAGGTGACGCAGACCGCGCTCGAGGACGGCTCTTTCAGCTATACCATCGATTGGGGAGGGGGCAGCGGGCAGCAGATCATTCTCGATTATTTGCAGTATCTGGAGTATCTCTCGAAGTGGAACGGGGAACTGCCCGACGTCGTGGGAGACGGCACCGGGATCATGATCACCATTCCCGCGCCCGCAGAAGAAAATTGAGAACAATAACGACATGGGCGTGCGCCGCATCTGCGGCGCACGCCCATATTTTTGCAAAAAAGGGCAGCCCCGCTTGCTTGCGGGGCTGCCTTTGAAAGTTAGGCAAATATTGCGTTACGCGTTTGTATCCGTGATGGGCAGGTCGGGCAGCGTCGCCGTGCCTTCGAGGTAGTTCACCGTTACGGTATAGCTGAGCGTGCCGCCCAGGAAGGCGGAGATGTCATCTTCCTCCTCCAGCATCCATATATAATCGTTATAATCGCCATTGTCATAGGAGCGGCCGTAATAATATATCTCTGTGATCGTAATGGTCATGGAGAGCGCGGAAAGGTCGCTCACGGGCGCCAACGTGTAGTTGAAGGAGTAACAGATATAGCTGTCGTACGTATAGAGATCAAACACACCGGTGCCGTTACTGTATAGACGAAGGATCGCCGACTCGCCGCCGATGGTGCCGTCCAGGCTGTCGGAGAATATAGGTTGAATGACGGCGCCCTGGGGCAGGGCGATCACGGCAGCTTCGCCGCTCAGCTCCTCCATGGAGAGGGCAGAGGTCACGGCGAATGTCTGCGTGCCCGCTTCGCTCGTCTGCGCGATCGAGAAATCGACGGAGGCGGTCAGCTTTTCCACGCCGCTATCGTTGACCACCGCCTCTGCGGCAAGCGCCGCGCGGGTAACAAGGAACCCGTCGAGTTCGGGCAGCGTGATCCCGGCATCGGCGAGCGTGGTGTTGGCAATGGCGGTCTTGACCATGTCCAGCAGAGTAGAGAGGGTAATCCCCGTCGCATCCGCGCCCGTCAGCGAGAGAATCAGTACCGTGATCTGATCAAACGTCATCTCAAGCATGCCCAGCGAAGAGAGCAGGCCTTCAATGGTGGTGTTCTGAAGCAGCTGAAGCATCTGCTCCATGCCCGCATCGATCAGCGCGTCCTGCACGATGCTCATCGAAAGGATCTCGTTCTTGATGCCGTCAAGGGTGACGCCGTAGGGGGCAAGCTGTTCGTTGATGGCATCGAGCGCCTGCTTTACCGTCATGCCGCCGAGCGGTTTGATCATGTCGATGAGCTGCGCGCTCGTCAGTTCCGTGCCCATCAGGGCAAGGGCGGCGTCAAGCAGCCCTCCGATCGTCGTGGTCTCTTCATCGATCATGTTGATGCCGAAGATCGCGGCGTTCAGGAGCGGGGCGGCATCGTAGTTCAGCGCATAGCCGTAGCCCGTTTCGGTGGCGGCGCCATATTCGTCGAGCACGGGCAGAAGTTCGGCAGTGAGGGCGTTGAGTTCCTCCTGCGTGGGGGAGGAGACCAGTTCGAACAGATCCTCCATATCAAATCCAATGGCCTGCGCATAATAGATCTGCGCCGCGGCGTCGTAGCTGTAGAGCACGCTGTCGATGAGGTAGTATTCCTGCCGCATCGTGACGTCATCCTCTGTCATGGCGGCGACGATCGAGGCGTCAAGCCCCGTCTCCGTCGCGGAGAACACATAGTCGACCCGATAGGTCACGGCATTGGTCACAGTTGCGCCATTGCCCGTCAGCGTTTCGCTGATTTCGCCGCTCTGGCTGAGCTTCAACGTCTTTGCGGAAGCAAGTTCCTGTATGGCGGCAAGCAGATATGCCTGTTTCGCTTCGTCGGTCACGGCGGGAACTTCGGGCACGGGCGTTTCGGGGTCTTCGGGGGTCTCCGGCGTTTCAGGCGTTTCGAGCGTCGTGTCCGGATCGGGCGTTTTGTCTTTCTCGCAGGCGGTCATTGCCCCAAACGAAAAGCACATGACGCCCGCAAGGGCGATTGTCAGTAATTTTTTCATACAGATCTCCTTGTGACCGCAGAATGCGGCCTGATTTTTTATATATTATATCTGTGTGCGGTCAATTTGTCAAGGATTTATATGACAAATATCTTTTTCATATTCCTGCTTTGGCGTATTTGCAGGATAGCGGAAAACCCGTAAAAGGCCATTCGCTTGCCCCACTTACGGCAAATATTCGATGATGATATTTTTTCTCTTTGCGTACGCCAGCGTCTTTGCAGCACCGCCCCATGCATGGCGAACGCATGCAAACAATACCGTGGCTTTATCGATCATCCACTCGTTGCGGCGGAGAATGGCATATTTGGGGGGTACGCGTTCCAAAGGTGGATAGATCATTTCATCGAAATTATTTCTGAGCGTGCGGATCCGTTGCAGGAATATAGGGAACCACAAGACAGTTGCGGATATTTGAGTACCGTTTCTGTAAATGTTTTACGCATGCAGTGGCAAACTGATCGAAGTTTCCATAGCCGCCATTGTAACAGACGATTTCCGCATTTTGTTGTACATAGTTTTCAAGCAGCCCTGTCAAAGCAATTTCAGCGGCTTCCGTTTTGATAAAATCTCTGTGTCCGCAAAATGTTATAATCATATTTCACCCCTGCGGACATTATAACACAATGCTTCAAGAATACAAAGCGAAACCGAAGTACTACGGATACGCTCAGTATTAAAAAGCGAACTTATCATATACTGATATCAGCGGTCGTTCCCACGCACGGGGAGGAGGTTGGTACAGGTGACACTTGCAGAGGCACTGTCTTTGCGGATCGATCAGCTTATGGAAGAAAGAAATCTCACACAATACAGGCTTGCGCAACTGAGCGGCCTTGCCGAAACGACCATAGCCGATATTCGCAAGATGCGCAACAGGGGGACAAACATTCAGAACATCAATGCGATTGCGCAAGGGTTGGAGATGGATCTGACGGAGTTCTTTTCTTCACCGCTCTTTTCGCGTGAAAATATCACCGATTAAGAATATTAATTTAACAGAAGTCGGATGCACCTGCTTGCATCCGACTTTTGTGATGAGCAGGAAAAGAGTGGCAAAATATCTTGCCAGGCTTTTCCGTTGAAGATTTTCGTGTATCAAATCGGCGGAGTGAGAGGGATACCTTTCGGCTTGCAGGCAAGCCTCAGGGACTTCGGGGCATGCCCCTCGTACGAACCGACAGCCGAAAAATTCCGATACGATTGAATATTTCAATTCGGCGGCTGTGTTCTCATCCCTGTTCATACACGAAAGAGGGGGGCGCATGAAGCACCCCCTCTTTCGTGGCGGAGTGAGAGGGATTCGCGCCTTTGGCGGCGCGCCCCGGTGAACAGCCCGCAGGGCTGTTTAGTTTGCGCTAAACTTATTTGCTTCCCGACAATTCGCGCGCAAACCGTTTGCTCCCGCAAACGCCTCCTACCCTCGAACCCCTCTCAGTATTCGTTTAAACAAAATCCCGAGCAGGCAATTCTGCCTGCTCGGGATTTTGGCGGAGTGAGAGGGATTCGAACCCTCGCACGCTGTTACACGTCTACGCCCTTAGCAGGGGCGCCCCTTGAGCCTCTTGGGTATCACTCCGGGTCAAGAACAAAGACGTTTTATTCTGCAAAAAGCACATGTCGCGCTCAAAGCTATATCAATATAACATAAAACCGCGGGAATGTCAAAGTATATTTCGCCGAAAAATAAAAAATGTCCGAAAAAAATTCCCGTCATGTCTTGCAGAGTGGGGGAAAGTATGGTAAAATAGAACAAGATAAGGAGAAAAAATATGAATATCTGGCACGATATCGATGCTTCGCGCATCAAACCCAATGCCTTCGAGGCGCTGATCGAGATCCCGAAGGGCTGCAAGGCGAAATATGAACTTGACAAACAGACAGGGCTCTTAAAGCTGGACCGTGTTCTCTATACGTCTACCGTCTATCCTGCAAATTATGGCTTTATTCCGCGCACCCTTGCAGACGACGGCGACCCGCTCGACGTGCTCGTCCTCTGCAACGAGGTCATCTATCCCATGACGCTCATCAACTGTTTCCCGATCGGCGTCATCAAGATGGTCGACAGCGGCGCGCTCGACGAAAAGATCATCGCGATCCCGTTCAAAGATCCGACCTATAACAGCTATTACGATATTCACGAGCTGCCCAAACACGTCTTTGACGAAATGATGCACTTCTTCGAGGTGTATAAGACGCTTGAACACAAGCGCACGACGGTGCGCGAGATCGCACACCGCGACGAGGCGGTCGAGATCATTCAAAAATGTATTCGCATGTATGCGGAAAAATTTTCCGCACAGGGGGAGGTAAAATGAGGATCGTATTTTTCGGCGACTCGATCACGGAATCGGGGCGCAATCTGATGGACAGAACAGATCTCGGCGTCGGGTATGTCAAGATCGTCTCAGGGAAGCTCAGGCTGCTCTACCCCGAGAAGACGCTGGAATTTATTAATCGCGGCGTGGGCGGGGAGACGACGGCGGACCTTCTGAAGCGCATTCAGGAGGACGTCATCGACGAACATCCCGACGTCGTCGTGCTTGAAGTGGGCATCAACGACGTGTGGCGGCGGTTTGCGCTCGGGCAGGTGGTCACGCCGGAGGAATTCCGCGCCAACTATATGCAGCTCGTGACGCAGCTGAAGGCGACGGGCGCCAAGGTCGTGCTCATTCAGCCCTTTGTGCTGCCCATGGAGGACAAACAGCGATTTCGTCCCTTTGTCAATACGTTCAACAACATCATTCGAGAGATCGCGCACGCGGAACAGGTGGCGCTCGTGCCCATGGATGAGATCTTTACGGGCGTCACGCAGGACATTGCACCTTCGCAGTTCTCGTCGGACGGCGTGCACCCCACGCACCGCGGCTGCCGCTATATCGCCGACGCCCTCATCAAGGAGCTGAAAAAGTACATCGCATGAAAGAGCTGTTGGTCGTGGTGGATATGCAGGCAGATTTTGTCACGGGCCCGCTTGGCACACCCGAGGCAGAAAAGTTGCTGCCCGCCCTTCTGGCATTGCTCGAAGGGGCGCGGGAACGGGGCGCTGAATGCGTATTTACGCAGGACACGCACGAGGCGGACTATCTGACGACGCAGGAGGGGATGCTCCTGCCCGTACCGCATTGCATTCACAATACGGCGGGCTGGGAACTTTTGCCCGGGCTTCGCCGGGAGGGGGAGCGCGTATTTGAAAAGCCGACCTTTGGCAGCGTTGCCCTGGCGCAGTATGCAGAGCAGGGCGGCTATGACCGCGTGATTTTGTGCGGCGTCTGTACGGATATCTGCGTCGTGAGCAACGCGCTGCTGTTGAAGGCGTTCTGCCCCGAGGCGGAGATCTGCGTTGCGGCAGGGGCATGTGCGGGGACCTCCCCCGCGGCGCATGACGCGGCGCTTGCCACCATGCGCAGCTGCCAGGTCGTCGTGCTCTGACCGGTTCTGCGGACTTTTTTTATATGGATGCGGCTTCAGGAGGGGATGAGATGCAATCGCACACAGAAAAGACGAACGCCATGCGCATTCTGGAGCGGCTTGGCGTGGAATATCATGTGCATACCTATGAGGGCGGCGCGCTGCCCGGTACAGAGGTTGCGGCGCTCTTGGGTCAGGACCCTGCCTGCGCGTTCAAGACGCTCGTCACCGTCGGCTCGCCCCGCAAATATTATGTGTTCGTCATCCCCGTCGCGGCGGAACTCGATCTGAAAAAGGCGGCAAAGGCGGCGGGGGAAAAAAGCATTGCCATGCTGCCGCAGCGGGAGCTGTTCCCGCTCACGGGCTATGTGCACGGCGGGTGTTCCCCCCTTGGCATGAAAAAGCAATTTCCCACCTTTTTTGAGGAGAGCGCCCGCGGCAGGGTCATCTTTTTCAGCGGCGGAAAAGTCGGCGTACAGGTAGAGGTGGATTTTGATTCCCTCGCCGCGGCATTCCCGCTTGAGACGGGCAATTATGTGCGCGCGAAAGGGGAGAGCTGAAAAGAACTTTCAAATCATACAGAACAGAGCAAGGGCGCAGGATATACCAAAGATATCCTGCGCCCGTATTTTATCTGCGCATTGTTATGCGCTCTTCAACAGGCGGACGGCGAGCACGGTCATGTCGTCCTCCGCTTCGCCGCCCGCGCGGGAGAGCGCCTGGTCGAGGACGGTCTCGGCGAGCGCCTGCGGGTTGCACGGCCTGAGGCCGCTCAGATAGGTGTACAACTCGTCGGAGGAGCCGAATGCCTCGGTCACGCCGTCGCTCATGAGCAGCATGAAGTCGTTTTCGCCCATACGCGCCTGCAGGGTGGCGGGGTGGATGGCGTCGAGCATGCCCATGGGCAGCGATTCTCCCTCGAGGATGCGCAGCTCCTCGTCGGATAAAATAAACCCGACGGGGGAGCCGATCTTTACGATGTCCGCCTCGCCCGTGTCCAGGTCGACCGCCGCCAGATCGAGGCAGGAGAACTGCTCCTCCGCAGAATATGCGATGAGGCGGTTGACGGTGGAAAGGACGGTCTCGGAGGGCATCTTTGCCTTGTAAAAACTTTCAAGCAGCGAGAGGGTGCGGTCGGAGATCGTATGGGCGGCTTCGCCGCTGCCCATGCCATCGGACAGGGCGATCATGAACCGCCGCTCATCGATCTTGAGCACGGAGTAGGTGTCGCCGCTCAGCGCTTCTCCCTCCTTTCGGCGGCTTGCCACGCCGAACGCCGCGTCGAACTCCGGCTTGCGGCGCAGAATATAGCAGGAGCGCGTGGCGGAGAGCGGGATCTTTTCGGAGAGGGCGAGCGGCGTTGTGAGCGCGGCGCCCGCCACCGCGCACAGCCTTGCCACGTTCACGGTGGGGGAGAGGGTCATGCTCACGGTGAGCGCCGTCCCCTCGCCGTAGATAAAGATCTCCGAGCTGAGCATGCCTGCTGCCGACAGGGCGCGCTTAAGCGTTTCCTCCCCCTCCGAAAAGGAAAATTCTTCGCTCTGTTCGACGGCGATGTCGCGCAGGATCTCGCTTACGCCGTGCGCCTGTTCTGCAAGCAGGCGGCGGCTTTCGCGGGCGCTCTCCAATTCGCGGATGCGGTTGCGATACCCCGCCAACAGCTTGTTGCAGGCAAACAGCAGCCCCGCCGCATTGCCGCACATGGCGCTCAGCTCGGCTGAAAGGTCCACCAGCGTGACCTGCCCCTTGGCGCGCCCGATCTCCACCAGGCGCTCGATCTGCGCTTCGTAACCCTGTTTGCTGCAGCGCGCATTGCCCGGGCAGTCCGCGCAGAAGGTGTCAAGCAGGCGGTCCGTGAGTTGTTTTGTGCCGTTCACCTCGCCCTCTTCCTCTGAGAAGGCGCCCTCGATCTCGCGGAACAGCGTCGAGACCTCGTACAGCCGTTCGCCGACGGCGCGGCGGTTGCGGTTGAGCGCGATGCGCGGCAGCGTGTGTTCGCGGTAGTACAGCAGCAGTTCGCGCGCCCGCGCCATGGCGCGTTCGGGCAGCAGGGCAATGACGATGACGGGCAGGACGCAGGACGCGAGCGTGAGCGAGATCTCCCACGGGGTGCCGCCGTACAGCCCCGACGGGAGCTGCGCCGCCAGAAAGGCGATGAGCACGGCGAGCCCGGAGGCGATCCTGCCGTACCCTGCAAGCAGCAGCGCCAGCGAGGCGTACAGCGCGTATTCGGCGAGCGGGAGCAGGCTGCCGCCCGTCAGGCAGAGGGGCAGGGCGAGCACCACGGCAAAGGGCAGCGCCGAGGCGTTGCGCACCAGCGCAACGCAAAAGAGCAGCAGCGTGAGCGAGATTGCATAATAGGCGGGGATCCCCAGCGCAAGGCGTACGCCCGCGCCCGTGAGGATGCCCATGAGGGCGATCTCGGCGAGCTGTCCCGCGCTCAGCCTGCAGCGGAAGGCGCGGTGGATCAGGGCGTGCAGCCCGCCCTCAAACAGGACGGAGAGCAGCACGCAGAATGCCGCGATCAGGCACTTCTGCCAGATGACGGCAAAGGGCAGGAGCTCGTATCCCGTATGCGGAAAGAGCAGCACGAAGGGGATCTGCGCCGCAAGCAGATAGCCCAGCCGCTCCATGCCCATATTGCGCCGCAGGCGGCGGTACACGAGGACGAGCAGGCTGAAAAGCACCGCCTGCGTCAGCGCAGAGAGCAGCGCGCGCCACGAGAGCGCTGCCGCGGAGGCAAGCACATAGCCGACGCCCGCCGCCACGGGCTGAAAGCCGCAGAAGAGGGAGGCATAGTACAGCGCAAAGGAGAGCGGTTCGCGTTCGGGCAGGGCGAAATTCAAAAAGACAAAGCCGACCAGCAGCAAAATGTGCTTTGCCGCGACGGCCGGGGAGGGGACGGCCAGGCGCAGAGAAGGTTTTTTCATGACAGACCTCGCAGTTTTTTTCACAAGTATAAGAGATGCCGCCCAAAAAACGTGCAGAACATTCGTCATTGTTTGTCGAAGAAGGGAAAAATTGCAAGCGCTTTCGCTTCCCCTTGACTTTCTCTGCCCCATCTTTTATAATAGAGGACATGAAATACATCGAATTGACTGTATATACCACGACGGAGGCGAGCGAGCTGATCGCCGACGTCATGTGGGACTATTCCTGCGGCGGCGTGAGCGTGTGCGACGTCAACGACGTCATTGCCATCCAAAAGGACACTTCCGTCTATTGGGATTATATCGACGACTCGCTCACCGGGAACGCGCGCAAGGACGTGCTCGTCAAGTGCTATCTGAATGTGGAGAATGCCGCCGAGGAGATCCGAGCCATCCGCCGGGCGATCGAAGAGCGCAAGCGGCTTGCGGCGGGCGCCATTCCCTTCGGCACGCTGGAAGAGACCAGGCGCGAGATCGAGGGCGACGACTGGATCGACGTGTGGAAAAAACACTTCCGCCCCCTGCATATCGGCGAACGCATCGTCGTCGTGCCCGCATGGATCGCCTATACCCCCAAGGAGGGCGAGGCGGTCGTCACGCTCGACTCCAACATGGCGTTCGGCACGGGGGAGCACGAGACGACCTCGATGTGCCTGGAACTTTTGCAGCAGACGATGCGTGCAGGCGATATCGTCATCGACGTCGGCTGCGGCAGCGGCATTCTCGGCATTGCAGCGGCAAAGCTGGGTGCGCAGCGCTGCTACCTGACCGATATCGACCTCGTCGCCGTGGACAGCGCACGCCACAACGCCGAGGAGAACGGCGTCGCGGAGAGGACGGTGGTGGCGCATTCCGATTTGCTTGCCGATGCCTCGATCAAGGGGGACGTCGTGCTCGCCAACATCACGGCGGAGATCCTGATCCGCCTGGCGCCCGACGTGCATAAAAACATGAAGGACGACGGCACGCTCATTTTGAGCGGCATCATCGAGGACCGCCTCCCGCTCGTTGAGCAGGCGTTTGCGGCGCAGGGGCTTGCGCTGCAGCAGGAGATGAACAGGGGCGAGTGGTATGCCCTCGTCTATCGGAGGGCGTGACATGGCTGCGCCCAAACGGTTCTTTGTGGAACAGATCGGCGAGGAGGTCGCCCTCACGGGCGACGAGCTGCGCCATGCAAAAAACGTGCTCCGTCTTTCCGAGGGGGACGAGGTGACGCTTCTCGACGGCAGCGGAAACGAATATGCCGCCGTCATCGCATCCTGCGCGCGCGATCGCTATCTTCTGCACGTGCTCGCAAAGCGGGAAAACGACCGCGAACCCAAGGCGGATGTGTATCTCCTCTTTGGCGCGCTGAAGGGGGACAAGAGCGAACTCGTCGTACAGAAGGCGGTCGAACTGGGCGTCCGCCGCATCGGGGTATTCTCTTCCCGCTATTGCGCGGCATATATCAACGAAAACAAGCTGGCGCGGCTCAACCGCGTTGCGCACGAGGCGGCAAAGCAGTGCCTGCGCGCGTCCGTGCCCGAGGTCGTATATTTCAACGACTTTGCCGCGGCGCTTGCCTCGGCGCAGGCGTATGAACACAAGCTGTTCGCCTGCGAATTTTTGCAAAAGAGCGAGCGGGGCATCCCTGCGGGGCTGTCGTCTGCGGCGCTCGTTGTGGGCAGCGAGGGAGGATTCACGCAGGAGGAGTTTGACCTCGCGCGCGGCTTGGGCTTTTGCGGCGTTTCGCTCGGAAAGCGCATCCTGCGCGCGGAGACCGCGTCCGTCGCGCTGCTGTCGGTGGTCATGTATCTTGCGGGGGAGCTGCAATGAAGGCGTGTGTGTTTACCCTCGGCTGTAAGATGAACGAGGTGGAGAGCGCCTCGCTCATGCGCGGCCTGCAGGAGATGGGCTACGAGGTGACCGATCGGCCGGAATATGCCGATCTGTATCTGCTCAACACCTGCGCCGTCACGCGTGAGGCGGAGCGCAAGAGCCGTCAGGCGGTGGCACGCCTGCGCAGGTTCAATCCGGACGCCCCCGTGTATGTGTGCGGCTGCGCCTCCGAGCGCGACCCCGGCTCCTTTCTGGAACGCGACGGAGTGCGCCTGGTGTGGGGCGCGCAGGGCAAGGGCGAGCTCCTTTCCCATCTCAACGACGCGGGCGCCTTTCATGTGACCGAGCGTGCGTTCTGCGAACTTCCTGTGCCCGCGCGCAGCCGTACGCGCGCCTATGTGCGCGTGCAGGACGGCTGCAACCGCTTCTGCTCCTATTGCATCATTCCCTATCTGCGCGGCAGGTCGCGGTCGCGCAGCCTAAGGCAGATCGTCGGCGAGGTCGGCGCCTGTACGGCGAAGGAGGTCGTGCTCACGGGCATCGATCTCTCCTCCTACCGCGACGGCGAGGCGGGGCTCGCGCAGCTGATCCTGGCGCTCAAAGATATGCCGCTGCGCGTGCGGCTGGGTTCGTTGGAGCCGGGGGCGGTCACGGATGAGCTGCTTTCCGCCATGCATGCGGCGGGCAACGTCATGCCGCACTTTCATCTTTCGCTGCAGAGCGGTTCCGACGCTGTGCTTCGCGCCATGAACCGCCACTACACCCGGGAGGAATATCTGAACACCCGCGCACGCATCGTCCGCGCATTTCCCTCCGCCGCGATCACGACGGACATCATCGTCGGATTTCCCGGGGAGCGCGAGGAGGACTTTGCCCGATCGCTCTCCATCATTGCCGAGGCGGACCTGGCGCGGGTGCATTGCTTTCCCTTCTCCATGCGGCAGGGGACGGCGGCGGCAAAGCTGCGCGATACCGACCCCGCCGTCAAACAGGAGCGCATGGCGCGCATTCTGGCTGCGGCGGCGGAACAGGAGCGGCGCTTCTCCTCCCGCTTTCTCGGGCAGGAGGCGGTGGTGCTCTTCGAGGACGATGGCGGCTACACCGAAAATTATCTCCGCGTACGGGCGGAGGGGATGCGGGAGGGCGCGCTTTGCCGCGTCCGGTTGCTCAGGTTGGAACAAGACGGCATTTTTGCCGAAATTCTGGAGGAATTATAATGGAAAACTGCGTATTTTGTAAGATCATGGCGGGGGAGATCCCCTCACAAACGGTGTACGAAGACGACGAGATGGTCATCTTCCGCGATGCGGCGCCCATTGCGCCCGTACATCTTCTGTGTGTGCCGCGCGAGCACTTTGCGCACCTCGACGAGATGGACGACCGCCGCGCCGCCCTGCTCGGCAGAATGTTTTTGAAGATTGCGGCATTGCAAAATCAGCTCGGGCTGGAAGGGGGGTACCGCCTCGTCATCAACCAGGGCGAGAATGCCGGGCAGACGGTGCAGCATCTGCACATTCATATCCTCGGCGGCAAAACGCTTCCCTGGGGCTGAGCCGAAGATTAAAATTAAAATCATGCAAAACCGCCCGCGGGAATTTTTTCCCGCGGGCGGTTTTGACAAAAACAGTCCGGTATGATCAATAAGGAAGGCCCCCGCGCAGAGAGGGCGCGAGGGCAAGTGAGATATGATATCAGGAGATTCTTCATGCTAAGCCCGTCATCCGAAACTGGCATTCCGGCAAGCCGTCTGCCGTTCAGATCTCAGTGGGCTCCTTATAAAAATTGTGCATCGGTCTAATACCTCCTCGTAAGTTTCGTGTCTAAGTGCAGCAATCGTTTGAAAATCATATTGGTTCACCTCCGATTGTTTTTTTGCTTTGCGTAAATCAGTTGTACATTGGTCCTCCTCCTGCATGATTTAGAAGGCTTTCCCCTTCCCTTTGTGCCTATATTATACCACAAAAATCCCGCCTGTCAAGCGTTTTTCCGAAAAAAATCGCATTTTTATGCAAATTTCTTTTATGCATGTATATTCATTTATAAATGTAGGGACACAAGGGGCATGCGCGGCATAGTATAGGAGGGCGGGCTTTCATGCGGCGCCGCCCGTTTACGGAGGAGATACAAATGCAGTGGTTTTTGGCGCTTCATCCCGTTTTACAGTCCTTTTTGGCCTCGCTTTTCATGTACGGCATGACGGCGCTCGGGGCGTCGTCCGTCTTCTTTGTGCGCAGGTGCAACGCTTTGCTCTTTTCGCTGCTCACGGGGGCAGCGGCGGGGATCATGATCGCGGCGAGTTTCTTTTCCCTTCTGCTTCCCGCAATGGAGTATGAAAGCGCGCTGCCGCCCCTCGTTCCCGTACTCATCGGCTTTGTGGCGGGTGGAGGGCTGATCGTGCTTTTCGACCATATCCTGTCGCTGCGCCTGTCGAAGGCGCACGGCAGCCCCGCCTGCGCGCTCATGTATTTTGCCGTCAGCCTGCACAACCTGCCCGAGGGGCTCGCCGTCGGCGTGGCGTTCGCGCAGGGCGCAGGGGCGGCGGGCGGCGCCGCGGCGATGCTTTTGGCATTCGGCATCGCGATCCAGAACTTCCCGGAGGGCATGTGCGTGGCATTTCCGCTTCGTACGCACGGCATGAGCGCCAAAAAGAGCTTTGTCCTGGCGCAGGCGTCGGGCGCCGTCGAGGTGTTCTCCTGCACATTGGGGGCGGCGGCTGCCGCGCTCATCGCGGGGCTCATGCCCTGGGCGCTGGCGTTTTCGGCGGGGGCCATGATCGCGGTCGTCTGCTCCGAACTCATTCCCGCCTCGTTTGAAGGGCATAAGATGCTCGCAAGCGTCGGGTTTGTGGCAGGGTTTGCACTAATGATGGCGCTCGATCTGGCGCTTTCCTGATAAGCCGATCGCCATATTGCACGCGATGGGTGGCATGGCGCCGTTTTGCAAAAAGAAAAAGGAAAAAATTAAAATTTTCCTCGAAAAAACGCTTGACGAAAAAAACCGAACGTGCTAAGATAAATAAGCTGTCGTTGAGGCAGTGCGTTTTTTCGGCAAGAAATGCGCAGCCATGACCGGGAGTCATGGAAAAATCGAAGATTGACAACTGCATAGCAAAGATAAGTTCGAGCTATGGAGCGA
>CALVLK010000021.1 GCA_944337235.1 uncultured Clostridia bacterium
TAACAGTTTGTAGGGGAGTTCTGATACTCCCCTATAAAAATGGCTATTTATCAACTGTTTGTTGTGACATAGCCTAAAAAATTAACACGGGGCTGTTACAATAACGGGGAGATCACGCGAAGGGAGCGCCTGCGGCTGAACAAGCATGGCGCGGGTCCTTCGGGGCGATTTCCTCGTTTTTTTGCGCAAAGGAGGCGCTCCATGAAAACATATCCTGCACAGCCGCTCGATCTGATGCAATATGTCAATACAAAGTTTCACGAGCCGTTCATTCACGAAAAGATCGAATATGCCGCGCCGCCCGAGCCCGACAGGCTCATCGGGGCGGTGGGCAGGCTGGCAGACGCCTTTCCGTTGATCAGATGCCGCTACCGGGAGTCAGACAATACCTTTGAAGAGGTGGAAAATTTCCGCGCGGCGCAGCTGGTGGTGCGCATGGAGCAAGGGGGCGATGCGCTGCTTATGCGCTCGCTCGATCCCGCGCAGAAGCTCATCGAGTTTGCCCTCTGTAAAAACGTACTGTATGTCACGGCAAGTCACCTCATCTGCGACGGCAACGGGTTCAAGACGCTGCTCTATGCCCTCTGCGGCTATTACGGCGGAAGGGAGGTGGACGGCGCAAACTTCATGAACAGGGACTTTTCCGCCCTCTTTGGCGGCAGAAAGACTTCCATGTTCCGGATGCTTGCCTCCATGCTCGGCGGATACAAAAACCGGCAGATCTATGAAAGGGCGCAGGATGAGCGCGCATACGTCATAGAGAGGACGGTGGACGGCGGAAGGATGGCGTCTGTACACGCAAAGGCAAAGGCGCAGAACGCCGCGCTCAACGACGTGCTCATGACCGCATATGCGCGGGCGCAGCGCAAGCTCTGCGGGCAGCATAAGGTCAATATCCCCTGCACGTCCGATCTGCGCAAATATGCAGGCGGAAGGGCGGGGATCGGCAACCTCACGGGTTCGCTGTGCATCAATATCAGGGTCGGGGCGGAAGAAGATTTCTCTGCAACGCTCAAAAAGGTCTCGCGCGCCATGCGCAGGCAGAAAAGTTCGGGCAACGATATCGCCGGTCCCACCCTGCTCGTCAAAAAATATCAAAGCACTTCGCTGGAAAAATTTCTGAAGCTGTACGGCGGAATGAACACGAGCCCGTATGCCGACTACACCAATCTGGGCGTGCTGGACGAGGAAAAACTCATGCTCGGCGAACTTCATGCCATAAACGCCGTGGGCTATGCGGGGCTGCAGAAGGCGCCGTACTTCATGCTGGCGGCGTCCACATTCCGCGGCGCGCTCACGCTTTCTGCCATCGTGCAGTGCGGCACAGGCGGGCGGGTGCGGGCAGAGGCGCTCATTGCGGAGGTCGCAGACCAGATCGGTGCGTTTTCGGGCCGTTCAGATACAGTAAGAGACAGGAGGAAGGTATGAATGCAATCGAAATCCGCGGACTCAAAAAGAGCTTTCGCGGACTTTATGCCCTGGACGGGCTGAACATGACGGTGCCGCAGGGCGCGATCTACGGCTTTATCGGCGAAAACGGCAGCGGCAAATCGACGACGGAAAAACTCATCTGCGGGCATCTCGTGCCGAGCGGCGGAACGATAAAACTGTTCGGCAGGGACTATACCGATGCGGGCGTGCGCAGCCGCGTGGGGGCGCTCATCGAAAATACGGGGTGCTTTCTCGGCTCTTCCGTGTGGGCGAATCTCATGATGCAGGCGATCAATCTGGGCCTGAAGGACCGCGCGGGGGAGATCGCGCGTGTGCTCAGGATCGTACGCATGGAGGACAGCGCAAAGATAAAATTCAAGAGCTGCTCGCTGGGCATGAAGCAGCGCATCGGTATCGCCATGGCGCTTCTGGGCGACCCTGCCCTGCTCATTTTAGACGAGCCCATCAACGGGCTCGACGCCGACGGCATGCGCATCATGCGCGAGATCCTCGTCGACATCACCAAGACGTACGGCTGTACCGTGCTCATCTCCTCGCATATCCTGGGCGAGCTGGAAAAGATCGCCACGCACTATGGCATCATCCGCCAGGGCAGGATGATTCGTGAGCTTTCGGCCGCGGAGCTGGAGGGGCGGGCGCGCATGTTTGTCTCTGTGCAGACGCGGGACATTCCGCGCGCGTTGGTACTGTTGCGGCAGCGGTATCGCGACGTGCGCGAGGAGGAGGGCGCGCTGCATATCTACGGCGACGCGGACGCCGAGGAGATCGTAAAATTCCTCATCGAAAACGGGCAGGCGGTGTGCGCCGTCAGGAAAAATAAGATCGGTCTGGAAGAATATTACATCGACCTGATGAGCAGGAAGGAGGCATGACCATGGAAAAGACAAAATCGATACAATTTGAATCGCCGTCCTTTGCCCGCCGCATCGGGGGGATGCTCGGCGTAGATTTTTACCGCCTCTTTCATACGCCCATGTTCTATATCTTTCTTGTCATCGCGGCGCTCATCCCCGCACTCGTGTCCATGGGCAGCTTCAGCGGCGAGGGGCAGGTCGCGGGCAATGCCTGGAACATCATCGCCTCCAATGCGCCGCTCTATGTCGTCAACGATATCGGCGAATACGCCAATATGAACATGGTGTTCATCTTCGGCGGCATCATGGTGTCCGTATTCATCGGGCACGATTACCGCAGCGGATATGTCAAGCAGCTCTTCACCACGCACCCCAAGAAACAGGACTATATGATCTCGAAGTCGCTCGTATGCGCATTTGCCATGGCGTGCATGTGCGTCACCTATCTCATCGGCGGCGTTGCCTCGGGCATCTTCACGGGCGCGTCGTTCGAGGTCAACGTCGGCGGTCTCGTCTGCGCGATCATCGGCAAGATGATCATGTCGCTGGGCTGGGCAAGCCTGTACACCTTCCTCAACATCATCTTCCGCAGATATTTCGGCATCTCGGTCGCCTCATCCTTCTTCTTCGGCACGGGCATTCTCATCATCGGGGCGGCGGCGATCGTCGGCAATTCCCCCGTGCTCAACATCTTTTTGTACGGTGCGTCCGTCTATGCCTGCCTTTCGAGCAACTTTGTGACCATTCTCGTCTGCCTTGCCTGTTCGCTGGCGTGGGCCGTGATCTACAATCTGCTGGGAACGCTCATTCTGAACAAGTGCGACGTGTATTAAAGGAGGAAGTGCAATGAACGCGATCGAAATCAGAGGACTCACAAAGCAGTTCGGCAGCAAACAGGCGCTTGCCGGGCTGGATATGACGGTGCCGCAGGGCGCGATCTACGGCTTCATCGGCGAAAACGGCAGCGGGAAGTCGACGACGGAAAAGCTCATCTGCGGGCTGCTCGTGCCAAGCGGCGGAAGGATAAAACTGTTCGGCAGGGACTATACCGACGCAGACGTTCGCGCAAAAGTGGGTCTGCTCATCGAATCCCCCGGGTGTTTCCCCAATTACTCCGTCTGGAACAACATGCTGCTGCAGGCGGCAAACCTCGGCATAAAAAATGCGGCGGAGGAGGTGCGCAAGGTATTAAGGATCGTGCGCATGGAGGGCTCCGCCTCGAACAAGTTCAAAAACTGTTCGCTGGGCATGAAGCAGCGCATCGGCATCGCCATGGCGCTGCTGGGCGATCCTGCCCTGCTCATTCTGGACGAGCCCCTCAACGGGCTCGACGCCGACGGCATGCGCATCATGCGCGAGGTGCTCGTCGATATCACAAGGCAGTACGGCTGTACCGTGCTCATCTCCTCGCACATTTTAGGCGAGCTCGAGAAGATCGCCACGCACTACGGCATCATCCGGCAGGGGAGAATGATGTGCGAGATGACGGCGGAGGAGCTCGATCGCAGCTGCCCCACCTATATCGCCCTGCGCGGGGCGGACATGGCGGGCATGGAGCGTCTGCTCTCCATGCGCTATCGGCGCGTCGAGGAGGAGAACGGCGATCTCCGCGTGTATGACGCGGTCGCCCCGGAGGAGGTGACGGCCTATCTGTACGGGCAGGGTATGCTCCCTGCGGAGCTTACGACCGCCAAGATCGGTCTGGAAGAATACTATATCGGCCTGATGGGCGGGGAGGTAAAACGGTAATGGAAGGGACAGTCAGATTTGAGCATCATACCTTCGGGCAGCGGCTTGGCAGTATGGTAAAGGTAGATTTCAGGCGCATGTTCACGCAGCCGCTCGTGTATATCATGCTCGGGGTGTGCCTCGTCCTGCCCGTGCTCATCCTCGTCATGACGACGATGGCGGGCGGCTCTGCCGGGGGCGGCGCAGCGATGGGCACATTCACCAACGTGTGGCAGGCGATCGGCACGGCGACCGGGGCGGGCAGCGGTATGGCGATGGATCTTACCACGATGTGCAACATCAACCTCGTCTACTTTCTGGCGGCGGTCCTCGTGTGCGTCTTTGTCGCCGACGATTTCAGAAGCGGATACGCAAAGAACCTGTTCGGCGTGCGTCCCCAAAAGGCAGACTATGTCATCTCTAAGACGGCGGTGTGCTTTGTCGGCTGCGCAGGCATGATGCTCTGCTACTTTGCAGGCGCCATGATCGGCGGCGCGATCGCGGGGCTTCCCTTTGACCTCGGCACTGCGTCCGTCGGCAGCGTGGTCCTGTGTATGCTTGCCAAGATCTTTCTGCTTGCAGTGTTTGTCGCGATCGATCTGCTTGCCGCAACGATCGTAAAACAGCGGCTCTGGGCGTCCATTCTCGCCGCTGTCGCGGTGGGAATGCTGCTCTTTATGATGATCCCCGCGATGACCCCGCTTAACGCGACCTTTCTGCACGCGCTCATGTGCTTTGCGGGCGGCGCGCTCTTCGGGGTGGGGCTGGGTGCGCTCAGCGCGCTTGTACTCAACAAGACGAGCCTTGTGTAACAATTTTTGTAAATATGATCTTTTCGGGCGGGAGGTGTTTGCCTTTCGCCCGACTTTGCACTTTTTTGCCAACTCAATTCGATGATATGGTTTATATAATAAAATGAATTATATTTATGACATTTTACATGCTGCAGGATCCCGCAGCTTTTATTTTTGGCTGAAGCAATGGGGAATTTATCTTTTTCATGAAAAAGTCTATAGAGTGTTCTTACAGATCCCCCAAATTTTCAGGATGTAATTATTTTCCATCCATAATCTGCGAAATTTGTCGAGAAAATTTGTAAAATTTACTTGACACGGGGGGGAGTGTCATATATAATGGAATCGCTTAAAGAGTGCAATATAGTTTACATATCCAGAGGAGAAGAAAAAACACAAGAATAGTAAAGCGCTTTATCAATTGAAGAATTTGCGTGTTATTGCCTGCGCATATTTGCCGGGTGACTGTGGAGGGAAATAATGTATTCGGAAACGGATTCTGTGACAACGCAATTATCGCCTGATCCTTCGATACAACCTGCGGACAATGAGTGTGCATCCGCCGTCATGGCGGAAGAGGCACCCGTTGCCGAGGAACAGGCTGTCGCGTACGAAGAGAATCCCACCGCCTTATCGGCGGCGGGATTTTTGGCGCGCGAAAATCAGGATGAAGAGGGCAAAGAGCGCGCAAGCGTGGGCGAGGTGTTGTATCTCACGCTGCTTGGCGTGCTCTGTTTTATTGTCTTTCTCATTCTGGCGTGCAACGTCACGCTCATCGTCAAGGCAAGCCTGAATCCCGACGTGCCGCCTTCGCTCTTTGGCCATACCGCCATGATCGTGAATACCGACGTCATGGAGGGCTCGCGGGAGGACAGCTTCGGCAACGGCGCCATGATCCTCGTTCGGGTGCTCTCCGACGAGGAAAAGCAGCAGCTGCGCGAGGGGGATATCGTCACCTACCGCGCGGGGGCATATTATATGACGCTGCGCATCACGGGCGTCAGCCGCACGGCGGACGGCACGATCACCGCGGTGCTCGTCTTGGGCGACAACGAGAGCGTGAGCGGCAATACCATCAACGTCGTGGAGCTTTCCGATATCATTGGCGTCTGCCGCGGCAGCGTAGAGGGGCTTGGCAGCTTCTTCCTGTTCATAGGCTCGCCGCGCGGGGCGCTCATCTTTGTCGGCATTCCCGTACTGCTCTATGTCATATACGACTTTGTCAGCGTTACCATATACAACAGGCGGCTGCGCAAACGCGAAGAGGAAGCCGCAGCAGCCGAGGCGGCCGCACAGGGCGGCGGGCAGGGCGAAGTTCCCGCAGAAGCCGCGGGCGCAGTTGCTGCCGCAGAGGTCGCTGCGGGCGCTGCCGTCGGAGCGGGCATTGTCACAGATGCTGTCGCGGGGGCGGCAGATGCTGCAGAGGGCGCAGCGGGGGGCGCGGCGGCCGCCGCACCGCCGCAGGGCAGAAAGAAGACCAATCCGCGCGTACAAAAGCCGTATGGCATGCGCGGGGAGCCGAAGGAGGCAAGCCCGCGCGAAGAGGGCGGCCCGCGCTATCCGCGCGGCGAGCATAAGCCGCCGCAGGCGCGTCGTTTGCCCAAGCCGCCGCAGGAGCGGTAGATATGCAAAACAACGGCAATCTCCGTCTTTGCCACACGAAGGCGGTTTGCAGATATGAAATTCAGATATTTTTTTGAAGGAGTAAATCTATGACAAGACAAAACACGGAGAAGAAGAAAACTCTTTCCAGACTGTTGGTCGTGCTGGCTGCGCTGGCGCTGCTCAGCTTCTGCTTCCTTGGCACCACCTTCGGCCGTTACACCACGGGCGCAACCGGCAGCGGTACGGGTAACGTCGCACTTTGGAATATTGCGATTACCGGCGCTGGGGTTGGTGGCGATGCTTCTGCAACTTTGACCACCTCGAAGATCTCGCCTGACATTACCAATGATTTCAGCGCAACCTCCAATAACCGTGTGCAGAACAGTGGAAAAATTCTTATCGCAACGATCACCAACAACAGTGATGTCGCAGCAGATGTTTCCGTTGCACTGTCCAGCACGACCTTTGAGCTGAGAGGGACTTATGGTGATGGCATCAATGCCGAGAACTGGACGACCGGAGCAGACGCAACGCAGTGGCAGGTTGAGCAGGTTCTCTCGGTTAAGCTCTACTGGGATAATACCGAAACGTTTACCGATGGCGGCGAAGCAACCGGCACGATGCAGCTTGCAGCAAAAGAGGACGAAACCACGGAGTCTGTTTATATCTTTGCAGAGATCACCTGGACCTCGATGGATACGTACTATGCAAATGAAAACGTTGCGAATGCGATCGACACCTGGATCGGCGAAAATGTAACCGACATCGTTTGCAACTTCTCCTACACCGCAACACAGGCTTCCGAGCTTCCTGCCGGCAACTAATTCCATAACCAAACACACGGGTACCCGCAGGAGGGGTGCAAGGCGCCCTCTCCTGCTCACCCCTGGGACCATTTCGCGCCGGCTGTGTGGCGGCGGCGCGACGGTCGGGGGTATCGCGGCGCAAAAATCTGCGCCATGTTCACGCGCAAGCTGCGCAAAGGGGGCGGCCTCTTTTCCGCCGCAGAAAATTACAATTTTTGATTTGGGGAGCAAGCAAACTGCTCCCGCTCTGTTATAGTCGATCATGAGAAGAACATTGTCTATCCTGTGGACGGCGCTTCGCGTTCTGCTTGCCGCGGCCGTCATAATGTTGCTTTTTTATAATGCCTACGTTCTGGTGCGGCGCACGCTCTTTCACGACGCGATGCCCACCCTGTTCGGATATACCTCTGCAGTCGTCATTTCGGGCAGCATGGAGCCGGAGATCGGCATCGACGATCTCGTCATCGTGCATGCCGAAGACGAATATGCGGTGGGCGATATTATCATGTTTGAAAAGGACGGTGCATATGTCACGCACCGCATCATTGCCGCCGAGGGCGGCAGCTACCTCACGCAGGGCGACGCCAACAACGTCTCCGACGGTTACACGCCGCACGAGAACGTCGTGGGCAAGGTCGTCGCCGTCTGGGGTGGGATCGGCGGCGTTGTGACCTTCATGCAGACGCCCGCGGGCATCTTTTTGCTGATCGCCGCCGTCGTCATCATATGGTTTGTGCTCGATCTTGTCGCCGGGAAGCGGTCGCGGCGGGCGATCTCAGAAGAAAATGGGAGTGAGAAAGATGAAGCGTAACGCAAAGACAAAACGGCGCGCCTATGCCCTTACAAGGTATATTGCGCTGCTGCTCGTGGTGGCGCTCGCCTGTTCGGGCGTTACGTTTGCGCGCTATGCGCACAGCGACCGGGGGGAGCTTGCGCAGGGGGTGGCGCAGTTTAATGCCAGCTATTCCATCGAGAGCGTAAACTCCGTCACCTTCGGCAACGTCCATTACTGGCAGTATTACAGCGGCGCATGGCTGGAGCAGGGCACCGCGCGCACCGTGCGCATTCACATGACCAACGCGGGCGACACCGATCTGCAGCCCACGCTGCACTTCGAAGGCCCCGCCGAGTTTTGGGAGAATATCGCCCTGCAATTGACCACGGCAGACGGCGCAAGCGCGAATGACCCCGTCACCCCGCAGATCGTCTTTGCAGACCTTCTGCGCGCGCGGGACGAGAGCACCGCGAACAACGATCACACGTTTGCCTACGGCGACTATATCAACTGGGATAGTGCCGGGAACAAGACGATCTCCACGGCGGACAGCGACGACTTCGGCGAGCTTTCCGGCGACGGCGCCGCCGATATGACGCTTACCATGTCGGGCGGGATTGTCAAGCCCGCAGGCGATGGCGCCTCTTTTTCGGGGTCAGTCACGGCGGCATGGGGCGCAGGCGAAGACGCCTGGTCGGTCACGTTTTCTGCGGAGCGCAGAACGGTCGACTATTCCGTGGGCTTTGCCCGCAAAGAGACGAACGCAAACAACTCTCTGCCTGCGCTGTATGTAGACTGCACCGACGAGGTTGACTATTATTCCATCGACATCGCGCTGCCGCAGTCTCTTTTTCTTCCCGCCGCGGGCGAAACGAACGGAAGCCTCTCCCTTGTCGCCTTCATGATGTGGACAAACAGCCTTTCACCCGTCGAATTGCTGCGATATGACTATACTGAAGGTGGAGCATATCATACGTTTTTTCAGGGTTTGACCAGCGGTACGGCAACGACGACCCCGGGCGGGATCGTAGTGACGGGCTATCATTTCAACTACAATGGCGTGGCGGCGACGCAGGGGGGGGAAAACATTTCCACCACGGTAAGCATGGTGCGCCGTTTCGGGCAGGCAATTTCATGGCAGCATATTGCAAGCCTGCAGCTGGGTGACGGCCTGTTCGCCCACGATATGGAACTGATAAACGGAAATTATGTGTGTACGGGCGGAAACCCTGTCACGATTGCTGCGACGACGTTGGCGGCATTGAACGGCGGCAATCCGGAGCTGTTTGATCCTGCAACGTTGGTTACCGTCACGGAACATACGAGCGAAACGGAGACCACTACAGAGATCCAGGCGAGCGAAAAGAGCTATCCGCTTGTCTTCCGCGTGTTGTTCACGCAGGCGAGCGAACTGCCCGCGGTGTAAGGGCGCAGAGAAGGGAGGAAGAGTGCATATGAAGCTGCAAATGAGGAAGATCATCCTGCTCGTGGGCATGGCAGTGCTTTCGCTCTGCCTCATTGCCGCGTCTCTTTTTATCGAGCACACCTATGGCAGATACCAGGGCGGGCAGCTCGGCGAGGACAGTCCTTATGAGGACGAGCTCGAGTTCATCGGCGCCAACCAGTATCTCGTCCGCACGCCGGAAGAGCTCATCGACGCCATCGGAAACGGTTATTCCTATATTCAGATCGCCGAGGATGCAGAAAAGCCCTTCGTCATCAGTACGGGCGTCACTGGCGTTTCGGCAAACCTCATGCTCGATCTCAACGGTACACAGATTATCCGCAACAGCCGCAACCCCATTCTCGATATCGGCGACGGCATCTCCGTCGTACTGATGTACGATACCAAAGGGGGCGGTGCGCTGTATAATCCCGTGGGCAGCACGCTGCAGGTGAGCGGTACGCAGACGGGCGGCAGAATGACCGTCGCAAGCGGCAGCTACGAAAGCGGTCCCCGCGCAGGGGAGTACGATACAGCGGCAACGCCTACAGGCGGTACGCTGAGCGGGATCGTGTCCGTCAATGTGCATGTGCGCGGCGAAACATATACGAACGGCTATCCGTCGTCGGGCGAAGTTGCGCGCACCAATGGCGACAATTATAATACGGTGACGACGGCTTCTATGCCCCGCCTTACCATGGGCGAACAGGCACAGTCGGGCAATTACTTTTTTTCTGCGGCGTCTGCAAACAACGCCTTTCTTCCTGCCGATACCTTCCTCTTTTACAGCGAAGAGAGGAATGCCTATGAGCAAGATGGCCGGCTGTATGTCGGCAACAACCCGCTTGCAGTGCTGTGCGATGTGGCATCCTGCGATTTCTACTATTATTATCCCGTGAACGGCAGGGCGGGGACGGAAGAAGCTCCGCAGACTTATGCCGTTGTCTATGGGTATTGGGACGTGACAAAACTTGCGGAGACAGAGGATACGGCTCTTACAGAGGCGGCAAACGGCACGCAGCTCGAATGGCCGTATGCGGCAGTGCGCATGGTCGACGATCGGGGCGAAGGTTACATTCGCGGCGGCACGTTCTTCAATCACTTTGAGCAGAAAAACACATACGGGATCTATACCGAAGGCGGTTTCCTCTCCGTGGCGGGCGGAACGAACACAAGCGGCGCCGAGATCACTGCCTTTACAACGGGCGGCAATGGTGTGTGCATCCGGTGCGCCGGAAACGGCGATCTCGATATCTCGGGCGGGTTCTTCTCTTCTGAACTGGGCGACACCATTCAGATGGCCGGCGGCATCATGACGGTCACCGCGGGCACATTCAATAAAGATGTAACAGGTTCCTCTTTGCAGGAGAACGGCGCTGCGATCGACATTGCGGGCGGTGCGCTCATAATTGACGGGACAGAAACGGGCGGAACCAAGTCTGTGCAGTTCAATATCGCAGGGTCCAATGTCAACGGCATTCATACTGAGAAGTCGGCTGAGCCCATCGAAGAGGACTTTATTACCAATGCATCTTTTAATTTTGATTCGGCAGGCGCAAGCAACAACGTCGGCATCCATGCCGAGGACGGTATCACTACAGCAGAGGCATGTACGTTTACGCTGAGCGGAAGCAACAACCGCGGGATCGACGCAACGGGCGGCAAGACCACGGCGACGGGTTGCACGATTTCGGTAACGGGCACTACGGCGAATTTTGGCATTCGTATGGAGCAGAGCGGCACCGATGCCGGAAGCGTTACGACAGAGGGTTGTATCATTTCGGTAGAGGGGACTTCTTCTTCCGGAATCTATACAACGGGCGGGGAGCTGACCGTTTCGGGCGGCAGCGTGCAGATCACGCAGCCGGAAGGGGACACGCTTTCATCTACCGCGGTAAGTACTGTGGGCGGTAATATCGGGTTGAGCGGCACGCTGAACATTCTTTCCAACGCGCTCGGCATCACGGCGCAGGGCGGCATAGGCGGCACCGGACAAATCCGCGCTTTGGCAGATGCAGATATCACGTTGGCACAGAGCATTAACGGCAATACGATCACGCCCATGCGCGCCACGGGCATCTATGTCAACAACGGTTCGCTGTCTGTTGCTTCGGGTGGTGTGCTGAACGTATACGTTACCATAGATATTCGGTTGTCTTGGTCGGATAATATTGTGGTCAATCAGAACAACGCCGTATATGTGCAGGGCGGCTCACTGATCTCGAACGGCACGCTCAACGTTACGTTTACGGGTTTAGAGAATGATAATAGATATTATGGTGGCGGAACAAGCTATCTCGATCAGGTCATCAAAAGCCATGCCGTGCGTGTAGAGGGCGATGAGAATACCAATGTTACGATCGCTGCGGGCACGATCACCAATTCCGTCGGCGGCGGCGTGTATGTCGGCGGCGGTACTGTCACGCTGGGGAACGAAAATACAAACACAGGTCCCACTGTTGAGACGACGGGAACGACATTGTATAGTGGTTATATCACCGTGGGAGAAAATTCCGAAGGCAACTGGCAGTATCGTTGGGCTCAAACGGGCGGCAACGCCGTAGAGGTCGACGGCGGAAATCTCTCCGTCTATGGCGGCGAATATACCTCTCATCAGGGGAACGGGATCCTCGTGCGCAACAGCAACACGCAGTCTGCAGCGCAAACGGTCACCAATATTTATGACGGCACGTTTATCGGGAACGACAATTATTTTGCGAATGGCACTTCTAATGGCTTGGTCGCAGGGTCGGCGGCGTCATATGCGTTCAAGACGTATGCGGGTGTGACCAATATTTATGGCGGCACCTTTGGCTTAGGAACGGGGAACGGAAACGGCGCATTTGCCATGGGGAATGGCGGCAACGTGTCAACCGTCAACGTATACAGCGCAACCATTCTTGCAGGCGGCGCTTCAGCATTCGTGGCATGGAAAGATACCCGGGTGCTGTTTGACCCCTATTGTGCAGCGGGAGCTTTGCCGGAAACCACAGTCGGCAGAACGCTGCGCGTCTCCGGTGCGTCTACGGGATTGGCGCTCGATGGCTTTAATGCAGGTGCGGGCGGCGGTGCGCAGGTCACGATCAACGGTGGCACTTTCACGGGCGGAACATATTCATATGGGGAGGGAGATCATAGCATAAACGGCGAAGGCGGTCAGCGCAGCGCAATTTGGTATGGCAGCAGTCCCGCACAAATAACGATCACAAATGGATTTTTCTATGGAACTGATTCCTATTCGGGCGCGAATGTCAGATCGGGTCTTGATATCTACTCAAGCGTCGGCAATCATACCAATGATCAGAATGAGACCGTGGGCAATATTCAGATCTCTGGCGGAACATTTGAAGGCGCAACCTCTGCAATCCACTACCGCGCGACGGCAGCTCATCAAGATGGGCTCGTCATTACAGGCGGCACATTTACAGGGGATCAGGCAGGGCTGTATCTTGCAACGAACCCGAGTCAGACGCAGGGGTGGTGGCCGAATCAGACGACGGTTTGGAATATCTCTCTGCGGGGCGGAACTTTTCGTGTGACGAACCCTTCGTCAACTTATCGTGCGATCGGGATTGCGGATAATCTTCGAAATTCGGTCGGCCTTCAAAGCCTGTTTGCAACGCATAGCAATGGCGCGGTTGGCCAGAGATACAATTTTAGGATTACCTATACCAACAATTACGCGGGAGGAAATGTAACTTGGAGATACAATCGTGACCAAAATGAATGGGACGCTTACAATGCAAATAATAATTTCTTGGATATAGGTGAGACACATGTTTGGCCGGTGCAGCATGTCACATCCACATGGGATCATTATGCGCAATCTCTGGAAGTTACTGGGCAGGCAACGTGATCGGCAACCGAATACAGACGGCGCCCCTTCATGCGGAGGGGCGCCGTTCGGTCGTCATGCCGCCTCTTCTGCAAATTTTTTCAAAAAATGGCATTCGCCTTGCGAAAACAGTTGCTTTTTCTTTGCTTTTCCTGTACAATAATCCATGCAATACGCATTGCACATATCTTTTGCAGAGATGGCGGAGCGGCTGAACGCGCACGATTCGAAATCGTGTTAGGCGGGAACGTCTACAAGGGTTCAAATCCCTTTCTCTGCGCCAAAAACGGCGACGGGCTACAGCCCGTCGCCGTTTTTGGCGCAGAGAAAGGG
>CALVLK010000022.1 GCA_944337235.1 uncultured Clostridia bacterium
GGCACCGGCTTTTCTGCGGCTCGGTCTTTCAAGTCTGTATGCCTCTCTCTGGTTTACGAGTCCGAGTGAAAGATTGCGGTGATGATATTCCACGATTCGGTATTCGTGTTCTGGCACACAGTCATGTTCTTTTAATGAAATATCAAATCCCAGAAGTGGAAGTAACTGGTCATAATATTTTTCTGCCCGTTCTAAATTTTCAACGGTGATGTGTATATGATCGATGACTGGCTGCATGTGTTCTCCTCCATGATGCGCTTTGAAACGCAGGTCTTCATATGTGCCTTTTCAAGTATAGAATTATAGGAGAAAAAAGTAAATCCCGAAAGGATTTTTTGTGGATAAGTTTTTATCATTATGTATCTCCAGAAAAAAGCGATTTTTATTCAGCTTCCGATCTTCTTTTCATTACGGTCTGTTCATGGTTATTTCCCTTCCGGATAGACTTGTGATATAATTCCAAGGAAACATACAGCGCGATAAAAATGAATTTGGGGAGGCACAGAATGGTTAAGGCGATAAAGGAAGCATTCGTTGTCATCGGCAAAGAGGGTTCCACATCAGAGGGAGAAGAATTCATTCAGAAGCTGTGGAAGGATGCAAACAGTCATTTCAGTGAAGTGGCACATCTGGCAAAAAAAGACGCGAACGGAAAGCTTGTGGGAATATGGGGCGCCATGTCCGATTTTTCCCGTTCCTTTCAGCCATGGGAGGATGGATTCAGCAAAGGCCTGTATCTGGCGGGAGTGGAATGCGTTGATCAGGCGGAAACGCCTGACGGATGGACAAAATGGACCATACCGGGGTATGAGTATATCGTTGTTGAAAACCATAAGGATGCGTTTGAAGAAACTATCGGGCGGATGAAGGAAGAGGGGCTTTCTTTAGCAGGGGCGGTTCACGATTATACTGACCCGGCGACAGGAAAGGACTATTTGTACTTTCCGATAAGGGAACTTTCATAGATGTACGGAGCGGTCAAACATCCGATGTATTCCGCGATGATCCTGCTTTTTGCTAATGTCCCTCATTTGCGGCTCGGTTTATGCGTTTCTGATCTTTCTCATCCATCTGTTTCTTCTGATGAAACGGATCAAAAATGAGGTGGTCGTCCTGCTGACAGGGCTGGAGGGATATGCGGAATATATCCGAAGATCCATTACAAACTGGTGCCGTTTGTCTGGTAAAAGACTGCCGGACGATGTTTTGCCATCGCCCGGCAGCAAAGGGATAAGCTTATCGAGATAGCAATGGCTTCCCTGTCTGACCTGATAAAAGAACACCCGGAACACCGGGCGGAAGCAAAGCAGGATTTACAGCTTTTGAACGCCCAGAAGATGGGGAACAACCGAGAGGATACAATGATTGAAAATATGAAGTTGTTGGGCAAAGGAAATACGGCAGAAGTTTTTGCATACGGAAACGAAAGAGTGTGTAAACTTTTCTATGAAGGATATCTAGGTGAGTATGTTGCATTAGAATTTAAAAACTCAAAAGAAATGTATAAAAATAAAATTAAAATTCCCATACCTTTTCAAATGATTACAATAGGAAATCGCAAAGGGATTATCTATGAGCGGATTGAAGGAAAAACGTTATTAAACATTATGATGGAAAATAAATCAAATTTAGATGAACTTTTAAATATATTTGCAAACTTGCAGCTCGACATCCTTGCACATCACACTAAAAATGTTTTATCATATAAAGAATACCTAATTGCAAATTTAAAGAATAAAAAAATAAATAATCAAGTGATTTTTAATGCTATAAATGCTTTGCCTGATGATGATTGCCTATTGCATGGAGATTTGCATCCCAATAATATATTAGTAATGTCCGATGGAACTCCTATTATTATTGATTTTATGAATGTATGTCGTGGCCCTGCTCTATACGATATAGCAAGAACCTATTTTCTTATTAAGCAGTTTGATGGTCCTTTAGCTAATAAATATTTAAAATGTATAGACGTATCAGAAAATGATATTGCAGAATATCTTAATGTTATCGAATTTTATCGACAATATGAAAGTTAAGATTTAACTAACAGCATTCTATTTATCGAGAAGATAACAGCTAACCAACGATCAAAATGAGTGGTGCACATATGTGTTACCGTTGACAATCTCGCCTGATGGGCGATCAGGGTGAGAAAGCCCTAAAATGGCTTTCCGCTCATTTTCGGGACACTTTGTCCACAAGTCGGAGCGTAGGACGAGGGACGGGGGCTTTCATATACACCCTGTTTTCCTGCCGTTTCAAATGCGCTTACCCTCCCCGGCGGCAACGGTATTTTCACGGCAACGCCGACAGAGCGTATAACACACTACACTTTGCGTCGCAAAGTCGTGTGCCAAATGGGGGCGTTGCCCCCTTTGGAAACCCCCACAAGAAAAGGCGGTACGCTACCCTTCCACGGGGCGCATACCGCCTTTTCTTATTATCCAGCCCTCCGGCTGTATCAGTTGAGTAAAAGTCAGCGTGGGATTGGTGTGGTATCTTTATCTAAGTGAACCCCCGTTTTCCCACTTGGAGACCGCCATTCTTGTCACATACAGCTTTTGCGCCAGCTCCTCCTGGGTATATCCCTGCCGCTGACGGAGTGTTCTGATCTTTTCACCCAATGTCATGAATATGCCCCTCCTTTCGGGCGATATCATGATAGCACATCTGCCGCCGCATGTCACACTACTGCCCTGACCACACGGCAAATTCCGGCGATACGCTCCGTCACCATGCCGAATGATCGCAAAAACATCCTGCAAGAGCTCTCGCCTCAACACCCTGCCAAAGCGAACGGGGGCGCACAAAGTGCGCCCCCGTTCGCTTTGGCGGAAGGTGAGGGATTCGAACCCCCGGAGGCTTGCACCTCAACGGTTTTCAAGACCGCCGCATTCGACCGCTCTGCCAACCTTCCGGATATACGCCCTGACGGGCGTTTTTAACGATGTTTTCCGACAAAGAAGAGTGCAAGCGTACCCGCGCCGGAATGCGTGCCGATGACGTTGCCGACATAGTTATACTTGATCTCGTGTCCGGGGAAATTCTCCTTCAAGAGTGAGATCAGGTAGTTGACGTCGTCGATGCAGTCGCCGTGGCTGATGAAGATGGGATCATTCTCGCCCATGATCTGCAGCTCGCGCATATGATCGACGAGCGCCGAAATGGATTTCTTTCTGCCCATCGCCTTGCCGATCGCAATGAGATGCCCCTCATGATCGACGTGCAGCACGGGTTTGATGTTGAGCATGGTCCCCACAACGGCAGTCGCGGCCGAAACGCGCCCGCCCCGCTTTAAGTGGAACAGATTGTCCACCGTAAAGAAATGGCAGATGTGCTGTTTAAGATTTTCGGCATAGTCGCGCGTCTCCTGCAGGGTGGCGCCGCTGTCTGCCTTTTTCACGACATAGTCGACGAGCAGTCCCTCGCCGAGCGAGGCGCAGAGCGAATCGACCACCTCGATCCTGCGCCCGGAATATGCCTCCTTTAAGTCGCGCGCGGCGATGGCAAAACTATTCGCCGTGCCCGAAAGCCCAGAAGAGAAAGCGACGACGAGCACATCCTGCCCTGCCTTCACCAGCGGTTCCATGTGCGTGCGCGCCTGTTCGGGCGTCACCTGAAAGGTCGTCGGCATGGCGCCGTCGCGCAGCCGCTTATAAAACTCCTTTTCGTCCATCTCGTTCCCGCTCTCGGCGCCGTACATGGTGTCGCCAAGCTGAAATCCAAGGCGGACGCACACGACATTGTGCGCGGCGAAATACTCCTGCGGCAGATCGGAAGCGGAATCGGTCACGATAGCAAATTTTCTTTCCATAATATGATACCCCTATCGTTTATCGATATCAATATACTACATCCGCCCGCTTTTGTCAACATTTTACTTGAGTGTCATAAAATTTTTCACACGAACGGCACGAAAGGTGATGTTCACATCCATATGATTTTTGCTGCGGTGCACCTCGAAGCCGATCTCCCCTTCCCGTTCAAAGTATTCCTCGGCGACATGGGTAAAATCTGCAAGCGCGGCGCGCTTTGTCTCCTCGCTCATGTCCTCTTTGTCGCTGTTGAGCAGCCTGTTGATGCGCTGTTTTGTCGTTTCCTTTCCCATAACTGACCTCCTTTAACGCTTGAGCCCGCGTCTGATGATATCCATGAATCCCGCCCGCTTTGCAGGTTCCGCCGCCGGCGCCGCCGTTCCCGTATAGAACCCCGCGAGCAGACGGAAGGCGCGGGAGCGGTCGGTCACGTTCTCGAGAAAGATCTTCTCCTCCTCGGGTACGATCGCCGTAAGCGGCACGCGCAGCGCCTCGCTGATCTCCTCGGGCGTGAGGATCTCCCCCCGCCGCACCAGATCCTTTTTGACCATATTCACGACCAGCCCGATACGCGAAAGACGGTACCCCTTGAGCATATCCACCACCCTGCCCGCGTCGCGCATGGCGGAGATGTGCGGCGTGGTCACGAGCAGCGCCTCGTCTGCACATGCCACGGCACGGTGAAAGCCCTCGTCGATCCCGGCGGGGGAATCGAGCAGGATAAAGTCGAACTGCGGCGACAGGTTTTCGAGGATGAGGCGGATCGCCTGCGGCGAGACATATCTGTCTGAGATCCGATTGCTGGCAAGAGAGTACAGATTGGGATAGTGCGGATGCTGTACGAGCGCCTGCTTGGGGCGGCAGCGTCCCTCTACGGCGTCGACGACGTCAAAGGTCGCAAGATCCTCCACGCCCAGGACGACGTCGATGTTATTGAGTCCGAAATCGAGATCGCACAGGATGACCCGCTTGCCGCTCTTTGCCAACTGTACGCCGAGATTGGCGGTCACGGTCGTCTTGCCGACCCCGCCCTTCCCCGATGTCACAACGATTTTCCTTGCCATATCTACTCCCTGCGCCCATTGCGCGCCTTTTGCCCTATCATACCATGACGAAAACGATGTATTTCATCATGTTTGGTCGAAAAAGCGGGGATGATGACTTTCTTTTTCTGATATGCGTCTCTGCGCATATCTGCAAGGGCGGCCGATCGCCTCGCGCATACAAAAGGGAGGGGCGCCCCGCAGGGTCCCCCTCCCTCTGTCCTTTTCGATGAAACGGTCAAAGGCTCTCTTTGAGAATGGCAAGGATCTCTTCCTTGGTGAGTACCTTATAGCCGCCCTGCATGACAAGGGTGCTTTCTGCAATGCCGCCCAGCATCTCCTTCGTGGCGCCGAGTTCGGAGATATTCATGACAAGCCCGATGGAGCGCATCCACGCCTCCATGGCGTTCAGGCCCTCCGCAGCGATCTCCTCCTGCGTCTTGCCCTCCGCGCGTACGTTCCATACGTTTTGGGCATAGCGCGCAAACTTGGCAAGTCCGTAGGGCAGGATATGGCGATAATAGGGCATGGACACGGCGGCAAGCGTCATGCCGTGCGTTGCATCGGTGTGCGCCGCGACCGCCTGCCCGAGCATATGCACCTCCCAGTCGGTATCCTTGCCCTTGGCGATAAAGGTGTTGAGCGCCCAGGTCGCGATCCACATGATGTTGCTGCGCGCCTCGTAATTGGTGGGCTCCTTCACGGCGATGTTCGCGCTGTGGATGAGCGAACGCAGCAGCCCCTCCATGACGTAGTCCGACGTATTGTCGTCCGTCCCCGAAAAATACTGCTCCAGGATATGCGACATGATATCGAAAATGCCCGAAATCATCTGATATTTGGGCAGCGTGAAGGTGAACTCCGGGTTGAGCACGGAGAACTTGGGGAACACATTCTCCCCGAAGACGTGCCCGATCTTGAGCTTCTGCTCGTGGTTGGTGATGACGCTGCCGCCGTTCATCTCGCTGCCCGTGCCCACCATGGTCAGCACGCAGCCGACGGGCACCACGGGGCAGGAGACGTCCTCAAAGCGGATGAAATACTTATCCCAGGGGTCCTCGTCGCAGTTCACCGAGACGGAGACCGCCTTGGCGTAGTCGCAGACCGAGCCGCCGCCGACGGCAAGAATGAGATCTGCCTTTGCCTCCCGCGCGCGGCGGATGCCCTCGTACAGCTTTTGGGTGGAGGGATTGGGCATGACGCCGCCGTCCTCATAGATCTCCTTGCCGCACGCCTTCAGAACGGATACGACCTTGTCGTAGATGCCGTTCTTCTTGATGGAGCCGCCGCCGTAGACGAGCAGCACGTTCTTGCCGTATTTGGCAAGCTCGGGCGCAAGGCCGTCGAGGGCGTTCGGCCCGAAATACAGTTTGGTCGGGTTGCAGTATGTGAAATTTCCTAACATGATGATCCTCCTTGTCGAAAAGACTTACCTGATAAAATTTGTCATGACATTATACTCGGCGGCGGGGGCCTCGATCCCCTTCTCCCTGCCTGCCGCGATACATTTTATGAGCCACGCCATGTTCCTGCCCAGATTGCGCATGGTCTGCAATCCCTCGAGGTCCTGCCTGACCTCGTCGGGCGAATTGCCGTGTACCATGCACCAATAGGTGGAGGAGACGACGGGCATCTGAGAGATACCGAGATATTTCTGCATGACGTCGAGCGAGGCAGTCGTTCCCGCGCGCCTTGCCGAGGCGACCACGGCGCCCGGCTTGTGCTGAAATGCCCTGCCGCCCGCATAGAACAGCCTGTCCAGAAGCGACAATACCCTGCCGCTCGGGTGCGCATAGTACACCGGCGTGCCGAACACGAAGCCGTCCGCATCCTCAGCCTTTGCGATCCACTCGTTCACGACGTCATCAAAGACGCATCTGCCCGTATCCTTGCACCTTCTGCAGGCGATGCAGTCCTGCAAGGGCTTATTCCCCGCCTGCAGGATCTCCGTCTGAATGCCCTCCTCGTTGAGGATGCGCGCCACCTCGCTCAGCGCCGTAAACGTACAGCCGTTCGCGCGCGGACTTCCGTTCAAAAGCAAAACCTTCATCCCATACCTCCGAATATCCATTGTCCTTATTCTATTATAACCGACCGGGCCCGCGATTGCAAATACTTTTTTTCTATCATAGAGAATAGCAAAAAGGCATGATAACGGTGTAACATCCGTCTAAAAACATAATCCCCGCCCAAACGGGGCGGGGATGAAAATACAATGGCTCAGTGGTGATGGCGGTGCTTGATGACGCCGATCGCCTTGAAGAACTCCATGACGACGACGGGCACAAGCGCCATGCCGACGCCGATGAGATAGACGAACCAGGGAAGATAGGTCATGCCGAACGCGGCGTTGACGCCGGGCGTAAAGACGACGAAGGCGAGCAGCGCCAGCGAGATGAGCGAGAACAGATTGAGCTTCCCGTTGGAGAAGGGCCCGATCTTGAACAGCGAATGCTCCGAACGCATGTTGAAGGCGTGGAAGATCTGAATGAGCGCCAGCACCATGAACGCAAGCGTACTGCCTGCGGCCTCGGATCCACCGAAATATTCGCCGATAAAGTAGGAACCCAGCGTGAGCGCCGCGAACATGACGCCTTGCAGCACGATGCGGATGCCGTATCCGTGCGCGAACAGGCTCTCGTTCTTGGGTTTGGGGCGCTGCTTCATCACATCGGATTCCACCGCCTCCATGCCGAGCGCGATGGCGGGCAGGGAGTCTGTGATCAGGTTGATCCAGAGCAGCTGAATGGAGATGAAGGGCGAGATCTGCCAGATGACGATGGCGAGGAACACGACGAGCACCTCGCTGATGTTCGTGCCCAAAAGGAAGCCGACCACCTTTTTGATGTTGGCGTAGATGCCCCTGCCCTCTTTGACGGCGTCGACGATCGTGGCGAAGTTGTCGTCGGTGAGCGTCATATCCGCGGCGCCCTTTGCGACGTCTGTGCCCGTGATGCCCATGGCGCAGCCGATGTCGGCGGCCTTGAGCGCGGGCGCGTCGTTGACGCCGTCGCCCGTCATCGAGACGACCTGCCCCTTCTTCTGCCATGCCTTGACGATGCGGATCTTGTTTTCGGGCGAGACGCGGGCATAGACCGCGATATTTTCGACGGAGGCGTCCAGCTCCTCCTCGCTCATGGCGTCGAGCTCAGCGCCCGTGATCGCCCTGTCGCCCTCGGTGAGGATGCCCAGCTCGCGCGCGATCGCCGCCGCCGTGACGACGTGATCGCCCGTGATCATGATCGGCTTGATCCCCGCTTCGCGGCAGACCGCGACCGCCGCCTTTGCCTCCGGGCGAGGCGGATCGATCATGCCCACAAGTCCCAGGAAGGTGAGCCCGCTCTCCAGCGTCTCACTCGAGATCTCTGCGGGCAGTTCGTTCAGCGTCTTATAGCCGACGGCGAGCACACGCAGCGCCGAGGCGCTCATCTCGTCGTTGACGGCAGAGGCACGCGCGATGTCCCCCGCGACGCAGCGCTTTGCCATCACATCGAAGGCGCCCTTGACGATGACGACGTACTTTCCGTCGATGCGGTTGACGCTCGTCATCAATTTTCTGTCCGAATCGAAGGGAAGTTCCGCCACGCGCGGGCAGGCGGCGTTCAGCGCCTCCTTCTCCTGCCCCGTCTTGTGCGCGGCAAGCACGATCGCCGTCTCGGTCGGATCGCCGATGTGCGTCTCCTTGCCCTCCTCGAAGGTGACGGAGCCGTCGCAGCAGAGGGTGCCCCAGGCGAGCAGGCGCAGCGTGTTTTCGTCCTTCTCCTCGGGCGAAAAGTCCTTTGCCTCCCCTCCGTCGCAATAGGTCTTGACGAGCGTCATGCGGTTCTGCGTGAGCGTACCCGTCTTGTCCGAGCAGATGATTGAGGCGGAACCGAGCGTCTCCACGGCGGGCAACCGCTTGATGATGGCGTTCTTTTTCACCATGCGCGTCACGCCGATGGAGAGCACGATGGTGACGATGGCGGGCAGCCCCTCGGGAATGGCGGAGACGGCAAGCGACACCGCCGTCATGAACATGTTGATGATATTCTCCTGCGTAAATCCCTCTGCGATCAGCCCGACGACGAACACGACGGCGCAGGCGGCGAGCGCCAGAACGCCCAGCCACTTGCCCAGCCGCGCAAGTTTTTCCTGCAGCGGCGTGCGGGTCTCCTTTTCGCCCGCCAAAAGCCCCGCGATCTTGCCCATTTCGGTGTTCATGCCCGTGCCCGTGACGACGGCGGTCGCCGTGCCGTAGGTGATCGAGCACCCCGTAAAGACCATGTTGGTGCGGTCGCCGATGGCGGCGTTCTCCGCTACCTCTGCGGCGGCGTCCTTTTCCGAGGGAACGGATTCCCCCGTCAGCGCCGACTCCTCAGATTTCAGGTTGGTGCTTTTGAGCAGCCTTGCGTCCGCAGGGACGAAGTCGCCCGCCTCCAGCCGGATGATGTCCCCGGGCACGAGATCGGCGGCGTTGATGATGCGCTCCGTGCCGTCGCGGATGACGCGCGCGTGCGGCGCCGACATATTTTTGAGCGCGTCGAGCGCCTTTTCCGCCTTGCTCTCCTGCACGACGCCCATGATCGCATTGAGCACGACGATGAGCAAGATGAGCCCGGGCTCCAGAAACTCCATGGGATCATGCCCGAAGCAGGCAATGACAAAGGAGATGACGGCAGCCACGATGAGGATGATGATCATGACATCCTTAAACTGCTCGAAAAAACGGACGAGAAGACTCTTTTTCTTCTTCTCCTGCAAACGGTTCGGGCCGTATTGCGCAAGCCGCGCGGCGACCTCCTCCGCGGTCAGGCCGGACTCGCGCGTAGCAAGCGAGGCGAGTACGTCCTCCGCCCTCTGACTGTGATAAGACAAAATACAACCTCCATCCTGTTTCCCGCGCCGCGTCAGCCCGTGGGCGGCGGCGCCGATGTTTACAGGTCGATTATACCACGGAATGCCGGCAAAGACAATGATATTTGAAAAATTTTTTAAAAGTGTCGCGCATTCGTTCATGGGATATAAATATAGTGAATGCGGAAACCTTTTTACATTTTTTACGGGAATTTATGACACGTTTCATGTATAATAGAGGTTGAAAAATCAATAAGGAGCCATCATGCCTGCAACTTACGCACACCGAAGGCTGGGCGACGCGGTACTTGCCCGTCTGCCCGACCAATTGCAACAACAGCTTTCCCCCCACCACGACGCCTGGGCGTTCGGCCTGCACGGCCCGGACCCGCTCTTTTTTTACCGTCCGCTGAAAAAGACGCCCATAAGCGAACGCGGCCACGCCATGCACAGGGCCCCCGCTGCCGAGTTCTTTGCCCCTGCGGCAGAGCTCTACCGCAGCCGCGGAGAGCGCCCCGAGGACCTTGCATACCTTTTGGGCTTTCTCTGCCACTTTGCGCTGGACAGCGTATGTCATCCGCTCGTCTCCGCGCGCATGCAGGAGGCGTCGCTCTCGCATGCCGAAGTGGAATCGCAGTACGACTACTATCTGCTGCGGCGGGACGGGCTTTCTCCGCTCAAAACGGACATCTGCGCGCATCTGCATCCCTCGCAGGCGCTTGCCGAGGGCGCCGCGCCCTATCTTGGCACCGACGCCACCGTGACGCTGCGCGCCATGCGCTCCTTCTGCCGTTACAGCCGCCTGCTGCGCGTCCACCGGCAGCCCGCGCGCTTTCTGTTGGAGAGTGCCATGAAACTTTGCGGCTGCTATGACGGCCTGCACGGCATGCTCATACCGCTGCATGATACGAAAACGCTTGTGGAAAGCGGCCGCGCCGTTCAGGCGGGATTCGGTACCGCAACGGAAAAGGCGGTGGATCTGATCGGCAATTACTGCCGTTTCCTGCGGGGCGAAGAGGATCTGCATGCGGATTTTTTGAGGAATTTTGAATAAAATCGGAGTGTATGATATGAAGACCAAACAAAAAATGACAAAGACCGAGCTTGCCTGGATCCTGTACGATGTGGGAAACTCCGCATTTACTCTGCTGGCAAGCGCCATTCTGCCCATCTATTTCAATTACCTCGTCACCTCGGCGGGCATGAGCGATGAGATGGCGACCGCGATCTGGGGCTATGCGGCAAGCGGCGTGACCATCTGCGTCGCCATCCTCGGCCCCATTTTGGGATCTTGTACCGATCTGAGAGGGCTGAAGCGGCCGTTCTTCTTTTTCAGTGCGATCATGGGCGTACTGTGCTGCGCCGCCATGGGCATTCCCCTGCCCTGGGTCGCCTTCCTGGCGCTGTTCGTCATCACCAAGATCGCCTATTCGGTCAGCCTCGTGTTCTATGACGCCATGCTCCCCGACGTCACGCAGCCAAGCCGCGTCGATGATATCTCCGCCAAGGGGTACGCATGGGGATACATCGGCAGCTGCATCCCCTTTATCATCAGCATTGTCATCATCAATTTCACGCCCCTGAGCGTCTCCGTGTCCATGCCCATCGCGTTCGTGCTCAACGGCGCCTGGTGGCTTGCCTTCACCATTCCGCTCACCAAGCGCTACCGCCAGACACACTACGTCGAACGCACCCCGCACGCCGTGCGCGACAACTTCAAACGCGTCTTTTCCCTCTTTTCCAAAAAGAGCGCCATACCCAACAAGAAGGGCATCCTGCTCTTTCTCATCGCATTCTTCTTCTATATCGACGGCGTATATACCATCATCGACATGGCGACCTCCTTCGGCACGGCGCTCGGCTTCGACACGACCTCGCTGTTGCTTGCCCTGCTCGTCACGCAGTTCGTCGCCTTCCCCGCCGCCATCGCCTTTGGAAAGCTCGCCCCCAAAGTACACAACGACGTGCTCATCCTCATCAGCATCATCGCCTATACGGGGATCGCGCTCTTTGCCGTATTCATGACCGCGGTCTGGCAGTTCTGGATGCTCGCGGTCGCCGTCGGACTCTTCCAGGGCGGCATCCAGGCGCTGTCGCGCTCGTACTTCACCAAGATCATCCCGGCGGAACAATCGGGCACGCTGTTCGGCTTCCTCGACATCTTCGCCAAGGGCGCGGCATTCATCGGAACACTGCTCGTCGGCATCGTCACGCAGGCGACCAATTCCGTCAATCTCGGCGCCCTGCCCATCGTATGCCTGTTCATCGTCGGCATCGCAGTCTTTCTCGTCGCCTCGAAGGTCAACCGCCCCTATCTCAGGCGCGCCGAAGCGGCATCCCGCACCACAGACGACACATTGCCCGCCGCAGACGACGTGAACGCCTCCGATCCCTCCCCCGAGGAATAAGGGCAATATCACATTGCATCCAGGCAATTTCGGGGCGCGCAAAACAGGTGCGCCCCGTTTTCTTGCCCTTCCACACAGAAAAACCGTGCACGATCGCCTGCTCAGCGCCAAAAGTCTTGACAATCTTTTCCCGCTTTGTTATAATGGCAATAATTTGTAGCGCCCACCGCGCCGCCGTGGTGGAATTGGCAGACAAAGGGATTTGAACCCTTAATACATAAAGCTTTGCAGGAAGACACAAATCAACACGCGAGTATGGCGAAATCGGCAGACGCAAGGGACTTAAAATTTTTGGCAGAAAGAAAGTAACATCTTTTTCACACTTTTCAATGAAAACTTCAC
>CALVLK010000023.1 GCA_944337235.1 uncultured Clostridia bacterium
CTCCCTCTCAAACAACTCCTATCCCCCCAACCTTCTTCCCTATAAAACGTGAACTTTGCAGAATAACGCGGCTTAGAGGATTTTCTGTGGCTGCGCCTTGAAAGCATCGCGAGGCGCGGTAAATCTATTTCGTTTGCACCGATTTTTTTACACGCGCCCGCTCGCGCGACTCTCCGGAGAACGCCGGACTCCTCTTACCTCTTCTCTGCGCCACAAAAAAAGCCGCCCCTTCGGGCGGCCATTCCGTGGCGCAGAGAAGAGGATTCGAACCTCCGGTAAGCTTTTAACCTACACACGATTTCCAATCGTGCTCCTTAAACCGCTCGGACATCTCTGCAAACAGCCTATATATTATAGCTTATCTCAGAAAAAAAGGCAAGCAATTTCACAAGGAAAATCTACAAAGAACATCTTCATTTCATCCGTCCATCAAAAAGAATCGATTTAATGCTGTTATGCCAGACATAATACTATGCAAAATGCCACCTTATTCGATTGGAATAGCTTCATCGAAGAGATCGATGAATGCACGCAGCGCAAAAGACGGGCTCGTTCCCTTGGGCAGCGCCATGCAGACCGATCTTGACGGCATAGACGGTATGACGTCGAGCTCAAAGATCTCGCCTGCCTCACGCTCCGCAACGATATACTCCCGCGGGATGCAGCCGATCCCCATGCCGTTTTTGATCAGCATCTTCATAAAATTCCAGCTGTCCACCTCAATGGACGGCTGCAATACGGCGCCGTGGCTTGCACAGAAATTGTCGAGCGCCGAGCGCGCGGATGTCCTCCCCTTCATAAGAAGAAGCGGATAATTTTGCAGATCCCAAACATTCAGATGTCTGCCACGCAGTTTAAGATACGACCTCCCGGCCACAAAAGCATCGTTGAGATACCCTACCGAGCGCACGATCTCGATCCCATCGATATCGTCGATAGGGAGGTTCAGGAATCCGATATCGCAGCGATCCCCCTTGAGCTGCTCTACGATACGCGGCGACACTTCGCTGACCAGTTCGATCTTGACCTGCGGATACTTGTTGTGAAAGTCAACGATCTTTTCGGCAAGGTAAAACTCAAATATCGTCGCCGAGGCGCCGATGCGAAGGGTTCCTGCGGCGCTGGTGTTCAGAAGCGCGAGGCGATCCTCTACCCCTTCGAGCAGCCGCAGCGCCCGTTCGACGTCTTCATAGACGACGGCGCCCGCCTGTGCCGTCAGTTCCATGCCCTTGTGCGTGCGCTTGAACAGCCGTACATGCAGCTGCGACTCGAGCTGCCGGATCGCCTGTGAGGCAGCCGGCTGAGAAATAAACATTTCCTCGGCCGCCTTTGTAAGGCTGCCGCAGCGCGCTACCGTATAAAAGATTTTATATAATTCCAGATTGACCATCCGCCACGCTCACTTTCCTACACAGAATTTTGAAAAGATCTCTTCGATGATAGATTCATTTGCCGTCTCTCCGCTGATCTCACCCAAAGAAGTATAGACGCGCCTGAGATCCTCCGCATAAAGTTCCGAAGGGCGCCCTGCCGCGATGGCAGCAAGCGCATCTTCCGTCGCCCCAAGCGCTGCGCACACGCTCTCGTAATGGCGCTCCTCCATCAGGTATGCGCCGTCGTTCTGTACGCCGAATCCGCGCGCATACATCAGCTCTTTCAGCTGCTCCAGCCCCTCTCCCGTCACGGAAGAGACCTGCACATCCCCCTCTCTCCGCTTAAGATCGCATTTTGACGCAACGCGGATGACGGGCGCATCCGTCGGCAAAAGGGGCGGCTGCCCCTCCTCCAGCCACAGCACGACGTCCGCCGCACGGATGGCGTTCTCGGCACGGCGGATGCCCTCCCGTTCGATCGCGTTGTCGCTTTCCCGCAGGCCTGCCGTATCCGTCAGATGAAAGAGGACGCCGCCGATCTCGATCGTCCCCTCCACAATGTCGCGCGTGGTCCCCGCTTCGGCAGAGACGATCGCACGATCATACCCGAGAAGCGCATTCAGGAGGGAGCTCTTGCCCGCATTCGGCTTGCCGCAGATGGCGACCCGCACCCCTGCGCGGATCTTTTTCCCGGCGCGATACTGCCCCTTAAGCGCCAGAAGCGCCGTGCGCAGCGCAAGCAGAGTTCGCTCTGTATGTTCCGCCGTCTCTGCGGCGAGATCCTCTTCCGGATAGTCGACGTCGGCATCGATCCCCGCAAGGCATTCGCGCACGAGCCCCTGCAGCCGCGCTGCCTCCCCCGTCAGCTTTTCGCTGAGCAAAAGATAGCCCGCACGCACCTGCGCCTGCGACTGTGCGCCGATCATCTCCGCCATGCCCTCCGCCGCCGAAAGCGACAGTTTTCCGTTGAGAAAGGCACGCCTTGTAAATTCCCCGCGCTCCGCCTGTCGCGCGCCAAGGGAGATGGCCTGTGCAAGCACGCCGCGCGCGATCTCGACCCCGCCATGGCAATGAAACTCCACGCTGTCCTCCCCCGTAAAGGAGCGGGGTGCGCGAAACCAGACGCACATGCCGTAATCGGAAAAGGCACCGCAATCGATCGTGCCCGGATAGAGCATATTGGGCACATACTCCCCCTTGCGCGAAAACATCTTTTTTGCGATATTCAGACAATTTTCCCCGCTCAGCCGCACGATCGCGACGCCTGCCGCCCCCTGTGCTGTTGCGATCGCCGCAATAATATCCATTCCGTTCCCTCCCGTGCAGGATGCCGGCCGCATCCGCCCGATGATCGATGATATATGATTATAGCAGATTTTTTAAAATTTGTAAACAAACAAAAAAGCGCCGAAGCGCTTTTTTATCTTATGAGAAATCATCGAAAGGCGAATCGTTCCCGCCGGAGGAATCTGTTCCGGACCCGTCCGATGTGTCCGACCCCGGAAATTCATTAAACGGATCGCCCGACGGCGCAGAGCTTCCCGTATTCGCATTGTTTGCACCGCCGTTCCAGGAGGATCCTCCCGTTCCCGGACCGTAGGGGCCGTAGGGATTCATGCGCCGCGCATATTCCTCTGCCCGCTTACGCATATACTCCTCATATTGCACCGGCGTGTTGTTGCGCACGGCAAACAGCGTGATCCCGCGGAAGGGAAGAATGGTACAGAGGAAGGTCATGAGGAAGGGGCTTCTTGCATAATATTTGCGGAAGAGCGCCATAAACACGATGCAGAAAAAGACAAGCACGAGGAACATGAGAAGATACACCACAATGCTGCCGTAGGTGTTGAAATCGACGAGCCAGCGCAGATTTTCCGGCACAGCGTTGACGGAAAAGCTGTAATCGTTGATGAGTGCACCCGTGCGATCGGTATAGCTGATCTCCTGATAGTACTCCGGCTGCATCAGCATAAAATTGATGACGGTGACCATGACCTGCATGACGACATAGACGATCTCGGCGATCATGGCGTACAGCCCCGCCCGCTTGATCTTTTGCCCGAAGAAATTGGTCTCGCCCGCAAGCTTTCCCGCCATATAGGTATTGCCGAAGGGAAGAAAGGAGATCCACCCGTGCTTTACCCCCGCGCGGCGCGCCATGGTCGAAAGCCCGATCCCGCCCAAGATGAGCAGAATGAGATAGAGCCCCCCCGCAACGCCCATGCAGATATAGTTGTACAGCCGCGACAACGAAATATATTCTTCGAGCGAACCGGTCGCCGGGAAGAAAAATTCCAGAAAGATCTGCGGAATACCCGTCAAGTCAAAAAATTCCATGTTCTGATTCAATCCCTCCAAAAAGTAGCCTGTCGTATTCTACGCGGCAGAGCGTAAGCCCATCGGGCGGCATGGTGCGCGCAAGACATTCCCGCTTCCCGGTGGCGAATGCCTGCGTGATCCCCTCCTGCTTTCCGCATCCGATCGCAAAGAGCTCCCCCGCGATGATGCGGACCATATTGTAGAGAAAACCGCTCCCGCACACGGTGATCGTGTATTCGTCGCCGCAGATGAGCGATTCCCGTTCGATCCGAACGGCATATATCGTTCTTACGCTCGTCCTGGATGTAAATCCGACCGCGCGAAAGGCTGCAAAGTCATGTTCCCCGAGCAAGAGCTGCGCCGCATCGCGCATGCGCGAAAGATCGGGTTCCGCCTGCAGGCGCACGGCGTAGCGGGCGCGCAGAGGCAGAACGGCGGGCGCGTGATAGGCGCGGTAGCAATAGGTCTTGCGCACGACGTCGCCCGTCACATCGAACGCGTCGTCAACGCGCGCGGAGGCAAGCACCTTGACGTCGTCGGGTAAAATGGTATTGAAGCAGGGCGCATAGCGATCTGCCGGAATGGGACCTGCGGCGTCGAACACGGCGACCTGCCCTTCGGCATGCACGCCGGCGTCCGTTCTGCCGCTTGCTGTGATGCGGGCCTCTTTCCCCGTCATGCGGCGGTATGCCTCCTCCAGAACGCCCTGTACCGTGCGCCTTCCGGGCTGCACCTGCCAGCCGCTGAACGCCGTGCCGTCGTAGCTGATGAGAAGTGCGACTCTCATAGCGGCGCCCCCAGGTAGATGCGCAATACGACCACCCCGGCGATCATGGCGGCGAGCAGCAGAAAGACGATGAGATCGCGCCATGTAAAGGTAAGTTTTTTATATTTTGTGCGCGTCTTGCCGCCCATATAACAGCGTGCGTCCATGGCGTCGCCCAATTCATCCGCCCGCCGCAGCGCCGACAGGAGCAGCGGCATGATGACGGGGATCACCGCTTTGATGCGTTTGCCCAATCCGCCCGAATCGAGCATGGCTCCGCGCGCCTTCTGCGCGTTCATGATGCGCTCGGTCTCGTCCATGAGAATGGGGATGAACCGCAGCGCAATGCTCATGATGAGCGCAAGCTCGTGTACGGGAAATCTGATCCATTTGAGGGGGGTGAGCAGACTCTCGATCCCGTCCGTCAGTGAGACGGGCGTCGTCGTATAGGTGAGCATGGAGGAACAGGTGACGAGCAGCACGAGGCGGATGACAAGAAAGACGGAAAAGACGATGCCCGCCTGCGTCACCCGCAGGAAATGCCACTCCCACAGCACGGCGGGCGCGTTCCAATAGACCGCATCGCCGTTGTAAAAAAAGATATTCAACACCGCCGTGAAGATGACGAGAAAGAGAACGCCCTTGACGGCACGGAACACCTTCCCGAAGGGGACGTGCGAACAGATGATGGCAAAGAGCAGCACCGCCGCACAGACGGCAAGCCCGTAAAAGTTGCTCGCAACAAACAGCGCAACGATATAGGCGATCAGAAATACAATCTTGAGGCGGGGATCCAGCCGGTGCACAAAGGAATCGACGGGATAGTACTGCCCGAAGGAGACGTCCTTTAACATATCCCCTCCCTCCGCGCAAGCAGCTTGCGGACGAGGTCGTCCGCCGTGAAGTCGCACGATATCTCAATGCCGCGCCGCCTGAGCGCCTCGCAGATCTTTGCCGTGAGCGGGATATCCAGCCCCAGCTCCCGCAGCTCGTCGGTATGCACAAACAGCTCTGCGGGCGGAAGAACGTACTTGACCGTCCCCTCCGAAAAGACGGCGGCGCGCGTACAGTTTTCCGAGATCTCGTCCATGTCGTGCGAGACGATGATGACCGTCTTGCACCATTCGCGATGGATGCGGTGCAGAAGCTGCATGATCTCCTGCTTGCCCAAGGGATCGAGTCCCGCGGCAGGCTCGTCGAGCACGAGTACCTCCGGCTTAGTGACGATGACGCCCGCGATCGCCGCACGGCGCTTCTGCCCGCCCGAAAGGTCAAAGGGCGACAGATCGTTTACGGCCGCATAGTCCAGCCCGACCATTTCGATCGCGCTGCGTACGGCATCCTCCAGCTCCTCCTTGCGCGGCTTTTCCGCGGCAAAGTTCTTGTAGCCGAACGCAACGTCGTCGAACACGGTCTCGGCAAACAGCTGATATTCGGGGTACTGGAACACCATGCCCACGCTTCTGCGCAGCGCACGGAAGTCCGTCTTGGGGGAGGCCAGATCGAAATCCCCTACCCGCAGCACGGTATCGGACTTGTATTTTTTGCGCTTTTTCAGCGAGGACGGAATGCGGATGAGCCCGTTCAGATGCTGGATGAAGGTAGATTTTCCACTTCCGGTGTGCCCGATGATGCCGAAAAACTCCCCCTCTTCCACCGTCAGCGTGACGTCGTTGAGCGCACGCGCCGCAAAGGGCGACTTTTCGTTGTAGACATAACTCAGATGCTCGGCTTGGATACGCACTTGGCAATTTCCTCCGCAAGTATCTCGTAGTCGAGCGTATATTCCACGGGCATGCCGCCCTCCCTGAGGCGGGAACAGATCCGGGAGATGCGCGGCAGCGCAAGGCGATATTTTACCAGCTCCTCCCGCTTCTCAAAGATCTCGTTCGGCGTGCCCAGCATGACGATCTCTCCGCCGTTCATGACGATCGCCCGCGACGCAAGCAGCGCCTCCTCCATAAAGTGTGTGATGAGAAGAACGGTGATCCCCTCCTCCTCGTTGAGGCGCTTTACGACCTGCATGATCTCCCTTCTGCCGCGCGGATCGAGCATCGCCGTGGATTCGTCCAGAATCATCATTTTGGGGCCGAGCGCCAGAACGCCCGCTATGGCGACACGCTGTTTCTGCCCGCCCGAAAGCCGTGCGACCGTGGCGTTGCGGTATTCCTCCATGCCTACTGCATGAAGCGCAAAATCGATGCGCCGCCCGATCTCTTCGCGTGTAAGCCCGATATTCTCCGCCCCGAACGCGACGTCGTCCTCGACGATGGAGGCGACCGTCTGATTGTCGGGATTCTGAAATACAATGCCGACGCGCTTGCGGACGTCGTAGAGCGTCTTATCTCCTACGGGCAGATCGAATACGCGGATGCTCCCCGCGTCGGGCACGAGCAGCCCGTTGCACAGGCGCGCCAACGTGCTCTTCCCGCTGCCGTTATGCCCGAGGACGGCGACAAACTCCCCCTCCTCGACACTGAAATTCAAGTTTTTTATCGCGAACGTGCCCTCTCCGTAGGAAAAGCTCACATCGCGGAATTCAACAGCCTTCATATTCTCCGCATCAACAAAAAATAAAGAGATGTAACCGACCGCATACCGCTGAGGGCGATTGTGCCGCTGCCGCCGCCCGAACAGGCGGCGGCAGCAGATACGATGTTTTCCGTCTGAAACACGGATCGCATCGCGAGACGGGCGCCAAACACGGCATTAGCGATTTGTTCCTGTATAGTATAGCAGACGTCAAAGAAATTTACAATGAAAAAGCCGTGAAATTTGGTAAAAGAGGCAAGAAAATTTATGAGCGCCCCGCGCGCCGCTATCTCGGAGCAGACGTCCGCCGCGCACAGACGAGGGCAAATCGCGCAAACAAATGGCGAAAAAAGCGGAAGAAATTATCATTTCATCCTTGACTTCATGCTCAAAACCCGTTATAATAAGAGAGGCGGCGAAATGACGCATTTTTCGCATGCTAAAACACGGAAATTTTATTTATTTATGGAGGTTTCTTGATGACTAAGATGACAATCGACGGCAATACCGCCGCCTCGCATGTCGCTTACGCATTCTCGGAAGTGGCAGCCATCTACCCCATTACCCCTTCGTCCCCCATGGCAGAATCTGCCGACGAATGGGCAACGCAGGGAAGACTCAACATGTGGGGGCAGAAGCTCCGCATTGCAGAGATGCAATCTGAGGGCGGCGCCGCCGGTGCGGTACACGGTTCCCTCTCTGCAGGCGCGCTCACGACGACGTACACCGCTTCGCAGGGGCTTCTTCTGATGATCCCCAATATGTACAAGATCTCGGGCGAGCTGCTTCCCATGGTCATGCATGTCTCGGCGCGTGCGCTTGCCGCTCACTCGCTGAACATCTTCGGCGACCATGCCGACGTCATGGCCTGCCGCCAGACAGGCTTTGCCATGATCGCAGGCTGCTCCGTGCAGGAGGTCATGGATCTTGCGCTCGTTGCGCACCTTTCCACCCTGCGCGCACGCGTGCCCTTCATCAGCTTCTTTGACGGCTTCCGCACCTCGCACGAAGTGAGCAAGATCGATGTCATCTCGTACGAAGAAATGAAGGCGATCTTCGACAAGAAGGGCCTCGCCAAGGACGTTGCGGAATTCAAGGCCCGCGCGCTCAACCCCGAGCACCCCATTCAGAAGGGTACCGCACAGAACGGAGACACCTACTTCCAGAACAGGGAGACCGCCAACAGCTACTATAACGCCACCCCCGCCATCGTGCAGGAGATGATGGACGAGGTCTCCGCCCTGACGGGAAGAAGCTACCACCTGTTCGACTATGTCGGCGCACCCGACGCGGAGGAAGTCGTCGTCATCATGGGCTCTGGCGCCGAGACGGTGGAGGAGTCCATCAACAAGCTCAACGCCATGGGCAAGAAGTACGGACTCATCAAGGTCCGTCTGTACCGCCCCTTCGTGGCAGACGCCTTTACGGCCTGCATTCCCGCGACCTGCAAGAAGATGGCAGTGCTCGACAGGACCAAGGAGCCCGGCTCTCTGGGCGAGCCCCTCTACCTCGATGTGTGCACCGCGCTGCTTGAAAAGGACAGGAAGGACATCACCGTCGTCGGCGGCAGATACGGCCTCGGCTCCAAGGAGTTCAACCCCTCGATGGTGCTCTCCGTCTACAAGAACCTCGAAAAGGAAACGCCTAAGAACCACTTCACCGTCGGTATCTACGAGGATGTGACGAACACCTCGCTCGACTTCTCCGAGAAGTTCGACGCGGCGCCCGCAGGCTCCACCTCGTGCAAGTTCTACGGCCTCGGCTCGGACGGCACGGTCGGCGCGAACAAGAACTCCATCAAGATCATCGGCGACCACACCGATATGTACGCGCAGGCATACTTCTTCTATGATTCCAAGAAGTCGGGCGGCATCACCGTCTCCCACCTCCGTTTCGGCAAGACGCCCATCCAGAGCGAATACCTCATCGACGCGGCGGACTTCATCGCCTGCCACAACCCCTCCTACATCATCCGCTACGACATGGTCAGCGACCTCAAAGACGGCGGTTCCTTCCTCCTCAACGCTCCCTGGACGACCGTTGAAGAGCTCGAAGTCAACCTGCCTGCCAAGGTCAAGAACACCCTCGCAAAGAAGCACGCGAAGCTGTATGTCATCGACGCGATCTCCATTGCGGCGAAGCTCGGCCTCCGCGGCAGGACGAACACCATCCTGCAGTCGGCGTTCTTCCTCATCAACGAGCAGATCATGCCCTACACCGAGGCGGTCGACCTCAT
>CALVLK010000024.1 GCA_944337235.1 uncultured Clostridia bacterium
AATACCAAATGAAAGAGTTTCAAAGACAGCTGAAAGAACACAATATTCTGCAAAGTATGTCACGAAAAGGCAATTGTCTGGATAACAGTGTCATAGAGAACTTTTTCGGACGGTTAAAGGTGGAGATGTATTACGGCGAAAAGTTCCAGACGGTGGACGAATTCGTCCACCGTCTGGAAGAGTACATTCATTACTGGAACAACGAGAGAATATCTCTCAAACTAAAAGGAATGAGCCCGGTGAAATACCGAACTCATTCCCAATCAATCTAATAGCTTTTTGTCCAAACTTTGGGGTTCACTTCACTAAGCGGGTGGATGATTATTGATGCAACAAAACGCCTGCTGTTCGTCTGGGACGGAACGCCGCACGCCGTCTGCCCCCTTATATCGGGCACGCTGCGGATGCCCTTTTTTGATGCAACAAAACGCCTACTGTTCGTCCAGGACGGAACACCGCACGCCGTCTGCCCCCTTATAGGCGAGCACGGTAGAGAGATTGACGTTTTCGACGCTCTTGAAGATGTTCTGCTCGATCTCGGGATCCTCTGCCCGCAGGGAGCGGATGAGCTGTTTGACCTTCTGCCGCTTGCCCAGGCGGTTGGGATCGGTCTGCTGCGACTCGGTGAAGCGGCAGGCGCACTCGATAAAGCGCAGCCCGTTTGCATCGCGCCAGGCGATGATGTCCTCCTCGCGGATGAAATACATGGGGCGGATGAGCTGCATGCCCTTGAAATTGGTGCTGTTGAGGCGGGGCATCATCGTCTGCACCTGCCCGCCGTACAGCATGCCCATGAGAATGGTCTCGATGACGTCGTCGTAGTGGTGTCCGAGGGCGATCTTGTTGCAGCCGAGCGCCTGCGCCCCGGCATACAGATTACCCCGCCTCATGCGCGCGCAGATATAGCAGGGCGACTTTTCGATGGAGAGGACGTTTTCAAAGATATCCGTCTCAAACACCGTGATGGGGATATCGAGCAGCGCGGCGTTGCGTTCGATGATCTCGCGGTTCTCGCGGCTGTAGCCGGGGTCCATGACGAGGAACACCAGCTCGAACGCAAATTTGTTGTGCCGTTTGATCTCCTGAAAGAGCTTTGCCATGAGCATGGAATCCTTGCCGCCCGAGATGCACACGGCGATACGGTCGTTCGGGCGGATGAGATCGTACGTCACGATGGCACGGGCGAATTTTGAGAACAGCTTCTTGTGAAAGCGGGTGCGGATGGACTGCTCCGCCTGCGCCGCCCGATCGCCCGCCGCCGCATTCTTCCTCAGCTCGGTGCGCAGCCATTCAAAATACCCGCCCTCGAGAAAATAGGCGTCATATCCCGCCTCGCGCAGCTGCGCGGCAAGCGCGGGACTCTCCGTCCCGTTCCTGCAATAAAGCACGAGCGGCCTGTCCTGCGGCAGCACGATCCCTTCCATACGCATTGCGCCCGGGATATGCCCATAGTCGTAGGCGCGCTGCGTGCGCATGTCGACCCAGATAAAATTCTGCAGCGAAGAGAGCTGCGCAAGCGTGATCTTCATCTTTCCTCCTCCGCGGTCCCGGAGAGGTATTTGACTGCCTCCCCTGCAAGCATGAGCCCCGCCGCCGCAGGGACAAAGGCGCAGCTTGCGGGCGTACGCCCCGCGCCCGAACGCGGCTGCTCTGTAGAATACACCACCTGCAGGTGCCCGATCCCGCGCTTTTTCAGTTCCCGCCGCATGACGCGCGCGAGCGGGCATACCGAGGTCGCGGAAATATCGGCGACCTTCAGCGCAGAGATGTCAAGCTTGTTGCCGGTGCCCATGGCGCTGATGACGGGCACGCCCGCCGCCGTCGCCGCCTGCACAATGGCAAGCTTGCCCGTGACCGTATCGATGGCGTCGATCACATAATCAAATTCCGTAAAATCGGGCAGGACGCCCGCCTCGCCCAGATAGAATACGGGGTGCTCGCGTACGACGCATGCAGGCGAGATGGCGCGGATGCGCTCTGCCGCGGCCTGCGTCTTTTGCTGCCCGATGTTGTACTGTGTGGCGAGGATCTGCCGATTGAGGTTGGAGCGGGTGATGACGTCGTGGTCGATCAGGTCGATCGCCCCCACGCCCGAACGCGCCAGCACCTCCACGGCATAGCCGCCCACGCCGCCCAGCCCGAACACGGCGACGCGCGCCCGCGCCAAGCGCGCCAGCCCCTCCTGCCCGAACAGGGGCAAGGCGCGCACAAGTTCCTCCCGCACAGGCTGCATGCTCATACCTCCGCCAGCGGCGTGGAGAGGTAGCGGTCGCCCGAATCGGGCAGCAACACGACGACGCTCTTGCCCGCGTTCTCCTGCCGGGATGCCCACGTCACCGCCGCCGCCAGCGCCGCCCCTGCCGAGATGCCCGCAAACAGCCCCTCATGCCGCACGAGCGCGCGCGCCATGGAGAATGCCGCCTCGTCGGTCACGGCGATGACCTCATCCATGACGGACGTATCGAGCGTTTTGGGTACAAAATTGGCGCCGATGCCCTGGATGCCGTGCGCGCCGCTCCTGCCCTGCGAAAGAAGCGGAGAGGACGCAGGCTCCGCCGCAACGACCCTGACGGCGGGGTTTTTCTCCTTTAAGTATCTGCCCACGCCCGAGAGGGTGCCGCCCGTGCCGACGCCCGCCACGAAGCAGTCGACCCTGCCCGCGGCATCCTGCCAGATCTCCGGCCCCGTGGTGCGGTAGTGCGCCGCGGGGTTGACGGGATTTTCAAACTGCCCCGCCAAAAAACTGCCGGGCGTTTGCCGCACGATCTCCTCCGCCCGCGCCACGGCGCCCGCCATGCCCTCGCTGCCCGGGGTGAGCACGATCTCTGCCCCGTAGGCGCGCAGGAGACGGCGGCGTTCCTCGCTCATCGTCTCGGGCATGGTCAGGATGACGCGGTACCCGGAGGCCGCGGCAATGCACGCGAGCCCGATGCCCGTATTCCCCGACGTGGGTTCGACGATGACGCCGCCTGCCTTGAGCACGCCGCGCGCCTCGGCGTCCTCGATCATCGCCTTTGCGGCGCGGTCCTTGACCGAGCCGGAGGGATTGAGAAATTCTACCTTTGCAAGCAGCTGCGCCTGCGGGCAATATTCCGCCGCAAAGCGGGACAGCCGCATGAGCGGCGTTGCACCCACAAGACCGCGCACATTTTCAACGATCATCCTGTTTCCTCCCCGCCGCCCAACGCGGCTTTTTCATCGTGAGTGAGATCCTGCCCGTGCGTTCATCCGCCTCCTTCACCCAGACGGTGACGACATCGCCCACGCTGAGCACCTCGGCGGGATGTTTGATAAAGCGATCGGAGATCTGCGAGATATGTACCAGGCCGTCCTGATGCACGCCGATATCGACAAAGGCGCCGAAGGGGACGACGTTGCGCACCGTACCCTTCAATTCCATGCCCGGTCTGAGGTCCTTGAGTTCGAGTACGTCCGAGCGCAGCACGGGGGCGGGCAGCTCGTCGCGCGGGTCGCGGCCAGGGCTTTTCAGCTCTTTGCAGATGTCGAACAGGGTGGGCAGCCCCACGCCGCACGCCTGCGCCGCGCGCTCCTCGCCATAGCCGTGCAGCCGCTCCATCAGATTGTACAGCCTGCCCGCGCGCACATCCTCCGCCGTATAGCCGCAGATCGCAAGCAGCTTCTGCGCTGCCGCGTACGATTCGGGATGCACGGCGGTGTTGTCGAGCACCTCTTTGCTCTCGGGCACGCGCAGGAATCCCGCGCTCTGTTCAAATGCCTTTGCTCCCAGCTTGGGCACCTTGAGCAGCTGCCTGCGCGATGTAAAGGGTCCGTTCTCCTCGCGGTAGCGCACCACGTTTGCCGCCGTACCCGCGTTCAGCCCCGACACGCGCGCCAAAAGGGGCGCCGAGGCGGTGTTTACATCCACCCCGACCGCGTTCACGCAGTCCTCCACCACGCCGCCCAGCGTCTCGCTCAGCCGCTTTTCGGGCATGTCGTGCTGATACGCCCCGACGCCGATGGACTTGGGATCGATCTTCACAAGCTCGGCAAGCGGATCCTGCAGCCGCCTTGCGATGGAGACCGCCGAGCGCAGGTTGACGTCAAAATCGGGGAATTCCTCCGCCGCCAGCTTCGACGCCGAATAGACAGAGGCGCCCGCCTCGTTGACGATGGCGTAGGTGACGCCCGCGCCCGCCCCGAGCGAGGCGATGAGCTCCACCGTCATGCGCTCCGTCTCGCGGCTTGCCGTGCCGTTGCCTATGGCAATGTGGCGGACGCCGTATCTTCTGATCATGGCGGCAAGCGTGCGGATACACTCCTGCTTCTGCCGCTCGCCGTGCGTGGGATATACGACCGCCGTATCGAGCACCTTGCCCGTGCCGTCGACCACGGCGACCTTGCAGCCCATGCGGTACCCGGGATCCAGCCCCATCGTGACAAAGCCCTTGACGGGCGGCTGCATGAGCAGCGGGCGCAAGTTGAGCGCAAACTGCCCGATCGCCCCCTCCGTTGCACGGTCGGTGAGCATGGCGCGCACTTCGCGCTCGATCGAGGGCGCGAGCAGGCGGTCGTAGGCGTCCTCTGCGGCAGCGCGCACAAACGCCGTCGTGGCGCAGGGCTGTTTGAGCACGAGGTGTAACACCGCCTCCAGGGCGTTGTCTCGCTCCTCCTCCACGCTCACTTTGAGCAGCCCATCCCGCTCGCCGCGGTTCATGGCGAGCACCTGATGGTCCTGCACCCGCGCGACCGTGGCGACAAAATCGTAATACATGCGGTAGACGCTGTCCTCCTGCTCCTTCTTTGCCGCGCGGGAACGGATATCCGCCGTCTTCTGCCAGAGCTCGCGCAACGCCTTGCGCACGGCTGCATCGTCCGAGATGAGTTCGGCGACGATGTCGCTCGCGCCCGCAAGCGCCTCTTCGGCGGTATTTACCCCCTTTTCGGGGTCGATATACTCCTGTGCCGCCGCCGCGGGCGAGGGCGTCTGCGGCGCCTGCGCATACAGCAGAAGCGCAAGCGGCTCCAACCCCCTTTCCCGTGCCACGGTGGCGCGGGTACGGCGCTTCTGTCTGTAGGGGCGATAGAGATCCTCCAGCTCGGCAAGCGTCTCTGCCCCGTCCAATTGGGCGGAGAGCTCCTGCGTCAGTTTCCCCTGCCCCTCGATCGCGGTGCGGATCTCTTCGCGCCGCGCCGCCAGATTGCGCAGATATTGCAGCCTTTCTGCAAGCTGCCGGATGGTCTAGTCGTCCATCGAGCCGTGCATCTCCTTGCGATAGCGCGCAATGAAGGGCACGGTGTTGCCCTCGTCGATCAGATCGACGACATTTTTGACATATTCCTCTTTCTGGTTGAATTCACGGGATAAAATCTGTACGATCGTCTGCATGATACCACCTCTGTTCCTTCCCTCTATCTTATCATATCGGGAGGGAATTTTCAAGCGTTCCGCACCATCGCCCGCATTTTATTCCCCCTCGTAGAAGCGGCGGATGAGCTCCAGAATGCGGCTTTGATAGCGGATGTCCCCGCCCTCGCCCGCAAAACAGAGGGGCGGATAGACGACGCACCACCAGTTGTCGCCCTCGCCCGTGCCAAGCTCTAAGATGAGCGCGTCGTAGACGCCCGCCTCGAGCGTGACCCCCTCATACACGCGCGTGGGAAACTCTTCCCGCTTAAGCGAGGCACGCGCCCCATACGAAAATCCCGCCGCCTGCAATACGGCCTCGGCCGTTGCGGCGACCTCGTCCAGCGCGCCCGAAACGGCTGAGAGCGCCTCTTCCCTGCTCTCACAGGCGGCGACGACGGGCGTCAGCAGCGCGACCACGGCGTCGCGCACCCCGTACTTCACCGCCTGATCTGATTGCGAATTGGAATTGGCGCGGATGTGCATGCGCAGATAGTCGCTCTCCTCCTGTTGCGAAAACGCGCATACGATCATACAGATCATGGCCACAAGCAGGGCAATGACGGCAAAGCGTTTCATATCAGTCCTCCACTTTTTCATGCCGCAATGATTGCCCCGTGACTTGATTTTTATACCTGCATGATCCGCAAAAAAATCCCCCCTCTGCCGTGCAGAAGGGAACCGGAACTTATCGCTGCGGCGTCCAGCCGCCAAAAACTTTTGTGATGACGCCCCCGCCCAGGCACTGCCGCTCGTCGTAGAGCACGGCATACTGCCCCTCAGTGACGGCGCGCTGCGGCTTGTCAAAGACGATCTCGAGCGCACGCTCTCCCGTGCGGCGCACGAGAACGCCCTGCTCGCTCTGCCGATAGCGGAACTTTGCCCGGGCGCGGAACTCCTGCGCCTGCGGCGGAAAGGGAATGAAATTCATCTCTTCAACCGTGCAGGAGGCAGAATACAGCGGCTGCTCGTCGCCGTGCGAGACATAGAGGACGTTGTCTGCAAGATCCTTATAGACGACGAACCACCTGCCCTCTTCGCCCGCTCTGCCGCCCAGATCCAGTCCGCGCCGCTGCCCGATGGTATAATACATGAGCCCGAGGTGCTCCCCCACGTCCTCGCCCGCAAGGGTGCGGATGCGCCCCGGCTGTGCGGGGAGATACTCCTGCAAAAATTTGCGGAAGTTGCGCTCGCCGATAAAGCAGATACCCGTGGAATCCTTTTTGCGCGCCGTGGCAAGGCCGTGCCGTTCGGCGATCGCGCGCACCTCTCCCTTTGTGAGCCGCGCAAGCGGAAACATGACATTTGAAAGCTGCTCCTGCGAGAGCTGATTCAAAAAATAGGTCTGATCTTTGCCGGCGTCGGCGGCCTTCAGCAGCCGATGCACGCCCTTTTCATGCGAGATCCCGCAATAGTGCCCCGTGGCGATCCAGTCGGCGCCGAGCGAAGCGGAATATTCCCGAAAGGGGCCGAACTTGATCTCGCGATTGCACAGCACGTCGGGGTTGGGCGTTCTGCCCGCGCGGTATTCGGCGAGGAAGTAAGAAAATACCCGCCGCATATACTCCTCGGCAAAGCTGACGGTATAATAGGGGATATCGAGCAGGCCGCATACACGGCGCACGTCCTCAAAATCTTCCTCCGCCGTACAAACGCCGCGCTCATCCGCCTCGTCCCAATTTTTCATGAACAGCCCGACGACGCGGTAGCCCTGCTCCTTCAACAGGAGCGCTGCGACCGAACTGTCAACCCCGCCGCTCATGCCAACCACAACCGTTTCCTGCGCCATACCTCACCAAAAGTCAAAATTTTTTCTGAAATTATACCATAACCGCCGCAAAATGCAAAGCATTTTCCCGCAGAATGTGCTATAATGAGCTTACAGACAGGGCTCTCCCCTGATTTATGCACTCGTGGCGCAATTGGATAGCGTGTCAGCCTCCGACGCTGAAGGTTGTGGGTTCGATCCCCGCCGGGTGCACCAAGACCTCCCCCTGCGGGAGGTCTTTGCATGCGGCAGGGGTGAGAACCCATGGTTCGTACGCCGAAGGCGACACGAGGCGGCGCAGCCGCCGAAGTATCCCCGCCGGGTGCACCAAGACCTCCCCCTGCGGGAGGTCTTTGCATGCGGCAGGGGAAAAGCCCTTGGTTCGTACGCCGAAGGCGACACGAGGCGGCGCAGCCGCCGAAGTATCCCCGCCGGGTGCACCAAGACCTCCCCTT
>CALVLK010000025.1 GCA_944337235.1 uncultured Clostridia bacterium
ATGGAGCGGGTGATGGGAATCGGACCCACGCGACCAGCTTGGAAGGCTGGGATTCTACCATTGAACTACACCCGCATCAACAGTGCTTGTCTATCTTATCAAAGTTCGTCCAGAATGTCAATCGTTTTTTGACGCAATTTTATTTTTTTGGGAAATTTTTCTCGTACATGTTCATATTCGTATATGAGGAAGGGCACCGTAATTTATCGTTTTGAACGGAAACACTGCCGTCCCGATCAAATTCTGAGTGATACGATCATTTTCTCGGTTTTTGCCGATTTATCCCGATATGGTGTGAAAATCAGCGTGAGATTGTGTTATAATACTGTATGGGCTAAAAACATCTATTATGGGAGGGGATCGAGTATGAGAACTTTATTCGTCACCGATTTAGATGGAACTTTGCTGACAAAAAATGAAAGGGTTTCCGCTTACAGCTGTGAGCACATCAACAGGCTGATCGACGCGGGTATGATATTTTCTTTTGCTACGGCGCGCGCCGTTGGGAGCGCTGTGGCAGCGGTACAGGGGCTTCATGTGCAAACGTCCGCGATCTTTTACAACGGCGGACTGATCTATGATATAAACAGCAGGACTGCCCTGCGCAAACTCGGCTTTAACGAGGAGGACCGCGTATATGTGCACAATGTGCTGCGCGGCTTCGGAATCAACCCCTTTTTGTTTTCGTCAGAGGGCAAAAGTGAACGTGTGCGCTGGATGAGCGGCAGCGAAACGCCCGGGATGCTGCGCTATCTCTCGCGGCGCAGCGGCGACAAGCGCATGCAGCCCGTCGTCAGCGACGGGGACTTGCTCTCCGGTTTCATCTATTACTTCAAGTGTATCGGATCGCGCGAGCAGCTTGAGGAGGCCTGGAATATCTTAAAATTCGACGAACGCTTTATCTGCATTTTCCATCAGGAGACCTATCAGAACGACTTCTGGATGGAGATCTCTCCGCGCGAGGCGACCAAGGCGAATGCCGTGGCCTACCTGAAGGAACAGCTCGGCTGCGAGAGGGTCGTCTGTTTCGGCGACTCCTCGAACGATTCCGACATGTTCGACGTCTGCGACGAGAAATATGCGGTCATGAATGCAGACGATTGGCTGAAGGAGAAGGCGACGGGCGTCATCGGGTACTGCGAAGAGGACGGCGTTGCCAAATGGCTGGAGGAGAACAGCGGTTTCTGAGCGGGTGCCGTTCCGATCCTCTTCAGAGATAGAGGTGGATGCCGCGGAATCCAAGGAAGAAGAGGTAGATATTGCACACGGCGATCACGGGGATGAGGATCATCGGCACGATGTCGTTCAGCCGGAACCGCAGGGCAAACATTGCGGCATAGATCGCGGTGGCGCCGCCGAGCATGGCTGCAAGGAGCAGCTTTCCGTCCTGTCCGCGGGGCGCCTCGTCCGTTGCACAGGCGTCGCGCTGTGATTTGACGAGGTGAAAGGCGTAGAAATTGACGGCAAGGATATATGCCGTTAAGACGATATAGTACAACATATTATTCTAAGTATGTGCAGCTTGCACGGGACTCAAACAGGAAGAAGTATGACAGCGACAAAAAAGAGGGCGTATATCAGCGTCTACAACAAGGAAGGCGTGGTCGAGTTCTGCCGTTATCTCACGGAATACGGCTATGAACTCATTGCCACGGAGGGCACGCACAAGGTGTTGACCGAGGCGGGGCTGCATGCCCTGTATGCGCACGAGCTGACGGGCTACCCCGAGCCGCTCGGCGGCAAGGTGCGTGCGCTGCACCCTGCCATCTACACGGGCATCATCGCAGGTCAGCTCACGAGCGAGCAGCTTGCCGAACTGGACGAAAAGGATATCTATCCCATTCAGATGGTCGTCATCAACCTCTATCCCTTCAAGGAGGATATGGAGGCGGGCGTGCCCTTTGAAGAGGCGGCGGGGCACATCGACGCGGGCGGCGTCGCGCTCATCGACGCGGCGGCAAAGAATTTCAACAATACGGTCGTGGTCTGCGATCCCGCCGACTACGAGCGCGTGCTCTGCAACCTTGCGGCGGGCGCCGTGACGGAGGATGAGCGCAAGTATTTCATGTACAAGGCTTTTTCGTACACGGCATACTACAATGCGCTCGTCTCGCAGTATCTCTCGCGGCAGCTCGACATCCCGTTCCCGCAGGCGCTTACGGCTGCATACGAGAAATCGCAGGACGTGCGCTACGGCGAAAACCCGCACCAGCGCGCCGCCATCTACCGCGAACCGCTGCTGCGCGAGGGCTCGCTCGCGCGGGCAAAGCAGCTCTCCGGCCCCACGCTCACCTACAACGCCGTCAACGACGCAAACGCCGCGCTTGAGCTTGTCAAGGAGTATGACATGCCTGCCGTGGTCGCCTGCAAGCACCATGCGCCCAGCAGCGCGGGCGTGGGCGACAGCCTCTTCGAGGCGTATATGCGCGCCTACGAGGCAGACCCCATCTCCTTCCGCAGGGGCATTCTCGCCTTCAACGGCATCGTGGACGCGCGCATTGCGGCGCATCTTGCCCGTACGGGGACGGAACTTGCCATGGCGGTCGGCTTCACGCCCGAGGCGATGGCAGAGCTTGCATATGACGAAAATATCATCCTGCTCGAGATGCCCGATATCCGCAGCAAGGTGCAATTTGCCACGTACGACGTACAGAAGGTGTACGGCGGACTGCTCATTCAGACTTACGATCAGCTCTCCGGCAAAAATTCCCGCTGTGTGACGGGGCGCAAACCCACGGAGAGCGAGATCCGCGCCCTCAGCTTCAACTACAAGGTGGCAAAGCATGTGCGCTCCAGCGCCATGGTCGTCGGCAGGGAGAACATGACGGCGGGCATCGGCGCAGGGCAGCCCTGCCGCGAGATCGCGCTGCGCGTCGCCCTCATGCTCGCAGGGGATGCCTCCGGCTGTGTGCTCGCCTCTGACGCGGACATCTCCTCCGTCGAAATCATCGAGGCGTGTCACGAGGCGGGGATCACCGCCATCATTCAGACGGGGAACGAGGACAAGTCGCTCATCGAACTGTGCGACCGCTACGGCATCGCCATGCTGTTCACGGACGAGCGGCATTTCAAGAATTGAGCGATGCACTCTCTGCGTACTCTGTATAAAATCGGGCGGGGACCTTCCAGCTCGCACACCATGGCGCCCGAGCGCGCGGCGCAGAATTTTTCGGCGGAATGCCCGCATGCGGCATTTTACCGCGCCACGCTGTACGGCTCGCTCGCGCTGACGGGCAGGGGACATCTCACGGACATGGCGATCCACGGCGTATTCGGTGAGCGCCCGCACGAGGTGATCTTCGATACGCAGCGGCATGATCTTCCGCACCCGAACACGCTTTCGATCTGCGCCCTGGATGAATCGGGCAAAACAATTCATACGCGCACCTATCTCTCCCTGGGCGGCGGAGCGCTCGCCGTAGCAGGGGAGCCTCCGCTTGCTGAGGAGGAGGTCTATCCCTTCCGCAACTTCTGCGAGATCAAGCACTACTGCGCCGCGCACGAGCTCATGCTCGACGAATGCGTGCGGCAGTTCGAGGGAGAAGGGATCAAGGATTCCTTCCGCGCCGTCTGGGCTGCCATGTGCGACGCCATCCGCCGCGGCAGGGAGACGGAGGGGGAGCTTCCGGGCGGCCTGCATGTCCGCCGCAAGGCGGCGATCCTCTTGCAGCCCATTCCTTGGGAGATGCCGGAGGAGCGCGAAAAGCGCGAGATCTGCAGCTATGCCTACGCCGTCGCCGAGGAGAATGCAAGCGGCGGCATCGTCGTTGCCGCGCCCACCTGCGGCGCGAGCGGCGTTCTGCCCGCCGTGCTCTTTTACCTTGCCGAGCGGCATCATCTCGCAGAGGACACCATCCTCTCTGCGCTCGCAGTGGCGGGCATGATCGGGAATGTGGTGCGCACGAACGGCTCGATCAGCGGCGCCGAGGCGGGCTGTCAGGCGGAGATCGGCACCGCGACCGCCATGGCGGCGGCCGCCGTCTGCCGTATCTATGGCTATTCCCTCGAAGAGACGGAGTACGCCGCCGAGATCGCGCTCGAACATCAGCTCGGGCTCACCTGCGATCCCGTGTGCGGCCTGGTGCAGATCCCCTGCATCGAGCGCAATGCGGTCGCGGCGATGCGTGCGATCGAGAGTGCGGAACTTGCGCACATTCTGCGCGGCACGCGCAAGATCTCCTTCGACACCATCGTCAGGACCATGTATCAGACGGGCAAGGACCTCAACGCGCGTTACCGCGAGACGGCGGAGGGCGGACTGGCGGCACAATTCAGAACGGATGACGAATAAAGACCGAAGCAGTTCGGTTTTTCTCTTTTTCCGGTACAAATGCCCGTCTGCGTGGTATATAAGAATATCTTCTCCCGTTGGGGAGTTCGGAGGTCGTTATGAGAAAGGATTTTGGCGTAAAGCCCATTTTGTACCCGCAGCCCGTTTTGATCGTGGCAACCTACGATGAGGCGGGCGTTCCCGACGCCATGAATGCAGCCTGGGGCGGCACGGCAGACGAGGACAAGCTGTTCCTGTGCCTGAGCGAAGGGCATAAGACGGTGAAAAATCTTCTGGCGCGCAGGGCGTTCACGGTGAGTATGGCAACGGAGCGGCAGCTCGTTCCCTGCGACTATGTCGGCGTCGTCTCGGCGAACGACACGCCGGATAAGTTTGCCCGCACGGGCTGGCATGCGGCAAAGAGCGCGCACGTCGACGCGCCCGTCATCGAGGAACTTCCCCTCACGTTCGAATGCGCGCTGGAGAGTTACGACAGCGAGTCGTGCATGCTCATCGGCAGAGTGGTCAACGTGAGCGCGGACGAGAGCATTCTGGGGGAGGACGGCAAGGTGGATCCCGCAAAACTTGCGCCCATCACCTTTGACCCCGTGCACAACGCCTATTTAAAGCTGGGCGAGCAGGTGGGGCGCGCTTTCCGCGACGGGCTGGCGTTAAAGAAATAAAACCGGCCGCACAATGCGCAAAAAAAGGAGGCGTATCCGTTGGGGATGCGCCTCCTTTCTTGTGCAGTACGATCACTGGATCGTCTCAATGTCGATGAGGTTGGAATTTCCGCTCTTGCCGTTGGGGGTACCGCCGGTGATGACGATGACGTCGCCCTTTTCGACCAGGCCGGAGTCCTTTGCTGCCTGCTTGGCAAAGTGGAAGAGCACGTCGACGGAGTGATACTCTTCACTCAGCGCGGGCAGCACGCCCCAGCTGAGGGCAAGTTTCTGGTAGCTTCTCGGGTCTGTGGTCATGCCGATGATGACTGCCTGCGGGCGGAAGCGCGAGACCATCTTCGCCGTGATGCCCGTGCGCGTGCAGACGACGATCGCCTTTGCCTTGATGTCGCGCGCCATCAGGCATGCAGAGTGCGAGAGCGCGTCGGAAAGCCCGCGGATGAGATATTCGTTGTCGTCGACCATCTGAATGAATTCGGGCTTCGTCTCCGCCTGCATGGCAATCCGCGCCATGGCGCGCACCGATTCGACTGGGTACATGCCCGCCGCTGTCTCGCCCGAGAGCATGATCGCGCTCGAGCCGTCGTAGACGGCGTTTGCAACGTCGGAGATCTCCGCACGGGTGGGGCGGGGGTTTTTGATCATGGATTCCAGCATCTCCGTCGCCGTGATGCAGCGTTTTCCCGCAATGCGGCAGGCGTTGATAATCTTCTTCTGAATGTCGGGCAGCTCCTCGTAGGGGATCTCCACGCCCATGTCGCCGCGGCCGATCATGATGCCGTCGGAAACGGCAAGAATCTCGTCGAGATTGTTCACGCCCGAGCGGTTTTCGATCTTGGCGATAAGGTCGATGTCCGTAGAGCCGTGATCGTTGAGGAATTTTCTCACGTCGAGGATGTCCTGTGCCTTTGAGACGAAGGAGCATGCGACGAAATCGACGTTCTGTTCGATACCGAAGAGCAGGTCTGCCTTGTCCTGTTCGGAGAGGTAGGTGAGCTTCAGCTCCTTGTCGGGAAAGAACATGCTCTTGCGATCGGAGAGTTCGCCGCCGATGACGACGCGGCAGATCACATCGGGTGCGCGGACCTCTTTGACCTCAAAGACCATGAGCCCGTTGTTGAGCAGAATTTTGTCCCCGGGCAGCATATCCTCGCAGATTCCCTTGTACGAGACGGAGACGCGTGTCTCGTCTCCCTCGATCTCTTCCGTCGTAAATGTGAACGTATCGCCCTCGTTGAGCATAACTTTGTGATCTTTGAAGGTACGGATGCGGAATTCCGGGCCCTTGGTATCCAGCATGATGGGCAGCGCAATCTGTTTTTCCTCGCGGACCTTTTTGACCATGGCGATCTTGTGTGCGTGCTGCTCGTGGGTCCCGTGCGAAAAGTTGATGCGCGCGACGTTCATGCCTGCATCCGCCATGGCGGAAATGATCTCTTCCGTATCGGAAGCGGGGCCAAGCGTGCAGACGATTTTGGTTTTCTTCATAAAAAATCCTCCTGATGCCCAAAATTCGGCACTTTTATTTTATCATATTTCCCGCAAAAAACAAGCTTTTTTCTAAAAAATGTGCTATAATTCTTCTGTTCCGAGTGGACTACGCGGTCGCGGCGCAGAGATGCGATGAGGAAAGTCCGGGCATCACAGGGCAGGACGCCTGATAACGTCAGGTGAAGGCGACTTTAAGGAAAGTGCAACAGAAATAGACCGCCGCAGCAATGCGGTAAGGATGGAAAGGCGAGGTAAGAGCTCACCGACGGGACGGTAACGCCCCGTGCCATGTAAACCCCGTCCGA
>CALVLK010000026.1 GCA_944337235.1 uncultured Clostridia bacterium
GCGGCGGCAAGATGAAGCGCACGCCCGAGGTCATCGACTGCTGGTTTGACTCCGGCTCCATGCCCTTCGCGCAGTATCACTACCCCTTTGAGAACAAGGACCTGTTCGAGGAGACCTTCCCCGCCGATTTTATTTCGGAGGCGGTCGACCAGACGCGCGGCTGGTTCTATACGCTGCTCGCCATCTCGACCATTCTCTTCGACCGCGCGCCCTTCAAAAACTGCATCGTTCTGGGGCACGTCAACGATAAGGACGGCGTGAAAATGAGCAAACACAAGGGCAACGTCGTCGATCCATGGAGCGTTCTGGACAAGCAGGGCGCGGACGCGGTCAGATGGTACTTCTATACCAATAGCGCGCCGTGGATCCCTTCCCGCTTCGGCGCCGAGGCGGTCAGCGAGGTGCAGAGAAAGTTCCAGGGCACCCTCTGGAACACCTATGCCTTCTTCGCGCTGTACGCCGAGATCGACGGCTACGATCCCTCCAAGTACGACCTGAAAACGTGCAAGCTCTCGTTGATGGACAGGTGGGTGCTCTCAAAACTCAATACGATCGTGAAAAAAGTGGACGCGATGCTCGCCGAATACAACATCACGGACAGCGCGCGCGCCATTCAGGACTTCGTGGACGAGCTCTCCAACTGGTATGTGCGCCGCGGCCGCGAGCGCTACTGGGGGAGCGAGATGACGCAGGACAAGGCGGCGGCGTACACCACGCTCTACACCGTGCTCACAACGCTCGCCAAAGTGCTTGCGCCCTACACGCCCTTCATGGCGGAGATGATGTATCAAAACCTCGTGCCCGCGTTCTATCCCGAAGCGCCCGTCTCCGTGCACCTTTGCGACTTTCCCGTGGCGGACGAGAGCCTCATCGATCCCGCGCTCGAGAAGGGCATGGAGGACGTGCTGGAAATCGTGGTGCTGGGCAGAGCGGCGCGCAACGCGGGGAACCTGAAAAACCGTCAGCCGCTCGCCGAAATGCTGGTGGCAAGCGCCGCGCCCGTCCGGCTCGACGCAGAGCTTACGGCGGTCGCGCTCGACGAGCTCAACGTCAAATCCATGCGCTTTGTGGAGGACGGCGCGTCCCTTGTGAAGTACGTCTTAAAGCCGCAGCTGCGCACGCTCGGGCCCAAGTACGGCAAGCAGCTCAAGGCGATCACGCAGTTCCTTTCGGAGTGCGACGGCGCGCAGGTCGTCTCCGCCGTCAGAAATGGCGGCAGCTATACCATCCCGCTCGACCCGCCCGTCGTGCTGCTCGAGGAGGATTTGCAAATCGGCGTTCAGTCGCCGGAGGGGTATTCCGTGGCGACGGGCGGCGCCCTCACCGTGGCGCTCGATACGCGCCTCACCGAAGAGCTGCTGGACGAGGGCTGCGAGCGCGAGCTCGTCTCCAAGATCCAGACCATGCGCAAGGAGGCGGGCTTTGAGGTCACCGACCGCATCGACGTGTATTACAGCGCGCAGGGCCGCGCGGCGCGCATGCTGCAAAAGGGCGCGTTCGCCGCAGACGTGCTTGCCGCAAGCGTGCAGGCGGGCGAAGCGCAGGGCTTTTGCAAGACGGTGGATATCAACGGCGATAAGGCGACGCTCACGCTCGTGCGCCGGAACGGCTGAACGTTGTAAAACATTTGTAAATTTTTGCAAACGCCCGCGTTTTGGCTTGCCAAACGCGGGCGCTGCCGCTATAATAGGACAAAAAACGAGGGGCGAGGAGAGCGATGGGGGACATCCTGATCACCTTTGCGGTGCCGTGTTACAACTCGGCTGCATACATGCGCAACTGCATCGATACGCTGCTCACGGCGGGGGAAGCTGCGCAGATCGTCATCGTCAACGACGGCTCGTCGGATGCGACGGGCGCCATTGCGGACGAATATGCCGCGAAGTACCCTTCCGTCGTCGAGGCGGTACACAAGGAGAACGGCGGGCACGGCTCGGGCGTCAATGCGGGACTGGAACGTGCAAAGGGGCTGTTTTTCAAGGTGGTCGACTCGGATGACCGCCTCGATCCCGAAAGCCTTTCCAAGGTGCTTGACAGGATCCGCGCGGATCATGCTTCCGGCACCCTGCCCGATATGTATGTGACCAACTACGTCTACGAAAAGCCGTCTGCACATTCCCGTTTCCCGCGCCGGTATGAAAAGAATTTTCCCATCGGAAGAATGTTCGGCTGGGAGGAGGTAAAGCCCTTCCGTTTTTCCAACGTACTGCTCATGCACTCCATGCTCGTGCGCACGCAGGTATTGCGCGACTGCGGTTTGCGCCTGCCCGAACATTCCTTTTATGTGGACAATATCTATGCCTATCAGCCCATGCCGCATGTTAAGACGATGTTCTATCTGGACGTCGATCTGTACCGCTACTACATCGGCAGGGAAGATCAGTCGGTCAGCCGCAAAAATATCGTCGCGCGCTACAAGCAGCAGGTGGGCGTCACCGACTATATGATCCGCTGTTACCGCTATGCGCAGCTCAAGGAGATGCACCCCCGCCTCAAGCGGTATATGAAGCACGATATCAACGTGCTCATGTGCCTTTCGCTCATGTTCACCACGGGCGGGAAGGACGATCTTGCGGAGCGCAAGGCGACGCTCAAGCGCATGTGGAGCGATCTCAAGGCGGAGGACAGGGAGATGTACAATTTTCTGCGCCATCGCTCTTACATTGCGCTCATCTGCTGGATGCCCTTCTCCTGGCAGCGCTTTTTTACGACGGCGGGTTATTATTATTTCAGCAAAAAGCTCAAGTGCAGCTGACTGTGCTACCCCCGGGAGCCGTGCGTGCGGGCACGGCTCTTTGATTTTTCCGGCGGTCGCTTTTTTTGCACGATTTTGTTGCCGAAAAGGGCGGTTTTGTGATATACTGTATTACAGTGCCGTGGGAAAAGGAGGTCGCTTTTGAAAAATCTCATCCTCAAGATCCGCGAAGGCGATCTGTTCCGTTTTTTTGACAGCGAAGAGCGCACGGAGCTGACGATAGGCTCCCGCCGTTCGGCGGATATCGTCGTGAAATCGCAGCTCGTCGAGCCCGTGCAGATCCGCCTTCTGCTCAAGAACAACGTCTGGTATGCGGAGGATCTCACGCCGGAGAACGCGCGCAGCGTAGTGCTGCTCGACGGCAGGCGCTTCAAGCGCCCCATGATGAAGCTGGACGGCGCCTTAAGCATCCGCCATGCGGGGAAAAAGGAAAAAGAGGACATCGTGCGCATTACGCCCGTCAGACAGTTCACACGCAAGCGCACGGGAAACAATTTTGATCTGACGGCAAAGACGCTCACCACGGTGGGCAGCGGCGAGAACTGCGATATCCGCGTCAACAATCCGCTCGTCTCCGAAAAGCATTTCTTCATCGTGTACGACGGGGAGGGGTGTTATGTCGAGGACGCGCACAGCGTGAGCGGCACCTATGTGAACAACAAAAAGGTCAAACGGCAGAAGCTGGGCGACTATGACCGCATTTCCATTCCCTCGGCGGCGTATATCTTTTACCGCAATACGCTGCTCTATTCCACGGCGCAGGGGGGCATCCGCATCGACGCTGTGGATGTGTGCAAGCGGGTGCGCGAGCGCAATTCGCGCGCAAAGATCTCCCTTGTCACCAATGTGACCTTCCGTATCGAGGCGGGCGCCTTTGTGGCGGTGGTGGGCGGCAGCGGCGCGGGCAAATCCACGTTGCTCGACTGCATCAACGGCATGCGCCCCGCCACCGAGGGGAAGATCTATTACGATACCAATGACTATTACGAGAACATGAATACCTATAAGGGCGTGGTGGGGTATGTGCCGCAGCGGGACATCATGCACGACGACCTGACCGTTGCCGACGCGCTGCGCTATACGGCAATGCTGCGCATGCGCGCCGACCTGCCCGCGCCGGAACTTCACGAACGGGTGCAGGCGGCGATCGCGGACGTGCATCTGCAGGGGAAGGAGGGGCTGCGCATCAGCGCGCTCTCCGGCGGGCAGAAAAAGCGGGTGTCCATTGCCATGGAACTCTTGTCCGACCCCAAAGTCATCTTCCTCGACGAGCCCACGAGCGGGCTCTCGCCCGATCTGGATATGGAGATGATGGCGCTTCTGAAGGACCTTTCCAAGAAGGGGCGCACCATCGTGGTCATCACGCACGCGATGGAAAATCTGGACAAATGCGACAGCGTGGCATTTCTGGGCAGGGGCGGCAGGCTCTGTTATTACGGGGCGGCAAAGGACGCTTTCCGCTGGTTCAACCGCCGCAGCTATTCGCGTATTTTCGAAGCGCTCACCGACGAGGCGACGAGCGAGGCGTTCGCCAAAAAATACCGCCGCAGTCCCTACTATAAGGAGCTGTACGCGCAACTTACCGAGGAATACGGCAAGGGCTGCTGCCTTCCGCCCGAGGAGGAAGAGGCGGAGGCGCCCTGGGAAAAGCCGCCGAAAGACCTGCCCGCGCGGCGCGCGCACAGGAACGGGGAGGAGGACGCATGAAAAAATTCCGCCGCCGTTCTGCGCGCATGAATCTCATGCACTACCGCGTGCTCGTCGCACGGTATTTCCGCCAGATCTTTTCCTCCTTGGGCACCCTGCTTCCCCTCGTGCTGCAGGCGCCCGTCATGCTCGTCATCGTCTGGCTGGTGAGCCAGAAGGACGCCTTCACGCTCAAGTCGCCCGACGCGCTCACGGGCGCCAATGTCACGCTCTTCATGCTCGTGATCATGAGCGCGCTCATGGGCATCCTCAACAGCTACCGCGAGATCTGCAAGGAGCGCGACATTCTCTCGCGCGAGGTATTCGGCGGGCTGGATATCACGGCGTACGTTCTGTCCAAGGTCACCGTCCTCTCCGTCGTGGGCATCGTGCAATGCGCCGTCCTGTTCGGTGGAACGCTCATCTTCAT
>CALVLK010000027.1 GCA_944337235.1 uncultured Clostridia bacterium
GGGCATCCCCGCGCTCGAGCGCCTGTCCAAGCAGGGGGAAGAGGGCAAAAAGAAGATCTCGCAGATAACGCGGTTTCTGACGCTTCTCCTTGCGATCATCCAATCCGTCGGCATCATCCTCGCGTTCGGCAACAGCGCGCTGACGCCGCAGTACTTCTGGAACCAGGAGTGGCTGCTGTGGATCTTCATGATCGTCGTGTACTCCGCGGGCGCCATGCTCACCATGTGGCTGGGCGAGCGCATCACCGATTACGGCGTGGGCAACGGCATTTCGCTGCTCATCTTCCTCGGTATTATTTCCACCGCGGCGGATACGCTTATCAGCACGTTTGCAAGCGCGTTTACGGGCAGTGAATTCACGTTCACGCCGATTTTGCAGATCATCATCTTCGTCGTGCTCGCGGTCATCATCTTTGCGCTGATCGTCACGGTCGACCTGTCCGAGCGCCGCATCCCGGTGCAGTACGCAAAGCAGGTCAAGGGGAGAAAGATGTACGGCGGGCAATCCACCGTCATCCCGATCAAGATCGCCGGCAGCGGCGTCATGCCCCTCATCTTCGCGTTCGCGATCCTGAGCCTGCCCGATCTCATCATGGGTCTGTTCTTCTCCGATTCGACCGCGTATGACAACTATGTCACGTGGTTCAGCGGCGGGCAGGGCAACCTCGGCTGGCTGTACATCCTCATCCTGTGCCTGCTGATCTTCGCGTTCTCGTTCTTCTACGCGCAGATCCAGTTCAATCCCGAAGACGTATCCAAGAGTATCCAGCAGAACGGCGGCTTTATCCCGGGCATCCGTCCCGGCAGGCCTACGGCGGCATACCTCAAAAAGATCTCCCGCCGCATCACGCTGTTCGGTGCGATCTACCTCTCGCTGGTCGCCTTCGTGCCTTCGCTGATCTTCAGCATAACGGGCAACAGCGACCTCCTGAGCGTGTTCTCCACCACGGGTATTTTGATCGTCGTCTCGGTCGCGCTGGAATTCGACAAGCAGTTGCAGTCGCAGCTGATGATGAAGAATTACAAGGGATTTCTGAAATAAGATTTCGCTGCGGATTTGCGTCGCGATCCTTTGTTGCCCTGCGGCAACCCTCAGTCATTTACCTCTAAGTAAACTCCTTCGGGTTTTCCTCGGGCGCCTCGGCTTGCTCGCAACTCCACACCGAAATGCAGAAAAGCGCGCTTTCGCGCGGCCCGCATGAATTTGTAATTTTGCGTGATTTTCCTTGCGCGAGAGAGTATATTGTAAGATAACCCCATGCGCCCGCGCCGAAGGGGGCGGGCGCGCAAAGAATAGCTGAGGAGAGCTTTATGAACATCATCCTGTTGGGCGCCCCCGGCGCCGGAAAAGGCACACAGGCTACGCGCATCTCCGATAAGTTCGGGCTGCCGCACATCTCCACGGGCGACATCTTCCGCGACAACATCAAGCGCGGCACCGAGATCGGCCTGCTCGCCAAGTCCTATACGGACAAGGGGCAGCTCGTTCCCGACGAAGTCACCTGCAAGATCGTCGAAGGCAGGCTCGCGGAGGCGGACTGCAAGGGCGGCTACCTTCTGGACGGCTTCCCGCGCAACCTCTTCCAGGCGGAGCAGCTGGATACATTCTCCAAAGTGGACGCCGTCATCAACATCGACGTCGACCTCTCCCTGCTCATGGCGCGGCTGTGCGGCAGGCGGGTTTGCAAAAACTGCGGCGAAAGCTACCATGTGGATTTCCTCGGCGGCAAAACGACGTGCGAGCGCTGCGGCGGCGAGCTGTACCAGCGTAAGGACGACAACGAGGAGACGGTCGGCAACCGCCTGAAGGTCTATACCGAACAGACACAGCCGCTCATCGACTACTACACCAAAAAGGGCGTTCTGCTCAACATCGACGGCGTGGGCGCCATCGACGAAGTGTTCGCAAGGATCTGCGCGGCGCTCAAAAAGTAAGCGGCGGGCAGCGAGGCAAGCCTATGATCTTTGTCAAATCGGAGCGTGAGATCGACCTCATGCGCGAGCCCTGCGCGATCGTGCGCGATACGCTCGCGGCGGTGGGTTCCGCGGTGCGGCCGGGGGTCTCGACCGCCGAGCTGGACAGGGTCGCGCGCGAGTACATCCGTGCGCGCGGCGCCGAACCTTCCTGCCTCGGCTATTGCGGCTACCCCGCAAGCATCTGCGCATCCGTCAACGAGGTCATCGTGCACGGCATCCCCTCGGAGGACATCGTCCTCAAAGAGGGCGACATCGTCAGCATCGACCTGTGCGCCTATAAAAACGGGTTCCACGGCGACGGGGCGCGCACCTTTGCGGTCGGCGCCGTCAGCGAGGAAAAGCAAAAGCTCATGCGCGTCACCGAGGAGTGCTTCTGGAAGGCGGTCGAACACCTGCGCGCAGGCACGCCGCTGTACGACATCGGCGCAACGGTGCAGGCGCATGCGGAATCGAACGGCTTTTCGGTCGTGCGCGAATACGTCGGGCACGGCATCGGCAGGGAGATGCACGAGGACCCTTCCGTCCCCAATTACGGGAAGCGCGGAACGGGCGTGCGGCTCCGCCCCGGTACCGTCATCTGCATCGAACCGAT